>NZ_PDWM01000026.1 GCF_010093225.1 Pseudoxanthomonas koreensis | reverse complement strand
GCCCCAGAATCCCCCGCCGCGCCGCGTTTCGGTGACCTCGGCCTCCCCGAGCCGTTGCTGGCCACCCTGTCGGAGGTCGGCTACGAATCGCCGTCGCCGATCCAGGCCGCCACCATCCCGGCGCTGCTGTCCGGCCGCGACGTGCTCGGCACCGCCCAGACTGGCACCGGCAAGACCGCCGCGTTCGCGCTGCCGGCGCTGGCCAGGCTGGACCTGTCCAGGCACAAGCCGCAGGTGCTGGTGCTGGCGCCCACGCGCGAACTGGCGATCCAGGTGGCCGAGGCGTTCCAGCGCTATGCGGCCAAACTGCCCGGTTTCCACGTGCTGCCGATCTACGGCGGCCAGGGCTACGGCCCGCAGCTGCATGCGCTGCGCCGCGGCGTGCATGTGGTCGTCGGCACCCCCGGGCGGGTGATCGACCACCTGGAGCGCGGCACCCTGGACCTGTCCGGCCTGCAGTGCCTGGTGCTGGACGAGGCCGACGAGATGCTGCGGATGGGCTTCATCGACGATGTCGAGGCGGTGCTGCAGAAGACCCCGCCCACGCGCCAGGTGGCGCTGTTCTCGGCGACCATGCCGCCGCCGATCCGGCGCATCGCCCAGACCTACCTGAAGGATCCGGTCGAGGTCACGATCGCGGCCAAGACCACCACGTCGGCGAACATCCGCCAGCGCTACTGGTTCGTCAGCGGCCTGCACAAGCTCGACGCGCTCACCCGGATCCTGGAGGCCGAGCCGTACGACGCGATGATCGTGTTCGCGCGGACCAAGGCCGGTACCGAGGAACTGGCGGAGAAGCTGCAGGCGCGCGGCGTGGCCGCCGCGGCGATCAACGGCGACATCCAGCAGCAGCAGCGCGAGCGCACCATCCAGCAACTCAAGGACGGGCGCCTGGACGTGCTGGTGGCCACCGACGTGGCCGCGCGCGGGCTGGATGTGGAGCGGATCAGCCACGTGCTCAACTACGACATTCCGTACGACACCGAGAGCTATGTGCACCGGATCGGCCGCACCGGCCGCGCCGGGCGCAGCGGTGAGGCGATCCTGTTCGTCACCCCGCGCGAGAAGGGCATGCTGCGCGCGATCGAGCGCGCCACCCGGCAGCCGATCGAGGAAATGCGCCTGCCCACGGTCGAGGCGGTGAACGACCGCCGCGTGGCGAAATTCTTCGAGAAGATCTCCGGCGCGCTGGAAACCGGCGGGCTGGACCCGTACCGCGAGCTGGTCGAGCGTTACGCCGGCGAGCACGACGTCACCACCACCGAGGTCGCCACCGCATTGGCGCGGCTGCTGCAGGGCGATACGCCGCTGTTCCTGGAGGCGAAGGAACCGCCGCCGCGCGCGCCGCGCTTCGAGCGCGAGGGCCGCGAGGACAACCGTGGCGCGCGTGCGCCGCGCGAAGGGTTCGCCGCGCGCGGGCACGAGGGTGCTGCGCGCAGGCCACACGAGGGCGGCCACGTTGCCCGTGCGCCGCATGCATCCGGCGAGGCCGGTGAAGGCCAGCATCCGTCGCGCCCGCCGCGCGCGTACGATGCCGAGTACGGCACCCGCCCGCCGCGCGCAGCCAAGCCGCCGCGCGCGGCGCCGGACCCGGGCATGGAAACCTACCGGGTCGAGGTCGGCCACGCGCATGGGGTGAAGCCGGGGAACATCGTCGGCGCGATCGCCAACGAGGCCGGGCTGGAGAGCCGCTACATCGGCCGCATCGACATCCACGACGACCATTCGATCCTGGACCTGCCCGAAGGCATGCCGCCGGAGATCATGTCGCACCTGCAGAAGGCCTGGGTGGTCGGCCAGCAGCTGCGGATCAGCCGCTGGGACGGCAGCCATGCGCCGTCGGTCCATGGCCCCGTGGAGCGTGCGCCGAAGAAGGGCCCGTTCCGCAGCCAGGGAGAACGTCCGCACGGCGCGCATCCGCGCAAGTCCGGCAAGCCGCCGGCCAGGCCGCACCGCAAGGGTCCGCCGAAGCCGCATGGTGGCTGAGCCGGCGGCCGCCGGCTCGGGGATAATCGCGCCATGACCGAGCCCGTCCGCCTCAACAAGCACATCGCCGAAACCGGCTTCTGTTCGCGCCGCGAGGCCGATCGCCTGATCGCGGACAAGCGCGTCACCGTCAACGGCCAGCCGGCCGGGATGGGCGCGGTGGTGGGCGAGGGCGACACCGTACTGGTCGACGGCCAGCCGCTGAAGGCGCGCACGGCGAAGGCCGGCAGGCGCCGCCACGTCTACATCGCGCTGAACAAGCCGGTCGGCGTCACCTGCACCACCGAGTCCTCGGTGAAGGGGAATATCGTCGACTTCGTCGGCCACGAGCAGCGCATCTTCCCGATCGGGCGCCTGGACAAGGATTCGGAAGGCCTGATCCTGCTGACCAGCAACGGCGACATCGTCAACCAGGTCCTGCGTGCGGAAAACCGCCACCAGAAGGAATACCTGGTGGCGGTGAACAAGCCGGTCACCGACGAGTTCCTGCGCGGCATGGCGCGCGGGGTGCGCATCCACGGGCAGATGACCCTGCCGTGCCGCACCGCGCGGATCGCCAAGTTCGGCTTCCGCATCGTGCTGGAGCAGGGTCTGAACCGGCAGATCCGGCTGATGGCCGCGGCCTTCGACTACCGCGTGGTCCAGCTGCGGCGGGTGCGGATCGACAACATCAAGCTGGGCGAGCTCAAGCCGGGCAAGTGGCGCAACCTCACCGACGCCGAGCTGCGCGGGCTGCTGCCCGGGCACGACGACTGGTAATGGCGGCCGATTGATCCGGGTCATTCCCCGCCGGCGGCACCGGCATTAACATCCATGCACGTAGCGGACAGCCTGGAGGCGAGACGATGAAGATCCTGGTGGCGGTGGACGACAGCGCCGTGGCAGCGACGGTGGTCAAGAGCGTGGCGAAGCTGGCGAAGGAACTGAAGACGCCGCCGCAGCTGTTCGTGCTCAGCGTGGTGCCGAAGCTGTCCGCTGCCGCGGAGAAGGAGTTCGGCAAGGCCGGGCCGGGGCGCTACTACGAGCGCCAGGCCGAACTGGCGCTGGCGCCGTTGCGCCCGCTGCTCAAGCGCACGCGCCTGGACTGGAGCGAGCGCACGGCGATCGGCGACATCGCGCCGACGCTGCTGGCCGAGGCCAAGACGGTGAAGGCCGGCATGATCGTCATCGGCAGCCACGGAAAGGGCGCGCTGAAGAGCCTGCTGGTCGGCTCGGTGACGCAGAAGGTGATCGCGCTGAGCCCGATCCCGGTGCTGGTGGTGCACTGAGGCGCCGCGGCGGGGACGTCAGTCCACCATCTGCTTGGCTTCGGAGGTGCCCAGCACTTCGGGATGCTGGACCTCCGGTTCGGCCGCCGTCGTGGGTGCCGAGCGTCGCGCCAGCAGCGGATCGAGGAACACAGCACCCAGGATCACCGCCACGCCCAGGTAGAACAGTGGGGTCAGTTCGCGCTGCTCGCCCAGCAGCAGCGCCGCCAGCACGATCGCGTACACCGGCTCCAGGTTGGTGGCCAGCTGCACGGTGTACGCGCTGAGGTGGCGCAGCGCCACCAGCGACAGCGCGAACGGCAGCAGGGTGCAGCCCAGCGCCAGCACCAGCAGCAGCGTGCCGTCGGCCAGTCCCGGCATGACCAGCAGTTCGGAGGAGAAGCCGGGCAGCAGCACCAGCAGCGGCGCCATCGCGGTCAGGGCGACGGTGCCGGCGCCCAGTTCGACGGCGGTCACGGTCAGCGGGTCGGCATGCTCGACCAGGCGCTTGTTGAACGAACCGAACACCGCCACCAGCAGCGCCGACAGCGCGCCCACCGCCACGCCCAGGCGCATGCCGTCGGGCACGCCGCCGACCACCAGGGCCACGCCGGGCAGCACCGCCACGCCCAGTGCGAGTTCGCGCGGGCGGAACGGCCGCCGCGCCACCCATGGTTCGATCACCGCGGTGAACACCGGTGCCAGGGCAATGCAGGTCGCGGCCACCGAGGCGTTGGCCAGCTTGATCGCGCCGTAGAAGGTCAGCCAGTGCAGCGCGACCAGCACGCCGATGCCGGCGTAGGCCAGCAGCAGCCGCGACGGCAGCGCGCGCAGGCCGCGCCAGACCCGCGGCAGCAGGGCCAGGGTCGCCACCACCAGCAGCATCCGCCACCACACCAGCGGCAGCGCGGGCAGGGTTATGAGTTTCCCGAGGATCGCGGTAAAGCCCCACAGCAGCACGCAGAAGTGGATCTGCAGCTGGGCGCGGGCGCGGTCGGTCATCGGCATGGGCGCATTATCGCCCGGCGGCGGTGGCGCGTGGGTGCGGGATACGGCGCTCTTGTAGGAGGGGGCATGACCGCGACCCGACGCCGTCGGCCCAGGCGACGCCTTCGCTTTTCCGACGCCCGTGTCGCGGTCATGCCCGCTCCTACAAACGCGGGGCGAGCCAGCCGCGCAGGCCCAGTACGGCGACCATGAGCGCCGCGCCGAGGGTGGCCATCAGCATGTCCTTCTGCGCGTCCCATACGTCGCCCTGGGTGCCCAGGTAGGCCTGGCCGAGGTCGCCGCCGAACACGATGGCGGCCAGCCATTCGAACATCTCGAACAGCAACGAGTGCGACATGATGAAGCTGACCGGCAGCACGTAGCGCCAGATCCCGCGAGGCGGCGCGACCCGGTCCAGCAGTTCGACGCAGGCCGGGGCCGCCAGCACGCCGTAGAGGAAGTGCACGAGGCGGTCGAAGGAGTTGCGCTGCAGGCCGAGCATGGCGTCGGGCGAGATGCCGAAGGTGCGCTGGAAGAACGCGTCGTAGGGCACTTCGGAGTAGGTATAGTGCGCGCCGATCTCGTGCAGGACGCCGAACACGAACAGGCAGGCGTAGCTGAGCCGGGTCAGCGGCATCCGCCGCCAGCCCCAGGCCAGCACCGGCACCGCGACCACGACCAGCACGTTCTCCAGTGCCCAGTCCTGGCGGTACCAGGGCGAGATCGCCAGCGCGATCCAGACCGCGGCGAACAGGCCGAGCAGGACCAGCGCGTAGCGGGAGGAGGCGGGCGTGCGCCGGAATCCGTCGGCCATGGCGCATCCTCGCACGGAACCGGTTTACCTGTAGGAGCCCACTTCAGGGGGCGACCCGAGGCGGCCGGGCGCAGCCGCGTTGAACGCAACCGCTCCGGAGCACTGCGCGTTGAACGCTGTGACCTTCAACCGCCTCGGGTCGCCCCCTGAAGTGGGCTCCTACAGGAGGCGCTGGAGCAGGGCCTGGGCGGCGGCGGGGTTGCGTTCCTTGGCGCTGGCGATGAAGAACACGAAGACCTCGCGCGGCGTCCGGTCCGGCCGCAGCTCGGCCACATGCGGCAGGTCGGCCGGATCGTCGCCCTCGGCCCAGGCGCGGGCGCGGCGCGCCCAGGCGTCCAGGTCGGCGTCTGGATAGCCCTGCGCCAACCCGGCCTGCGCCTGCATCAGCCGTGCATAGGTGAAGTCGGCGGTGAGATCGGCGAAAGACGGGTGTTCGTCCGAGCCGGCGAACACCAGCGCCACGTTGCGCGCGCGCAGCAGCGCCAGCAGGTCGTCATCGAACGCGGCCGGATCGCGCAGTTCCAGCGCGTGGCGCAGGCGGCGGCCACCGGCCTGCGCGGGCAGCAGCTCGAGGAACGCAGCAAGATCGTCCGCTGTCGGCGACTGGCCGCGATCGAACTGCCACAGCAGCGCGCCCAGCCGGTCGCCAAGCGTGGCGATGCCGCCGACGAAATCGTCGATCTGCGCGCCGGTGCCGGCCAGGCGGCGGCTGGCCATGATCCGCTTCGGCGCCTTGGCGGTGAACAGGAAGCCGGGCGGGGTCTCGTCGCGCCACTTCGCGTACGTCTCCGGCTTCTGCGTGCCGTAGTAAGTGCCGTTGATCTCGATCGCGGTGAGCTGGCGGCTGGCGTATTCCAGCTCGCGGCGCTGGACCAGGCCCGGCGGGTAGAACATTCCGCCGCGCCACGGCGCGTAGGTCCAGCCGCCGATGCCGACATGGATGCGGCCCGGGGCGGAGGAGGGAATGGACGCGAACAGGTCTTCCATCGGCGGAGGGTGCAGGCGGCGGCGGGAACGGCAGCATAAGCCCGGCGGCAGTCCCGCCCATCGCGCGACGCTCACGTAGAGCGGGGCTTGCCCCGCTCTACGGATGGCGGCGGGGCGGGAGTGCGCGCATGCCACTAGAATCGGGGAAACATCGACCGGATGCCTGCATGTCCTCGCCAACGCCCGCTCTCCGCCTGTCCTGCCTTGCGCTGCTTGCCGCCGGCCTTCTCGCGGCCACGCCGCCGGTGCTGGCCGACGCCCCCGCCGCGCCGGCCACGGTGGCACCGGAACGGGCCGCCCTGGATCCAGCCCAACTCGATGTCTGGGTCGAACAGGTCCGCGAGCGTTTCGAGGTGCCGGGCATCGCCATCGCCGTGGTCAAGGACGGCGAAGTCGTGCTCGAGCGCGGCTGGGGCGTGCGCGAACTGGGCAAGCCCGAGCCGGTGGACGCGCACACCCTGTTCGCGATCGCCTCCAACACCAAGGCCTTCACCGCTGCCTCGCTGTCGATGCTGGCCGATGAGGGCAAGCTCTCGCTCGACGACCGGGTGGTCGACCACCTGCCGTGGTTCCGCATGTCCGACCCGTATGTGACTTCGCAGATGCGCCTCCGCGACCTGCTCACCCACCGCAGCGGGCTGGGCCTGGGCGCCGGCGACCTGCTGTTCTGGCCGGGCAGCGTCTACACCACCGAAGAGGTGGTGCGCAGATTGAAGGACGTGCCGCTGAAGACCGGCCTGCGCGAGCGCTACGCCTACGACAACATCCTCTACGCGGCGGCCACGCTGGTGATCGAGCAGGCCTCCGGGCAGCTGTACGCGCAGTTCCTGCAGCAGCGCTTCTTCGGTCCGCTGGGCATGGCGTCCACGCGCTTCAACGCCGACGAACTGCGGGCGGGCGACAACGCCGCCACCGGGCACGCGAAGGCCGACTTCACCACGCTGCGGCCGACCTTCCCGCTGACCTGGCACAACGCCTCCGGCGCCGGCGGGATCTACTCCAGCGTGCACGACATGAGCCGCTGGATGAAGGCGCAACTGGCCGGCGGAACCTTCGTCGACCCGCAGGGGCGCGAGCAGCGCCTGTTCTCGGAGAAGCGCCAGCAGTCGATGTGGTCGCTGCATTCGCCGATGAACATCGCCGAGCCCGCGGTGCCGGAGCTGGCGCCGGCCAGGCCGGATTTTCTTGGCTACGGCGAAGGCTGGATCACCTCGGAGTTCCGTGGCGAGAAGCTGGCCTGGCATACCGGCGGCTGGCCGGGCATGGTCTCGCGGGTGACCCTGGTGCCCGGGCGCGACCTGGGCATCGTGGTCCTGACCAACCAGGAGGCGGGTGGTGCATTCAATGCGTTGACCCTGCAGATCCTCGATGCGTTCCTGCAGCCGGCGCAGGGCAACGACTGGATCGCGGCCTATGCCGCCGCGGCCGGCAAGGCCCGGGCCAAGGCCGACCAGGCCTGGCAGGAACGCGTGGCCGCGCGCGACGCGCGCTCGAAGCCCTCGCTGCCGCTGTCGGCCTACGCCGGCACCTGGCGCGATGCCTGGTACGGCGACGTCGAGATCGTGCGGAATGGGGCGGAGCTGCGCATGCACTTCAAGCCCAGCCCGCTGCTCTCCGGCACCTTGCAGCACTGGCAGCACGATACCTTCCTGGTGAAGTGGGACGATCGCACGCTCAACGGCGATGCGTTCGTTACCTTCAGCCTGGACGCGGACGGGAAACTGCGCGAGGCGCGGATGGAGGCGGCGTCGGAACTGACCGACTTCAGCTTCGATTTCCAGGACCTGGTGCTGAAGCCGGTGCGTTGAGGCTTCAGCGCGGCTCGTCCGGGCGGCCCGTCCGCGGGCTCTTCCGCGTGCCCGTCCGCGTGCCGTCTGTAGGAGCTGACTTCAGTCGGCGACACGGTCGTCGGAACCATGATGACGTCGCCTGTGCCAGCGTCGTTGTCGCCGACTGAAGTCAGCTCCTACAGAAAGCGGGAGCAGCGACGCGACGCGGGCGCAGGGGCGCGAAGCGGCGCAGCCCCGCTCTACCGGATCGGTTCGTCCAGCATCAGCTGGCGGGCGAAGCGGACCGGCGGGGCGCCGTAGGACAGGATCCGGTCGTGGTAGGCCTTCAGGTCGAAGCTGTCGCCCAGCTTGGCCTCCACTGCCTTGCGCGTGTCGAAGTGCTCTTGCACGCCGACGAAGTAGGTCGGCAGCTGCGCCGAGGTGAGCTGCGCGCGGGTCCACTTGCCGGCCGCCTCGCTCTCCTGCTGGAAGGTCTGGTTGACCATCAGGTCCATCGCCTGCTCGCGGGTCCAGCCGTCCACGTGCACGCCCTGGTCGAGGATCGCATTGGCGATCGTGCGCAGGTAGAACTTCAGCTGGACCAGGCGGAACAGCGGGTCGTTGTCCAGGTAGCCGGCGTCGGCCATCATCTTCTCGGTGTAGACGGCCCAGCCTTCGGCGAACATGCCCGAGCGCAGCACCGCGCGCAGGGTCGAGGGGAACTTGGCCGAGTGCCAGCCCTCCAGGTAGTGGCCGGGCGTGCCCTCGTGGATGCTCAGCAGTTCGATCATGCGCGAGTTGTATTCGCGCAGGAACGAATCGACCTGGGCCTGGGTCCAGTCCTTCGGGATCGGCGAGACCGCGTAGAAGGTCTTCAGGTTCTTGTCCAGCGGGCCGGGCGAGTCGGCGTAGGCCACCGCCACGCCGCGCTGGAACTCCGGCATCTCGATGATCTCCACCGGTGCGTCGGGCAGGGTCACCAGGTCGTGGGTGCGCACGAACTCGGTGGCGCGGGCCAGCGCGGCTTCGGCATCGGGCACCACCTGGTCGCGCGCCGGGCGTTCGGCGTAGGCCAGTTCCAGTGCCGCCTCGATCGCCTTCTGCTGCTGTTCCGGGGTCGGGTTCTCGGGCAGTTCCGGCGCGCCGGGCTTGCCGGCAAGCACCTGGCGGGCGATGCCGTACATCTCGGCGCGCACGCGCACCAGTTCGGCCTCGGCGCGCTGCTTGATCTCCGCGCGCGAGAGCGAGGACAGCAGGGCGAACTGCAGCTTCTGGTCGTACAGCTCCGCGCCGATGCGGAAGTCGCCCTTCGCGTTCGGCACCAGGGTCTTGTCCAGCCATTCCTGGTGTTCGGCCACGGCCTTCTTCAGCCCGGCGATCGCCAGTTCGGCGCGCTCGCGCTCGGGATTGGCCAGCTGGCCCAGGTTCGGGGCGATGAAGGCGTCGACGATGCCGAGGATGCCGGCGTTCTGCTTGGCGACGGTCTCGGCGTGGATCTTCGGCACGCGCGCCGGGTCCAGGTTGGCGCGGGCCTGGGCCAGCAGCGCGGGGATCTTCTCCATGCGCGCGGTGGCCGATCCAAGACGGTCCGGCATCGGCGCGAACTCGCGCGCCATCAGCCCGTAGAGCGCGCTGCCGGCCAGGCCGCTGTAGAGCTGCGGGTCCCAGGCCCAGGACTGCAGGGTCTCGCCGCTCCAGATGTCGTACTGCAGCTGGTTGCGCAGGATCGCCGCGTCGACCTGGTTCTCGCTCGACAGAGTGGACACGTCCATCGCGTCCAGTTCGGCGAGGATCGCGCGGCTGGCCTCCAGGCCCTTCTGCCGGCCTTCGGCGCTGAGGTCGTCCAGCTCGCCATCGTAACGGTGCTCGCCGATCTGGGTGGCGCTGACCGGGGACAGCTGCAGCCAGCCGTCGAGGGCGCGCCTGGACAGGTCGGCGAAGGCGGCATCGGCCGGCGAGACGCCGGCGGTTGCAGCGGTAGCGGCCGCATCGGCGCCCGGCGCGGCGGCGGTCGTGTCCGCAGGCTCCTTGTGGCAGGCGGCCAGGCTGGCGAGGAGTGTGACGGCGAGCAGACTGCGGCGCATGGCGGGTTCCGTGACGGGCGGCGGGAAGACTGGAAGCATAGGCGCACCACGCGGCCGGCGGAACCGGGGGCTGCGGATTTTCTTCGGCTGCGGGCCGGGCCCGACAGGGCATGCGCGGCTCGGCATGCGCCTCCGGTGTGCCTGGAGTCACCGGCGCCGGGCGCGATCCATTAGGCTGGGCCCCTGCCTGTCCCGTGGAGCGCACAGATGACCACCCAGTCCGGAAGCTGCCACTGCGGCCGCATCGCCTTCGAGGTCGAAGTCGGCGACGGCATCGCCGAGGTCTACGACTGCAACTGCTCGATGTGCCGCCGCCGCGGCGGACTGCTCTGGTTCGCGCCGCGCACCGCGCTGCACCTGAAGACGGCCGAGGCGGACCTGGGCACGTACCGTTTCAACAAGAAGCACCTGGAGCACCACTACTGCCCGGACTGCGGCATCGCGCCCTTCAGCGAGGGAACGAACCCGAAGACCGGCGAAGCGACGGTGGCGGTGAACGTGCGCTGCCTGCCTGACGTGGACCTGGCGTCGCTGAAGGTGGTGCAGGCGGACGGCGCGAGCTACTGAGCCCGGCTTCCCGGCGCGCGTCGCCGTCCGGCGGCAGGCGCGCACGGCATGGCGTGCTTCAGTCTTCGTCGTCGATGAACTCGGCCATCAGGCCCAGCCGGTAGGCCAGTTCTTCCACCGCTGCGCGTACGCGCCCGGCGGTGTATTCGTTGGGTGCCTCGACTTCCAGTTCGTGCGTGCCCGGGCCGATGTCGTCGGACAGGCCCGCCGAACTGGAATCCTCGTCGTCCATGCGCGGCATCAGGTCCGCCACTTCCTCCACGTGCTCGATGCCTTCCAGGCTTTGCAGCAGGTCGGCGACGGCGCGCAGGTCGTCGTCGCTGCCGGTGATGCGGATGCGGAGCAGCTGGGGCATGGCGGTGTCTCCGTGGTCTGGCGGCCAGCCTACCGCCGCCGGATCAAGGCCGGGTGACGGCAGGGAAGGGCGCGCGCAGGCTCACCGCTTCGCCGTGCGCACCGGCAGCGGCACGTTGCACAGGTCGATGTGCCCGGCCGGCCGCTTGTAGAAATCGTCGCGGCGGTTGCGGCGCGCCTCGACCACCTCGCGGAAGGTCGCGCTGTCGGTGCGCAGCAGTTGCAGCTGGCTGCGCTCGGCCTCCGGCACCGTGCTGGCCAGGCGCACCGCGCGGATCGCGGTGCGCTGCGCCGGATCCTCGTAGAAGCCCATCGGCTCGGGCCCGCGCGGCAGTGCCGCCAGCAGTTCCATGCCCTGGATGACGCGGCCGACCTGGGGGATGTTGCGGTCCCGCTGCCGCGGCGACTGCCCGGTCACCACGTACAGCTCGGCGCCGATGCTGCTGTCGGGCTCGTTGTTGCGCCCGGCGCCGACCACGCCGTAGCAGTGCGCCATCCAGGCCTTGCCGGCCTGCGGGTCGCGCCCGGCGGCGAAGCCGTCGGCGAAGCCGACCTGCGGCGCCCAGCCGTCGACGTCGGGCAGCACCTGGAAGTCCAGGCCCTTCGCATCGCGTTCGAACTCGGCCGGCAGCTTGCGCCTGGCCGCGCCCAGCGGCCTGGCCTTCGCCGCATCGTCCGCGTCGGCGTCCCCGAACTGGACCACGAAGTTGTCCTGCACGCGGTAGATGCTGGTGCCGTCCCAGAAACCCTCGCGGGCCAGGGTGCGGATGTTGTCCACGTGGGCGGGGGCGAAGCCCGGCGCCAGCTCGATCACCACCCGGCCGCCTTCGAGTTCCAGGTACAGGGTGCTGTCCGGATCGGGGCTGCGCCAGTCGGCGACCGGCGACGCGTCCAGGATCTGCTGCGCGCTGCGGTACGGCGGCGGATCGGCGGCAAGCGCCGGGGCGGTGGCGAGCAGGGTGGCGAGCAGGGCGGGGCGCAGGATCATGGCGTGGGCATGCGTCGGAAGGATGGACGATTCTCGCAGCCACTCCCGGCAGCCGCCAGCCGGGCGGACCGTCCCGGCCTGCAACCGCTGCCCCGGCGACCGCATCTCCTTGTGCGGACCCTCCCGTGACCAACCGCCATGACTTCACGTCCCGCCCTGTTCCTGTTCCTGTTGCTTTCCTGCGGCCTGCAGATGCCCGCGAGGGCGCTGGCCGCGTCCCCGGCCGCCAGCGATGCCGCCCCGAACACCCTCGCGGCCGAGGCCGATCCCGCCCGCCAGGCGCTGGACGCCTGGCTGGCGGCCTTCAACGCCAACGACCGCGGGCAGCTGGAAGCCTTCCGCGATCGTTACGAGCCGACGATGGATGTCGACGGGATGCTGGATTTCCACCAGCGCACCGGCGGGTTCCGGCTGATCCGGTACGAACCGTCCGAACCCGGGTCGGCGCAGGCGCTGATGCAGGAAATGGATTCGGACACCGTCGCGCGCGTGCGGACGACCACGAATGCGGATGCGAAGCAGGAACTGGCGATCGAAGCCATCGAGCGTCCTGCGGACCTGCGCATCCCGCGCCTGGAGCAGGCCGCGGCGATCGATGCGTTGACGGCGAGGGCCGACGTCCAAGCGGAACAGGATGCCTTCTCCGGCGTGCTCCTGGTGGCGCGTGGCGAGCAGGTGCTGTTGCAGCGCGCGTGGGGCCTCGCCGATCGCCAGGCCGGCACGCCGGTCGCGCTCGACACCAGGTTCCGGCTGGGATCGATGAACAAGATGTTCACCGCGGTGTCCGCGCTGCAGCTGGTGCAGGCCGGCAAGCTGTCGCTGGACGGCACCGTCGGCGACTACCTGCCGGACTATCCGAACGCGGAGATCGCCAGGGTCACCATCCGCCAGCTGCTCACGCATTCCGGCGGCACCGGCGACATCTTCGGGCCGGAGTTCGACCGGCAGCGGCTGTCGCTGAAGACCCATGACGACTACGTGCGCCTGTATGGCGCGCGCGGGCCCGACCACCCGCCCGGCGAGGCGCACCGGTACAGCAATTACGGTTTCCTGCTGCTGGGCGCCATCATCGAACGCGTGAGCGGCCAGTCCTACTACGACTATGTCGACCAGAACGTCTTCGCCCCCGCCGGGATGCGCGACAGCGGTTCGCTGCCGGAGGACGCGGCGGGGCCCGGCCGCGCGCGTGCCTATACCCGTGCCGCCAACAGTGCTGCGTGGACCGACGCCGCCGACACCCTGCCGTACCGCGGTACGGCCGCCGGCGGCGGCTACAGCACCGCCGGCGACCTGCTGAAGTTCGCGCGCGCGCTGCAGTCCGGCAAGCTGCTGTCGCCGGCGCTGCTGGCCGAGGCCACGCGCAGGCAGACCCCCTGGTACGGCTACGGATTCTCGGTCGCCCAGGAGCAGGGTGTTCCCGTCTACGGCCACGGCGGCGGTGCGCAGGGCATGAACGCGGAACTCCGCATATTCCCGACTCTGGGCGAGGTGGTGATCGGCCTGGGCAATGTCGATCCGCAGGCGGTGTCGCGGCTGGTGGAGTACTACCAGGCCCGCATGCCGCTCACGCAGTAGCGGCGCGCGACACGCCGGCGCGCGGCATCCGGCGGGGCGGTCCCGGACCATGTCCGGGATCGCCCGGCGTCCGGACCTAGGGGGCGTGGATCCCTGCAGGGTGGCCGGGCTCGAACAACCGGCTGCCGATCCAGGACAGCGCCATGCAGCCCACGGCAGCCAGCGCCCAGCCAAGGGCGTCGCCATCCAGGATCCCCTGCAGCGCTTGCAGCCACTGCGCGCCGTACTGCGCGCCCATCGCGGCCGACGCGACCACGAACACGACCAGCAGGCTCCGCCACAGCAGGCGTTCGAGTCCCGCCTCGTGGCGGGCGACGTGTTTCGCGACCGCGGTGGCGAAACCGGCCGGCGGTTCGCTGCGGGGGGCGGACACCAGCGCCTCGGCCACGATGCGGTAGTCCGCCGCCGCCTCGTCCAGCCGTGCGTCCGCATCGCGTGCGCGTGCGGTGCGCATGCCGCGCTCCTGTGCCTCCCATTCGCCCGGGTCGACCTGAGGCTTGTTCCTCGTGTTCATGGCGATTCTCCTATGCGCGATTCCAGCACTCCGCGCAGTCGCTTGCGGCTGCGGAACAGGTGGCTCTTGACGGTGCCCTCGGCAAGGCCGGTCAGGCGGGCGATCTCGCCGATGGGCATCTCTTCGAGATGGTAGAGCGTAAGCAGCGTCCGCTGCAGTGGCGGCAAGGCCTCGATGGCCGCATGCAGGTGCGCGTTGATTTCCGCGTCCGCGGCGTTCGCCTCCAGATCGAAGCCGTCGCCTGTCCTTTCGGCGAGGAGCAGGCCGTCCTCGCCGTCGCTTCCTTCCACGATCGGGATGCGTTTGCGCTCGAGGTGCCGCCTGGCCACCGAGTAGGCCACCTGCGCCACCCACGATTTCAATGCGCTCTCGCCCCGGTACTGGTGCAGCGAGCGGTGGATGCGCAGGAAGACCTCCTGGCACAGTTCGCGCGTGTCGTCCGGGTGCCGCACCATGCGGTCCACGACATGCCAGCACAGGTTCTGGTATTCGCGCACCAGTCGCTCGAACGCGCCGGGCCTGCGCGCCAGGACGGCTTCCACCAGTGCCCGGTCGGCGCCAAGGGTGTCCTGGAAGGAGGCGGGGGAGGGCGGGCTGGTCATCCGGTACAGGGATACGCCGGGCGTGGCGCCGGTTGCAAATCACCGGCTGCAACCCGCTGGCATGGCCACGTATCTCAATGGGGACCCACTCGACATGGTTGCCGACTCATGAACTTCGATCTCCTCATCCCCATCACCCTGTTCGCCTCCATCGCCTACTCCATCAAGGCGGTGGTCGATGCCTACACGCGCCGGCGGATCATCGAATCGCGCGGTTCCGAGGAGCTGGTGCGCTCGCTGCTCGAGGGCGAGGCGACGCGGCGGCGCCTGGCCGCGCTGCAGTGGGGCAGCGTGTGCCTTGCGCTGGCCGGGGGCTTCGGCCTGGTGGAGCTGACCGGCGCGGACCGGGTCACCCCGGGCGTCATCGCGCTCCTGCTCGGTGCTACCGGGCTGGGAAATCTGGCGTACTACGCCCTGGAGCGGAAGCTGAAGTAGCTGGGGACGGGCCGCAGTGCGGCCTTGATCTTCAATTTTATCAATATGTTATGAGGTTCCGCGTGCGCGGGCTGGCATCAATGCCGGCTCGCGATCTCGCCCGCCGGCCATGCGCACGGCGTGACTACTAGCACATACGCTATATCAGACTTCGCAATAGCATGGCCTCCAACCTAGCGGCAGATCCGCCCGGGAGGACGCCATGTTCGATACCGAGGTCCACCTGAAGAAGTTCCAGAAGGAGATCAGCACCGGCACCGTGTCGCTGGTGCTGCTGGCGGTGCTGGCGCGTGCCGGCGAGCCGCTCTACGGCTACCTGATCGCCAAGCAGCTCGAGCGCACCGGCGACGGCGTGCTCGCCAACAAGCAGAGCGCGCTGTACCCGGTGTTGCGCAACCTGGAGGGCGGCGGCCTGCTGGACAGCTTCGTCGAGCCGTCCGTCGCCGGCCCGCCGCGCCGCTACTACCGCATCACCGATGCCGGCCGCCAGGTCCTGCAGTCCTGGGCCGCCGCCTGGCGCGCCACCCGCGATACCGTCGATTCCGCCCTGGAGGGGGTCCCCGCATGAACACCACCAATTCCGCACGGCCGCTGCCCGGCACGATCCCCGAATACCTGGAACAGCTGCGCGAGGCCCTGGCAGGCGCGGACAAGGCCATGATCCAGGACGCCCTGTACGACGCCGAGGAATACCTGCGTTCGGAACTGGCCGAGAACCCGGACCGCTCCGAATCCGAGGTGATCGCCGCGGTCGCCGGCAGCTACGGCGCGCCGGAAGAGGTCGCCGACATCTACCGCGAGACCGAGGTGACGGTGAACCGCGCGCTGCGCCCGCCGGCGCCGCCGAAGCGGCGCTCGCTGGTCGGACGCTTCTTCGGCGTGGTCGCCGATCCGTACACCTACGGTTCGCTGTTCTACATGCTGCTGGCGCTGGCCACGGGCACCTTCTACTTCACCTGGGTGGTGACCGGCATGAGCCTGTCGCTGGGCCTGCTGGTGCTGATCGTCGGCGTGCCGCTGCTGCTGCTGTTCCTGATGTCGGTACGGCTGCTGTCGCTGGTGGAAGGGCGCATCGTCGAGACCCTGCTGGGCGTGCGCATGCCGCGGCGGCCGCTGTACACGCAACGCGACAAGCCGTGGCTGACGCGGATCAAGGAGCTGTTCACCGACGTGCGCACGTGGACGGCGATGGGCTACATGCTGCTGATGCTGCCGCTGGGCACGGCCTATTTCAGCTTCGTGATCACGGCGGTGGCGCTGTCGCTGGCCTTCGCGGCGGCACCGGTGATGGTCTGGACGGGCCTGGCCGATGCGGGTGTCACGGTCGATGGCTGGCAGGTGCTGAACTATGGCGGTGATGCCTTCGTCACGTCGCTGCCGGCGTGGGGCCTGCCGCTGGTCTTCGTCGGCGCGGTGCTGATGCTGTTCGTGACCCTGCACCTGGCGCGCCTGGTCGGCCGCTTCCACGGCTGGCTGGCCCGGCACCTGCTGGTGCGCGACCCGGTGGTCTGAGCCGGCGCCACGCCCCGGCCCGCGCGCAGCGGCGGGCCGGGGGATGTCCTCCCGCTGCGATCCCGAGTCCCGATGTCCCATCCGCATGCCGCCACGGCAGGAGAGAGTATTGCCCATGGAAAAGAGCACCGTGTCCTCGTCTTCCGTTCCTTCGTCCCGCCGTGGCCGCCAGGCGCTGCTGTGGTCCCTGGTCGCCGGCGCCTGGGGCCTGTCGCTGGCGCAGTGGCTGCTGCCCGATGCCAATGCCAGTGCCAGTGCATCGGCGACGCTCGCGGCCAGCGGCCACCAGCACGTGCAGGAACTGACCGTCGAGCGGATCAACGTGGTCGACGCCAGCGGCAAGCCGCGACTGGTGATCGCGAATGCGGAACGCTTCCCCGACCCGGTGTTCCGCGGCAAGACCCATGCGCGCAGCATCCGTACCGCCGCCGGCATGGTCTTCTACGACCAGGAGGGGGTGGAAACCGGTGGATTGGCGACCATGACCGGTCCGGCCGGACACCGCATGGCGGGCCACATCTTCGACTACAACCACCAGCCCACCGATGGCATCGGCCTGATGAAGATGGAGAGCCCGGACGGCAAGTCGTGGATGGCCGGCCTGACCATCGCCGACCGCATCCCCTACAGCGAGGGTGAGGTGACCACCAGCGAAGGCGTGTCGCGGATCATGCTCTCCAACCGCAACCGCGATGCCGCGCTGGAGATCGCCGACACCAGCGGCAAGCCGCGCATCCGCATCGGCGTGGACGCGAACGATGAGCCGCGCATCGAGATCCTCGATGCCGAGGGCAAGGTGGCGCGTCGGCTCTGAACCGCCTGGATCGGTGGCGTGGAACGGAAGGGCCTGCTGCCGCCACGCTTTCGCCCTATCGCATCAGGAACGGAAAGCCCCGCTCGCAGGCGGGGCTTTCCTTGATCCCGGGGCTGCGACCCGGATCAGCCGTTGTACCTGGCGATGAACCCGCGCACCTGCGGATAGACCTTCTCGCGCCAGCGGCGGCCACTGAAGATGCCGTAGTGGCCGGCGCCCTCGACCGTCAGGTGCTTCTGCCGGGTCTTGGCGATGCCCGTGCACAGGTCGTGCGCGGCGGCGGTCTGGCCCAGGCCCGAGATGTCGTCCAGTTCGCCTTCGATGGTCATCAGCGCCGTGCCCTTGATCGCCGCCGGCCTGACCGGCTCGCCGTTGACCTTCCACTTGCCGCGCGGCAGCAGGAATTCCTGGAACACCGTCCTGATCGTGTCCAGGTAGTACTCGGCCGGCATGTCCAGCACCGCGTTGTACTCGTCGTAGAAGCGACGGTGCGATTCGGCGTCCTGCAGGTCGCCCTTGACCAGGTCCGAATAGAAGTCCCAGTGCGACATGACGTGGCGGCTGGGGTTCATCGCGATGAAGCCGGCGTGCTGCAGGAAGCCCGGGTAGACCTCGCGGCCCTGGCCCGGGTACGGCTGCGGCACCGTGTGGATCACGTGGTTCTCGAACCACGCCAGCCGGTTGCGCGTGGCCAGTCCGTTGACCTGGGTCGGGCTGCGGCGCGCGTCGATCGGCCCGCCCATCATCACCAGCGAGCGCGGCACCGGCTCGCCGCGCGCGGCCATCAGCGACACCGCCGCCAGCACCGGCACGGTCGGCTGGCACACGCTCATCACGTGCAGGTTGGCCGCGCCGATGTGGCGGATGAAGTCCTCGATGTAGGCGACGTAGTCGTCCAGCCCGAACGCGCCATCCTCCAGCGGGACCATGCGCGCGTCGATCCAGTCGGCGACGTAGACCTTGTGGTCGCGCAGCAGGGTGCGCACGGTGTCGCGCAGCAGGGTGGCGTGGTGGCCGGACAGCGGCGCCACCACCAGCACGACCGGGTCGTCCTTGAGCGCGGCGATGACGCTGGCGTCGTCGCTGTAGCGCTTGAAGCGGACCAGGCGGCAGAACGGCTTGCGCACCACCTCCTGTTCCAGCACCGGCACCTTGTGCCCGGCCACTTCCACTTCGTGGATGCCCCAGGGCGGCTTCTCGTATTCCTTGCCGAGGCGGTGCACCAGTTCGTTGCCGGCGGCGATGCGCTCGGCGCCGGGCAGGGAGGAGATCCAGCTGGAAGGGTGGGAGAAGATGCGCGAGTTGGCTTCGGCCAGATGGACCCAGGGGGCCATCATCGCGCGGTTGAGTTCATGGATCTGGTAGAGCATCGAGTGGCCACGCCTGTTGCGGGGGTGTTGCATCGCACAATCCTAACCGCATTCGCGGCTGCGCGGCACCGGTGGTATGGCCCTCCAACATGAATACGGGCCGGGCCATGCCTGGCCCGGCCCGTCGCGCGCAACGCGGTTGGCGCCTACTCGTTCGCAGGCCGCAGCCAGGCGTAGAGCACGCCACCGATCGCGCCGCCGATCAGCGGTGCCACCCAGAACAGCCACAGCTGGCCGATCGCCCCGGAGCCGGCGAACAGGGCCACGCCGGTGGAGCGGGCCGGGTTCACCGAGGTGTTGGTGACCGGGATGCTGATCAGGTGGATCAGGGTCAGGGCCAGGCCGATGGCGATCGGCGCGAAGCCGGCGGCAGCTTTGTTGTGGGTCGCGCCCATGATCACCAGCAGGAAGAACGCGGTGAGCACCACTTCGCACAGGAACGCGGCGGCCATGGTGTAGCCGCCGGGCGAGAGCACGCCGTAGCCGTTGCTGGCGAAGGCGCCGGCCGCGGTCGGATCGATGACGAAACCGCCGCCGCCGCGGGCGATCTGCAGCAGGATGAAGCCGGCGGCGATCGCGCCCAGCACCTGGGCCACGATGTAACCGGGCAGGTCCTTGGCCGGGAAGCGTCCGCCGGCGGCCAGGCCCAGGCTCACCGCCGGGTTGAAGTGTCCGCCGGAGATGTGGCCGAAGGCATACGCGCCGGTGAGCACGGTCAGGCCGAAGGCCAGCGCCACGCCGACGAAGCCGATGCCCAGCGGATTGCCGTCGCCGCCGAACTTCGCCGCCAGTACCGCACTGCCGCAACCGCCCAGCACCAGCCACAGCGTGCCGAGGAATTCGGCCGCCAAACGTTTCGTCACAGTCATCGTCGTCCCCGTCGTTGACGCCCGGAATGGGCCGGCAGAGCGTACGCCGAACACGCGGACGCTGTCGTTGCCTTCCGGTTAAACGGCGCCGCGCCGCCGGCCGCTGCCGGACCCGCGCGTGGAAGCGGCCGCCGCGGATCCGCCATCGCCGCGGCTGATTTCACCGCGTCCGGCGGCGTCCACGCGGGCCGGTCCATCGCGCCGCGATGCCAGCCGGTCGGCCAGCCGCGTCGGTTCGGGCAGGCGATAGCCGGCCAGGCAGCGCAGCGCCAGTTCCACGGCCGTGTGCAACGACACCCGGTGCCCCGGCGAGACGATCAGCGGATTGCAGCGCGGCTTGCTGCGCAGCGCGTAGCCGACCACCTCACCGCGATGGACCACCGGGCTGCGGTCGCCGCGCTCGGCGCCCGGCGGATCGAATTTGCCGGCCAGCAGCGACTTCGCCACGCCCATCGCCGGCAGCCCCGTCGCCACGCCGAAGTGCGCCGCGATGCCCAGCCGCCGCGGATGGGCGATGCCCTGGCCATCCACCATCGCCAGGTCCGGCGCCCGCGACAGCATCGCCAGCGCCCGCAGCAGCGCCGGCAGTTCGCGGAAACTCAGCAGGCCTGGCACGTATGGCATCGAGGTTGGCACCCGCGCCACGTGCGACTCCAGCGGCTGCAGCGAGTCCGCATCGACCAGCACCACCGCCGCGCGCGTGGTCGCGCCCTGGTCCTCGAAGCCGACGTCGAAGCCCGCGATCATGCGCAACGGCACCACGAAGCCATCCTCCAGCGACCCCCGTGCCGCCAGTTCCGCCTGCAACGCACGCGCCCCGGCGGTGCTGCCATCCCAGCCCGGGAAAGGATCGACGACGTCCACGGATGCCTCCATCCCGCGATTATCGCCATTGCCGGTGAAGCGCCGGCGACGACGCGACAACCAGCGCGCCCCCGCCATCCCGCTACAATCGCCATCCCGCTTTCCATCCGCCCCCCGGAGACCCCAGTGACCCGCAAGCTCGTCCTGCTGCGCCACGGCCAGAGCCAGTGGAACCTCGAGAACCGCTTCACCGGCTGGGTCGACGTCGACCTCACCGCACAGGGCCGCGCCGAGGCCGCCGCCGGCGGCAGGCTGATGCGCGAGGAAGGCCTGCGCTTCGATGTCGCCTTCACCTCCACCCTCAAGCGCGCCATCCGCACGCTCAACCTGGCCCTCGGTGAGCTGGACCAGGACTGGCTGCCGGTGCACAAGAGCTGGCGCCTCAACGAGCGCCACTACGGCGCGCTGCAGGGCCTGGACAAGGCCGAGACCGCCGCCCGGCACGGCGAGGAACAGGTCAAGACCTGGCGCCGCTCGTACGACATCCCGCCGCCGCCGATGCCGCTGGACGATCCCGGCCACCCGGCCAACGATCCGCGCTACGCCGGCCTGGACCGCAACGCGCTGCCTTCTTCCGAATCGCTGGCCACCACCCTGGACCGCGTCCTGCCGTACTGGCACGACGCCATCGCCCCGGTGCTGAAGTCCGGCAGCGACGTGCTCGTCGCCGCGCACGGCAACTCGCTGCGCGCGCTGTACAAGTACCTCAACGACGTCTCGAAGGAGGAAATCCTCGAGCTCAACATCCCCACCGGCATCCCGCTGCTGTTCGAACTGGACGACGGCCTGGCGGTGAAGTCCTACCGCTACCTCGGCGACCCCGAGGCGGCCAGGCGCGCGGCCGAGGCAGTGGCCAACCAGGGCAAGGCGAAGTAGGCGCGCCTCTCCCGCAGGACCGGAATGGCACCCGGCTTCGGCCGGGTGTCGTCGTTTCCGGGGTGCTGGATATTGCGGAGTGAGAGTGATTCGCATTTAATACGCGGGCGGTTTTCATGGCCGGCCGGTATTCCGGCCCCCCGCGGGCGGCGGCACGGGACGTGGCGCAGGCGCGGGCGGGCAGGGCGGTACGGACATCTGGGCGGGCGCCGGAAGGTTCCGGTCGCCTTCGTTCCCTCCCGACTCCCATTCGACAAAGGCATCCCGATGCGTTCCACCCGTTCTTCCCGACCGGCGAACAGCCGTCGCCCGGCTTCCCGTTTCCTGGCCAACGCCAGCCTGCCTTTGGCCATCGCCCTGGCCCTGTCGCTCCCGGCAGCGGCCCTGGCCGCACCGCAGGACGCCACCGCGGAGGCGACCGCCACGCCGACCGAGCTGGACACGGTGATGGTCGTGGCCCAGCGCGCCAACCGGGTCAGCAACGGCGCGACCAACCTCGACCTGGACATCAAGGACACCCCGCAGTCGATCAGCGTGGTGAGCGGCGAGTTGATGGCCAAGTTCGGCGCCACCAGCGTCAACGAGGCGCTGCGCCTGGCCACCGGCGTGCGCGTGGACGAGTGGGAGACCAACCGCACCAGCTACGGCGCACGCGGCTTCGACATCCTCAACACCCAGATCGACGGCGTCGGCATGCCCAACAGCTGGGGCATCGCCACCGGCGCGATGGACACCTTCGGCTACGAGAAGGTGGAAGTGATCCGCGGCGCCAACGGCCTGCTCACCGGCGTCGGCAACGCCGCCGGCACGATCAACTACGTGCGCAAGCGCCCGACCAACGAGGCCGAGGGCAGGCTCGGGCTCGGCTACGGCTCGTGGGACACGCTGCGCGCCGAGGCCGACTATTCGACGCCGTTCACCGACGACGGCACCTGGGCCGGTCGCATCGTCGCCGCGCACGAGGACGGCGGGTCCTGGCTGGAAGCCAACGAGAACCGCCGCGATTACGTTTACGGCGTGGTCGACGGCCAGGGCGGCGAAAACGGCACCCTGGCGTTCGGCTACTCGTACCAGCAGGCCGACTCCGACGGCATCATGTGGGGCGCGCTGGTGTTCATGAACAGCGACGGCACCCAGAACGAATGGCCGCGCGGCGCCACGACCACGCAGGACTGGACGTACTGGGACACCACCGACCAGACCGCCTTCGCCGAGTACACCCACCAGCTCGGCGCCGACTGGCAGTTGAAGGCGTCCTACAACTACCGCCGCGCCGAAGGCGACGAACGCATGTTCTACGCTTACGACGGGCTCGCCACCGGCCTGGATCCGGACACCGGCCTGGGCCTGTCCGGTTTCCCCTGGGGCGGAAACGACGAGTCCAGCGCGCACCTGGGCGCGGTCACCGTCGATGGCCGCTTCGAACTGTTCGGCCGCGAGCAACAGGCGATGCTCGGCGCCAGCCTCTCGCGCGCCGAGTCGGACAGCTGGGAGCGCGCCGCCGACTTCTCTTCGCCGGCCTGGGGCCCGCTGCCGCCGTTCCCGTACCCGACCGACGCGATCCCCGAGCCGGCGTGGGGCGATCCGTCGCTCTATTCGGTGCTCAACCAGCGGCTCAAGCGCGTGTTCGGCGCGACCCGGATCTCGCTGAGCGAGCGCTTCAACGCCATCGTCGGCGCCAACTACGCGCAGTACCGGCGCCACGGCCATTCCTACGGGCTGACCTTCGACCAGACCACCAGCCACACCAGCCCCTACGCCGGCCTGACCTTCGATTTCACCGGCAACGTGCTGGGCTACGTCAGCTATTCGGACATCTACCAGCCGCAGGACCAGGTCGACGAGAACGATCGCTACCTGGATCCGAGCAAGGGCGTGAACTACGAGGCGGGGATCAAGGCCGAATGGCTGGACCAGCGCCTGCTGACCACGCTGGCGGTGTTCCGTGCCGACCAGCAGGGACTGGCGACGCCGACCGGCCAGTACAACCAGTACGGCCAGACCATCTACGCGCCGGTGGACGTGGAGTCGACCGGCATCGAGCTGGAGGCGGTCGGCAGGCTCAGCGAGAACCTGGACGTGGTGCTGGGCTACACCGCGTTGAAGATGGATGGACTGAACGGCGAGGACACCTACCCGTGGGTGCCGCGGCGCAGCGCCAATCTGGTCCTGAGCGCGCGCGCGCCGGGCTACGCGGCCCTGTCGTACGGCATCGGCGGGCGCTGGCAGAGCGCGATCTCCAACACCGAGAGCAGCGGCTTCACCGTGCGCCAGGACAGCTACGCGGTGCTCAACGGCTTCATGGCCTGGGACTTCGTCGACAACGCCAGCGTGCGCCTGAACGTCAACAACCTGTTCAACGAGAAGTACATCAGCACCCTGCGCTACAGTGGCTTCTACGGGGCGCCGGCCAACTACACGGTCACCCTGGACTGGCGGTTCTGAGCCGCCATCCGCCACGTACGACACCAGCCGACGCCATGTCACGTACCTTCGCCACAGCCGATGCCCAGGGTGCCACGCGCCTGCATGTCGCGGCACGGATAGTTGCCGCGGTGTTCGGTGGCTACGCTTTCGCGTGGGGCGTGGTCGCGGCCACGACCAGCCTGCTGTTCGCCGCCGGCCTGGAATTCCACGACGCCGAGTTCCTCGGCGCCGTGGCCGGGCTGCTCGCCTGCCTGGTGGTGTTCCTGTGGGCGATCGCCGCGCGCCGGCTGGCGCGGGTGTGGGTGGTGCTGCTGGCCGGCGGCGGGTTGCTGGCCGGGCTGGGTTCATTCGTGCAGTCGCTGCTGGCCTGAGGGAGGTTTGCGATGTTCCAGGGCTTCCGGCAATCGATGGCGTGGCTGCACACCTGGTTCGGCCTGGTGCTGGGCTTCGTGCTGATGGCCGCGTTCTTCTTCGGCGCGCTGTCGGTGTTCGACCGCGAGATCGACCGCTGGTCGATCCCGGCCACGCGCATCGAGCCGCAGCCGATGCCTTCGTACGAGCAGGTGTTGCGGCCGGCATTCGAGCGCATGCAGCCGACCGCCCAGGCGGTCGAGGCGATGCGCCCGCGTGTCGACGGGCCGATGCCCGAGCGTTTCGACACGGTGGTCAGCTGGAGTGCCTACACGACCCATCGCGACCCGGTGCTGGCGCTGTTCGCCGGCTACGAGGTGCCGGGCGCGAAGGACCCGGAAGAGGCGATCTGGGCCTACGCCACCATCGACCCGCGCGACGGCACCGCGCTGCCGGACGACCGGCTCAAGCTCGGCAGCGGCTTCTTCTTCCCGCTGCACTACGGGCTGACCCTGGACTGGAAGAACCTGGGCATCTGGATCGTCGGCTTCTCGGCGATGGTGATGCTGGCCGCGCTGGTCAGCGGCGTGGTGATGCACCGCAGGCTGTTCCGCGAGATCTTCACCTTCCGCCCCGACAAGGCGCGCCTGCGCAGCGTACTGGACCTGCACAACCTCACCGGCGTGGTCGCGCTGCCGTTCCACTTCTTCTTCGCCTTCACCGGGCTGGTGATCTTCGCCGGCACCTACTACTTCCCGGTCGGCCACACCCAGTTGCACGACCTGCACGCGCAGGTCGAGGCGCAGGAAACCGGCCTGCCGCACGACCGCGCCGGCGTGCCGGCCGGGCTGGCCGACGTCGATGCGATGGTGGCCGAAGCGCAGCGCCGCTGGGAGGCCAATGGCAAGGCCGGCGACGTGGGCTTCCTGGTGCTGCAGCACGTGGGCGATGCCAACGGCTATGTCAGCGTCTACCGCGCCGGCACCGATCGCATCGCGCTGGTCGGCGACGGCATCCACTTCAAGGCCGCCACCGGAGAGCTGATCCGCGAGGATCCGCCGGCCACGCCGACCGCGCGGGTCAGCGAGTTCCTCACCGGCCTGCACCTGCAGCACTTCCGCCACTGGTTGCTGCGCTGGCTGTACGTGCTGGGCGGGCTCGCCGGCGCGGTCTGTATTGCTACAGGCTTCGTGTTCTTCGTCGAGAAGCGCAAGCGCCAGCACGCGCTGCGCGGCAGCCAGGGCGCGCGCGTGGTCGATGCGCTGGCGGTGGCGACGGTGACCGGCATGGTCCTGGCCACGCTGGGGATCCTGGTCGCCAACCGGCTGCTGCCGGAGGACCTGCCGGCACGTGGCGACTGGGAGCGCTATGCGTTCTGGGGTACCTGGCTGCTGGCCCTGCTGCATGCGGCCTGGCGCGGCGCGCCGGTGGCGCAGGGCCGGGCGAATCCCGCCTGGGGCGAACAGTGCCGGGCAATCACCGTGCTTGCCGTGGCTGCGGTGCTGCTCAACTGGGTCACCACCGGCGACCACCTGCTGCGCACACTGGGCGCCGGCTACTGGCCGGTCGCGGGCATGGACCTGGCGCTGCTCGCGGTGGCCGCCATCGCCTTGCTGGTGGCGCGCAGGGTGAAGGCGCGCGTGGCGGCGACCGCCGTGGACGGCGTCGCGGACCCGGGAGCGGCGCATGCATGAGCCGGCCCACGCGGCCTGGCTGCTGGCCGCGGCACTGGGCGCGGGCTTCGCCGGGATGGGCTGGCTGGCGCTGGCGATGCCGGCGCATGCCCGGCAGGTGTGGGGCGCGCCGGCCGCGCCGGCCACGACCCGGCTGTTGCGCGTGCTGGGCACGCTGGGCCTGTTCGCTTCGCTGCTGCTGTGCCTGGCGGTCGACCATCCGACCATGGCATCGCTGGTGTGGGTGATGCTGCTGGCGGGCTCGGCGCTGGCGGTCGCGTTCACCCTCTCCTGGCGGCCGCGCTGGCTGGGCGTACTGGCGCCGTGGGTGCGGCGCGGCGCTGTCGATCCCGCCCGGGAAAGGTGAACCGGGCCCGTGGATCGGGCCATGGAGGCGGCGACTTCGGTTTCGACCGTGACTTCCGGCCTATCACCCGGGGTGCCCCGCGGGTCTAGGCTGGGGGATTGGCACCCTGTCCGCGGTCTGGTGTCCCGCATCCCGGAGTCCACGATGTCCCTGCGTTCCTCTTTCGCCCCCCTGACCCTGGCGGTGGCCGTCGCCGTCGCGCTGTCCGCCTGCGGCAAGTCCGAGGCCCCGGCCGATGCCGCGCCGGCACCGATGAGCTTCGACCTGTCCGCGGTCGATACCCCGAGCGCCGCGTTCGACGTTGCCGACCTGGATCCGTCGATCGCCGCGTGCGCCGACCTCGGCGGCCACGTCAACAGCAAGTGGCTGGCCGCCAACCCGGTGCCGGGCGATCGCACCAGCTGGGGCAGCTTCGAAGTGCTGGGCGAGCGTTCGCTGGCGATCCAGCACGCCATCGTCGAGCAGGTCGCCGCGGCGCAGCCGGCTGCCGGGTCGATCGAGGCCAAGATCGGCGACATCTGGCGCACCGGCATGGACCAGGCCGCGATCGACGCGGCCGGCCTGGCGCCGCTGCAGCCGCAGCTCGACGCCATCGCCGGGCTGAGGGACGGCGCCGGTGTGGTCGCGTGGCTGCGCTCGCAGTACGCCGCCGGCGCCGGCGGCCCGTTCTCGTTCTTCGCCAACGCCGACTACAAGGATTCGGGCACCGTGATCGGCTACGCCGGCCAGGGCGGCCTGGGCCTGCCGGAGAAGGGCTACTACTTCGACGCCGACAAGGCGCCGATCCGCGAGGAGTACGTCAAGTACATCGCGCGGCTGCTGGAACTGTCGGGCGTGGACGCGGCCGCCGCGGCGCAGCAGGCGCAGTCGGTGCTGGATTTCGAGACCCGCCTGGCCAAGGCCTCGCTGTCGCGGATCGAGCTGCGCGACCCGGCCAAACGCTACAACCCGGTCAGCGCCGCCGACGCCAACGCGATCACCCCGAACTTCGACTGGAACGCGTTCTTCGACACGCTGGACGTGCCGGCGGCGCAGAAGTTCTCGCTGGCCCAGCCGCAGTTCTTCGCCGAACTGGACAGGATGCTGGCCGACACCCCGGTGGAGGCCTGGCAGGCCTACCTGCGCTTCCACGCCATCGACGACGCCGCGCCGTACCTGGCCGCGCCGTTCGAGCAGGCCAACTTCGGCTTCTACAGCCAGACCCTGCGCGGGCAGAAGGAGATGCTGCCGCGCTGGAAGCGCGTGCTCGGCTCGGTCAACCAGGGCATGGGCGAGGCGCTGGGCCAGCTGTACGTGCAGGCCGCGTTCCCGGCCGAGTCCAAGGCGCAGATGCAGCAGCTGGTCGAGAACCTCTCGGCGGCGCTGAAGGTGCGCCTGGAGAACCTGGACTGGATGGGCGACGAGACCAAGAAGCGCGCACTGGAGAAGTGGGCCAGCTTCACCCCGAAGATCGGCTATCCGGACAAGTGGCGCGAGTGGGATGGCCTGCAGACCACGGGCGAGGGCTACCTGGCCAACATGCAGGCGGCGCGCGCGTTCAACTACCGCTACGTGCTGGACAAGATCGGCAAGCCGGTGGACCGCACCGAGTGGGGCATGAGCCCGCAGACGGTCAACGCCTACTACAACTCGACCAAGAACGAGATCGTGTTCCCGGCCGCGATCCTGCAGCCGCCGTTCTTCGACGCCAAGGCCGACCCGGCGCTCAACTACGGCGGCATCGGCGCGGTGATCGGCCACGAGATGATGCACGGCTACGACGACTCCGGCAGCCAGTTCGACGCCAAGGGCAACTTCGACCTGTGGTGGACCGCCGAGGACCGCAAGCTGTTCGAGCAGCGTGCCGACCAGCTGGTGGCGCAGTTCGACGGCTACGAGGCGATCCCGGGCAAGAACGTGAAGGGCCGCCTGACCCTGGGCGAGAACATCGGCGACCTGGGTGGCCTGACCGTGGCCTGGGACGCGCTGCAGATGGCGCTCAAGGCCAACCCGGAAGCGAACGTCGAGGTCGACGGCATGACCCAGGACCAGCGCTTCTTCGCCAACTGGGCCACGGTGTGGCGCCGCAACTTCACCGACGGCGAGCTGCGCGTGCGCCTGGAGACCGATCCGCACGCACCGGCGAACTTCCGCGCCAACGGTGCGCCGTCGAACATGCCGTCCTTCGCCGGCGCGTTCGGCTGCAAGGCCGGCGACCCGATGGTGCGCGCGGACGCGGACCGGGTGGTGATCTGGTAAGCCGTCCGCCACCGGCGTGACCTGCGGAAGGCCCGGCATTGCCGGGCCTTCTATTTTCCGCGAGCCGGCACCGCGGCCGCCCCGCATGTCACGGGTTTCCGGCCGCACACATGGACGTTGCGGGCTGGCCGCCTACAATCGGCCGGTCAGCGGGAATGGAGCAATGATGAGACAGGCGGCGAAGAAGGTGCTCACCTGGCTCGGCATCGGCCTGGCCGCGTTCGCGCTCGCCTCGCTGCTGGCGCTGTGGGCCTACGGGCGCTTCGCCGAAAGCGTGCGCGGGCCGCCGTCGCAGGTGCTGCCGGTCGCCGGCGCGGCCACGCCCGTCGACCGCCTGGTCGAACCGCTCACTGCCGCGCACCCCGGCCAGGCCGGGATGGTGATCCTGGGCGACAACCTGGATGCCTTCGCCATCCGCGCCGCCAGCGCCCGCGCCGCCGGGCGCAGCCTGGACCTGCAGTACTACATCTGGCACCCGGACTTCACCGGCAACCTGCTGCACAGCGAGCTGCTGCGCGCGGCCGACCGCGGCGTGCGCGTGCGCCTGCTGCTGGACGACCTGAACGTGCACGGCAGCCATTCGGTGCTGGCGGCGCTGGACAGCCACCCGGGCATCGAGGTGCGCCTGTTCAACCCGACCCGCGCCCGCGAAGGCACCCTGGCGCGCGGCGTCGAGCTGCTGCTGCGGTTCTTCAGCGTGAACCGGCGCATGCACAACAAGACCTGGATCGTCGACGGCCGGCTGGCCGTGGTCGGCGGGCGCAACGTCGGCGACGAGTACTTCGATGCCGCCGCCGGCATGAACTTCATGGATACCGACGCGGCCGTGGTCGGGCCGCCGGTCGCACAGGCCGAGCGCATCTTCGACGCCTACTGGAACAGCCCCACCGCGATCCCGCTGGAAGCGCTGGTGCAGGCCGAATCGGAGGCGCTGCCGCGGCTGCGCGAGAGCATCGACGCCGGCCTGCAGTCCGATCGCGCCGGCCCCTACGCCGAACGGCTGCAGCGGGCGCAGGGCGTGCGCGACCTGCTGGAGGGCCGGCGCACGCTGCACTGGACCGGCGACGCGTCGATCATTTCCGATCCGCCGGAGAAGGCGCAGGGCGCCACCCCGGGCCCGGACTGGATGACGCCGGTGCTGCTGGCCCGCGCCGGCGCGGCGCAGCGCGACCTCAAGGTCATCTCGCCGTATTTCGTGCCCGGCGACGACGGCGTGCGCTGGTTCGGCGGCCTGGTCCGCCGCGGCGTGGAGGTCGGCATCCTCACCAACTCGCTGGCGGCCAACGACGTCATGGCCGTGCACGGCGGCTATGCGCGCTACCGGGTGCCGCTGCTGCGATCGGGCGTGGCGCTGCATGAACTGAAGTCGCAGGGCCAGGGCATCAGGAGCAGCCTGTTCGGCTCCAGCGGCGCCAGCCTGCACACCAAGGCCTTCGTCGCCGATGGCCGGCATGGTTTCATCGGCTCGTTCAACCTCGATCCGCGTTCGATGAACCTCAATACCGAGATGGGCCTGCTGTTCGACAGCCCCGGCGCGGCGGCCGAACTGGAACGGCTGTACGCGGCCAAGACCTCGGCCCCGGTCAGCTACCGGCTGGAACTGGTCGACGGTGCGCTGCGCTGGCACGACGATGCCGCGCAGCCGCCGTACACCTGGGAGCGCGAACCGGACGCCAGCCTCTGGCGCCGCGGAGTTTCGCGGGTGATCGGCTGGTTGCCGGTCGAGTCGCAACTCTAGTGATGGAATCCATGCGCATGTCCACCCGCGACGCCCCCGGCATGCAGGCAGGGCCGCCCCGATGAGCGCCGAGTTGCTGCTGGTCCTGGGCCTGCTGGGCGTAGCCATCGCCCTGTTCTCGATCGGGCGCCCGCGCACCGACGTGGTCGCGCTGCTGATGGTCGCGGCGTTGCCGTTCACCGGGGTGATCGACATCGGCGAGGCGATCGCCGGTTTCGCCGACCCCAGCATCGTGCTGATCGCGCTGCTGTTCGTGATCGGCGAAGGCCTGGTGCGCACCGGCCTGGCGCAGCGGATCAGCGCCTTCATCCTGCGCGTGGCCCGCGGCGACGAGACCGTGCTGCTGGTGACGCTGATGCTGGCGGTGGGCGCGATGGGCTCGGTGATGAGCTCCACCGGGGTGGTCGCGATCTTCATCCCGATCGTGCTGCGCATCGCCCGCGGCTGCCGGATCGCGCCGGGGCGGCTGATGATGCCGCTGAGCGTGGCCGCGCTGTGCAGCGGCATGATGACCCTGGTGGCCACCGCGCCGAACCTGGTCGTGCACGGCGAGCTGCTGCGCGACGGCCATGCCGGCTTCGCCTTCTTCGACTTCCTGCCGTTCGGCGTGCCGGTGCTGCTGTTGTCGATCGGCTGGATGCTGTTCGCGCGACGCTGGCTCGGCAGCGGCGCGCCGGCGGCGGCATCGTCGCGGGCGCCGCGGCTGGAAGACTGGATCGACGAATACCGGCTGGCCGGCCGTTCGTTCCGGGTCCGGGTGGACGCGGACTCGCCGCTGGTAGGGCGGGTGGCGTCGGCGCTGGTGCAGGACGAACTGGAAGGCATGAACGTGCTGGCGGTCGAGCAGCTCGGACGCTTCGGCCAGCGCCTGCTGCTGCCGCCGCAGGGTCGGCGGCTGCTGCCCGGCGATGCTCTGCTGCTGGACCTGCACGCGCCGGCGATCGATGCGGTGGCGCGTTTCCGCCAGTTCGGCCTGGAACCGCTGCCGCTGGAGGGCGCGTACTTCTGCGGGTACGCCAACGACATCGGCATGGCCGAGATGATGGTGGCGGCGAACTCGCCGCTGGCCGGGGTGAGCGCGAAACGGGCGCGGCTGCAGGACCGCCCCGACCTGGCCGGGATCGGGCTCAAGCACGGCCGCAGCGCCGAGGTGCGCGACCTGGCCGACGAGGCGCTGGAGGTCGGCGACACCTTGCTGGTGGCCGGCCCGTGGTCGGCGATCCGCGCGCTGGGTTCGGGCCCCGACGGCTTGATCCTGCTCAACCTGGCGTCGGATGCCGAAGAGGTGGCGCCGGCCGCCGCACGCTGGCCGTTCGCACTGGCCTGCCTGCTGCTGACCCTCGGCCTGATGGTCAGCGGGGTGATCGCCAACGTGCACGCGGCGCTGGTCGGCTGCCTGCTGATGGGGCTCACCGGCTGCGTGGACCTGCGCAGCGCCTACCGTTCGATCCACTGGCCCAGCCTGGTGCTGATCGTGGGCATGCTGCCGTTCTCGCTGGCGCTGCAGCGCACCGGCGGGGTAGACCTGGCCGCCGACCTGCTGGTGCGCACGGTCGGCGACGCCGGCCCGCGGGTGGTGCTGGCGGCGATCTTCGCGGTCACCGCGCTGTTCGGCATGTTCATCTCCAACACTGCGATCGCGGTGCTGATGGCGCCGGTGGCGCTGGCGATCGCCCAGCACCTGGGCCTGTCGCCGTATCCGTTCGCGATGACGGTGGCGCTGGCCGCGTCGGCGGCGTTCATGACGCCGGTGTCCTCGCCGGTGAACGCGCTGGTGGTGGGGCCGGGCGGCTACAGCTTCGGCGACTTCGTCAAGATCGGCACGCCGCTGGCGGTGATGACCCTGCTGCTGGTGGTGCTGCTGGTACCGTGGATCTTTGGGATGTAACGGCAACGGCAGCGGCAACGGCAGCGGCAACGGCAGCGGCAGCGGCAACGGCGGTTGGTTTCGTCGGCTCCGGAGGGAGTCCGTCGCCGCATGGGGGTATGGCCCACCCTTCGGTACGACATCCTGTCTTTACTCAGGGCCGTGGCACATCCATGTGCCACTTGGTCCATACCCCCATGCGCCGACGGCCTTCGGGAACGTTGGGGTTCGCGCCTGCGGCTCTGGGACCATCCAGGCCGCCTTTCCGACAGGGGCCTGCTCTTCTGTAGGAGCTCCCTTCAGGGGCGACCCGACGACGTTGGAAGGCGCAGTTTCATACCAAGCATGGTCTCCGGAGCCGGCGCGTTGAACGCAGCTGCGTTCCGGCGTCCTCGCGTCGCCCCTGAAGGGAGCTCCTACAAAAAAACAAATGCGGGATGGGACGATTGTTCGGTCTGCTCACAATTTGAACCGCACGGCGCAAACCCCAACGTTCCCGAAGGCCGTCGTTGCAGTGGGGTATGGCCCAAGTGGCACATGGATGTGCCACGGCCCTTCGTAAAGACAGGATGTCGTCCCGAAGGGTGGGCCATACCCCGCTGTAACGGCGGACTCCCTCCGGAGCTGCGTGCCCAAGGCTTTTGTGGTTGCTGTTGCTGCTGCTGTTGCTGTTGCTGTTGCTTTGGCGGTCAGTTGCCTTGGCTTTGCGAAACCCGGGACCGGCCTCAACCCGGCGCCAGCGTCGTCAGCAGGGCACGGGCGGCGTTGAAGCGGTCGGCGGGTTCCGGCAGCGGCACGCGGATGCGCAGCTTGTCGGGGCCTTCCATCGCGTAGAGCTTGGGCTGCTGCTGGATCATGCGGATCACCGACATCGGGTCGACGTTGGGCCTGGCCTCGAACACGATGCGGCCGCCGGCCTCGCCCAGGTCCAGCTTGCGGATGCCCAGTTGCTGCGCCTGCAGCTTCAGTTCGGCGATCGCGAACATGTGCTTCACCGGATCGGGCAGCAGGCCGAAGCGGTCGATCATCTCCACCTGCAGTTCGCGCAGCGCTTCGCTGTCGCGGGCGCTGGAGATGCGCTTGTACAGGGTCAGGCGGGTATGCACGTCGGGCAGGTAGTCCTCGGGAATGAGGGCCGCCACGTGCAGTTCGACCTCGGCGCCGCGCGCTTCCTCGCCGGCGTCCAGGTCCGGCAGCTTGCCCTGGCGGATGCTGCGCACCGCGCGCTCGAGCAGCTCGGTGTACAGGCTGAAGCCGACTTCGGCCATCTGCCCGCTCTGGTCCTCGCCGAGCAGTTCGCCGGCGCCGCGGATCTCCAGGTCGTGGGTGGCCAGGGTGAAGCCGGCGCCCAGTTCGTCCATCGAGGCGATCGCCTCAAGCCGCTTTTCCGCGTCCGGGGTCATCGAGCGCCGGTCCGGCGGCACCAGCAGGTAGGCGTAGGCGCGGTGATGCGAGCGGCCGACCCGCCCGCGCAGCTGGTGCAGCTGGGCCAGGCCGAAGCGGTCGGCACGGTTGATGACGATGGTGTTGGCGTTGGGGATGTCGATGCCCGATTCGATGATCGTGGTCGACAGCAGCACGTTGAAGCGCTGCTTCTGGAAGTCCAGCATCACCCGTTCCAGCTCGCGCTCGGGCATCTGCCCGTGGGCGATACCGATGCGGGCCTCCGGCACCAGCTCCGACAGCTGCTTCTGCATGCGGCCGATGCTCTCGACGTCGTTGTGCAGGAAGTACAGCTGGCCGCCGCGCGCCAGTTCGCGCTGGAACGCTTCGCGCAGCTGGGCGTCGTCCCAGGGCACGACGAAGGTCTGCACCGCCAGCCGGTTCGGCGGCGGCGTGGCAATGATGCTCAGATCGCGCAGCCCAGCCATGGCCATGTTCAGCGTGCGCGGGATCGGGGTGGCGGTGAGGGTGAGCAGGTGCACGTTGGCGCGCAGCGCCTTCAGCGCTTCCTTCTGGCGCACGCCGAAGCGCTGTTCCTCGTCGACGATCACCAGGCCCAGGTCCTTGAACTTCACGTCCGGCTGCAGCAGGCGGTGGGTGCCGACGATCACGTCGATCTCGCCGCGCGACACTTTCTGCAGCTCGGCCTCGATTTCCTTCTTCGTCTTGAAGCGCGACAGCACCTCGACCTTCAGCGGCCAGTCGGCGAAGCGGTCGCGGAAATTGCGGAAGTGCTGCTCGGCCAGCAGGGTGGTCGGCACCAGCACCGCCACCTGGCGGCCGCCGCTGGCGGCGGCGAAGGCGGCGCGCACGGCGACCTCGGTCTTGCCGAAGCCGACGTCGCCGCAGACCACCCGGTCCATCGGCTGGCTCGACTGCAGGTCGCGCAGCACCGCCTCGATCGCGGCGTGCTGGTCCGGGGTCTCCTCGAACGGGAAGCCGGCGGCGAAGCTCTCGTACATCGGCCGGTCGATGTCCAGCGCCAGGCCGGCGCGGGCCTGCCTGCGCGCCTGGATCTCGAGCAGTTCGGCGGCGACGTCGCGGACCTTTTCCTGCGCCTTGCGCTTGGCCTTGCTCCACTGCTCGCCGCCGAGCGAATGCAGCGGCGCGGTCTCCGGCGAGGCACCGGAGTAGCGGCTGACCAGGTGCAGCTGCGCCACCGGCACGTACAGGCGGTCGCCCTTGGCGTATTCGATGTCGAGGAATTCGCCGGGCATGCCGCCGATGTCCATCGCCACCAGCCCGCGGTAGCGGCCGACGCCGTGGTCCTCGTGGACGATCGGCGCGCCTTCGGTCAGCTCGCCGAGGTCGCGGATGATCGCCTCGGGCTCGCGCCCGGCGCGGCGCGCGCGGCGCGGCTGGGTCGCGCGCTCGGGGAACAGCTGGCGCTCGGTGAGGACGACGAAGGGCGGCTCGTCGATGGCGAAGCCGTCTTCCAGCGGCGCGACGGCGAGAGCGAAGCGCACGGCCTCGCCTTCCCCGACCACTTCACCGTCATCCCGGCGAAAACCGGGATCCAGTGTCTTTGCCTTTCCGGGAGCCGCCGCGGAAGTCGCTGGGTCCCGGCTTCCGCCGGGACGACGGGCCAGGAACGACGGGAAATCGGCCACCACCTCCGGCCGCAGATCCGCCGCCTGCAGCACCTCCAGCAGCGCCTCGCGCCGGCCCGGCGAATCGGCGGCCACCAGCACCCGCCCCGGATAACTGCCCAGGAACGAACGCAGCGCCCCGCCGGCGACGTGATGGTCGCGCCCGGCCACCGGCAGCGACGGCGCCGGCTGGTCGCCCAGCGGCGCCGCTTCGTCGCGGCGCGGGTGGTCGCTGCCGCAGACCTCGATGCGGATGCCCAGGTTCAGCCGCTCGCGCAGCGTGTCCGGCGGCAGGTACAGCTCTTCCGGCGGCAGCAGCGGATGCTCGACATCATGTCGGCGCTGCTCGTAGCGGTTGCGGGTCTGCTGCCAGAACGCGGTGGCCGCCGCGTTGCTGCCGTCGGCCAGCACCGGTAGCACGCTGACCGGCAGGCAGTCGAACAGGGTGGCGGTGGCGTCGCTGCCGTCCCGGTTCGGCGGGAAGAACAGCGGCAGGTAGTACTCGATGCCGGCCGGCGCCAGGCCGGCCTTCAGGTCCTGGTACAGCGCGCTGCGCCGGGTGTCGACGTCGAAGCGCTCGCGCAGCGTCTCCAGCACGCGGGCGATGCTGGCCTCGTCCATCGGCAGTTCGCGGCCGGGCAGCATGTGCACCGCGTCCACGCGTTCCAGCGAACGCTGGCTCTCCGGGTCGAAGCGGCGGATCGAATCGATCTCGTCGTCCAGCAGTTCGATCCGCAGCGGCGCGTCGGCGCCCATCGGGTAGACGTCGAGCAGGCCGCCGCGCACGGCGAAGTCGCCCGGGTCGAGCACCTGCGGCACGTTGCGGTAGCCGGCGCTCTCCAGCCGGCGCTTCTCCGCGTCCAGGTCCAGGCGCTGGCCGGTGCGCAGATCGAAGCTGCCGCCGGCGATGTAGCGCAGCGGTGGAAGCCGCTGCAGCAGGGTCTGCACCGGCACCACCACGATCCCGCGCTCGAGCTGCGGCAACCGCTGCAGCGCGGCCAGGCGCTGGCTGACGATGTCCGGGTGCGGGCTGAAGCGGTCGTACGGCAGGGTTTCCCAGTCCGGGAACGGCACCACCGGCAGCGATGGGTCATCGCCGAGCAGGGTCTGCAGGTCCGATTCCAGCTGGTGCGCGGACTGGTTGTCGCGGGCCACGAACAACAGCGGCCCCGGATGCGCGCGCGCGGCGCGGACCAGGTGCCAGGCCAGGGCCGAGGGCGAAGCGGGCGCGCGCCACCAGGCGCGGGCCTGGCCGCGGCGGGGCAGGGGAATGGCGGGTGGCACGGAGGAGGCAGCGGACGGCATGGACCGCGCATTGTAGCCGGGCGGTGCGCTGCTCCCGGTGTGCAGGCGGGCGCCTGCCCGCCGTTGCCTACAGCTCCCGCACCAGCCGGATCAGGCCCGGCGGCACGCCGGCTTCATCGCTGGGGCGGAAACCCATCGAGGCCGCCAGTTCGAGCATCGGCTCGTTGCTGCCGGGGGTGTCGCCGTACAGGCGGTCCCGGTAGCGGCCGCGCGACCACTTCACCAGCTTCTGCATCAGGTGCCGGCCCAGGCCCAGGCCGGCGACGTAGTTGCCGAGCAGGATCGCGTACTCCGCCTGGCGGGTGCCGGGCACGATCCGGGCGCGGGCCAGGCCGGCGATCATCGCCTCGCCCGGCGCCAGCGGCTCGGCGCCGACCAGGACCAGTTCGGTCTTCGGGTCCGGGCGCGACAGCCGCTGCGCGGTGGCTTCGTCCAGCACGTCCACGTCGGCGCTGAAGCCGGCGCGGACCTCCACCGGTGCGAGCATGCCGAACACGCCCTGCAGCGGCGCCGCGTCCTCCGGCCGGATCGGGCGGATCAGGATCGCCCTGCGGTTGGGCAGGACGAACTCCTCGTGCCAGGGCGGGAGGCGGTTGCGGGGCATGGGCGGAGTGTCCCACATTCGGCGCTGGCGTGACCGACGGCTTGCTAGACTCGCTTCCCGGCGACCCAGGGAGCGTGCGATGGCAGGCGGCGGCGATTCGGTACGTGCGATCCTGTTCGCGCTGGGCGCGAATTTCGCCATCGCGGTGGCCAAGGGCGTGGCCGCCTTCGTCACCGGCTCGGGCGCGATGCTCGCCGAAACCGTGCATTCGCTCGCCGACTGCGGCAACCAGCTGCTGCTGCTGATGGGCCTGCGCCAGGCGCAGCGGCCGGTCGATACCGAACACCCGCTGGGCTACGGCCGCGCGATCTATTTCTGGTCGTTCCTGGTGGCGGTGATCCTGTTCAGCGTCGGCGGCATGTTCTCGGTGTACGAGGGCGTGCACAAGCTGCGCCATCCCGAGCCGCTGGAGCAGTGGTGGTGGGCGGTGGGCGTGCTGCTGTTCGCGATCGTGGCCGAGTCGGTGTCGATGCGCGCCTGCATGCAGGAAGTGGACAAGGCGCGCGGGTCGCGTTCGGTATGGCAGTGGTTCCGCGAGAGCCGGCAGGCCGAACTGGTGGTGATCTTCGGCGAGGACCTGGCCGCATTGCTGGGCCTGGTGTTCGCGCTGGCGGCGATCGGCCTGGCCGTGGCCACCGGCAATCCGGTCTGGGATGCGATCGGCACCATCGGCATCGGCGTGCTGCTGGTCGTGATCGCGGTGCTGGTCGCGGTCGAAGTCAAGGCGATGCTGATCGGGCAGAGCGTGGATCCGTTCCTGCAGGCGCAGATCAGCCAGTTCCTGGCCACCCGGCCGGAGATCGCCGAGGTCCTGCACCTGATCACCCTGCAGCAGGGCAACGATGTGCTGGTCTCGACCCATGCCCGCATGCGCCGGTCGCACGACGGCGAGGCGATGCTGCGCGACATCGACCAGGTCGAGCGCGCGCTCAAGCAGCAGTTCCCGGTGGTGCGCTGGAGCTTCTTCGAGCCCGAGGGCGCGGACACCCCCGACTGAACGGCCAGCCGCATCGCCGCCCCTGTAGGAGCCCACTTCAGGGGGCGACCCGACGGCGTCCAAAGGGCACGACATTCAACCGCGCCCGGCTCCGGAGCCGATGCGTCGAGCGCCGCGTTTTCCGATGTCGTCGGGTCGCCCCCTGAAGTGGGCTCCTACAGGGTGTCGCGCTTGAGCCACTCCAGGCGGGTGGAGGCACCGGGTTCGCCCAGCCTGCGCTGCAGCACCGGCAATGCCGGCGCGATCGCCTCGTCCAGCTTCCATGGCGCATTGAGGATCGCCATGCCGCTGCCGTTGAGGCGCAGCGGCGAATCGTCGGGGCGGACCAGCAACTCGGCCAGCAGCAGCGAACGGGCGGGCAGGGCCTCGAGCTTGCGGAAGAACGGCTGCAGGCTGCGCCGCAGCTTGATCGGGTACCAGATGGCGCAGCTTGCCTGCGGCCAGCGTTCCAGCGCCTCGCGCACCGCCCGCGCCACCCGCGGGTACTCCTCGTCCTGCGCCTCGTAGGGCGGGTCGACCAGGACCAGGCCGCGGGCGATGCGCACGCCGTCCACCCGCGGCGGCAGCAGTGCGCGGATCGCGTCGTAGCCGTCGCGCGCGTGCACGGCCACGCGCGCATCGTGGGCGAACAGCGTCTTGAGCGCGGCGGCCTCCTCCGGCTGCAGTTCGCAGGCGGCCAGCCGGTCCTGTGCGCGCATGGCCTGGGCGACGAGCAGCGGTGAGCCCGGGTAGGTGAGCAGCGCATCCACCGGGTTGCCGGCCGCGACCGCCCGCAGGTAACGCCCGACCACCGGCGGCGGGTCGTCCAGGCCGAGCAGTTGCAGGATGCCGGTCGCCGCTTCCGCGGTCCGCCCCGCCTGTTCGCCCTGCAGCAGGTAGCGGCCGCGTCCCGCATGGGTGTCCAGCACGAAGAACGGCGCATCCTTGCGCAGCAGCGCGTCGAGCAGGGCCAGCAGCACCATGTGCTTGAGCACATCGGCATGGTTGCCGGCGTGGAAGGCGTGGCGGTAGTTCATGCGCGCAGCATAGCCGCCGCCGCGGGGGGCGGACTATGCTTGGCCGATGCAGCCCCAGCCCCGCACGACACCCGACGCCCCGCTGGTCCTGGTCGCCGAAGACGAGCCGGCCATCGCCGACACCGTGCTCTATGCGCTGCGCAGCGAGGGCCTCCGCGCCGAGCACTGCCTGCTTGGCGGACAGGCGCTGGAACGGCTGCGCGGTGGCGATGTCGACGTGCTGGTGCTGGACGTGGGCCTGCCCGACCTCAACGGCTTCGAGGTGTGCCGGCGGCTGCGCGGCTTCAGCCAGGTGCCGGTGATCTTCCTGACCGCGCGCAACGACGAGATCGACCGCGTGCTCGGCCTGGAACTGGGCGCGGACGACTACATGGCCAAGCCGTTCTCGCCGCGCGAACTGGTGGCGCGGGTGCGCGCCCGCCTGCGCCGCAGCCGGCCGGCCGAAGACGCGGCCGACCCCTGGCGCACCCGCGGCGACTTCGCCGTGGACGCCGCCGGCCACCGCATCCGCTACCGCGGCCGGGTGCTGGACCTGACCCGCTACGAATTCGCCGTGCTCGACGCGCTGCTGCAGCGCCCCGGCGCGATCCTCAGCCGCGCCCAGCTGATGCAGCGCGGCTGGGACAGCGACGCCGACAGCAGCGACCGCACCGTCGACACCCATGTGAAAACGCTGCGGGCCAAGCTGCGCGCGGCCGGCGCCGAAGGCGAGCCGATCCGCACCCACCGCGGCCTCGGCTACGCGATCGAGGCCTGAGTGCGGCTCGGCCTGCGCCTGTTCCTGGGCTTCTTCCTGATCGTCGGCCTGGCCGCGTTCTTCGTGATGCGCGTGTTCGTCGACGAGGTCAAGCCGGGCGTGCGCCAGGCGATGGAATCGACCCTGGTCGACACCGCCAACGTACTGGCGGCGATGGCCGCCGGCGACCTCAAGGCCGGGCGGATCGCCGATGGCCGCTTCGCCGCCGACCTGGCGCGGGTGCGCCGGCGCGATCCGCAGGCGTCGATCTGGGATTTCCCCAAGCGCAGCATCGAGTACCGGGTCACCATCACCGACGTGCGCGGCATCGTCGTGTTCGATTCGGAAGGGCGCGACCTGGGCCGCGACAACTCGCGCTGGAACGACGTGTACCGCACCCTGCGCGGCGAGTACGGCGCCCGGTCCAGCCCGGAGGCGCCGGGCAGCGAACGCACGGTGATGCACGTGGCCGCGCCGGTGCTGGACCCCGATGCGCCAGGCATCCTGCTCGGCGTGCTGACGGTGGCCAAGCCCAACCACAGCCTCGAGCCGTTCATCCAGGCCAGCCAGCGCAGCATCCTCCGCCAGGGCGCGTGGCTGGTCGGCCTGTCGGCGCTGGTGGGGCTGCTGATGACCGGGTGGCTGATGCGCGGCATCGGCCGCCTGAACCGCTACGCGCAGGCGGTGGCCGCCGGCGAACCGGTGCCGCCGCCGCCGTCGCGCCGCGACGAGATCGGCGACCTGGGCCGGGCGCTGGAGGATATGCGCCGCAAGCTGGAGGGCAAGGCCTACGTGGAGCAGTACGTGCAGTCGCTGACCCACGAGATGAAGAGCCCGCTGGCCGCGATCCGCGGCGCCGCCGAACTGCTGCAGGAGCCGCTGCCGGAAGCCGAGCGGCAGCGCTTCGCCGGCAGCATCCGCGAGCAGCAGGCGCGCCTGACCGAAACCATCGACAAGCTGCTGGCGCTGGCCGAAGTGGAGCAGCACGGCTGGCTGCAGCGGCGCGAGCCGGTGGACCTGGCAGCGCTGCTGCGTGATGCCGCCGCCGCGCTGGAGCCGCGGCTGGCCGCCGACGGGCTGCAGTTGCAGATCGAAGGCACGGCAGGGCAGGCGACCGTGCGCGGCGACGCCTTCCTGCTGCGCCAGGCGCTGGCCAACCTGCTCGACAACGCGCTGGCGTTCTCGCCTCCCGGCGGCACGGTCGTGCTGGGCCTGGACGTGGAAGGGGACCGGGCCCGCCTGCGCGTGCGCGACAGTGGCCCGGGCGTGCCGGAGTACGCGGCCACGCGCGTGTTCGAGCGCTTCTACTCGCTGCCGCGGCCGGGCAACGGCCAGCGCAGTTCCGGCCTGGGCCTGCCGTTCGTGCGCGAGGTCGCGCGCCTGCATGGCGGCGAAGCCTGGCTGCGCAACCACGAAGCCGGCGGCGCCGAAGCAGGCCTCTCGCTGCCCCTGTAGAGCGGGGCAAGCCCCGCTCTACGAGGCACACATTGGCTTCACAGTGGGGCCATCGCCACTCCACGTGGCCGAGTGAGCCTGCGCACCGGTATCCACACCGGGGCGAACCCATGAAATCCCTGAAGCTGCTGTTGCGTTTCCTCACCGTCGGCGGGCTGGTGCTGTTACTGCTGATCCCGCTGAGCATGATCCGTGGCCTGGTCCACGATCGCGAGAGGTACCGCGAGCAGGCGGTGGAGCGGGTATCCCAGAGCATGGCCGGGCCGCAGCAGCTGGTCGGGCCGCTGCGCGTGGTGCCGTGGAAGAGCACCCGCCGGGTCAACGGCGCCGGCCCGGACGGGCGCATCGAGGTCCGCGAGGAAACGGGGGAGGGCTTCCTGCTGCAGGCGCCGGCCACGTTGCAGGCCGGCGGCCCGGTCGAGCCGGGCGTGCGCCGGATCGGGCTGCACGAGGTGCGCGTGTTCCAGTGGAAGGCGCAGGTGGCGGCCGACTTCGCGCCGCTGCCGCTGCCGGCGGTGCCCGGGCGCGAGTACGGCGAGCCCTACCTGGTGCTGGGCCTGGGCGACGTCCGCGGCCTGGTCGGCACGCCGGTGCTGCAGGCCGACGCCAGTGCCCTGCAGTTGCAGCCCGGCACCGGCGCGCTGTCGCCGCGCCTGGGCGGGATGCACGCGCGCCTGCCGCTGCCGCCGCGGCGGCTGGCCGCCGACGGCGTCGAAGCGCCGCGCGCGCTGCCGGCCAGCAAGGTGCGGTTGCAGATGGCGCTGGCCGGGACCCGGTCGCTCGGGGTGGTCCCGGTGGCCGACAGCAACCACATCGAGCTGGCCTCGGGCTGGCCGCACCTGCTGTTCGGCGGTCGCTTCCCGGCCAGTGCGCGCGGCGAGGGCAGCGCCACCTGGAACATTTCCTCGCTGGCCAGCGGCGCGCAGGCGCAGCTGCAGGCGACGGCCCTCGATGGCCGGGTGGCGCGCGTGGCCGGCGACGACAGCGGTCCGCTGGACCTGGACAGCGTCGAGCTGAGCCTGGTCGAACCGGTGGACGTCTACACCAAGGTCGACCGCGCGACCAAGTACGGGCTGCTGTTCGTGGTCCTGACCTTCGTCGGCTTCGCCCTGTTCGAACTGGTCAAGCAGTTGCGCATCCACCCGCTGCAGTACCTGCTGGTGGGCCTGGCGCTGGCGATCTTCTTCCTGCTGCTGCTGAGCCTGTCCGAGCACATCGCGTTCTGGCAGGCGTACCTGGTGGCGGCGGCGGCCTGCATCGGGCTGCAGTTCGTCTACCTGTCCGGAGTGCTGCGCAGCTGGTGGCACGCCGGCCTGTTCGCAGCGATGCTGACCGCGCTGTACGGTGCGCTCTACAGCCTGCTGGTCTCGGAGGACAACGCGCTGCTGATGGGCTCGCTGCTGCTGTTCGGGATCCTCGCCGCGATCATGGGTATCACCCGCAAGGTGGACTGGTACGAGCGCGCCGGCGCGCTGGGGTGAGGGCCGGTGGTCGAAGAGTGCAGCCGGACGTGCGGGGTGGCCATGGACGGCCGCGCCGCATGCGGTGCCGGCTTCAGCCGAGCAGGTCGTGCGCGGCCTGGTCGAAGCGGGCCAGCGCCGCGCCCGACTCCGGGGGGAGCCGCAACGACGCCACCGCCTCGCCCAGGCGGCGCGCACCGGCCAGGCCGCAGCCCGCCTGCAGCCGGTGCAGGCGGGCGCGCAGCGCGGCGGGGTCGCCGGCGCGGGCGCTGGCCAGCACCTCGGCGCGGGCCGCGGGCAACTCCTCCAGGAACAGCCGGCGCAGGGCCTGCACGTTGGCCGGATCGTTGTTCAGCGCCGCGGCCGCGGCCGCGTTGTCCCAGTCGGGCAGGCCGCCGGCTTCGGCCAGCGCGGTACGCACCGCGCCGGCGAGCGCGGCACGCACTGCGCCGGCCAGTTCGGCGGTCGCCAGCGGCTTGACCAGCACGTCGCGGAAGCCGGCCTGCAGCGCAGCCGTGCGCGGGGCGGGGTCGGCATCGGCGGTGTGGGCCAGTGCCGGTGGCGGTTGCGGCCAGCGCTGGCGCAGCTGCTGCAGCAGTTCGATGCCGGAGCCGTCGGGCAGACCCAGGTCCACCAGCCACAGGTCGTGGCGGGTGTCGGTGGCCCGCGCCAGCGCGCAGGCCCGGGTCGCGACCGTATCGACCGTGGCGGGCAGGCCCTCGAGCACAGCCCGGAAATAGACCTGGCTGATCGTGTCGTCCTCTACCAGCAGGATGCGTGGCATCCGCGGCGGGTCAGGCTGTTCCATCGGGCTGACTCCCTGTCGTCCGCGGCCATCCTAGCCCAGCCGCCGCGGCCTTTGCCGCGGCGCACCGTCGCGGCGTCCGATCCGGGATAATGGCCGGCCTTTTTCCGCCCGCAGCCCCCGCCACGTGGCCCGACTCGACCGTACCCCGTTCCAGACCCGGATCCTCGATCTCAGCCACGATGGCCGCGGCGTCGCCCGCCGCGAGGACGGCAAGGCGGTGTTCGTCTCCGGCGCACTGCCGGGCGAAACCGTGCTCGCCGAGCCGACCGCGCGCAGCCGCCGCTTCGACGAGGCGCGCACGGTGCAGGTGCTGGAAGCCTCGCCCGACCGGGTGCAGCCGCGCTGCCCGCACTTCGGCACCTGCGGCGGCTGCGTGCTGCAGCACCTGGCCGAGGACAAGCAGATCGTCGCCAAGCAGCGCGTGCTGCTGGAGAACCTGGAGCGGATCGGCAAGGTCGCCCCGGGCGCAGTGCTGCCGCCGCTGACCGCCGGCAGCTGGGGTTACCGGCGCAAGGGCCGCTTCTCGGTGCGCCGGGTGAACAAGAAGGACAAGACCCTGGTCGGCTTCCGCGAGCAGGATCCGCGCTTCGTCGCCGACCTGCGCCAATGCCATACTGTGATCCCGCAGATCGGGATGAAGATCGAAGCGCTGGCCGCGCTGGTGGATTCGCTGCAGGCGCGCGAATCCATCCCCCAGATCGAATTCATCGCCGGCGACGACGCCATCGCCCTGACCGTGCGCCACCTGGAGCCGCTCGCCGAGGCCGACCGCGCCGCCCTGGCCGCCTTCGGCCGCGAGCACGGCTTCGCCATCTTCCTGCAACCCAAGGGGCCGGACAGCGTGCACCCGCTGGAAGGCAAGGCACCGGCGCTGTCGTTCCGCCTGCCGCAGTGGGACGTGGAACTGGCGTTCGAACCGCTGGACTTCATCCAGGTCAATGCGCGGCTCAACGACAGGATGATCGCGCTGGCGCTGGAGATGCTCGACGCGCAGCCGGGCGAGCGCGTGCTCGACCTGTTCTGCGGCCTGGGCAACTTCACCCTGCCGCTGGCGCGTGGTGCGGCCGAGGTGGTGGGCGTGGAAGGCGACGCGGGGCTGGTGGCGCGGGCACGGGCCAATGCGCAGCGCAACGGCCTGGCCAACGCGCAGTTCTTCGCCGCCGACCTGACCCAGGACCAGCGCGGTACGCCGTGGATGCGCCAGGGCTTCGACAAGTTGCTGCTGGACCCGCCGCGCTCGGGCGCCGATGAAGTGCTCAGGCAGTTGCCGCTGAAGGGCATCGACCGCATCGTCTACGTCAGCTGCCATCCGGGCTCGCTGGCGCGCGACGCCGGCTTCCTGGTCCACGAGCGCGGCTATCGCCTGGTTTCGGCGGGCGTGATGGACATGTTCCCGCACACCGCGCATGTGGAGAGCATCGCGCTGTTCGAGCGCTGACCGGCCCGCCCGCACCGATCCGCGGTGGCGCGACCCGCACCGACTCGCACCGCACCGACCTGCACGACCCGCGGCCCGCAATGACCTGCATCGACCCGCGCCGACGCGCGGCGAGCGGCCGGGTAGAGCCGGGCTTGCCCGGCTGCTCCTCCCGGGAATCACGACGGACCGGCAGCAGCGGGGCAAGCCCCGCTCTACAACGGCCGCTTGCCAGGGTCGCCCTGGACCTCGCGCACCAGCTTCGGCACCAGGTAGCCGGACAGTCGAGCCGCCAGCGCCGCATGCAGGGCGCGGGCCTCGTCGTCGGGCACCTCGAAGTGGGCCACGCCGGCCACCCGGTCGAGCTGGTGCAGGTAGTAGGGCAGCACGCCGGCGGCGAAGCTGCGTTCGGACAGGTCGGCCAGCGCCTCGACGCTGTCGTTCACCCCACGCAGCAGCACCGCCTGGTTGAGCAGCTGCACGCCGGCGCCACGCAGCGCCGCCATCGCCGCATCGACCGACGCGTCGAACTCGTTGGCGTGGTTGGCGTGAACCACGAAGGCCACCGGCCAGGGCAGGGCGGACAGCCATTGCAGCAGCGGCGCATCGACCCGCTCGGGCAGGACGATGGGCAGGCGGCTGTGGATGCGCAGGCGCCGGAGGTGCGGGATGGCGGCGAGCTGGGCGGTCAGTTCGGCCAGCTTGGGCGTGGCCAGCGACAGCGGGTCGCCGCCGGAGAGGATGACCTCGTCGATCGAAGGGTCTTCAGCGATCGCCGCCACCGCGCCGGACCAGCCGTCGCGCGCGGCGGTTTCCCCGGCATAGGGGAAATGCCGGCGGAAGCAGTAGCGGCAGTTCACCGCGCAGCTGCCGGTGGCCACCAGCAGGGCGCGGCCGCGATATTTCTGGATGACCCCGTCGGCCTTCTTCGCCGCGCCGTCGCCGACCGCGTCCAGGCCGAAGCCGGGCACGATGCGCTCCTCGGCGTCGACCGGCAGGATCTGGCGCAGCAGCGGATCGTGCAGGTCGCCGGGGCGCATGCGGGCGACGAACCCGCGCGGCACCCGCAGCGGGAACTGCGCCGCGGCAGCCTCGGAAATCCCCGCGGCGGCCGCGTCCAGCCCCAGCAGGCCCAGCAGTTCGCGCGGGTCGCGCACGGCCTCGCGCCACAGCCGCTGCCAGCGCGGCGTGGGGGCGGGCGTGGCCATGGGGACGGTGGCGG
>NZ_PDWM01000025.1 GCF_010093225.1 Pseudoxanthomonas koreensis | reverse complement strand
GGCGGAGAGCGGGATGGGGTGGCGTGTCAGGCGACGCTTTAGCGGCTACCATGCGGCGGAAAGCCGGTGCGGGGAATGCCGGCGGGGAGACCTGAGCATGTCCGCGACCCGTAGCGCCGTGAAGAAAACCGTGCCCGTAGACCGGGCCACCAGCCAGTTGGTGCCCTTCGTCTGGGAGGGCACCGACAAGCGCGGCATGAAAATGAAGGGCGAGCAGCCGGCCAAGAACGCCAACCTGCTCAAGGCCGAACTGCGCAAGCTGGGCATCACCCCGACCGTGGTCAAGCCCAAGCCCAAGCCGCTGTTCGGCTCGGCCGGCAAGGTCATCGCACCCAAGGACATCGCCTTCTTCAGCCGGCAGATGGCCACGATGATGAAGTCCGGCGTGCCGATCGTGCAGGCGCTGGAGATCATCGGCGGCGGCCACAAGAACCCGCGGATGAAGGGCATGATCGACCAGATCCGCACCGACATCGAGGGCGGCTCCTCGATGCACGAGGCGATCAGCAAGCATCCGGTGCAGTTCGACGAACTGTTCCGCAACCTGGTCCGCGCCGGCGAAGGCGCCGGCGTGCTGGAAACGGTGCTGGACACCATCGCCAGCTACAAGGAAAACGTCGAGGCGCTGAAGGGCAAGATCAAGAAGGCGCTGTTTTACCCGACGATGACTATCGCCGTGGCAATCCTGGTCAGCGCGATCCTGCTGATCTTCGTGGTGCCGCAGTTCGAGGCCACTTTCCGCGACTTCGGTGCCGACCTGCCTGCCTTCACCAGGATGATCGTGGCCGCGTCGGATTTCATGGTCGGCTACTGGTGGATGATCCTGATCATCGTGGTGGGCGCCATCTTCGGCTTCATCTTCTTCTACAAGCGTTCACCCGGTTTCCAGCACTTCCTGGACAAGGTCGTGCTGAAGATCCCTGTGATCGGCGAGATCATGCACAACAGCGCGATCGCCCGTTTCGCCCGCACCACCGCGGTGACCTTCAAGGCCGGCGTGCCGCTGGTGGAAGCGCTGGAATCGGTGGCCGGTGCCACCGGCAACACCGTCTACGAAAAGGCGGTCTACCGCATCCGCGACGACGTGGCGGTGGGCTACCCGGTCAACATGGCGATGAAGCAGACCCACCTGTTCCCGCACATGGTCATCCAGATGACCGCCATCGGCGAGGAAGCCGGCGCGCTGGACACCATGCTGTTCAAGGTGGCCGAGTACTACGAGCAGGAAGTGAACAACGCGGTCGACGCGCTGGCCAGCCTGATCGAGCCGATGATCATGGTGGTGATCGGCATCCTGGTCGGCGGCATGGTGATCGGCATGTACCTGCCCATCTTCAAGCTGGCCGCGACGATCTGAGGGCCAGAAAAGGGGCCAGGGGAAATATCCGCTTGGATGCGGGCTTCCGGGACGAGCAGGTTCGCTCCGCCCCGCCACCACAAACCCCGCTCCGGCGGGGTTTGTTTTTGGCCGGACCGCCGCGCTCCTTGTAGGAGCTCCATTCATGGGCGACCCGAGGGAGCCGGATCGCAGCTGCGCTCAACGCGACCTGTCCGGAGGGGCCGCGTTGGACATGGTGCCTTCCGACGGCGTCGGGTCGCCCCCTGAAGCGGGCTCCTACAAGGGGGCGCTCGCGGCGGGAGAGAAGGAGCCCTTTTGGGGCTTTGTTCCAGTCCATACCCGGGAGTTGTAGGAGCTCCATTCATTGAGCGCCTGCTGGGCCTGGCTTAAAGTGCCTCATATGCTTTCCCGCCTTTTCCCCTCCAAGCCGGCCAAATCCAGCCCGTTCTCGGAGTTCATCCGGACGGCGTCTGCGGCTGAGAAGAAGCGGGTCTATGCCGACGTCTTGAAGAAGGCCACCGAGCGCCAGAATCAAGTCGAAGCGAAAGCCAGGGCCAAAAAGGGGCCAGAGGAAATATCCGCTTGAATGCGGGCTTCCGGGACGAGCAGGCCCACTCCGCTCCCTTACACAAACCCCGCTTCGGCGGGGTTTGTTTTTGGCCGGACCGCCGCGCTCCCTGTAGGAGCTCCATTCATGGGCGACCCGAGGGGGCTGGCGCGCAGCTGCGCTCAACGCGACCTGTCCGGAGAGGCCGCGTTGGACACGGCGCCTTCCAACGGCGTCGGGTCGCCCATGAATGGGGCTCCTACAAGGGGGTGCTCGTGGCGGGAGAGAAGGAACCCCTTTGCGCGTTGTTCCGGTCCATACCCGGGAGTAAGCTGACTGCATGGACATTTCCATCGAACAGATTGCCGAGGCCGCTCTCTCGCTACCGAGCGATGCCCGCGCGCTCTTGGCCGACCGCCTGGTCGAAAGCCTTGATCCCTTGGCCGATCCGGATGTTCGTAGCGCCTGGGCGGCGGAAGCCCAGCGCCGGCTGGCGGATCTTCGCTCGGGCAAGATCAAGGCCATTCCCGCCCATGAAGTGCTGGCCCATGTCCGCTCGCAATCCAAGTGAAGCCGGTCGAATTCCATCCGGAAGCGGCCGCCGAGCTTGAGGCAGGCGTCCGCCACTACGAGCAACAGCAGCGAGGCCTGGGCGAACGGTTCATTGCGGCAATCGAGTTCTCGCTGAGCGGCATTATCGAATCACCGCATGCCTGGCCAGTCCTGGAACGTGATGTGCGCCGCAAGCTGGCCCGTGTGTTTCCCTATGCGGTCCTCTACTCCGACGAGCCGGATCGCATCCTGGTTTTGGCAGTCATGCACTGTCACCGGAAGCCAGGGTACTGGCGGGTCCGAACCGACCGATGAAGCCCGGGGAAGGGGCAAAGAGAAATATCCGCTTGATTGCGGCCTGCCGGACGAGCAGGTTCGCTCCGCTCCGCCACCACAAACCCCGATTCGGCGGGGTTTGTTTTTGGCCGGACCGCCGCACTGCTCCCTGTAGGAGCCCCATTCATGGGCGACCCGAGGGGGCTGGATCGCAGCTGCGCTCAACGCGACCTGTCCGGAGGGGCCGCGTTGGACATGGTGCCTTCCGACGGCGTCGGGTCGCCCCCTGAAGTGGGCTCCTACAGGACGCCCCTCCGATTCTGGGTAGCGCGGCGATCTGGAGTCCAGCTCCCCTGAGCAAGGAGATTGGACGTGAATCTTGCAAAAGCCCCTTTCGTACATACAATGTGCATATGATCAAGTTCGATTGGGATCCGGCCAAAGCCGCATCGAACCTCAAGAAGCATGGCGTCTCCTTCGAGGAGGCCCAATCCGTGTTCTACGACGAGCTTGCTATCCAGTTCTACGACGAATCACATACATCTTCAGAAGATCGCTTTCTCATGCTTGGCATGAGCAGTGGCGCACACCTTCTGCTCGTCTGCCACTGTGAGCGTGGCAGCGGCAGCACCATCCGGATCATTTCTGCTCGCAAAGCCACAAAAACAGAAAGCTCCTACTACGGGCGGTGATTGACATGAAAGCCGAATACGACCTCTCCAGGATGAAGTCCCGCAGCAACCCTTACGCATCCAAGCTCAAGAAGCCTGTGACCATGCGCCTCTCGGAAGACGTAGTGGACTACTTCAAGGGCATGGCCAATGAAGCCGGGGTCCCCTATCAAAGCCTGATCAATCTTTACCTGCGCGATTGCGTCATGAAACACCGCAAGGTGCAGATCGCGTGGCCCGCCGAGAAAAAGGGGCCAGAGGAAATATCCGCTTGAATGCGGGCTTCCGGGACGACCAGGTCCGCTTCGCTCCGCCACCACAAACCCCGCTTCGGCGGGGTTTGTTTTTGGCCTGGACCGCCGCACCGCCCCCTGTAGGAGCCCACTTCAGGGAGCGACCCGGGGGAGCCGGATCGCAGCCGCGCTCAACGCGACCTGTCCGGATGTGCCGCGTTGGACATGGTGCCTTCCGACGGCGTCGGGTCGCCCCCTGAAGTGGGCTCCTACAAGGGGCGCGTGTAGTCGCAGATGCGCCCGATGCACTCGCTGTTGGCAGCGAGGTAGACACCGGGAAAGGGGCCAGAGGAAATATCCGCTTGAAAGCGCTTGTTTCCTCTGGCCCCTTTTAACCCGTACTCTTCCGGCTTGGTTCATCTCGTCACCGGGCACGCATGGCCTTCCTCGACACCCAGCCGATGCTGGGCTACCCCCTCGCCGCCGCCGTCGGCCTGGCCGTGGGCAGCTTCCTCAACGTGGTCATCCTGCGCCTGCCGCGGCGGCTGGAGTGGGAGTGGAAGCGCGACGCGCGCGAGGTGCTGGAGCTGCCCGAGCTCTACGACCCGCCCCCGCCCGGGGTGGTGGTGGAGCCTTCGCACGACCCGGTCACCGGCGACCGGCTGAAGTGGTGGGAGAACATCCCGGTGTTCAGCTGGCTGGCGCTGCGCGGGCGCTCGCGCTACAGCGGGCAGAAGATCTCGGTGCAGTATCCGCTGGTGGAGCTGCTGACCGGCCTGCTCACCGTGTTCTGCGCCTGGCGCTTCGGTTTCGGCTGGCAGGGCTTCGGGGCGATGGTGTTCACCTGGTTCCTGGTCGCCGCCTCGGGGATCGACCTGCGCACGCGGCTGCTGCCCGATTCGCTGACCCTGCCGCTGATGTGGCTGGGCCTGGTGGCCAGCATCGACAACCTGTTCATCCCGGCCAAGCCGGCGCTGCTGGGCGCGATGGCCGGCTACGTGTCGCTGTGGAGCGTGTGGTGGCTGTTCAAGCAGCTCACCGGCAAGGAAGGCATGGGCCACGGCGACTTCAAGCTGCTGGCGGCGATCGGCGCCTGGGTGGGCCTGAAGGGCATCCTGCCGGTGATCCTGCTGTCGTCGGTGGTCGGCGCGGTGATCGGCTCGATCTGGCTGGCCATGAAGGGCCGCGACCGCGCCACGCCCATCCCCTTCGGCCCCTACCTGGCCATCGCCGGCTGGATCGTGTTCTTCTGGGGCGAGCAGATAATCGGCGCCTATCTGCGCCTGGCCGGCCTGGGCTGAGGGCGGCTTCTTGTAGGAGCCCGCATGAGGGCGACCCGACGCCGCCTGGTGGCCGCCTCGTTGAACGCGGCCGGCGCCGGAGGCGGCGCGTTGAACCCCGCGTCCCCCGCGCTTCCGGGTCGCCCTCATGCGGGCTCCTACAGGGGGTGGTGCCCATGGTGACGTTGCGCGATACTAACGCGATGCGTTAGTATACGTCCATGTCAATCCTGTCCTTCAAGTGCAAGGACACCCGGTACCTGTACGAGGGAGGCCGGTCGCGTCGATTCATGAACATCGAAACGGTCGCCATGCGCAAGCTGGCGATGCTCAACCGGGCCGCCGCGCTCGACGACCTCCGGATACCACCCAACAATCACCTGGAAGCCCTGCGGGGCGACCGCGCCGGCCAGCACAGCGTCCGCGTGAACCGGCAATGGCGTATCTGCTTCGTCTGGACGGTCAATGGCCCGATGGATGTCGAGATCGTCGATTACCACTGAGGAGAAGCCAACATGCGCAAGGTTCCCTATCCGCATCCGGGCGAGATCCTGATGCACGAATTCCTGGAGCCGATGGGCATCAGCCAGTACCGGCTTGCCAAGGAAATCGGTGTACCGCAGCGCCGGATCGGTGAAATCGTGGCCGGCACCCGCGCCGTCACCATGGATACTGGGCTGCGCCTGTCGCGCTTCTTCGGCATGTCCGAAGGTTTCTGGACCGGGCTGCAGCTGGATTACGACGCGGCGACGGCGAAGGACGCGTTGGCCGAAGAGCTCGCCCGTATCCGCCCCTGGGCAACAGCGGCATAAAACGCGCCTGTAGGAGCCCGCATGAGGGCGACCCGACGTCGCCTGATCGCCGCCTCGTTGAACACGGCCGCTCCGGAGGCGGCGCGTTGAACCCCGCGCCCCCCACGCTTTCGGGTCGCCCTCATGCGGGCTCCTACAGGGGGAGGCGTTGCTTCCGCCAGGCCAGGACCCGACAGGTTTTTACTCGCGCTTGCGCTGTATCGCTTACCGATATACGATCCAGCCATGGCGATCAGGAGCTTTCGCTGCAGGGATACGCAGGCGTTGTTCCAGCGCACCACTGAGGTTCCCATGCCTGCCCTGCCCCCCCTCCATCCCGGTGAGATCCTGAGCGAGGAATTCATGCGCCCGCTTGGGCTTTCCAGCAACGCACTGGCTCGTGCCATCGGCGTTACGCCGGCGCGCGTGAACGAGATTGTGCGTGGGCGGCGCGGTGTGAGCGCCGATTCGGCCTTGCGCCTGGCGCGGTTCTTTGGCACCTCCGTCGAGTTCTGGATGAATCTCCAGCATCGCTATGACGTGGAATGCGCACGCGATGCGCTTGGCGACGAGCTGGAGAAGATCCGGCCGATACGGGCAGCATGAGCAACCTCATCATCGGCCTCACCGGCGGGGTGGCCTCGGGCAAGAGCGAGGTCACCCGGCGTTTCGAGGCGCTGGGCGTGATCGTGGCCGATGCGGACGTGGCCGCGCGCGCGGTGGTCGAGCCCGGGCAACCGGCGCTGGCGGCGATCGCGGCGCGTTTCGGCACCGGGATCCTGCTGGCGGACGGGCGGCTGGACCGGCGCCAGCTGCGCGAGCTCGTGTTCGCCGATATGCAGGCGCGGCGCGACCTGGAGGCGATCACCCATCCTGCGATCCGCGTGCTGCTGCGCGAACAGTGCCTGGCCGCGCCGGGGCCGTATGCGATCGCGGCGATCCCGCTGCTGGCCGAGGCCGGCGGGCGCGCGGGTTATCCGTGGCTGGACCGGATCGTGGTGGTGGACGCGCCGGTGGAGCTGCAACGGGCGCGGCTGATGCGCCGCGACGGGGTGGACGAGGCGCTGGCGCAGCGGATGATCGATGCCCAGGTGACGCGCGAGGCGCGGTTGGCGATCGCCGACGAGGTGGTGGTGAACGACGGGCACCCCGAGCACCTGGATGCACGGGTCGCCGAGCTCGACGCCCGCTTCCGCGCCATGGCTAAAAAGGGGACGGAGGCAATTAATCGAGATTAATTGCCTCCGTCCCCTTTTCAGCTGGAGGCCGGCCACCGCTCGGCAATCATCGGCTGCCGGGCGGCTAGACGCTCCATCGCCTTGCCGAACCGGCTACGCCACCCCGGCCCCCGGGCCTGGACCTCATCGGTCGCCTCCTGCAGCCGGTCGGCATAGCCCTGGTCCAGCATGCACTCGACCAGGGCCGCCGCCTGGGCCAGGTCCTTGTTGGCCTTGGGCCGCTCGCTGACCGGTCGCTCGCCAGCGACGATCATCTTGTGGACGGCGAACCTGGCCGGATCCGGCACGTTCACCACGACAGCCCCCTGGCCGGACAACAGTGCCGCATGCGCGGGCTGTTCCAGCAGGAAGTCGAGGAACCTGAGCGGTTGCAACGAGACCTTCAGGTTGGGCGCTTCGACTACCGCGTCATTGCGGCGCAACGGAGTGAGGAAGTCCAGGCGAAGGTCCGGCTCGACGGGGCTGACATACGTACCCGAGGGTGCACCTCCCAGGCCCAGGGAGGGAAGGAAGCCCATTTCCAGGCTCTCGATCGCGGTGCGCGGGTCCACATCCACGTCCGCCGGAAGGGCGACCGCGATATTGCCGCGACCGGCGTGGGCGAAGTCGATATCCAGGGTATGCGTGGGCTGTATCCAGTGCACGCCCAGCAGGTTTCCGAGCGCGACGAAGGCATGGCTGCCGACAAGCAGGCCACCCGCGCGGAAGAAGCCGGCATCGCCGATCTGCCGGATGATGCGGAAATGCTTTGGCGTGATGCTCGCGCACCCGTGCGCCAGTGCCGCGGCGGCCATGCGGGGGATGCCGGTTCCAGGCGGCTCGGCCGCCCGGGCCTTCAGCAGTTCCAGCTGCGCGGAATCCGGGCCCACGTATATCTGCCGGACCTTGCGGTCCAGCGCGTCGCGGTACGCGAAGTACCAGTACCGCTTGCCCTTGATGGTCTTGGACTGGAAGGAGCCGTTGAGCGAAGCCACACTGCGGTGCAGGTCGGCATGCCTGGCTGCTTCGTATGCCTCGCTGTAGGCTGCCTGGGCCCCTGCAGGCAGCTCCCGATAGAGGGCTGGCATGTGTTCCTCCGAGTTATACAACGGGGCGGCTGTCCGTTGTATAACATAGGAAGTTATACAACTCCACGGCCAGCGTTGTATAACCGATTGCCCGACTCCGCTCTTGTAGGAGCCCGCATGAGGGCGACCCGACACCGCCAGGTTACGCGGTGTTGAACGCAGCGCATCCCATAGAAAGGGGACGGAGGCAATTAATCGGGATTAATTGCCTCCGTCCCCTTTCTACGTTTTTACGACGGCCAGAGGCTGCGGATGGCGGCGATGCCCTGGGCGCCGTGGCGGCGGGCGGTGGGCAGGTCGGCCGGGGCCAAGCCGCCGATGGCGTAGATCGGCAGGGCCACCTGCTCGCGCAACGCGACGAACCCGTCCCAGCCCAGCGTCGCCGCACCCGGGTGCGTGGCGGTTTCATGCACCGGGCCGAGCACGGCGAAGTCGCAGCCCAGGGCCTGGGCCTGGCGCAGCTCGTCCAGGTCGTGGCACGAGGCGCCCACCGGCTGGCCGGCCGGCAGCGGGCGCCCGCGCAGGCCGGCGAGCTGTTCGCTGCCCAGTTGCACGCCGGTGCCCAGTTCGGCGGCCAGGGCGATGTCGCGGTTGAGCAGCAGCCCGGCGCCGGCCTGGCGGCAGTCGTCGGCGACCACGCGGGCCAGGGCGGCGGCGGCATCGGCGGGCAGGCCGCGCGCGCGCAGTTGCACGCGGCCGATGCCGGCCTCCAGTGCGCGCTGCAGCGAACGGCGCCAGGTGGCCGGGTCGCTGCCGGGTTCGGGGGTGACCAGGTAGCGGTCGGGCTGGCGCAGGGCGCCGACCACGGGCACGTCGGCCGAGGGCATGGAATAGCGGGCCAGGCGGTCGGGGGCGACCCAGGTCAGGGCCTGGCCTTCGCGTCCGCGCGGGGTGCCGGTCCAGCTCGGGATGGCGCGCACTTCCAGGCGCAGGCGCTTGCCGGGGTATTCCTGCGGGACTTCGATCAGGGCCTCGCCTACTTCGACGTCGATGCCCAGTTCTTCCTGCAGTTCGCGGATGAGGGCCTCTTCGGAAGTCTCGCCCGGCTCGCGCTTGCCGCCGGGGAACTCCCACAGGCCGGCCAGGTCACTGTCCTCGCCGCGCCGGGCCAGCAGCACGCGGCCGCGCGGGTCGGTGATGACGCCGGCGACGACGTGGATGGAGCGCAGAGGGGAATCCATCCCCCGAGCTTAACCGGGTTTTTTTGTAGGAGCCCGCATGAGGGCGACCCGGCGTCGGGGAATTGCCGCGGTCGACGCGGGGGTTCCGGAGCGGCCGCGTTGAACACCGTGCCGCCAGGGCGGCGTCGGGTCGCCCTCATGCGGGCTCCTACAAGAAGCGGAGGCCGGCCGAAGTGACGTTCAACGCCCCCTCCCCCAGCTCAAGCCCCCCTTGGTAAGGGGGGCGCGCCGGCAGGCGCAGGGGATCGGAAGTAAGGACCGTGTGCCCGAGGTCCGCACAGCGGACCTCGGGTGCGCAGGCCGCAACGCGGCCTGCGCCACGGGCAAATCAGCTAGCTGATTTGCCCGTGACAGTGCTTGTACTTCTTGCCGCTGCCGCAGGGGCACGGGTCGTTGCGGCCGACCTTGGGCGCGTCGCGGACCACGGTGCCGGCGGCAGCGGTACCCATCACCGCGGCGTGGCGCTCGCGCTCGATCGCGGCCACTTCGTCCTCGGTGTCGTAGCCCTGCGCGGTGGCGTGCTGGAACTGGGCCTGGCGCAGCTGCGCCTCGGCCTGGGCGCGCTCCTGCGCCTCCAGCGCGGCCACTTCCTCCTCGCTGCGGATGCGCACGCGCGCCAGCAGCGCCACCACCTGGTGCTTGACGTTGTCCAGCATCTCCGAGAACAGCTCGAACGCTTCCTTCTTGTACTCCTGCTTGGGCTGCTTCTGCGCGTAGCCGCGCAGGTGGATGCCCTGGCGCAGGTAGTCCATGCGCGCCAGGTGCTCCTTCCAGCCCTGGTCGAGCACGTTGAGCATGATGTGCTTCTCCAGCGCGCGCGCGGTCTCCGCGCCGAGCTGCTCTTCCTTGAACGCGAACATCGCCTCCACCGCGCCCTGCACGTGCTGCTCGATGCCCTCGGCGTCCAGCTCCTCGGCGGTCTTCGCCAGGCCCTGCAGGTCCAGGTCCAGGCCCAGTTCGCCCTGCAGCGCGGCCTCCAGGCCCGGCAGGTCCCACTGCTCGTCCACCGACTCGGCCGGCACGAAGCGCGCGACCATCTCGCCGATCACGTCGCCGCGGATGCCGTCGATGTTGTCCTTCACCGACTCGGCGTCGAGCAGCTCGTCGCGCTGGGCGTAGATCACCTTGCGCTGGTCGTTGTTGACGTCGTCGAAGTCGAGCAGGTTCTTGCGGATGTCGAAGTTGTGCGCCTCGACCTTGCGCTGCGCCTTCTCGATCTGGCGGCTGACCAGCTTGTCCTCGATGACGTCGTCTTCCTTCATGCCCATCATCCGCATCGCCTTCTGCACCCAGTCGGAGGCGAAGATGCGCATCAGGTTGTCTTCCAGCGACAGGTAGAACCGGCTCGAACCCGGGTCGCCCTGGCGACCGGAGCGGCCGCGCAGCTGGTTGTCGATGCGGCGCGACTCGTGGCGCTCGGTGCCGACGATGTGCAGGCCGCCGGCGGCCTTGACCGCGTCGTGGCGCACCTGCCATTCGCGCTTGGCCTTGGCCTTGTCCAGGGCGCTGGCCTCGTCGCCCATCTCGTGCAGCTCGGCCTCGAGCGAGCCGCCGAGCACGATGTCGGTGCCGCGGCCGGCCATGTTGGTGGCGATGGTCACCGCGCCGGGGCGGCCGGCGTTGGCGACGATCTGCGCTTCGCGCTCGTGCTGCTTGGCGTTGAGCACCTCGTGGGCGACGCCGGCCTTGGCCCGGTACTCGGAGAGCATCTCCGAGGTCTCGATCGAGGTGGTGCCCACCAGCACCGGCTGGCCGCGCTTGAAGCAGTCCTCGATGTCGGCCAGCACCGCGCGGAACTTGCCCTCGCGGTTGAGGAACACCTGGTCGGGATGGTCGTTGCGCTGCACCGGCTTGTGGGTCGGGATCACCACCACTTCCAGGCCGTAGATGCTCTGGAACTCGTAGGCCTCGGTGTCGGCGGTGCCGGTCATGCCCGAGAGCTTGCCGTACATGCGGAACAGGTTCTGGAAGGTGACGCTGGCCAGGGTCTGGTTCTCGCGCTGGACCGGCACGCCTTCCTTCGCTTCCACCGCCTGGTGCAGGCCGTCGGACCAGCGGCGCCCGGCCAGGGTGCGGCCGGTGAATTCGTCGACGATCACCACCTCGCCGTCGCGCACGATGTAGTCCACGTCGCGCTGGAACAGCGCGTGCGCGCGCATCGCCGCATTGAGGTGGTGGACCACGGCCAGGTTGTTGGCGCCGTACAGGGCCTCGTCCTCGGCCAGGATACCGGCGCGGCGCAGCAGCGCCTCGGCGTGCTCCATGCCCGCTTCGGACAGGTGCACCTGCTTGCCCTTCTCGTCGACCCAGAAGTCGCCCTCGCCTTCCTCGGTTTCCTGGCGGTGCAGCTGCGGCACGATGCGGTTGACCCGCACGTACAGTTCCGGCGATTCGTCGGCCGGGCCGGAGATGATCAGCGGGGTGCGCGCCTCGTCGATCAGGATCGAGTCCACTTCGTCGACGATGGCGTAATGCAGGCCGCGCTGGAAGCGGTCGGCCTTGCTCAGCGCCATGTTGTCGCGCAGGTAGTCGAAGCCGAATTCGTTGTTGGTGCCGTAGGTGATGTCGGCGTTGTAGGCTTCCTTCTTGTCGCCGTGCGGCATGCCCGGGTAGACGACGCCCACGCTCAGGCCCAGCCAGTTGTAGAGCTTGCCCATCCAGGCAGCGTCGCGGCGCGCCAGGTAGTCGTTGACGGTGACCACGTGCACGCCCTTGCCCTGCAGCGCGTTGAGGTACACCGGCAGGGTCGCGACCAGGGTCTTGCCTTCGCCGGTGCGCATCTCGGCGATCTTGCCCAGGTGCAGGACCATGCCACCGATCAGCTGCACGTCGTAGTGGCGCATGCCCATCACCCGGCGGCTGGCCTCGCGGCACACCGCGAAGGCTTCGGGCAGGACCTTGTCGAGGGCTTCACCACCGGCGATGCGCTGCTGGAATTCCGGGGTCTTGGCCTTCAGCGCGTCGTCGGAGAGCTGCTTCATCTCCTCTTCGAGCGCGTTGATCTTCGTGACGAGGCGGTCCAGCTGGCGCAGGAGCCGGTCGTTGCGGCTGCCGAAGACACGGGTAAGCAGTTTGTTGATCATCGATGAGGCCGGTTGGGAATGAACGCCCCGCGGGCCGGGCCGCAGGGCGGCGCGGCGACCGGGGCACAGGGACCCGGCCGGGCAACATGACATTGTAGCTTGGGTCGCCGGGCGGGGAATAAAAGGGGGACGGAGGCAATTAAGCGCATGCGCTTAATTGCCTCCGTCCCCCTTTTATTCCCCCTTTTATTCCCCCTCACCAACGAAAAAGCCCGCCCCTTGCCGGGACGGGCTCTTCTCGCTACACCTTCGCGCAATCAGCCGCGGCTGCGCTTCGCCACCGGCGCACGCCCGTCGGCCAGGAACTTGCGCGGGTTCACCACCTTGCCGTTCTCCCACACCTCGAAGTGCACGTGGGCGCCGGTGGAGCGGCCGGTGGAGCCGGCCTTGGCCACCTGCTCGCCGGCGCGGACCAGGTCGCCGACCTTCACGCTCAGGCGCGAGTTGTGCGCGTAGCGGGTCACGTAGCCGTTGCCGTGGTCGACCTCGACGGTGGTGCCGTAGCCGCTGCGCGAACCGGCATAGCTGACCACGCCGTCGGCCACCGACATGACCGCGTCGCCGACGTTGGCGTCGAAGTCGATGCCCTTGTGCATGGCGCGGCCGCGGCCGAACGGGTCGGCGCGGTAGCCGAAGCCCGAAGTGATGTAGCTGCGCCGCACCGGCGAACGCACCGGCAGCGCGTTGTTTTCCAGCTCGCGATCGAACAGCAGCGACTCCATCACCGACAGCTGGCGGCCGGAGGCTTCGAACTGGCGGGAGACGTCGTCCAGACCGGTGGTGAGCTCGTCCAGCGGCATGTCGCGGGCGGCGTCGCCACCACCCTGGCCGGGGGTGTCGTGGAAGTTGAATTCGCCGTCCTCAAGCTGGCCGGCTTCGGTGAGCCGTTCGCCGAGGGCGTTGAGGCGGTTGGCCTGGGCCTGCAGTTCGCCCAGGCGCGCGGCCAGCGCATTGATTTCCTGCTGCGACTGGCGCTTGACCTGCTCCAGTTCCTGCGCCTGTTCGGCCAGCTTCGACTCTGTGTGCGAGGCGCTGGCCAGGCCGATGCTGGCGCTGGCGCCGAGGCCGAGGACGGCGCCGGTGGCCACCAGGGCCGCGCAGGCGACCGCGGGGCGCCGCGAGGCCAGTCCGCGCAACCGGTCGGCCAACCCACTGGCCTGGCTGTCACGCGGGTTTCTTACGATGAATTTATAGCTCATGCTTTCGGGTATGCCTGATTCGAAGCCCAACGCCCGCACGGCGGCCGTCCCGCGTTCCGCGGCCGAGGCCGCTTTGGCGGATGGAACTGGCGCCACCTTGCGCCGAGCACTCTGGCTCGATGCGCTGGACCAGCAGTTGCGTCCCCTGCTGCCCCCCGGGATGGCCGGCCATTGCAGGCTGGCCAACGTATCCGGCGGACAACTCGTTTTTGTCACCGATTCGCCGGTCTGGCGGGCGCGCCTGCGCCTGTCCGAAACCCAGCTCCTCGATGCGGCCCGCTCCGTCGGGCTGAACCCCACCGCAGTCATCGTCAAAACGACTACCGGCCCGCTGCAGCCGCCGCTTCCGGCGAAAACAGCGCCCCCCCTGGTTTCAGCGACCGCCCGGCAAGCCGTGAGCGACGCACTGGCATCCCTGCAGGAATCCGCTCCCTTGGATTCCTCGGATCCCGGGGCTCCTGCCCCGGGGTCTTCAAGCGGCCGCTCAACGTAGTGTCTCGACGCCAGCGGCCAACCTGGCGGGCATCCTATCGTCACATTCCGCTCACGTCGTTAGCGATTAGTTAAAAAATCGTTACGCTGGCGGCGGCAGCCGGATGGGGTTCACGGTTCGTGAAAGTCCGTGAGGGCGGATCGGACCTTCCAGACTGAACAGGCTGTTCAGGTTTGGAGCAAAAAGGGGACGGAGGGAATTAAGCGCTTGCGCTTAATTCCCTCCGTCCCCTTTTCACTGCGCGGAAGACGCCGCGTTCAACGCGCCGGCCTCGCCTCACGCCAGCGCAGGCGTGCCGTAGGCCAGCGGCGCTTCGGCCGCGACGTCGTCGAAGCTCACCTTTTCCCACGCCGTGGCGTCGGCCATCAGCGCGCGGGCGAGCTTGTTGTTGAGCGCATGCCCGGACTTGTAGCCCTCGTACGCACCCAGGATCGGCGCGCCGACCAGGTACAGGTCGCCGATCGCGTCGAGGATCTTGTGCCGCACGAACTCGTCGGCGTAGCGCAGGCCGTCCTCGTTCAGCACCCGGAACTCGTCGAGCACGATGGCGTTGTCCATCGAGCCGCCCAGGCCGAGGTTGAGCTCGCGCATGTACTCCAGGTCGCGCATGAAGCCGAAGGTGCGGGCGCGCGAGATTTCCTGGATGTAGGCGGCGGTGGAGAACTCCAGCCGGTGCCGCGACTGCTTGGCCGGGATCATCGGGTGGTCGAACTGGATGGTGAAATCCAGCCGGAAACCGTCGAACGGGGTGAAGCGGGCGATCTTGTCGCCGTCGCGCACTTCCACGTCCTTGAGGATGCGGATGAAGTGCTTGGGCGCGTCCTGCTCGGAGATGCCGGCGGACTGCAGCAGGAACACGAACGGGCCGGACGAGCCGTCCATGATCGGCAGCTCGGCCGAGGACAGTTCGACGATCATGTTGTCCACGCCCAGGCCGGCGGCGGCCGACATCAGGTGCTCGACGGTCTGGATCCTGGCTTCGCCGCAGGTCAGGCCGGTGCACAGCGTGGTCTCGGTGACCAGGTCGGCGGCGGCGGGGACTTCGACCACCGGGTCCAGGTCGGTGCGGCGGAACACGATGCCATGGTCGGCCGGCGCCGGGCGCAGGGTCATGTAGACCTTGTTGCCGCTGTGCAGGCCGACGCCGGTGGCGCGGATCGTGTTCTTGATGGTGCGCTGCCGGGTCATGGGGTCACCGTGCGACGGAAAACTTCCGTATCGGGGTCGCGTGAAGGCGCTGAGAATATCACGCGTTTAGCTGAATCTTAACGGAGCGGAGTGCGCGGACCCTGGCGTGAAAACCTGCCGGGCCTTGCGGCCCGGCAGCAAAGGAACCACGGACGCCGGGACTGCAGCGCGCCATGGCGGGCGCGCCCCGGGTGTTGCGGGCCGTCGCGCGGGATACCGGCGACGGCTGTGTTTCCACGCTGCCGGCCGTGGCCGGCGGCGTGTTCAGTCCGCCTGGCGGCGCAGGAACGCCGGGATGTCCAGGTAATCGTTCGGCAGGTCGGCCGCCGCCGGAGCCGAGGCCGCGGGAGCGGACGCACCGGCGCTGGCGGCACCGCGACGCAGGCCCAGGGCACCGACCGCGCTGGCCACCGGATCGGTGCCGAAGCTGTCGTCGATCGGCAGGCCGGTGGTGCCGTCGCGGATCACCCGCATCTGCGGACGCACCGCATCCTGGCGCTGGCCGAAGTCGGCACGGGCGCCGAACTCGCGGTCGCTGCCGCGCACCGGCTGGCGCACGGCGGCGCGGTTGAGGCCGGTGGCGACCCCGGTCACGCGCACTTCGTCCTGCATGTCCGGGTCGAGCACGGTGCCCCCCACCACGGTCGCGTCCTCGGAGGCGAAGCCCTCGACGGTGCGGCCGATCTCGTCGAACTCGGCCATGGTGAAGTCCGGGCCGGCGGTGATGTTGACCAGGATGCCGTTGGCGCCGGCCAGGTTGACGTCGTCCAGCAGCGGGTTCTGGATCGCCGACTCGGCCGCGGCCTGGGCACGGTCGTCGCCGCGCGCGGTGCCGGTGCCCATCATCGCCAGGCCCATCTCGCTCATCACCGTGCGCACGTCGGCGAAGTCGACGTTGATCAGGCCCGGGCGCACGATCAGGTCGGCGATGCCCTGCACCGCGCCCTGCAGCACGTCGTTGGCGGCGCGGAACGCCTGCACCATGGTGGCGTTGCGGCCGAGCACGGTGATCAGCTTCTCGTTGGGGATGGTGATCAGCGAGTCGCAGTGCGCCGACAGTTCCTCGATGCCCTTGAGCGCGACCTGCATGCGGCGGCGGCCCTCGAACGGGAACGGCTTGGTGACCACGGCCACGGTCAGGATGCCCATCTCCTTGGCCAGCTGCGCGACGACCGGCGCGGCGCCGGTGCCGGTGCCGCCGCCCATGCCGGCGGTGATGAACACCATGTCGGCGCCGTCCAGCGCGGCGATGATCTGCTCGCGGTCTTCCAGCGCGGCCTGGCGGCCGACTTCAGGGTTGGCGCCGGCGCCCAGGCCCTTGGTGACGTTGCCGCCGAGCTGCAGCTGCATCTTCGCGCCGCAGTTCTTGATCGCCTGGGAGTCGGTGTTGGCGGTGATGAACTCAACGCCGTCGACGCTGCTGTTGACCATGTGCGCCACGGCATTGCCGCCGCCGCCGCCCACGCCGATGACCTTGATCACCGCGTTCGGAGCCATCTTCTCGATCAGTTCGAAATGTGCCATGTCCGTTGTCCTCTGTTTATAAGTGCCGGCTTTCTGTGTTCCGGCGTTCTTGTCGGGTACTGCCTTGTCGCCTTTCGTGCTTCGGGGTGTTGCCGGGTGCCGCCATCTGTCACGTCTTCGCTTCGCCTGTCGCGGTCATGCCCGCTCCTACAAAAGCCGCGGCATTGCATGCGCCGCGGGGTGCATCGTCAGAACTCGCCGCCGTACCACTTGAAGATCTTCCTGAAGAAGCTGCCGGCGCGGCCGCTGGGCAGCGACGGGCGGCGCGGGTGTTCGATCTGGCTGCCCATCAGCAGCAGGCCCACGCCGCTGGCATGGACCGGGTTGCCGACCACCTCGCCCAGGCCGGACACGTGCTGCGGGATGCCGATGCGCACCGGCATCTGCAGCATTTCCTCGGCCAGTTCGATCACGCCTTCCATCTTCGAGGCGCCGCCGGTCAGGACCATGCCCGCGCGGACCAGCTCCTCGAAGCCGGAGCGGCGCAGTTCCGCCTGGACCATCTCGAAGATCTCCTCGTAGCGGCCCTGCACCGCCTGCGCCAGCGAGGCGCGCGGCATCCGCCGCGGCGGGCGGTCGCCGACCGAGGGCACCTGGATGCTTTCCTCGGCGGTGGCCAGCTGCGCCAGCGCGCAGGCGTAGCGGACCTTGATCTGCTCGGCCTCCGGAGTGGGCGTGCGCAGCATGTGCGCGATGTCGTTGGTGACGTGGTCGCCGGCGATCGGCAGCGAGGCGGTGTGGCAGATCGCGCCCTGGATGAACACGGCGATGTCGGTGGTGCCCGCGCCCATGTCCACCAGCACCACGCCCAGCTCGCGCTCGTCGGCGGTCAGCACCGCGACCGAGGACGCCAGCGAGGACAGGATCAGGTCGTCCACCTGCAGGCCGCAGCGCTGCACGCACTTGGTGATGTTCTGCGCCGCCGACTGCGCGCAGGTGACCAGGTGCGCGTGCACTTCCAGGCGCACGCCGGTCATGCCGACCGGGTTGCGGATGCCTTCCTGCGAATCGTCGAGCACGTACTCGCGCGGGATCGCGTGGAGGATGCGCTGGTCGGCCGGAATTGCTACTGCCTTGGCCGCGTCGAGCACGCGGTCCAGGTCGGCCCAGGTCACCTCGCCGTCGCGGATCGGGACGATGCCCGGCGAATTCTTGCACTGCACGTGGTTGCCGGAGATCGAGGCGTAGACCGAGCGGATCTCGCAGCCGGCCATCAGCTCGGCCTCTTCGACCGCGCGCTGGATCGACTGCACGGTCGACTCGATGTCCACCACCACGCCGCGCTTGAGTCCGCGCGACTCGTGCGAGCCGATGCCGATGACCTCGATCGGGTTGCCGGGTGAATACTCGCCCACCAGCGCCACCACCTTGGAGGTGCCGATGTCGAGACCGACGATGAGGGACTTGTCGCCTTTGCGGTTCATGTACTGCTCGCCTGCCGGGGTTGCGCCCGCGCTGCGCCGGCCGGCGCCTGCGGGGAAGGAGAAGGAGCGGCGCCGGGCGTGCCCCGGGCCAGGGTGAATCCGTTGGTGTAGCGCAGGTCGGCCTGCGCGATCGGCCACGCCTGCCGGGCCAGCAGCTGCGGCAGCACGCGCGCGAAGCGGTGCAGGCGCGCGCGTGCATCGTCGCGGCCGACCACCACTTCCAGGCCGTTGTCCAGGGTCATCGACCAGCTGCCGCGCGCGTCCACCGCCAGCCGCGACACGCCGTAGCCCAGCGGCGCGAACAGGCCGCGGGCCTCGTTGTAGAGCGCCACCACTTCGGCGCTGCGCGCATCGGGGCCACCCAGTCGCGGCAGGCGCTGCTCGGCCAGGTCGGCCGGCAGCGGGAACAGCGCGCCGCGCCCGGACAGCAGCCGGTCCTCGCCCCAGAACGCGAACGGGGTGTGCTCGACGATGTGGATCTCCAGCACGTCCGGCCACGCCTTGCGCACCTGCGCCTGCTCGACCCAGGGCAGCTTCGCCACCGCGCGCCGCGCACCGTCCAGGTCCGCGGCGAAGTAGCCGCGCGCCGCGTACGGCGCCACCGCCGCGCGCAGCTGCTCGGCCTGGACCCGCTCGAACTGGCCGGTCACGCGCAGGCGCGACAGCGGCCAGCGCTCGGCGCCGACCCAGCCGTTGAGCACGGCCACCACCGGCAGCGCGACCAGCGCCACCGCGAGCAGCCAGGCCAGGATGCGCAGCAGCGCGTTCACGCGGCGGCACCTCCGGCGGTTGCGTCGCTGTCGCGCGGGAGCGTCTGCTCCAGGATCCGCCAGCACAGTTCCTCGAACTGCACCCCGACCTGGCGCGCGGCCTTGGGCACCAGCGAATGGCTGGTCATGCCCGGCGCGGTGTTGACCTCCAGCAGGTAGGGCTCGCCGGTGGTGCGCGCGCGCATCACGTCGACCCGGCCCCAGCCGCTGCAGCCGGCGGCGCGGAACGCGGCCAGCGCCAGCTCGCGCACGCGGCGTTCGTCCTCGCCGTCCAGGCCCGGGCACAGGTACTGGGTGTCCTCGGCGACGTACTTGGCGTCGTAGTCGTACCACTCGCCACGCGGCACGATCCGGATCGAGGGCAGCGCGACGTCGCCGACGATGCCGACGGTGAGTTCGTCGCCGACCACCATCTGCTCCATCAGCAGGTCGCCGGGATAGCGCGCGGCCAGCGCGACCGCTTCGTCCAGGCCGGCTTCGTCCAGCACCCGCGACACGCCCACGCTGGAACCTTCCGAGGACGGCTTGACGATCACCGGCAGGCCCAGGCCGCGCGCGGCGGCGTGCACGGTGGCGGCATCCACGCCGCGCGGCAGGTGCGCGTAGCGCGGCGTCGGCAGGCCCAGCGACAGCCACACCTGCTTGGTCCGGATCTTGTCCATCGCCAGCGCCGAGCCGAGCACGCCCGAACCGGTGTACGGCACGCCCAGCGCGTCCATCAGGCCCTGCACCACGCCGTCCTCGCCACCGCCGCGCTGGCCGTGGAGGATGTTGAAGACGCGGTCGAACTTCTGCGCCGCCAGCGCCTCGACCAGCGCCTGGATGCCGTCCACCGCGTGCGCGTCCACGCCGTGCGCGCGCAGCGCGTCGAGCACGTTGCGGCCGGAGTCCAGCGAGACCTCACGCTCGGAGCTGGTGCCGCCCATCAGCACCGCGACGCGGCCGAACACGGTCGGGTCGGTGAAGCGCGGCGGCGGCAGCAGCGGGGTCGCGCTCATGGCTGGCCTCCATGTGCCGGGCCGTCGACGCCGAAGCCGTCGGTGGCGATCTGGTGGGCGATGTAGCCGATGTCGCCCGCGCCCATCATCAGCAGCAGGTCGCCATCCTGGAGCACGTCGGGCAGCACGTGGGCCAGGTCGGCGACCTGCCCCACCACCACCGGCTCGCTGCGACCGCGGGCGCGGATCGCACGCGCCAGCGCGCGTGCATCGGCGCCGGGGATCGGCGCTTCGCCGGCCGGGTAGACCTCGCTGAGCACCAGCGCGTCGGCTTCGGACAGCACCGCGGCGAAGGCGTCGAACTGGTCGCGGGTGCGGCTGTAGCGGTGCGGCTGGAACGCCACCACCAGGCGCTTCTCGGGCCAGCCGCCGCGCGCCGCGGCGAACACCGCGGCCAGTTCCTTCGGATGGTGGCCGTAGTCGTCGATCACGCGCACCTTCGCGCCCGATGCGGTGGCCACTTCGCCCAGGTCGTTGAAGCGGCGGCCGATGCCGGCGAACTTCTCCAGCGCCGCGGCGATGTTCTGCGGCGACACGCCCAGCTGCCAGGCCACCGCGGCGGCGGCCAGCGCGTTGAGCACGTTGTGCCGGCCCGGCAGGGCCAGGGTCACTGGCACGGTGGCGCCCTCGGGCAGGCGCAGGGTGAAGCGCATGCGCGGGCCGTCCTGGACGATGTCGTCGGCGCGCACGTCGGCGTTCTCGGCGGTGCCGTAGGTCATCACGTGGCGCGGGGTGTTCGCGGCCAGCGCGGCCACTTCCGGGTCGTCGATGCACAGCACCGCCAGGCCGTAGAACGGCAGCCGCTGCAGGAACTCGGCGAACGCCGACTGCAGGCGGGCGAAGTCGCCGCCGTAGTTCTCCAGGTGGTCGGCATCGATGTTGGTGATGATCGCCACCAGCGGATTCAGGCGCAGGAAGCTGCCGTCGCTCTCGTCGGCCTCGGCCACCAGCCACTGGCCGCCGCCGAGCCGGGCGTTGGCGCCGGCGGCCAGCAGCTGGCCACCGATGACGAAGGTCGGGTCCAGCCCGCCTTCGCTGAGCACCGCCGCGGTGAGGCTGGTGGTGGTGGTCTTGCCGTGGGTGCCGGCCACCGCAATGCCGCGGCGGAAGCGCATCAGCTCGGCCAGCATCGCCGCGCGCGGCACGATCGGGATGCGCTGGCTGCGCGCTTCCATCAACTCGGGGTTGTCGTCGCGGATCGCGCTGGACACCACCACGCAATCGGTGCCGAGCACGTTGGCGGCGGAGTGGCCGCGGACCACGCGCGCGCCCAGGCGCGCCAGGCGGCGGGTGGCGGCGTTGTCGGCGTTGTCCGAACCGGACACTTCATAGCCGAGGGTCAGCATCACCTCGGCGATGCCGCTCATGCCGGTGCCGCCGATGCCGACGAAGTGCACGCGGGGAAAGGCGCGCACCAGGTCGTCGGTGTCGTGCAGGCGGCGGATCATGCGGAAACTCCAGGTTCGTGGATCGATTCTTCGAGGACGATGCCGGCGATGCGCGCGGCGGCGTCGGGACGGGCCAGGCCGCGCGCGGCGCTGGCCATCGCCAGCCGGCGCGCGGGGTCGGCGGCCAGTTCGCGCAGCTTCGGCAGCAGGTTCGCGGCCAGCTGCGCGTCCTGCTTCAGCAGCAGCGCCGCGCCGTGCTCGACCAGGTATTCGGCGTTGCGGGTCTGGTGGTCGTCGACCGCGGCGGCGAACGGCACCAGCACGCTGCCGACGCCGGCCGCGCACAGCTCGGCCAGGGTCGAGGCACCGGCGCGGCACACCACCAGGTCGGCCCAGGCGTAGGCGGCGGCCATGTCGTCGATGAACGCTTCCACGCGCGCGTCCACGCCGGCGGCGGCGTAGGCCTGTCCGGCCTCGGCACGCAGCTTCTCGCCGCACTGGTGGCGCACTTCGACGGCGACGCCGTCGAGCGCGGCCAGCGCCTGCGGCAGCGCGTCGTTGAGCGCGCGCGCGCCCTGGCTGCCGCCGAGCACCAGCAGGCGCAACGCACCTTCGCGGTCGGCGAAGCGCTGCGCCGGCGGCGGCAGCGCGGCGATCTGCGCGCGCACCGGGTTGCCGACCACTTCTTCCCGCTCGAAGCTGCCAGGGAAGCCGGCCAGCGTGCGCCGGGCCAGCCTGGACAGCACCCGGTTGGTCATGCCCGGCGCGCGGTTCTGCTCGTGCACCAGCAGCGGCACGCCGGCCAGGCGCGCGGCCAGGCCGCCGGGGCCGGAGGCGAAGCCGCCGAAACCGATCACCGCGCGCGGGCGGCGCCGGCGCAGCACCGCGCGCGCGGCGTTGACCGCCTTCAGCAGCCGGAACGGCGCGGCCAGCAGGGTCAGCTTGCCCTTGCCGCGCACGCCGGCCACCGGCAGCGTGTCGATCTCGATCCCGTGCTGCGGCCCCAGCCGGGTTTCCATCGCCCCGGCCGCACCCAGCCAGACCACCGGCACGCCGCGCTCGCGCAACACCTGCGCCACCGCCAGCGCCGGGAAGATGTGCCCGCCCGTGCCGCCGGCCATCACCATCACCGGCCGGCTCCCATGTGCGGGCTTGTGCGAGGGAGCCGCGTTCACGAGAAGCTCCCGAAGGTGGGCTCGATGCGCGAGGTGCCGCGGCCGCGCAGGCCGATGGCGGCGCCGTGCACGTTCGCCGTTGCGGGTGCAGGTGCCTGCACCGGTTCACGGGCCGGTGCGCGGGCCGGCGTGGGTGCAGGCTGTGGCTTCGCGGTCGCGCGTGGCGCCGGCGCTCCGGCCGTCGGCGATGCGGCGGGTGCCGGCGCGCCGGCGGGCATCGCTTCCTGCCGCACCGCGCGCTGCCGCTCGGCGCGCTCCAGTTCGTAGGACACGCGCAACAGCAGGCCGATCGCCACGCAGGTCATCATCACGCTGGAGCCACCGGAGGAAATCAGCGGCAGGGTCAGCCCCTTGGTCGGCAGCATGCCCAGGTTCACCCCGATCGAGACGAAGCTCTGCATGCCGATCCACAGCGCCACGCCGAAAGCGATGTAACCGGGGAAGTGGCGGCGCATTTCCACGCACTTCAGGCCCAGGTACAGGGCGCGGCCGACCAGCAGCGCGTACAGGCCGATCACCACGCACGCGCCCAGGAAGCCCAGCTCCTCGGCGATCACCGAGAAGATGAAGTCGGTGTGCGCCTCGGGCAGGTAGTTGAGCTTCTGCACCGACGCACCCAGGCCCACGCCGAACCATTCGCCGCGGCCGACCGCCATCAGTGCGTTGCTGAGCTGGTAGCCGGAACCGAGCTGGTCGGCCCACGGATCCAGGAACGAGGTGATGCGGCGCATCCGGTACGGTTCGATGATCGCGATCGCGGCCAGCGCCGGCAGGCCGATCACGATCGGCAGCGACATCCGCGGCAGGTTCACCCCGCCCAGCACCAGCATGCCGGCGGTGATCGCCAGCAGCAGGGTGGCCGAGCCGAAATCGGGCTGGACCAGGAGCATGCCCACCAGCAGCACCGCCACGCCCAGCGGCTTGAGCATCGCCACCCAGGTCGCGTTGACCTCGTCGCGGAAGCGGACCAGGTAGCTGGCCAGCCAGACGATGTAGATCACCTTCACCGCCTCGACCACCTGGAAGCGCGACACGCCCAGGTTGATCCAGCGCCGCGCGCCGTTGACGCTCACGCCCAGCCCAGGCAGCCACGGCATCAGCAGCAACAGGAAGCAGCCCAGCAGCAGCAGCTGGTTGTACTTCTCCACCGTCTTCAGTTCGGTGCGCATGGCCACCGCCGCCAGGGCGATACCGACGCCCAGGAACAGCACGTGCCGCACCAGGTAGTGGAACGGGCCCACGCCCAGGTTCTCGCCGATCGCCACCGAGGCCGAGCCGACCATCACCACGCCCAGGCAGGCCAGCGCCAGCGAGGCGCCGAGCAGCCACGGGTCGAAGCTGCCGCCGATGGCCTCCAGCCGGGTCGCCTGGCGCGAAAGGTCGTTCATCAGCGCACCTTCAACGTGGCCAGGCCGACCAGGACCAGGATCACCGAGATGATCCAGAAGCGCACGATCACCCGCGGCTCCGGCCAGCCCTTCAGTTCGAAGTGGTGGTGGATCGGCGCCATCCGGAACACACGCTTGCCGGTGAGCTTGAACGAGGCCACCTGGATCATCACCGAGAGCGTCTCGATGACGAAGATGCCGCCCATGATCACCAGCACCAGCTCCTGGCGCACGATCACTGCGATGGTGCCCAGCACCGCGCCCAGCGCCAGCGCGCCGATGTCGCCCATGAACACCATCGCCGGGTAGGTGTTGAACCAGAGGAAGCCCAGGCCGGCGCCGGCGATCGCCGCGCAGATGATGATCAGCTCGCCTGCGCCGGGCACCGCCGGGATCTGCAGGTAGCTGGAGAAAACTGCATTACCCGAGGCGTAGGCGAACACGCCCAGCGCGCAGGCCACCAGCACCGTGGGCATGATCGCCAGCCCGTCCAGGCCGTCGGTCAGGTTGACCGCGTTGGAGAAGCCGACGATCCAGAAGTAGGCGATGGCGACGAAGCCGATACCGGCCAGCGGCAGCGCGATCGACTTGAAGAACGGCACGTAGAAGGTCGTGGCCGCCGGCACGTCGGCGTACAGGTACAGGTACAGGCCGGCGGCCAGGCCGAAGATCGACTGCAGCAGGTACTTCCAGCGCGACTTCAGCCCGTTCGGATCGCGCTTGACGATCTTGATCCAGTCGTCGTACCAGCCGATCGCGCCGAACGCGAGCATCACCAGCAGCACGGTCCACACGTACTTGTTGCGCAGGTCGCCCCACAGCAGCACCGACAGCAGCACGGTGAGCAGGATCAGCGCCCCGCCCATGGTCGGGGTGCCGGCCTTGGAGAAGTGCGACTGCGGGCCGTCGCTGCGGATCGGCTGGCCGCCCTTGAGCTGGCCGAGGCGACGGATCACCGCCGGGCCCAGCCACAGCGACAGGAACAGCGCAGTCAACGCCGCGAGGATGCCGCGGAAGGTCAGGTAGCCGAACAGACCGAAGAAGTTCTCCAGCCCCTGCAGCCAGCGCGCCAGTTCAAGCAACATCGTCGGCTTCCCCTTGCGCCAGCAGCGCGGTCACGATCCTGTCCATCGCGCTGCCGCGCGACCCCTTCACCAGCACCCGCAGGGCATGGCCCGCGCTGCCTGCCGCGGACGCCGGCGCGCGCGCGCGAAGGTCCGCATGCAGGGCCGCGGCCAGCGCTTCGTGCGTGTCGAAATGGCAGCCGCCCTCGCCGAACGCGCGCGCGGCCGCGGCGCTGAGCGGGCCCAGCGCGTACAGGCGCGCGATCCGCGCCTGGCGTGCGCGGGTGCCGGCGTCGGCGTGCAGCTGCTCCGCTTCCGGACCCAGTTCGCGCATGTCGCCCAGCACCAGCCAGGCCTCGTCGCCGGACGCGGCCAGCGCGTCGATCGCCGCGGCCACCGAACCGGGATTGGCGTTGTAGCTGTCATCGATGAGCTGCACCGGCGCCGGCCCCGCGCCGGGCAGCGCGTGCGCGACCTGGCGCCCGGCGACCGGGCGCGCATCGGCCAGGCCGGCGACGATCGCTTCCAGCGGCACCCCGCAGGCCAGCCCGATTGCGGCCGCCGCCAGCGCGTTGCGTACGTTGTGCAGGCCCGGCAGCGCCAGCGCCACCGCGGCCTCGCCGTCGGGGGTGACCAGCACGAAGCGGCTGCCCTCGCCGCTGGCCTGGACCTCGCGCGCGAACACGTCGGCGCTGGCCTCCAGGCCGAAGCGCAGCACCCTGCGGCCGCTGTCGGCAGCGCGGATCACCTGCTGTTCGAACCATTCGCCGAAGGCATCGTCCGCGTTCACCACCGCAGTGCCGCCGTCGCCCAGCGCGGCGTAGATGGCGCCCTTGGTCTGGGCCACGCCGAGCAGGCTGCCCATCCGCTCCAGGTGCGCGGCGGCGACGTTGTTGACCAGGGCCACGTCCGGGCGTGCGATTGCGGTCAGGTAGGCGATGTCGCCGGGCTTGCCGGCGCCCATCTCGTAGATGGCGAAGTCGGCGTCCTCGGGCGCATCGATCACCGCCAGCGGCAGGCCGATCTCGTTGTTGCGGTTGCCCGGGTTGGCATAGGCCTGCCCGGCGCGCTGCAGCACCGCCAGCACCATCGTCTTGACGCTGGTCTTGCCGTTGCTGCCGGTGATCGCCACCACCGTGGCGCGGCGGTCGCGCTGGATGCCGGCGGCGATCCGCGCCAGCGCGCGCTCGCTGTCTTCCACCAGCACCTGCGGAACCTCGATCCCGTCGAGCAGGCGCTCGACCAGCAGCGCGCCGGCGCCGCGCATCACCGCGTCGGCGGCGAAATCGTGGCCGTCGAAACGCTCGCCGCGCAGGGCCACGTACAGGCTGCCCGGCGCCAGCTGGCGGGTGTCGTGGCGGATCGCGTCGACCGGGACGTCGTCGCCGTGCAGTTCGCCACCGGCCCCGTGCGCGATCAGCGAGAGCGGAAGCCGGTTCATGCCCGTGCCTCCAGCGCCCGGCGCGCGACGTCGGGGTCGTCGAACGGATGGCGGATGCCGGCCCCTTCCTGGTACGGCTCATGGCCCTTGCCGGCCACCAGCACGATGTCGTCCGCGCCGGCCTGGCCGATGGCGCGGGCGATCGCCGCGGCGCGGTCGCGCTCGACGGTCACCGCGTGCGGCGCGGTGAAGCCGGCGAGGATGTCGGCCACGATCGCGTCGCCGTCCTCGCCGCGCGGGTTGTCGTCGGTGACGATGACCGTGTCGGCCTCGGCCTCGGCGATCTGCGCCATCTGCGGACGCTTGCCGCGGTCGCGCTCGCCGCCGCAGCCGAACACGCAGACCAGCTTCGCCTCGGCGTGCGCGCGCAGGCTGGTCAGCGCCTGCGCCAGCGCGTCGGGCGTGTGCGCGTAGTCGACCACCACCAGTGGCACCACGCCGTCGCCGCCGAGGCGGTTCATGCGCCCGGCCACCGGCTGCAGCCGCGACAGGGTCGCGGCAATGGTCGCGGTGTCGTCGCCCAGGGCGTGCAGCACGCCGGCCACGGCCAGCAGATTGTCGACGTTGAAGCGGCCCAGCAGCGGCGAGCGCACCGGATGGGCTTCACCGCCGGCCACCAGGTCGAAGCCCAGGCCGCGGTTGTCGAAATGCAGGGCCTCGGCGCGCAGCGTCGCCCCGGCCTGCCCGCGCGAGCTCACGCCCACCGCCTGCAGCCCCGGCGCCAGGCTGCCGTGCAGGGTGTGGCCGTACGCATCGTCCAGGTTCAGCACCGCCGCCTTCAGCCCGGCGCGGTCGAACAGCCGCGCCTTGGCCGCGCCATAGCTGGCCATGTCGCCGTGGTAGTCGAGGTGGTCGCGGGTGAGGTTGGTGAACACCGCCACGTCGTAGTGGACGCCATCGACGCGACCCTGGTCGAGCGCGTGCGAACTGACCTCCATCGCCACCGCCTCCACCCCGGCGTCGCGCAGCTCGCCGAGCAGCGCGTGCATGCGCAGCACCAGCGGCGTGGTGAAGCCGGTCGGCTGCACCTGGCCGTGGCGGCCGGCGCCGAGCGTGCCGATGCTGCCGCTGTCGATCCCGCGCAGGTGCCAGGCCTGCGCCAGCAGCTGCACGGTCGAAGTCTTGCCGTTGGTGCCGGTGACCCCGACCATGGTCATCGCATGCGAGGGATGGTCGTGGAACAGGTCGCCCATCGCGCCCAGGCGCGAGCGCAGCCCGGGCACGGCGATGGCGTTGGCGGGCGCCGGGTATTCGGCCGGCGCCGGCGGCTCGAACAGGATCGCCGCGGCGCCCTTCTCTTCCACCTGCGCGGCGAAGGCCAGGCCGTGGGTGCCGAAGCCGGCGATGGCGACGAAGGCATCGCCGCGCTGCAGCTCGCGGCTGTCCATCACCAGCCCGGAAACGGCGATGTCGCGCGGCAGCGCGACGTCGGGCAGCAGGCGCGAGAGCGGCATCGTGCGGCTCATCGGCGTTCTCCCGCGCCGGCACCAGCCGCATGTATTGCCTGCATTGCCTGCATCGGCGGCGGGATGGTCGGGTCGTCGGCCATGCCCTCGTCCAGCGCCTGCGGCAGCTGCGGAAGCGCGGCCTGGCGCTTGGCCTCGCCGCGGGCCTGCGCCGCCAGCCAGGTCTCGATGTCGTCCGGCGGTACGTCCATCACCCGCAGCGCATCTTCCATCACCGCGCGGAACACCGGCCCGGACACCAGGCCGGCGTAGTACGAGCCGGCCTGCGGATCGTGGATCACCACCACGGTGGCGAAGCGCGGGTTGGTCGAGGGCACCAGCCCGGCGAAGGTGGTGGTGTAGCGGCGCGCATAGCCGCCGCCGGAGGCCTGGCGCGCGGTGCCGGTCTTGCCGGCGACGTGGTAGCCGAGGATCGCCGCGCCGGTGGCGGTGCCGCCCGGCTCGGTCACCGTCTGCATCATCTTCAGCACCTGGTCGGCGATCTCCGCCTTCACCGCCTGGCGCGGCTCGTTGATCTGGCCCGTGACGAAGGTCGGGGTGATCAGCTGGCCGTGGTTGCCCAGCGCCGCGTAGGCCTGGGCGATCTGCAGCGGGGTGGCCGACAGGCCGTAGCCGTAGGCCATGGTCGACTTGGTCAGGCCGTCCCAGCGCGCCGGCTCGCGCAGCGAACCGATCGCCTCGCCGGGGAAGCCGCTGTGCGGCGCGCTGCCGTAGCCGAAGCCCTTGATGAACTCGTAGAAGTACTGGTCCGGCAGCGGCTCGGCCAGCTTCACCGCGCCCAGGTTGGAGCTCTTGGTGATGATGCCGGTGCCGTCGAGCACGCCGTAGTTGCGGTGGTCGCGGATCGGGAACCGCCCCAGCATCATCGTGCCCGGGTTGGTGTCGAAGCGGGTCGCGGCGGTGATCTTGCCGGCGTTGAGCGCGGCGGCGGCGGTGATCGGCTTCATCGTCGAGCCGGGCTCGATCAGGTCGGTCACCGCGCGGTTGCGGTGCGCGTCCTGGGTGCCGCCGGTGACCGCGTTGGGGTTGTAGCTGGGCAGGTTGACCATCGCCAGCACTTCGCCGGTGGCCACGTCCAGCACCACCACCGAACCGCTGCTGGCCTTGTTGGCGACCAGCGCGTTGCGCAGCTCGCGGTAGGCCAGGAACTGGATCCGGCGGTCGATGCTCAGGGTCAGGTCCTTGCCCGGCTCGGCGGCGCGGACCAGGTCGATGTTCTCGACGATGCGGCCGTGGCGGTCGCGGATCACCCGCTTGCTGCCGGGCTTGCCGCGCAGCCATTCGTCGAACGCCAGCTCCAGCCCTTCCTGGCCGCGGTCGTCGATGTTGGTGAAGCCCAGCACGTGCGCCATCGCCTCGCCCTGCGGGTAGAAGCGGCGGAACTCGCGCTGCGAGAACACGCCTGGCACGTTGTGGGCGAGGATCGCCTTGGCCTGGTCCGGGTTGATCCGGCGCTTGAGGTAGACGAATTCCTTGTCCGCGCGCTGCGACAGGCGGCTGGTCAGCTCGTCGGCGGGCACGCCCAGCGCGCGCGCCAGCTCGGGCAGGCGGTCGGGGTGGCGCATCAGCTCCTGCGGGTTGCCCCACACCGACTCCACCGGCGTGGACACCGCCAGCGGCTCGCCGTTGCGGTCGGTGATCATGCCGCGCGAGGTCGGGATCGGGATCTCGCGGACGAAGCGCGCCTCGCCCTGGCGCTGGTAGAAATCGGAATTGACCAGCTGCACGTAGGCCGCGCGCCCGACCAGCGCGAACGAGCACAGGCCCAGGGCCACGCCGACCAGCAGCATGCGGCCGCGCAGGTTGAACGCGCTGCGGTTGCGGTTGGCGCGCGCCGGGCCGTTCATGGGCGCACCACCACGATGTCGTCGGCCTCGGGGAACTTCATCCCCAGCCGCTCGCGCGCGACCTGGTCGATGCGGTTGGACTGGGCCCAGGTGGCCTGTTCCAGCTGCAGCCGGCCGAATTCGATGTTGAGCTCGTCGCGCTCGCGCTCCAGCCGGGTCAGGTCGACGAACAGCTGGCGGTGGCGGTAGCGCTCGTACACCACCGCGATCGCGGTGGCGACGGTGGCCAGCAGCAGCACGGCGAGCAGCAGGCGGCTCATGCGGCCTTCCTCCCCTGCCCGTCCAGCTTCTCGGCCACCCGCAGCACCGCGCTGCGCGCGCGCGGGTTGGCGGCCAGTTCGGCCTCGTCGGCGCGGATCGCGCCGCCCAGGTCGGCCAGCGCCGGCACGAAGGTTTCCGCCTGCGGCAGCCGGCGGTTGGCCGGCGGCGCCTTGGCGTGGCGGGCGACGAACTGCTTGACCATGCGGTCTTCCAGCGAGTGGAAGCTGATCACCGCCAGGCGCCCGCCCGGCCGCAGCGCGGCCAGCGCCGCGTCGAGGCCGGTCTCGAGGTCGGCCAGTTCGCGGTTGATGTGGATGCGGATGGCCTGGAAGCTGCGCGTGGCCGGGTTGCTCTTGTCTTTGCCGCGCGGCACCACCGAATTGATCAGCTCGGCCAGCTCGGCGGTGCGGGCGATCGGCTGCTGCGCGCGGCGCGCGACGATCGCGCGGGCGATGCGCCGGCTCTGCCGCTCCTCGCCGTACAGCCACAGCACGTCGGCGATCTCGCGCTCCTCGGCGCGGGCCAGCCACTGCGCCGCGCTCTCGCCGGACTCCGGGTCCATGCGCATGTCCAACGGGCCATCCTTGCCGAAGGAGAAGCCGCGTTCGGCCACGTCCAGCTGCGGCGAGGACACGCCCAGGTCGAACAGGATCCCGTCCAGGTCGCGCGCCTGCTCCCAGCCGCCGAGCGAGGCGAAGCTGCCGCGACGGATCGACACGCGCGCATCGCCGCCGAAATTCACTTCGGCCTCCGCGATCGCTTCCGGGTCCTTGTCCATCAGCAGCAGCCGGCCTCCCGGGCCGAGTTGTTCCAGCACGCCGCGTGCATGTCCGCCGCGGCCGAAAGTGCCGTCCAGGTAGCGTCCATCGGCGACCACACGCAGCCCGTCCATGACCTGCGCGTACAGCACCGGCAGGTGCGCCGCCGGCGCCGACGGGTCCGCGGGGTGGCCGGGCTGCGCCGTGGTGCGCATCCGGTCCCCCGCCATCACAACTTCAGGTCGAGCATGTGCTCGCTCAGATCCTCGTCGGACAACGTCCGCTGGATCTGCGCGTGATGCGCCTGCTCGCTCCACAGTTCGAACTTGTCGCCCATGCCCAGCAGCACCGCCTTGCGGTCGATGCCCACCGCGCTGCGGTGGCTGGCCGGGATGGAAATGCGGCCGTTGCCGTCCAGCTCCACGTGGGTGGCCGCGCCGACCAGCTTCAGCTGCAGGCTGCGGTGCGCGGCGCGGGTGCTCGGCAGCGCGTTGACCGCGTCGCGCACCCGCTCCCACTCCTTCGTCGGATACAGGTAGAGCGAGCCGGCCTCGAACGGGTTGTAGGCGATCACCAGGCGGTTGCCGCAGGCACGCGCGACCAGGTCGCGGTAGGCCGTGGGAATGGCCACCCGTCCCTTGTCGTCCACCGTGATCGCGGTCTCGCCCTGGAACACGTTCGCTGCTACCCCGCACCCGTCGCTGGAAGGCAATTCAACCACGGAAAACCACAAAAATCCCGGTTTTCCCCCGAGGGCCCACCTTAGGTTCCACCAACAGGGTTGTCAACAGGATTGGAAGGAAAAAATCGCCAGTCCCGTCAATGGTTTGCAACGATCTTCACAGACAAGTTCAAGGGTTTTCCACAAGCTACTGTTTAGTCTCAAATTTTGAGATTCGGTGTTTGTGAAGGCCGTGTGAGATGCGCCGCCAGCGGCGTGTCCGGCCCCCTGTAGGAGCCCACTTCAGGGGGCGACCCGACGACCTCCGGAGGCGCCGCGCTCAACGCGCACCTCCCCGGATGGGTCGCGTTGAACGCGGTTGCCGGGAACGCCACCGGGTCGCCCCCTGAAGTGGGCTCCTACAGAAGGCGCGAAGGCTGTCGGGAAGGGCGAGGAAAGGGGCGGAGCCGGCCGATAAGCCGGGTTCTGTCGTGGACAGTCATTCCTCTAGGCGCCGCGTCACCGCGACGCTCAAGCAACCTACCCGGACCCGACGCGGGCAGCGCCATGAGGTCCCTATTTGGTCTTGCTCCCGGTGGGGTTTGCCGTGCCGGCCTGTTGCCAGGCTCGCGGTGCGCTCTTACCGCACCATTTCACCCTTGCCTGATCCCTCGCCACCCCGCTGCGGCCTCTTTGAGGGGACTTGGCCGATGCTTCGCATCGTCATGTTCCTTCGTTTCGGGGTCGCACCGGGGTGACGAGGGCCATCGGCGGTATCTTTCTGTTGCACTTTCCGTCGGCTCGCGCCGCCCAGGCGTTACCTGGCACCGTGCCCTGTGGAGCCCGGACTTTCCTCGGCACCTCCCCGCAAGCGGGGAGATGACGCGACTGTCTGGCCGGCTCCGCCACGGCCATTCTACGGCTTTTGCCGCGGCTTTCTGTAGGAGCCCACTTCAGGGGGCGACCCGGTGGCGTTCGCGACGACCGCGTTCAACGCGACCCGTCCGGGGAGGTGCGCGTTGAGCGCGGTGCCTCCGGAGGTCGTCGGGTCGCCCCCTGAAGTGGGCTCCTACAAAAGGCGACAGGCCGTCAGTCGGCGCCGTAGAGGGCCTTGCGCGGGGCGCCGGTGATTTCGGCGGCGAGTTTGGCGGCGGTGGACGGCGGCAGCTGCTTCGCCAGGATGGCGTGCACGCGGCGGCCTTCGGCCAGGGTGGCGTCGGCGTCTTCGCCCATGCCCTGCACCACCAGCACGAACTCGCCCTTGCGCTGGTCGGGGTCGGCCTCGACGCGCGCATGCAGGTCGGCAAGGGTGCCGTCGAGCGCGGTCTCGAACAGCTTGGTCAGTTCGCGCGCCAGTACCGCGGGACGATCGTCGCCGAAGGCGGCGCGCAGGTCGGCCAGCGACTCGCCGATGCGGTGCGCCGATTCGTAGAAGACCAGGGTGCGCGGTTCGCCGGCCAGTTCCGCCAGGCGCTCGCGACGGGCCGAGGCCTTGGCCGGGAGGAAGCCTTCGAAGGCGAAGCGGTCGCTGGGCAGGCCGGCCACGCTCAGCGCGGCGATCAGCGCCGACGGCCCCGGCACCGGGCTCACCTTCACGCCAGCCGCGCGCGCGGCGCGGACCAGGCGGTAGCCCGGGTCGCTCACTAGCGGGGTGCCGGCGTCGCTGACCAGTGCCAGCGAATCGCCGGCCAGCAGCCGCGCCACCAGGCGTTCGGCCAGCTGCTGCTCGTTGTGCTCGTGCAGGGCCAGCAGCGGCGTGCCGATGCCGAAGTGGGCCAGCAGCTGGCCGCTGCGGCGGGTGTCCTCGGCGCAGATGGCCGCCACGTCGCGCAGCACCTGCTGGGCCCGCGGCGAAAGGTCGCCGAGGTTGCCGATGGGCGTGGCGACGACGTGCAGGATGGCGGCGGGCATCACGGGTCCGTGGATCGGGTGGAAGGTAGAATCCTAAGCCCTTTCCCCCGACAGGCCCGGCCCGACGGATGGACATGCCGAACAACGACGCCCCCGCCCGGCGCCTGGATGGCGCGCTCCCGCAGCGTGCGCCCGCGCTCCGCACGTCCTGGCTCCGCATGCGCTGGCTGGTGCCGGCGCTGGCCGTGCTGCTGGCCGCCGGCTGCGCCAGCGTGGCCACCGCGCCGAGCGCGGCAGCGCCGGAGCATGCCGCCGCGCTGGCCCAGCTCGAACAGGGCCAGTCGCGCGAAGCGGCGCAGCGGCTGGAAGCGCTGGCCACCGCCGCGCGCGGCACGCAGCGGCACGCGCTGCTGGCCGACGCCGCCTTCGCCTGGCACGAAGCCGGCGACGACGCGCGCGCGCGCAGCCTGGTGGCGCAGCTGGATGCACGCCGCGTCGCCGGCGCCAGCCGCGCGCGCCTGGGCGTGCTGCAGGCCGAACTGGCCCTGGCCGCGCAGCAGCCGGGCGGCGTGGCCGCCGCGCTTGCCGGCAGCGACCCGGCGACCCTGCCGGCGCCGCTGCAGGCGCGCTGGCCCCTGGCCCAGGCCCGCGGCCTGGAAGCCGGTGGCGACAGCTTCGCCGCCGCCGGCGCGCGCGCGCGCGCCGACGCCGGGCTGCAGGGCGAGGCGCGCCGCGGCCACCGCGGCGAGAGCGAACGCCTGCTGTCCGCGCTCGACAACGCCACCCTGGCGGCGCGCGCGGCCGCGTTGCCGGCCGGCGACCCGCTGTACAACTTCGCCGGCCGCGCCCTGGTGCGTCGCGGCCTGCCGCTGCCGCGGCCGTTCGACACCGCCGGCGCCTGGAACTTCGGGCAGCGCGCGCCCGCCGCCGCCGACGGTTTCCGCCCGCCGAACAAGCTGGCGGTGCTGCTGCCGCTGTCCGGCCAGCTCGCGGTGGCCGCCGGACCGGTCCGCGACGGCCTGCTCGCCGGCTACTACGCCGAGCGCCGCACGCGCCCGGCGATCAGCTTCTTCGACACCGGCGGCACCCCGGCCGGCGCGACCGCCGCATACGCACGCGCGGCGGCCGAAGGCTACGACTTCGTGATCGGGCCGCTGGGCCGCGACGAGGTCAGCGCGGTGTTCGCCCAGCCCGACCTGCCGGTGCCGAGCCTGGCGCTGAACCGCGGCACCGTGGCGCCGCCGCCGGGGCACCTGGCGTTCTCGCTGGCACCGGAAGACGACGGCATCGCCGCGGCCGACTACCTGCTCGCGCGCGAGCACCGCAAGGTGCTGGTGATCGGCGGCAGCGACGACAACGGGCGCCGCGCGGTGGATGCGTTCCGCGCGCGGATCGGCGAACGCGGCGGCCAGGTGGCCGGCGTGGTCAGCGTCGGCGAGCCCGATGCCGAAGGCAAGTTCGCCGATGTGTCGGCGCAGCTGGCGCAGGCCGCCGCGAACGGTGCCGATTCGGTGTTCCTGGCCGTGCGCGGGCCGCAGGCGCGGGCGCTGGTGCCGCAACTGGCGATGGCCGGCTTTTCCTCGCGCACCCGGGTGGCCGCTTCGCAACTGGTGTCGGGCACCGGCAAGGCCAGCGAGGACGTGGTCCTGGACGGCATCGTGTTCCCCGGCGAAGCCTGGCCGGCGCGCGGCGTGGCCGGGCTGCCGCCGCACAGCCAGGTCGCGGAGATGCTGCCGACCGCGCGCGGCGGCGGCGCGCGCCTGTTCGCCTTCGGCCACGACGCGTGGCTGATCGGCGCCTTCCTCGAACGGCTGGTGATCTACAAGGATGGCGAACTGGCCGGCGCCACCGGCACGCTGCGCCTGGACGGTTTCGGCAACGTGGTGCGGCAGCCGCAGTGGTCGATCTTCAGCGGCGGCGTGCCGGTACCGATGGCCGGCGGTGGCCGCTGATCCCCGCGTGGATCGGCGCGCCCGCGGTGCGCTGGTCGAAGCGGCCGCGCGCGCGGAACTGGAGCGCGCCGGGCTGCGGCTGCAGGCGGCGAACGTCGGTTACCGCGGCGGCGAGCTGGACCTGGTGATGCTCGAGCCCGGTGGCGACGGCGGCACGCTGGTGTTCGTCGAGGTGCGCTATCGCGCCGGTTCGGGCTTCGGCGGCGGCTTCGCTTCGGTCGACCATGCCAAGCGGCGCAAGCTGGTCCGCGCCGCGCAGCTGTACCTGTCGGGGCGGCCACGGCTGGCGATGCTGCCGTGCCGGTTCGACGTGGTCGAGGCCAGCGGCGATCCGGCCGCACCGAAGCTGGAGTGGCTGAAGGACGCGTTCCGCCTCGACGACGTCTGAGCCGGCAGCGGGGCAAGCCCCGCTCTACAATGCGGCATGGCCTCCATGCTGCCTCCTGCCTTCGATGCCGAGATGTCCACGCTGCTGGGCGTGGACGGCTGGTTCACCGGCGAGCAGATCCGTCGCGCCCACGGCGAAGACGATTCGCGCATGTCGGCGCTACCCGATGCGGTGGCGTCGCCGCGCGACCGCGGCGAAGTCGCCGCGCTGGTGCGCGCCTGCCGCAGGCATGGCGTGCCGCTGGTGGCGCGCGGCGCCGGCACCGGCACCACCGGCGCGGCGGTGCCGTTCGCCGGCGGCGGGGTGGTGTCGTTCGCGCGCATGACGCGGATCCTCGACATCCGCCCCGGCGACCGCTGCGCGGTGGTCGAGCCGGGCGTCCTCAATGGCGACCTGCAGCAGGCGCTGCAGCCGCACGGCCTGTTCTGGCCGCCGGACCCGACCAGCTTCGAGCGCTGCACCATCGGCGGCAACCTCGCCTGCAATGCCGGCGGGGCGCGCGCGGGGAAGTACGGCGCCAGCCGCGACAACGTGCTCGGCCTGGTCGCGGGGACCGGCACTGGCGAGATCATCCGCTGCGGTGGCCCGTGGACCAAGGACGCCACCGGCTACGACCTCACCCACCTGCTGGTCGGCAGCGAAGGCACGCTGGCGCTGATCGTCGAAGCGACCCTGCGCCTGGTGCCGCGCCCGCTGGCGCAGGCCGGCCTGCGCGCGCTGTACCGCGATGCCGGTGCGGCGGCCGCAGCGGTGTCGCGGCTGATGCGCCAGCCGCAGGTGCCGGCGATGCTCGAGTTCATGGACGCCAGCGCGATCGCCCTGCTCCGCCGCAACGGCAGCGAGGTGCCCGACGCCGGCGCGATGCTGCTGGTCGAAGCCGACGGCGACCACGACAGCCTGCCGCTGGCGCTGCCGGCGCTGGCCGACGCGGCCGGAGGCGGCGGCCTGCTGGCGCGGGACGTGGCCGCCGACGGCAGCGCGCGCGACCGGCTGTGGGCGGCGCGGCGCGCGCTGTCGCCGGCGCTGCGCAGCATCGCGCCGGGCAAGATCAACGAGGACGTGGTGGTGCCGGTGTCGCGCATCCCGGAGCTGGTCGCCGGGGTCGAATCGCTGGCCGCCGCGCAGGCGCTGCCGATCGTGGTGTTCGGCCACGCCGGCAACGGCAACCTGCACGTCAACATCATGTACCACCCCGACGACCCGGCCGAGGACGCGCGTGCGCGCGTCGCGCTGGCGGGGCTGTTCGAACTGGTGCTGGCACTGGGCGGCACGCTGTCGGGCGAACACGGCATCGGCGTGGCCAAGCGCGACTGGATGGACCGCGCCTTCGACGCGCCGACCCTGGCCACGATGCGTGCGGTCAAGGCCGCGCTGGACCCCGACGGCATCCTCAACCCCGGCAAGCTGCTGCCGCTGCCGTGATTGCAGGAGCCCCCCTGGACACTCCGGCATTCGATGCGATCACGCTTGGACAGCTGCGCGCCGGCGGCGGGCTGAAGTGGCGCGCGTTCCCGGACTGCATCGGCGCCTTCGTCGCCGAGATGGACTTCGGCATCGCGCCGCCGATCCGCGACGCGCTGCTCGGGGCGGTGGAGCGCGGCCAGGTCGGCTATCTCTCCGCCGCGCCGCTGCTGGACATGGCCACCGCCTGCGCGGACTGGCAGCGGCGCCACCATGGCTGGGAGATCCCGCCCGAATCGATCCGCGCGGTGCCCGACGTGCTCGGCGCGCTGGAGGTGGTCTGCCGCCATTACCTGCCCGCGGGCGCGACGGTGGCGGTGCCGGTGCCCTGCTACATGCCGTTCCTGCCGCTGCTGGCGCTGCTCGGCCACCCGGTGCTGCAGGTGCCCATGCTGCGCGACGGCGGCGACGGCGGCGGCTGGACGCTGGACGAGGACGCGCTGGAACAGGCCTTCGCCGCCGGCGCGCGCATGCTGCTGCTGTGCAACCCGCACAACCCGATCGGCAAGGTGTACGCGCGCGAAGAGCTCGAACGCATCGCCGCGATCGCCGCGCGCCACGACGCACGCGTGTTCGCCGACGAGATCCATGCGCCACTGGTATACCCGGGCCAGCAACACGTGCCTTACGCCACCGTTTCGGACGAGGCGGCGCGGCAGGCGATCACCGCGGTGTCCGCCTCCAAGGCCTGGAACCTGGCCGGGCTGAAATGCGCGCAGCTGCTGTTCACCCGCGACGACGACCTGCGCCGCTGGCGTTCGATCGGCCACTTCGCCGGCAACAGCACCGCCACGCTGGGCGTGGTCGCGCACACCGCGGCCTGGCGCGAGGGCGATGCGTGGCTGGATGGCGTGCTCGGCTACCTGCACGGCAACCGCGAGCTGCTCGGGCGCATGCTGCGCGAGCGCCTGCCGCAGCTGGGCTACGTCGAACCACAGGGCACCTACCTGGCCTGGCTGGATTGCCGGGCGCTGCCGCTGGAAATGGCGCCGCATCTGTTCTTCCGCCGCCAGGCGCAGGTCGCGCTCACCGACGGCTGCGAATGCGGCCAGGGCGGCGAGGGCCACGTGCGCCTGAACTTCGCCATGCCCCGCCCGCTGCTGGTCGAAACCGTCGAGCGCATGGCCCGCGCCGTGGCCTCCCTGTAGGAGCCCACTTCAGGGGGCGACCCGACGTGCCCGGACCGCAGCCACGTTGAACGCGGCCGCTCCGGAGGCTGCGCGTTGAGCGCCGCACATCCAGCGGCATAGGGTCGCCCCCTGAAGTGGGCTCCTACAGGAAGTGGATGTAGCCGCTGCGGGGCGGGTGCCATTCGTGGCCGTCCGCGTCCAGCGCACGCACGCCGCTGCCGGCGACGATGCGGCCGATCCGCGTGCCTTCCACGCCGGCCTGTTCCAGCGCCAGCATCACCGCGTCGCGCAATGCCGGTGGCGCGGTGAAGCACAGCTCGTAGTCGTCGCCGCCACCGGCCTGCAGCGCGATGGCATGCATGCCGAACACGCGGCGCAGCGCGTCCGACGCCGGCAGCGACGCCACCGCCACTTCCGCGCCGACGCCGCTGCGCGCGCAGACATGGCCGAGGTCGGCCAGCAGCCCGTCGGACACGTCGACGCAGGCGCGGGCCAGGCCCTGCAGGCGGCGGCCGGCCTCCACGCGCGGCGTGGGCCGGTGCAGGCGCGCGGCCAGGAAGGCGGCATCGGACGGTGACGCCGCCGGCACGGCAGCATCCGCGCCCGCATGCACACTTGCATCTGCACCCGCACCCGGCGGCGGCAGGTGCCCGCCCAGCACCAGCGCGCCGGCCGCGTCGCCGAGCGCGCCGGTCACCCAGATGTCGTCGCCTGCGCGGGCGCGGGCGCGGCGCAACGCGGCGCCGGCTTCGACGTGGCCCATCGCGGTCACCGCGATCGACAGCGGCCCGCGGGTGGTGTCGCCGCCGGCGAGGGCGATGCCATGCGCGGCGGCCAGTTCGAGGAAACCGTCGAGGAAGCCGCCAACCCATTCCGCGTCGGCCTGCGGCAGCGACAGCGACAGCGTGCACCACGCCGGGCGCGCGCCCATCGCGGCCAGGTCGGACAGGTTGGCTGCCAGCGCCTTCCAGCCGATGTCCGCGGCGGTCGCGTCGGACGGGAAGTGCACGCCGGCGTTGAGCGTATCGGCGGTGACGACCAGTTCGTGGCCCGCCGGAACGCGCAGCAGCGCGGCGTCGTCGCCGATGCCGAGCACGACGTCGTCGCGCGCGTCGGCCAGCGCGCGCGAGCGCGCGCGGATCATCCCGATAAGGTCGAATTCGGCCATGCGGTCATCTTGCCCGCATGCGCCCGCGCCCGGTAGAGCCGGGCTTGCCCGGCTGCGCCTTCCCGATCAGTGCCGCGCCGGGCGGCCGGCCTGCACTTCGACCGCGCGCCATTCGGCGCTGGCGCGGTCGAGCACGCCGTTGACGTAGGTGTGGCCGTGCTCGGAGCCGAAACGCTTGGCGATCTCGATCGCTTCGTTGAGGACCACCCGGTACGGCACGTCCGGGCGGTGCAGCAGTTCGTAGGCGGCCAGGCGCAGCACGGCGCGTTCGATCGCGTCCACTTCCTCCACGCCGCGGTCCAGGTGCGGGGCGAGCGCGGCATCCAGGCCGCTGCGTTCGGCGAGCACGCCGCGGACCAGGTCCTCGAAGTACTCCAGGTCGGCGATCTCGTGGGCCTGCTCGTGGGCGAACTGGGCGATCACCGCCTGCGCGTTGCCGCCGGAGATCTGCCAGGCGTACAGCGCCTGCAGCGCGCGGCGGCGCGCGCGCGCGCGCAGGACCGGGTCGATCCCCCGGGGACGGTGCGGGTGGCTCATGGCAGGCGCTCCAGCAGGTTGACCATTTCCAGCGCGGCCAGCGCCGCTTCCTCGCCCTTGTTGCCGTGGCTGCCGCCGGCGCGGGCCTCGGCGTCCTCGAACTTCTCCACCGCGAGCACGCCGTTGAGGACCGGCACGCCGGTGTCCAGCTGCACGCGCATCAGGCCTTCGGCGCACAGGTCGGCGACGTGTTCGTAGTGGCGGGTGCGCCGCGCCCGACGCAGCCGAGCACGGCCAGGGCGCGATGGCCACCGGCGGCGGCCAGCCGCTGCGCGGCGAGCGGGAGTTCCCAGGCGCCGGGCAGGCGGACCACGTCGACCGCGTCCTCGGGCACGCCGTTGTCGGCCAGGCACTGGCGGGCGCCGGCGACGAGGGCGTCGGTGATACGCGCGTTCCAGCGGCTGGCCAGGATCGCGAAGCGGGCGCCGGCCGGGAGGCGCAGGTCGCCTTCGTAATGGGTCATGGGTGGGCGGGTCCTGGGGGGCGCACAGTTTACCGGACGCGGGGCCGCGGCCGCGGAGGGTGTTCGTGGCGAAGCGGAACGCACGCGGCTGCGCGGTCGCAGAGGTGCTCCTTCGTGGGGCCCCTGCAGGTCACGGGTGCAGGTATTCGACGACTTCCAGGCCGTAGCCGGCCAGGCCGACCTGGCGGCGCGGGGTGCCGAGGACGCGCAGGCGGCCGAGGCCGAGGTCGGCGAGGATCTGCGCGCCGGCACCGTTGCGGCGCCACTGGCCGACGTCCTTGGGGTCGCGGCGGACCTCGGGTTGCTTGCGCAGGCGGGCGAGCAGGTCCTCGGGATTGCGCGGGGCGGAGAGGACGACCATCACGCCCTGGCCTTCGGCGGCGATGGCGCGCAGGGCGTCGGTGGCGGCCACGCCGAAGTCGTCGCGGCGCCAGTGCAGCAGGTCGCTGAGCGGGTTCTCGACCTGCACCCGGACCAGGGTCGGGGTGGCCTTGTCGGGGGTGCCGCGGACCAGGGCGAAGTGCAGTTCGTGGGCGATGCGGTCGCGGTAGGTGACCAGCTGGAACGGGCCAAACTCCGTATCGATGTCGCGCGCGTCGATGCGCTCCACGGTGTGCTCGGTGGCCAGGCGCCAGGCGATCAGGTCGGCGATCGAACCGATCTTCAGGCCGTGCTCGCGTGCGAACACTTCCAGCTCGGGGCGGCGGGCCATGGTGCCGTCCGGATTCATCACCTCCACCAGCACGCCGGCCGGCTCCAGCCCGGCGAGCAGCGGCAGGTCGCTGGCCGCCTCGGTGTGGCCGGCGCGAGTGAGCACGCCGCCGGGCTGGGCGGTGAGCGGGAAGATGTGGCCCGGCTGGCTCAGGTCCGAAGGCTTGGCGTCCGGTCGCACCGCGGTGCGGATGGTGTGGGCGCGGTCGTAGGCGGAGATGCCGGTGGTCACGCCTTCGGCCGCCTCGATGCTGACGGTGAAGTTGGTCTGGAACTGGGCGGTGTTGGTCTGCACCATCGGCGCCAGGCCCAGCTGCGCGCAGCGTTCGCGGGTCAGCGACAGGCACACCAGGCCGCGGGCGTGGGTGACCATGAAGTTGATGTCGGCCGGGCGCACGAGTTCGGCGGCCATGATCAGGTCGCCTTCGTTCTCGCGGTCCTCGTCGTCGACGACCACCACCATGCGGCCGGCGCGGATCTCTTCCAGCAGTTCGGGGATGGGGGCGAAGTTCATGCCTGCGCCTCCGCTTCACCGCGTACGTCGCGCGCGCCGAGCAGGCGCTCGACGTAGCGCGCGACCAGGTCGATCTCCAGGTTCACCGCCTCGCCCAGCGCCGTTTCGGCGAAGCGCGTATGGGCCACGGTGTGCGGGACCAGCGCGACCTCGAAACCGGCGCCGTCCACTTCGTTGACGGTGAGGCTGACGCCGTCCACGCAGATCGAACCCTTCTTCGCGATGTACTTCAGTAGTGCCGCCGGCGCGGCGAAGCGCCAGCGCTGCGCGCGCGCGTCGTCGTGCACCGAGAGCACCGTGCCGACACCGTCGACATGGCCGCTGACCAGGTGCCCGCCGAGGCGGTCGGACGGGCGCATCGCCCGCTCCAGGTTCAGCACCGCGCCGACCGGCAGCGCACCGAGCGTGGTCAGCGCCAGTGTCTCGGTGGAGGCATCGGCCTGGAACGAGGCTGCGTCGAAGTCGACCACGGTCAGGCACACGCCGTTGACCGCGATGCTTTCGCCGAGGCGCACGTCGTCGAAGGGCAAGGTGCCGGTGGCGAAGGTGAAGCGCACATCGCCGCCACGCGGCTCGCGCGCGGCCAGGCGGCCGACGCCCTCGATGATGCCGGTGAACATCAGCGCACCTCCGCGTGGCGGCTGCCGCGGACGGCGACGGCGCGGGCGGGCCGCGGCGCGCGGACGCGGCACGGCGCCACGCGGGCGCTGGGACGGACGGGGGCAACGATGTGGGATTGCATGGGCGTCTTCCGCGGAATGGCTGCGAAAAACGTCCCCGGGGCTCGCGGGACGCCACCCGGCCGGGGGCCGGAGCGGCGCTGCGTCTTCTTTCATCCGGACTATGGGATGCCGCCCGGGAGGGCCACACCGCAACCGTCGGCTCCGGCATCGGACCGGATCTGCTGGCCTCCCGGCCCGCGACGGATCGCATGACGGGGAGCGCTCGCGGGCTCGCGCCGGTCTCCCGTGGGGATGGCCCCTGGGGACTGGCGCCTACCGCCGGTGGGGAATTCCACCCCGCCCTGAAGACGTTCGTTTCTGGTTTGGCTGCCGGCGAACCGGCGCGGGCATTCTAGCGCAGGCGGGTGAACGGCCCCGGCGCCAGGAGGTGGCATGGCTGCAACGGTGCATCCGCCCCGCGCCGATGGCGCGCCCTGCCTGTGTAGGAGCCCACTTCAGGGGGCGACCCGCGGGAGCTCGGCGCAGCGGTGTTCGACACGGCCTTTCCGGAGGTGTCGCATTGAACACGGCGCCTTCACAGGTGGACCGGGTCGCCCCCTGAAGTGGGCTCCTACAGGAACGGCCCGACGTGTCCCGCCGGCACGGCGTTCAAGGGCACACCAATCCTGGAAGTGGCGCGCTGGAGGCGGCGCCGGGCGGGATCGGGCGCAGCAGCAGGCGGCGGTCAGGGCCGAAGCGGGCTTCGTCGACCAGGGCGAAGCGCATCGCCTGTGCCATCGCTTCGATCCCCAGCCCGGCGAACAGCGGTCGGGCGGTGTCGCCCAGCAGCAGCGGGGCCTGGTAGAGCAGCAGTTCGTCGACCAGGCCGGCGCGCAGCAGTGCGCCGCACAGCGCGGGGCCGGCTTCGACCTGGACCTCGTTGATGCCGCGCCCGCCCAGCAGGTGCAGCGCGGCTTCCAGGTCAAGGCGGCCGTCGCGCAGTGGCAGCGCGGCGAATTCCGCGTCCAGCCTGGCCGGCGGCACCGCGCCGGGGCCGTGCAGGTACAGCGTCGGTGCGGCGCCATCGCGGACCTTGCCGCGCGCGAGGCTGCGCAGGCCACTGTCGAGTACCACCCGCAGCGGCGGCACGAAGTCCACGCCCTCGCCCAGGCGCACGGTCAGCGCCGGATCGTCGGCCAGCACGGTGTCGGCGCCGGTGAGGATCGCGCCGCTGCGCGCGCGCCAGCGCTGTACGTCGGCGCGCGCGGCCTCGCCGGTGATCCACTTCGATTCGCCGCTGGCCATCGCGGTGCGGCCATCGAGGCTGGCCGCCAGCTTGACCCGCAACCAGGGCCGGCCACGCTCCATGCGTGACAGGAAGCCGCGGTTGAGCTCGCGTGCTTCGGCCTCCATCAACCCGGAGGCCACATCGACCCCCGCGGCCTGCAACCGGGCGAAGCCGGCGCCGTCGACCCGCGGGAACGGATCGCGCATCGCCGCCACCACCCGTGCCACGCCGGCCTCGACCAGCGCGTCGGCGCAGGGCGGCGTGCGCCCGTGGTGCGCGCAGGGCTCCAGGGTCACGTAGGCGGTCGCGCCGCGCGCGCGCGCGCCGGCCTGGCGCAGCGCGAACACCTCCGCGTGCGGTTCGCCGGTGCGCGGATGCCAGCCCTCGCCCACCAGCTCGCCGTCGCGCACGACGACGCAGCCGACCATCGGGTTGGGCCGCGCGGTGTACAGGCCGCGTGCAGCCAGTTCCAGCGCCCGTTCCATCCAGGCGCGGTCGTCGGCATCGAACCGGTTCACCGCGAGGCCCCGGCGCAGTCGATCGCCATCACGTCCACGTGCAGCGGGCCGAGCACGACCCGGGAATGGCCACGCCAGCCCAGGCGCGCGTAGTAGCCGGTGAGCGCAGCGGTGCAGTACAGGTACAGGCGGCCCACACCCAGCGCGGCAGCCTCGTCCACGCAACGCGCCACCAGCGCGGCGCCCACGCCCTGCCCGCGCGCCTGCGGCCGCACGTACAGGCTGGCCAGCCACGGCGAGTACTGGCGGATGCGCCGGTGGTCCTCCTGCAGCAGGCTGGCCGAACCGAGCCAGTCGCCTGCCCCGTCCAGCGCCAGCAGGGTGGTCGGGATCGCGCAGGCGTGGATATGCGAGCGCAGTTCCCGCACCGCATCGGCCACGCTCCAATCGGGCACCAGGGCGCCGAACGCCTCGACGTGGGCGGCGGCGACCGCGTCGATGTACTGCGGATGGTCGCGCAGCCAGTCGATGCGCATGGCCGTGCTCAGCGCTTCTTCTGCCGGTCGGCGTGCCTGTCGATGGGGACCACCTCGCCGCCCTGCAGCAGCGGCAGCTGGCCGTTGCCAGGCGGCAGGTCGCGCTCCAGCTTCTCGATCTCCTCGCGGAAATCGGCCACGTCCTCGAAGCTGCGGTAGACCGAGGCGAAGCGCACGTAGCCGACGTGGTCGAGCTTGCGCAGTTCGTCCATCACGAACTCGCCGATCCGGCGCGAGGCCAGTTCGCGCTCGCCGCTCATGCGCACCGCGTGCACCACCGCGCGCACCGCCGCCTCGATCTGCTCCTCGGCCACCGGGCGCTTCTGCAGCGCGCGGTCGAAGCCCAGGCGCAGCTTCTTGGCGTCGAACTGCTCGCGGCGGCCGTCGCTCTTGATGATCGCCGGCAGTTTCAGCTCCACCGTTTCCAGGGTGCTGAAACGTTCGCCGCAGGCCTCGCAGCCGCGCCGGCGGCGGATGGTGGCGCCGTCTTCGGACACGCGCGAGTCGATCACCCGGGTGTCGTCGTGCTGGCAGTAGGGACAGTGCATGCGGCGCCCTTGCTGGTGGCGCCCGGGCGGGTGGCCCGGGCTGGCCCGGTCAGCCGTAGACCGGGTACTTCCTGCACTGCGCGGTGACCTTGCCGCGCACGGCCTCGATCACCGACGCATCGCCCGGTGCGTCGAGCACGTCGGCGATCCAGTTGGCCAGGTCCACGCAATCCTGCTCGCCATAGCCGCGCGTGGTGACCGCGGGCGTGCCGATGCGCAGGCCGGAGGTGACGAACGGCTTCTGCGGGTCGTTCGGCACCGCGTTCTTGTTGACGGTGATGTGGGCCTTGCCCAGCGCCGCCTCCGCGTCCTTGCCGGTGATGCCCTTGCCGATCATGTCGACCAGCATCAGGTGGTTCTCGGTGCCGCCGGACACGATCCGGTAGCCGCGCGCGACCAGGGTCCGGGCCATCGCCTGCGCGTTGCGTACCACCTGCTGCTGGTAGGCCTTGAACTCCGGCTCCAGCGCTTCCTTGAACGCCACCGCCTTGGCCGCGATCACGTGCATCAGCGGGCCGCCCTGGATGCCGGGGAAGACGATCGACTGCAGCTTCTTCTCGATCTCCTCGCCGGCGTCGAGCGCCAGGATGATGCCGCCGCGCGGGCCGCGCAGGGTCTTGTGCGTGGTCGAGGTGACCACGTGCGCGTGCGGCAGCGGGTTCGGGTACACGCCGGCGGCGACCAGGCCGGCGACGTGGGCCATGTCCACGAACAGGTACGCACCGACCTTGTCGGCGATGGCGCGGAAGCGCGCCCAGTCGATCTTCTGCGAATAGGCCGAGAAGCCGGCCACGACCATCTTCGGCTTGTGCTCCACGGCCAGGCGCTCGACCTCGTCGTAGTCGATCAGGCCCTGGTCGTTGACCCCGTACTGCACGGCGTTGAACAGCTTGCCCGAAGCGTTGACCTTGGCGCCGTGGGTCAGGTGGCCGCCGTGGGCCAGCGACATGCCCAGGATGGTGTCGCCCGGCTGCAGCAGGGCGAAGTACACGGCCTGGTTGGCCTGCGAGCCCGAGTGCGGCTGCACGTTGGCGTAGCTGGCGCCGAACAGCTGCTTGACCCGGTCGATCGCCAGCTGCTCGGCGACGTCCACGTACTCGCAGCCACCGTAGTAGCGCTTGCCCGGGTAGCCTTCGGCGTACTTGTTGGTCAGCACGCTGCCCTGGGCCTCCAGCACCCGCGGGCTGGCGTAGTTCTCGCTGGCGATCAGCTCGACATGGTCCTCCTGGCGGCGGGCCTCGCCGGCGATGGCCTGGGCCAGTTCAGGGTCGTAACCTTCGATACGGGCGTCGCGCGGGAACATCGTGGCTCCGGGGTGGGGACGGGGGCCCCCGATTGTAGCCCTTCCGCCTCCCGGCGGCCCGGCCGGGGGCGCCCCGGTGGGGACTGGCGATTTGGCGCCCCGCCCCCATATCCGGGATAATCGGC
>NZ_PDWM01000024.1 GCF_010093225.1 Pseudoxanthomonas koreensis | reverse complement strand
CAGCCTAGGCCGGGCCGCGACGCCATCCCCTGACCTGGATCAATCAGCCCCCAGATGCAGGCCCGGCCCCCCCCGACGCCACCCCTGTAGGAGCCCACTTCAGGGGGCGACCCGGTGGCGCCAGAACAGGCCGCGCTCAACGCGTAATGTCCGACCCGCCGCGCTGGACGTGGCTGCGATCGGGCCACGTCGGGTCGCCCCCTGAAGTGGGCTCCTACAGGGAGCGGGGGGCGCCGCTCCGCCTCACCCGTCCACCGTCTCGTCGCTGTCCTTCGCCAGCTCCGCGCGGCGGCGCTCGTCCAGGAAGCGCTTGAGGCGTTCCACCTCCTCCGCCGGCCAGTCGTCGATGCCGGTCGCCTCCAGCCATGCATCGATGTAGTGCGAGGGCGCATAGACGTGGCCGAAGCCCATCGGCGCGCTCATCGACAGCGAGGTGTCCATGGCCATCTGCAGGTTGGTGACCAGCGGGTACCAGCGCATCGCCGGCGAGACGTCCGGCGGGCGCGGCGCCTGCAGCAGCCCGGGCTGGCGGAAGAAGCCGTGGCGGTCGAAGAAAGTCACCGCGTCGCTGCCGTACTGCAGGTAGACCACGCGCATCGGACCCCACGGCGTGCCGGCCGGGGTGGAGCTGCCGTGCTGGTTCCTGAAACGCGCGAACGAGCCGTCGCGGAACTGCGGCAGCCACACCGGCGTGCCGGGATTGCGCGAGCGGGTCAGGCCGGCCCACTTGCTGGCGGCGAAAGGCGGCCCGCTCCACACCGCGCCGTCGAACGGATCGCCCAGCAGTTCGTACATCTCGAACGAGCGCTCGGAATTGAGCGCGCCCAGGCTCAGCCCGTGCAGGTACAGCTTCGGCCGGGTCGCGGCGGGCAGGGTGCGCCAGTGGCCGTAGACCTCGCGGAACAGCGCGCGCGCGGTGACGCTGCCGGTTTCCGGGTCCAGGAACAGGGTCAGCGGGCTGGACAGGTACGAGTACTGCACGGCGATGCTGGCGACGTCGCCGCGGTACAGGTACTCGATGCCGTCGATGCCGGAAGGATCGACCCAGCCGGTGCCGGTCGGGGTGATGACGATCAAGGCCTTGCGCTCGAAACCGCCGACGCGCTTGAGTTCTTCCAGCGCCAGCTTCGCCCGCTGCTCCGGCGTGTCGCCGGTGGGCAGGCCGGCGTACACGCGCAGCGGCGCCCTGGTCGCCGGTCCGGCGAAGGCCGCCAGTTCTTCGGCCGTGGGCCGCGCTTCGACGTAGCGCCGGCCCATCCGTCCGAGCTGGTCCCAGGCCACCAGCGACTGCGCGCTGCCGGGGCTGTCCCACGCGCTCGGCGGCGGCATGTCCGGCGGGATCAGCGCGTCGGCCTGGCGGTAGGAGGCATCGAGCATGTCCAGGATCGAACTGACGATCACGCCGTTGACCAGGCCGACCAGCAGCAGCACGCCGGCGATGGCGCCGACCACGTTCGCGATCCGCCGCGGCACCTTGCGCGCGACCAGGCGCATCATCGCCTCCACGCCCAGCAGCGCGCCGCGGCCCAGGATCACGGCCAGCAGCGCGACGACCGCCGCGCCCAGCGCCACGCCGACGATCCGCGACGGACCGGCGGGGTCCAGGTGCATCAGTTCGCGGACGATGTTTTCCCAGTGCTGGCTGCGCCACAGGGCGAGGGCGGCGATGGCCGCACAGGCGACGGACACGATCCGGCGCAGGCGCGGCCTGCCTCCGTCCTTCGCCACCGGCAGCTCCAGGTAGCCCCACAGCCAGCGCAGCAACACCCCCACGCCATAGCCGGCGGCCAGGCACAGGCCCGACAGCACGGCCTGGGCGACGGTGATGCGCGGGGTCAGGCTGGGCGTGAGCGAGGCGGCGAAGAACAGCGCGCCGAGCACCAGCCCGGTATTGCCCGGTGCGGCGGACAGGCGCCGGAAGATCCGGCCGGCGGCATCGCGGCCGTGCTGGCGGAGCGTGGTACGCGATGGTGCATTGCCGGCCATGCCCGATCCCTCGTCCCCGGTCCGTGGCGGCCACTATAAGCGGTGCGCCGGCGCCTGCGCCGTCCGGGACTTCCGGGCCGGGCCGGTGCCGGCGACACGGTCTAGAATCACCGCATCCCGTCCCTCGGCACGTCCATGTCCCAGCGCGAATGGGTGGCCGCGGCCATCCACAAGATCGAAGCGGACTTCAACCGTTCCGCCGATACCCACCTGATCCCGCTGCCGCTGCCCGGCTACGCGGGGATCGATGCGTACCTCAAGGACGAATCCAGCCATCCGACCGGCAGCCTCAAGCACCGCCTGGCGCGCTCGCTGTTCCTGTATTCGCTGGCCAACGGCTGGTTGCGCGAAGGCAGCACGGTGGTGGAGGCCTCCAGCGGTTCGACCGCGGTGTCGGAGGCGTACTTCGCGCGGCTGCTGGGCCTGCCGTTCGTGGCGGTGATCCCGCGCTCGACCTCGCCGGAGAAGATCGCGGCGATCGAATTCCACGGCGGGCGCTGCCACCTGGTCGAGAGCGCCTGCTCGCTCAACGACGAATCCGAACGGGTGGCGCGCGAGACCGGCGGCCACTTCATGGACCAGTTCACCTACGCCGAGCGCGCCACCGACTGGCGCGCGAACAACAACATCGCCGAGTCGATCTTCAAGCAGATGGCCGAGGAGCCGCACCCGGTGCCGGCATGGATCGTGTGCGGCCCGGGCACCGGCGGCACCAGCGCGACCCTGGGCCGCTACGTGCGCTACCGCCGCCACGACACCCGGGTGCTGTGCGCGGACCCGGAAACCTCGGTGTTCTTCGACTACTACCGCGATGCATGCCAGGGCCGCGCCGATCCGTCACTCGCATTGCCGGGCGGTTCGCGGATCGAAGGCATCGGCCGGCCGCGGGTGGAGCGCAGCTTCATCGCCTCGTGCGTTGACGCGATGGTGAAGGTGCCCGATGCGCTGAGCCTGGCGGCGATGCGCCATGTCAGTGCGGTGCTGGGTCGCCGCGTGGGCGGCTCCACCGGCACCAACTTCGTCGGTGTGCTGCGCGCAGCGCAGGCGATGCACGAGGCCGGGCAGGAGGGCTCGATCGTGAGCATCCTGTGCGACAGCGGCGAGCGCTACGCGCACAGCTACTACGACCCGGCGTGGTACGCGCGGCACGACATCGACGTGGAAGGCGCCGACCGCGCCATCGCCGAAGCCGTCGCCGGCGCCCCCCTGCAGCAACTCCCCACCTGCAACCTGTAGAGCGGGGCTCGCCCCGCTGCCTCGCTTGATTCCGGCTCTTCTCGCTGTGGTCGGGCTCCAAAAATCAGGTCAGAAGCACCCAGTTGCTTCAGCTCCGGTGGGGGCCGCCGTTCTGCCGCACTGGGGGTCGTCGCTCACTCGGCGTCCCTGCCCAGTTCGCGAGCGCGGCACATCCCTGTGCCGCTCGACCCCCAATGCGACAGAACGACGTCCTGTCGCGACGTTGATGGCGTGGCTTCGGCAGGCCAATAGAAGCCACGCCCCAAGAGATCGCGTAGGACGCCGTACCTTGGGTATATGGCCCAAGTGGCACATGGATGTGCCACGGCCCTTCGTAAAGACAGGATGTCGTCCCGAAGGGTGGGCCATATACCCAAGGTGCGGCGGCCCCCACCGGAGACAGCGCTCTTGCCTTCCAGCCTTCCAGACGCCCCCGCAGCCGGGAGAAACGCCTTGATTTCCGACTCCACTGGCGGCATCTATCCTTGGACTCCCGATCATCCCAACCTCCCCATGCACGACAACCCGCTGCTCGACTTCACCGGCCTGCCCCGTTTCGACGAAATCCGGCCCGACCACATCGGCCCCGCGATCGACGCGTTGCTGGCACAGGCCGAAGCGGCGGTGAAGACGGCCGAAACCGTGGCACCGCCGACCTGGGACACCTTCGTCACCCCGCTGGAAGACGCCACCGAACGCCTGTGGCGCGCCTGGGGCCAGGTCGGCCACCTGCAGGCGGTGGTCAACACCCCCGAACTGCGCGAGGCCTACAACGCCAACCTGCCCAAGGTGACCCGCTTCGGCAGCGCACTGGGCCAGAACCTGGCGCTGTTCGCGCAGTACAAGGCACTGGCCGCATCGCCGGAGTACGCCGGCTACGACGCCACGCGGCGCAAGGTGGTGGAGAACGCGCTGCGCGATTTCCGCCTCGGCGGTGCCGAGCTTGCCGACGACGCCAAGGCCCGCTTCTCCGCGGTGCAGGAGGAGCTTGCGGCATTGTCGGCGAAGTTCTCGCAGAACGTGCTCGATGCCACCGACGCCTTCGCCCTGTACGTGGACGACGAAGCGCGCCTGTCCGGCCTGCCGGCCGAGGTGGTCGCCGCCGCGCGCGCCGCGGCGGAAAAGGACGGGGACGTGCCTGGCAAGAGCCGGGGCTGGAAACTGACCCTGCAGATGCCCAGCTACCTGCCGGTGCAGGCCTACGCCGACGACCGCGCACTGCGCGAGGCGCTGTACCGCGCCAACGGCCTGCGTGCTTCCGAAAGTGGCCCGCCCGAACTGGACAACAGCGGCAACATCGACCGCATCCTGGAGCTGCGTGCCGAGCTGGCCGCACTGCTCGGCTTCGACAGCTACGCCGGCTACTCGCTGGCGACCAAGATGGCGCAGTCGCCGGATGAAGTGCTGGCGTTCCTGCGCGACCTGGCCGGCCGCGCGCTGCCGTTTGCGCGCCGCGATCGCGCTGAGCTGGAAGCCTTCGCCCGCGACGAGCTGGGCCTGGACGGACTGCAGCCCTGGGACCTGGGTTACGCCAGCGAGAAACTCAAGCAGGCCCGCTACAGCTATTCCGGGCAGGAGGTGAAGCGTTACTTCACCGAGCCCGGGGTACTGGCCGGGCTGTTCGGCGTGATCGAGTCGCTGTACGGCGTGAAGGTGAAGCCGGACAGCGCGCCGGCCTGGCACCCGGACGTGCGCTTCTTCCGCGTGGAAGACCGCGAAGGCCGCCTGCTCGGCCAGTTCTACCTGGACCTGTACGCCCGCGAGGGCAAGCGCGGCGGCGCCTGGATGGACGACTGCCGCAACCGGCGCGTCGGCACGACCGCCTCGCAGACGCCGATCGTCTACCTGGTGTGCAACTTCGGCAAGGGGGTCGGCGGCAAGCCGGCCACCTTCAGCCACGACGAAGTCACCACCCTGTTCCACGAAATGGGCCACGGCCTGCACCAGCTGCTGACCGCGGTCGGCGAACTGCCGGTGGCCGGCATCAACGGCGTGGAGTGGGACGCGGTGGAGCTGCCGAGCCAGTTCATGGAGAACTTCTGCTGGGAATGGGAGCGCGTGCAGGCGATGACCGCGCACGTGGATAGCGGCGAACCGCTGCCGCGCACGCTGTTCGACAGGATGCTGGCGGCGAAGAACTTCCAGAGCGGCATGTTCACCGTGCGCCAGCTCGAGTTTGCGCTGTTCGACATGGAGCTGCACAGCCGCTTCGACCCGCAGCAGGACAGCGTCATGCAGCTGCTGGAGCGGGTGCGCGACGAGGTCGCGGTCAACCGTGCCCCGGCCTGGCACCGCTTCCCGCACCAGTTCAGCCACATCTTCGCCGGCGGCTACGCGGCCGGCTACTACAGCTACAAGTGGGCCGAGGTGCTCAGCGCCGATGCCTACGCCGCATTCGAAGAGGCGCCGGAGCGGCTTGCCGAGACCGGCGCGCGCTTCCTGGCCGAAGTGCTGTCCCGCGGCGGCAGCCGCAGCGCGCTGGAGAACTTCACCGCTTTCCGTGGTCGCGCGCCGAGTATCGACGCGCTGCTGCGCCACAGCGGCATGGCGGCCTGAGCTCCTGCAGGGGTGCCGCGGAAGATGCGCCGCAGAATTCGCGGCGCCCGGGACTCACGCCCGCGCGAACACCAGCGTCGCGTTGGTGCCGCCGAAGCCGAAGCTGTTCGACGCCACCAGGTCCAGCTTCGCGTCGCGGCTTTCGCGCACGATCGGGAAGCCTTCGGCGCGTTCGTCCAGCTTTTCGATGTTGGCCGAGCCGGCGATGAAGCCGTCGCGCATCATCAGCAGGCAGTAGATCGCCTCGTGCACGCTGGCCGCGCCGAGCGAGTGGCCGGACAGCGCCTTGGTCGAGGAGATCGGCGGCACGCTTTCGCCGAACACCTCGCGCACCGCCTGCAGTTCGGTCACGTCGCCCAGCGGGGTCGAGGTGCCGTGGGTGTTGAGGTAGTCGACCTTGCGCCCGTCCAGCCCTTCCAGCGCCATGCGCATGCAGCGCACCGCGCCTTCGCCCGACGGCGCGACCATGTCGGCGCCGTCGGAGGTCACGCCGTAGCCGACCAGCTCGGCATGGATGCGGGCGCCGCGCGCCACCGCGTGGTCCCAGTCCTCCAGCACCAGCATGCCGCCGCCGCCGGCGATGACGAAGCCGTCGCGGTCGGCGTCGTACGGACGCGAGGCCTTTTCCGGCGTGTCGTTGAACGAGGACGACAGCGCGCCCATCGCGTCGAACATCACGCTCATGGTCCAGTCCAGGTCCTCGCCGCCGCCGGCGAAGACGATGTCCTGCGCGCCGTGGCGGATCAGGTCGGCCGCGGCACCGATGCAGTGCGCCGAAGTCGCGCAGGCCGCGCCGATCGAATACGACAGGCCCTTGATGCTGAACGCCGTGGCCAGGTTGGCCGACACCGTCGAGCACATGGTCTTCGGCACCATGTACGGACCGACCTTGCGCACGCCGCGCTCGCGCAGCAGGTCGGCCGCTTCCACCTGCCAGTGGCTGGAACCGCCGCCGGAACCGGCGATCAGGCCGGTGCGCGGATGGCTCACCTGCGCCTCGTCCAGTCCGGCGTCGGCGATCGCGTCGCGCATCGACACGTAGCTGTAGGCGGCCGCGTCGCTCATGAAGCGCCGCAGCTTGCGGTCGATCGCCGCTTCCATGTCCAGCTCCACCGCGCCGCCGACCTGGCTGCGCAGGCCGTGTTCGGCGTGGTCGGGCAGGAAGCGGATCCCGGAGCGCCCGGCGCGCAGCGCGGCCGATACGGTATCCAGGTCGTTGCCCAGGCACGAGGCGATGCCCATGCCGGTGATGGCGATGCGGCGGCCCATCTCAGAAATCCTCGGTGGAAGTGAACAGGCCCACGCGCAGGTCCTTGGCGGTATAGATCTCGCGGCCGTCGACCAGCATGCGCGCGTCGCCCTGGGCCATCACCAGCTTGCGGTTGATCACCCGGCTGATGTCGATTTCGTAGGTGACCAGCTTCGCGTTCGGCAGCACCTGGCCGGTGAACTTGACCTCGCCGCAGCCCAGCGCGCGGCCGCGGCCGGGCGCGCCCAGCCAGGTCAGGTAGAAGCCGACCAGCTGCCACATCGCGTCCAGGCCCAGGCAGCCGGGCATCACCGGGTCGCCGATGAAGTGGCACTGGAAGAACCACAGGTCCGGGCGGATGTCGAGTTCGGCGCGGATGAAGCCCTTGCCGTGCGCGCCGCCGTCGTCGTTGATCTCGACGATGCGGTCGAACATCAGCATCGGGTCGGCGGGCAGGCGGGCATCGCCGGAGGCGAACAGTTCACCGCGGCCGCTGGCGAGCAGCTGTTCGCGGGTGAACGAGGAGGCGCGGGTCATGTCGGGTCCGGAGGGGAAAAGCGGTAAATCGTGCCCGACGCACCCCGTTTCAATCAAATGCTTGGACATACGCGGGCGTGTGCTGGCGCCCCGCCAGCCCGCGCACCACGCGCCGCGGCGGCCGCGGCGGGCCCTGGCCGGGCCCACCCTCCCGGGCACCGCCACGGCGTACCGCGCAGAATGGGCGCCACCATGGACCCGCAGGCCGCGCCACCGCAACGCAAGATCATCCACGTCGACATGGACGCGTTCTATGCGTCGGTGGAGCAGCGCGACGACCCGTCCCTGCGCGGCCGGCCGGTGGTGGTGGCCTGGCGCGGCGCGCGTTCGGTGGTGTGCGCGGCCTCCTACGAGGCGCGCCGGTTCGGGGTGCGCTCGGCGATGCCGGCGCTGCGCGCCGAGCGCCTGTGCCCGGACGCGGTGTTCGTGCCGCCGGACTTCGTGCGTTACAAGGCGGCCTCGCGCCAGATCCGGGCGATCATGCTCGCCCATACCGACCTGGTCGAGCCGCTGTCGCTGGACGAGGCCTACCTGGACGTGACTGCGCCGAAGTCCGGCCTGCCCAGCGCCACCGCGGTGGCCGAGGCGATCCGGGCCCGGATCCGCGAAGAGACCTCGCTCACCGCCTCGGCCGGGGTCGCGCCGAACAAGTTCCTGGCCAAGATCGCCTCGGACTGGAACAAGCCCGATGGCCTGTTCGTGCTGCGCCCGCGCCAGGTCGAGGCCTTCCTCACCCCGCTGCCGGTCGGCCGCATCCCCGGCGTGGGCAGGGTGATGGAAGGCAGGCTGGCAGCTCTGGGCATCGCCACCGTGGGCGAGCTGCGCGGCTGGCCGCTGGAGGAACTGCGGCAGCGGTTCGGCAGCTTCGGCGCCGCCCTGTACCGGCGCGCTCGCGGCATCGACGAGCGCCCGGTCGAACCGGACCAGCCGGTGCGCTCGGTGTCGTCGGAAGACACGTTCAGTGAGGACCTGCCGCTGGATGCGCTGGAACCGGCGATCCGGCAGCTGGCGGAAAAGACCTGGGACGCCGCGCGCCGCGCCGGCCGCGCGGGGCATACGGTGGTGCTCAAGCTCAAGACCGGCCAATTCCGGATCCTGACCCGCAGCCTCACCCTCGATCGCCCGCCGGCATCGGCGGCGGAACTGGCCGCCATCGCCTCGTCGCTGCGCGAGCGCGTGGCGTTGCCGGCGGACACGCGCTATCGCCTGGTCGGCGTTGGCCTGGCCGGTTTCCGCGAAGGAGAAGAGGCGGCGCTGGCGCAAGGCGAACTGTTCGAACCGCCCGCGGGCTGACCGCAACGTGCCGCGCAGGCGGACGCGCTCAGCGCCGGCCCATCGCCCGGTAGTCGCGCGGCGCCATGCCGACGGTGGCCTTGAACTGGCGCGCGAACGCGCTCTGGTCGGAGAAGCCGCAAGCCTGGCCGATGTAGGCGATGCTGGCATCGGTCTGCAGCAGGCGCATGGCCGCATCGATCCGCAGCTTGGTCAGCAGCTGCTGCGGGGTGAGCTGGAACACGCGCTTGAACAGCCGCTCCAGCTGCGCCACCGAAACCCCCGACTTCTGCGCCAGCAGCTGCACCCGCAGCGGCTCGTGGAAGTGGTCCTGCATGTAGGCCACCGTCTCGCGCAGCCGTTCGAACGAGGAATGCCGGCTGTCGGGCTGGCCCAGGTCGCGGGAGATGCCGATCAGGCCGACGATCTTCCCGTCGTCATCGATCACCGGCTGCTTCAGGGTCAGGCACCAGCCGGTGGTCCGATTCGGGTACAGCTGCACTTCCAGCACGTTCTCGATCACCTCGCCGCGCAGCACGCGCCGGTCCTGGAGGATGTAGCGCGCCGCCAGCGTGGGCGGGTACAGCTCCAGCACGCTCTTGCCGAGGATGTCCTCGCGGCGCTTGATGTTGAGCCGCTGGGTCAGGGTCTGGTTGACGTGGGTGTAGCGGCACTCGGTGTCCTTGATGAAGAACACCACGTCGGGCAGCAGGTCGAACAGCCGCAGCAGTTCGTTCGGTGACAGGGTGACGTCGATGGCGGCGCTTTCCGGGCGGGGGCCGCGGTGGGGACGCGGACGCGAGGGGCGCAGTTTATGCCAATTTCCGCATGAACCGTTGATCGCGGCGAAAGCAGCCGCCCCGTCGTCCCGGTCGAAGCCGGGACGACGGGGCGGGCTCGCCACCCGTCGCCATCACGATGGCGTGCTCAGCGCTGCGGTTGCCAGAGCAGGTTGAGGCCGTAGCCGCGGCCGGGCTGGTTGTACCAGTCCACCAGCTGGTAATCGCGGTCGAACAGGTTGGTGACGCGTGCCTGCAGGGTCCAGTCGGCATGCAGCGCGTACTCGAAGCGCAGGTCCACGGTCGCATGGCCGGCCACGCGCACGAGGTTGGCGGCATCGTCGTAGCGGCTGCCGGCGGCGTTGACGCTGGCGCCGAACGCGAACGCATCGAAGCGGCGGTCCAGGTCGATGCGGCCGGTATCGCGCGCGCGCCGCGGCAGCAGCTTGCCGTGGTTGGCGCCCGCGGAGCGGTTGCGCGGGTCGACGTGGCTGTACTGCGCGGACAGGTCCCAGCCGGCGAACGCGGTGGCCACGGTCAGCTCGCCGCCACGCAGGCGCGCGGTGTCGATGTTGCCGGGCAGGAAGGTGGCCGAGTCGAAGCTGATCAGGTCGTCGACCCGGTTCTCGAACACGTCCGCGGTCCAGCGCCAGCCCTCGCCGCCGCCTGACAGGCCGAGGTTGAGGTTCTCCGACTCCTCCGGCCGCAGGTCGGGATTGCCGTAGTAGGGGTAGTACAGGTCGTTGAAGCTCGGCGCGCGGAAACCGGTCGAGTAGCGCGCCGACAGCAGCACGCCGCCATCGAAGTGCCAGCCCCAGCCGAGGTTGCCGGTGGCATGGCTGCCGAACTGCTCGTTGTCGTCGCCGCGCAGGCCGGCCTGCAGCTGCTGCGCGCCGAAGCGACCCTGGTACTCGGCGAACACACCGGTGTTGTCGCGGCTGTCGACGTCGTAGGCGGTGTCGCCGGTGATGCGGTCGCCCAGCCAGTCCAGGCCGGCGGTCAGTGTCTGCCCTTCGCGCAGGACGAAGTCGCCCTGCAGCGCAGCCTGGTCGCGGCGGGTTTCCAGCCCGCCGACGAAGCCGGTCGGGGCGTAGTCGTCGGTCTCGTCGTAGCTGCGGCCGACCGTGGCCTGCAGGGCCATGGTCGTCGACGGCACGAAGCGCACCTTGCCCGAGAGCACCTGCTGCACGGTCTCCGAATAGTTGGCCCAGCTGCCGTCGTAGTGGTTGTAGCCCTCGGCGCGCAGCGCGCTGCCTTCCAGCGTCCATGCCTCGCCGGGCTTGCCACCACCGCGCACGCTGGCCGAACGGTTGCGATAGCCGTCGCGGTCCGGCTCGTCGGCGTAGCAGCCCGCGCCCCAGCCGGCGGCGGTGCCGTCGCAGGCGTTGATGCCGTCGGTGCGCAGGAAGGCGAAGTCGGCGCCGAACCAGCCGCGCTCACCGCCCATGCCAAGTCCCGCGCTGGCCTCGCGCAGGTTGTCGCTGCCGACCCCGGCCATCGCCCGCGGCTGCAGGCCGCCCTTGTCGCGGCGGGTGAAGATCTGGATCACGCCGCCGATCGCGTCGGCGCCGTACAGGCTCGAATGCGGGCCGCGCACGATCTCGATCCGTTCGATCTGCTCGACCGGCAGGTCCTGCAACGCCGGCAGGCCGGCGGTGGCCGAGCCAATGCGCACGCCATCGATCAGCACCAGCAACTGGTTGGAGCCGGCGCCGCGCAGGAACAGCGAAGTCTGCTTGCCCAGCCCGCCGGTGTTGGTGAGGTTGATGCCGGCGCGGCCGGCGAGCAGCTGCTGCAAGGAAGTGGCCTGGCTGCGCTCGATCTCGGCGCGGCCGATCACCTGCGCTGGCGACAGGCTGTCGCGCAGGTCGATCTGCGTGCGTGTCGCGGTGACCAGGATTTCATCGAGGTCGGTGGCGCCATCGGCGGGGGCGGTGGCGAAGGCGGTGGAAGGCAGTGCCAGCGCCAGGGCGACGGCGGCGGTGAGCGGGCGGAACGTCATCGTGCAACTCCATGCGTGCGTGGCGCCGCACCCGGCGCCAGTTCGGGGAGTCACGAAGGGAAGGCGGGGAGCGGACGGACGCGACGCGGCGCCGGCACGCCGCGACGCCCTCCGCATCGCAACCTCGGATCCGCAGGGCCGGTCTCCGGGCTTGCGATCGGGAGCCTTGCCCCGGATGGGCGCGGGATCCTGCGGCGACGCCTTCCCGTGCGGGGCACAGTGGCGGATGTCGCGGCATTGCGGTCGCTTACCGTTGCGGGGGCAGCGCCGGCCTTGTCCCTGCGGACGCACCGGCTTCCCGTTTCAACCCGGATGGCGAAAGCCGGCCGGGTCACCTTGCAGGGCCGGGATTGTAAGCGAAGGCGCGGCGTCGCGGCGGAACCGCGTGGTCGCCGCGAAGGATGCGCCTGCGGAAGCCGCAGGACGGACGTGCCGCTCAGGTGAAGCGGTTGCCGCCGCTGTCGTCGTTGCCGGCGCTGCCAGGTCCGGCGTCGTCCGTTCCCGTGTCGTCCATTCCGGAGCCGCTGCCGCCGTCAGCCTGCACTTCGCCATCGGCGCCGTAGAACGCGGTGGTCACCGGGCCACCCACCGGGCGGCCGCGCGGCGGCGGCAGCGCCGCGCTCGCGGTTTCCAGTTCGGCCAGCAGTTGGCGGCGGCGCTCATCCGGCACGTCGTGCCAGTGGCAGTCCAGCAGCGCGCCTTCCAGCGCGTAGAGCAGGTTGAGGCTGGGCTTGAAGCCGGCGCGCTTGACCTTGAGGAAAGCCTGCACCGAACCGGCCGCGACCAGGTCCGCCGCGCTGCGCAGGCCGACCTGGCGCAGCCACGCCGCGCTCTTCGGTCCGATGTTGCGCAGCTCCGCCGTGCTCACCGCAGCGACTCCAGGAAGGCCGCGGCGATCGCTTCCAGGCCGCGCTGGTCGTCGGCATCGAAGCGCTCAGGCTCCGGGCTGTCGAGGTCGAACACGCCGACCAGTGCGCCGTCCAGCACCAGCGGCACCACCAGCTCCGAGCGCGAGGCCGAATCGCAGGCGATGTGGCCGGGGAAAGCGTGCACGTCGGCCACGCGCTGGGTCCGGCGGGTCGAGGCGGCCGCGCCGCACACGCCCTTGTCCAGCGGGATGCGCACGCAGGCCGGCAGGCCCTGGAACGGCCCGACCACCAGTTCGGTGCCGTCGAAGAAATAGAAACCGACCCAGTTCAATGCCGGCAGCGCGTGATAGACCAGCGCCGACAGGTTGGCGGCATTGGCGATGCGATCGCGCTCGCCGTGCAGCAGGCCGCGGGCCTGGGCCAGCAGTTGCGCGTACTGCTCCGGCTTGCTGCCGGACAGGGGAATGGCGGTAAAGGACATGGCCGCATGGTAGCGCGTCGCGGCGCGAGGGTTCAGGCCTGGTGCCGCAGGCCGCGGCGATGCGCCGTTCTATGATGCCGCCGGTCGCCCTGCCGGAAACCCGATGGACAGCTTTCCCTTCGACCGCCTCTATGTCACCGGCACCGACACCGGCGCCGGCAAGACCGTGGCCAGTACCGCGCTGCTGCACGCGCTGCGCGGGCGCGGCCTGCGCGCGGTCGGGATGAAGCCGGTGGCCAGTGGCTGCGAATCCACCGTGGCAGGCTTGCGCAACGCCGACGCGCTGGCGCTGCAGGCGGCCAGCGATCCGGCACCGGTGTATGAAGACCTCAATCCGTTCGCGCTGCCCGCGCCGCTGGCGCCGGAACTGGCCGCGCGCGCGGCCGGCGTGGACGTGTCGCTGCCGCCGCTGCTGGATGCGTTCGCACGCCTGCGCGCTCAGGCCGACGTGGTGGTGATGGAGGGTGTCGGCGGCTGGGCCGCGCCGCTGTCGGCCACGCTGGACCAGGCCGACCTGGTACGTGCGCTGCGGTTGCCGGTGGTGCTGGTGGTGGGGATGCGGCTGGGCTGCCTCAACCACGCGCGCCTGGCTGCGGCGGCGATCCGCGCCGACGGCTGCGCACTGGTGGGCTGGATCGCCAGCGAAGTCGATCCGGCGATGGCCTGCCGCGAGGAAAACGTCGAGTTGCTGCGCACGCGACTGCAGGCACCGTGCCTGGGCTGGCTGCGCTGGAGCGCCGCGCCGCGGCCCGAAGCGCTCGCGCACCAGCTGTCGTTGCCAACGCCAACCCGTCCAGCCCCCCTGTAGGAGCCCACTTCAGGGGGCGACCCGATCCCGCCTGAAGGTGCGGTTCTCAACGCGGAGCTATGGGACGGGCCGCGTTGAACGAAGCTGCGTCCGGACGCCTCCGGGTCGCCCCCTGAAGTGGGCTCCTACAGGGGCAGCGGGACGCGGAAATAAAAAAGACCCGGCAGCGGGAGGGGGCTGCCGGGTCCGGGTCTGCGCGGCGGGAGGGAGCCGCGCAATTCCATTGGAGCATTGAAGCGTTACAGCGCGATGGATCAGCGCTTGGTGGCGGCCTTGGCGACCTTGGCCACGGTGGCCTGGGCCTGGTCGGTGGCGGCCTCGAACTGGCTCTTGGCCAGCGCGCCCAGGGCTTCGGAGGTCTTGAGGGTCACGCCGAACACTTCCTGGCCGGCGGCGGCGACGCGCTCGGCGTTGTCGCGGGCAACCTGCAGGCCCTTCGGCAGCAGGCTCTTGTACGACTCGACGTCACGGGCTTCGGTGAGCTCGCTCAGGTAGGCGGTGGTGGCCTCGACGTTCTTCTCGAACGTGCGCAGCTGCACGCCGAACACGGTCTCGGCGTTCTCCAGGGCCAGGCGGTTGACGCGTGCGGCCACGGCAGCGAACTGCTGGGTGTAGGCGTTGAACTGGTCGTTGAACTGGTAGGACATGGCGGACTCCGTTTTCGGGTTTACCTTGATGGTGCGATGCAGCATACAAGGGGCGATGTTGCATTGCAACAACTTTCGGAAAGAATTTTCCGGGGATTTATCGGGGGTTTACAAATCAACCACTTGCGATTGGCTTCCGGGGTGCACGGCCTCGGCCAACGCCGCCCCGGCCCCGGCCTCAGCCGCGGTAGCGGCAGCCGGAGGTGCAGGTCTCGTGCACCACCACCTCGCTCAGCAACGGCAGTGCCGGCTTGAGCCGCACCCAGATCCATTGCGCCAGCCGTTCGCTGGTCGGGTTGTCCAGGCCTTCGATGTCGTTGAGGCAGTGGTGGTCGAGCTGCTCGTACAGCGGCTTGAACGCCGCCTTGATATCGGCGAAATCCATCACCCAGCCGCTGTGCGGCTCGACCTCGCCGGACACGTGGATCTCCACCCGGAACGAGTGCCCGTGCAGGCGCGCGCACTTGTGCCCCTCGGGCACGTTGGGCAGGCGGTGTGCCGCTTCCAGGGTGAAGACCTTGAAGATGTCCATGCGTGCATTCTCGGCATGCGTCGTGCCGGCGGCAATCGTGCGCGCCGGCGGATCGCCTCAGCGGGTGCCGCTGCGGCGCGGCCCGCCGTTGTTGCGGCGACCGCGGCCGGCGTCGGCCGCGGGCTGGCGTGCGCCGTCGCGCTGCGCACCGTGCGCCTTGGCGCCGGCGTGCGCGTGGCGCTGGCCCTCGCCGCCATGCGGCCGGCGGCCGTGGCTGGACTTGCGCGGCGGACGCTGCCCGCCGGGCACCTCGGCCTTGCCCGGGGCGCTGTTGCCCCAGCGGATCGGCACCTGCGGCTCGAAGCCGGGCAGGTCGCGGATCTCCATGTCGCGGTCGAGCAGGCGCACGATCTGGCGCAGGTACTTGGCGTCTTCCTGCGACACCAGCGACAGCGCTTCGCCGCTGGAACCGTTGCGGCCGGTGCGGCCGATGCGGTGCACGTAGTCCTCGGCCACCATCGGCAGGTCGAAGTTGATCACCCGCGGCAGCTGGTCGATGTCGATGCCGCGCGCTGCGATATCGGTCGCCACGAGCACCTTGACCTTGCCGGCCTTGAAGTCGCCCAGCGCGCGCAGGCGCTGGCCCTGGCTCTTGTTGCCGTGGATCGCCGCGGCCTGGATCCCGGACTTCTCCAGGAACGTGGTGAGCTTGTCGCTGCCGTGCTTGGTCTTGGCGAACACCAGGGTCTGCACCCGCGTGTCCTGGCCCAGCAGGTGCAGCAGCAGCTCGCGCTTGCGGCCGGCGTCGACCGGGTGCACGCGGTGGGCGATGGTCTCGGCCACGGTGTTCTGCGGGGTCACCTGCACTTCGCGCGGGTGGCGCATGAATTCCATGGCCAGCTGCTTGATGCTCTCGGGGAAGGTTGCGGAGAACAGCAGGGTCTGGCGGTTCTGCTTCGGCAGCTTGGCCAGGATGCGCTTGATCGAGGGCAGGAAGCCCATGTCGAGCATGCGGTCGGCCTCGTCGAGCACCAGGATCTCGATCCCGGACAGGTCGATGCTGCGGCGCTCGATGTGGTCGATCAGCCGGCCCGGGCAGGCGATCACCAGGTCCACGCCGCGGCGCAGCGCGTCGAGCTGGTTGCCCATGCCCACGCCGCCGTAGATCACCGCGCTGGGAATGCGCAGGTACTTGCTGTAGTCGCGCAGGCTTTCATGTACCTGGGTGGCCAGCTCGCGGGTCGGCGCCAGCACCAGTGCGCGCGGCTTGCGCGGACCGTGGCCGACGGCCTGCGGCGAGGTGCCCAGGTGCTGCAGCAGCGGCAGGCCGAACGCGGCGGTCTTGCCGGTGCCGGTCTGCGCGCCGGCCAGCAGGTCGTGGCCGTCCAGCGCCAGCGGGATGGCCTGCTGCTGGATCGGGGTGGGGGTTTCGTAGCCCTGCTCGGCCAGCGCACGCAGCAGGAAGGGCGCAAGGCCCAGGGATTCGAACGACATCGGGACAGCTCCATAGCATCGCCCCGCGGGCAGGGTGCCGGCGGGCGGGTCGGTGAGGACCATGAACTCGGAGCGTTCCCGTGAACCGCGCTGCGAGGGGAGGGACGGCCGGCGTGCTGCCGGCCCGATTGGAGCGAATGGCGTCGGATTGGGTGGGGCGCCGGAGGGTGTCCGGTGCCGCCGGCCCAGAAGGGAAACGGACGGCCGCTGGCAATCAGGGCGCAGATTCTACGCGAAGGCGGGGGTTTGCGCTTTCCGGGGCTACGGCTGGCGTTCATCCGGAGTGCGAGAGGTCGCTGGCGGTTCGCGTCGTTGCGGGCCGGGCGCGGGCTCCGATCCCCGCCCGCCCGCCGCCTGCCTTGACTGTAGGAGCCCACTTCAGGGGGCGACCCGATGACGTTGGAAGGTGCCTGTTTGTACCACCGGATCCTCCGAAGCCCTCGCGTTGAACGTGCCTGCGATCCAGCCGCCTCGGGTCGCCCCCTGAAGTGGGCTCCTACAGAGGGAGGCGCCAGCGCGCCCGGCAGGGTTCGCCGTGAGGCCCCCTGACGGGAAGTAAAGGAGGAGGTGCCGGCCGCAGGCCGGCGCCGGGGGACATGAGCGGCAGGGGGCCTCACGGCGGACCCACTTCGCCACCTCACCGCCGCCTTCCCTTCGCCCCTGGCTTTCGCCATCCCCATCCCCGGCCCGGCCTCTTGAATGTTTCCAGTGAAACGATTGCCCCGGAGCCGTTACAATCCGCGCTCCCCAGCAGCAGGAGTCAGCCGGATGAAGCTCGGATCCCTCAAGGAAGGCGGCCGCGACGGCACCCTGGTGGTGGTGTCGCGCGACCTTGCCCGCGCCGTGCGCGCGACCGGCATCGCCGCGACCCTGCAGCAGGCCCTGGACGACTGGCAGCACGCCGCGCCGCGGCTGGTGGCACTGGCCGAAGCGCTCGAGGCCGGCAGCGCCGCCGGCGCGTTCGACCTCGAGGCCGAAGCCCTGGCCGCGCCGCTGCCGCGCGCCTACGAGTTCGTCGACGGCAGCGCCTACCTGCCGCACGTCGAGCGCGGGCGCCGCGCCGCGGCGCCGAAGTGCCGGAGAGCTTCTACAGCGACCCGCTGATGTACCAGGCCACCAGCGCCGGCTTCCTGGGTCCGCGCGATCCGGTGCGGGTGACCAGCGAGGACCACGGCATCGACCTGGAAGCGGAGATCGTGGTGGTCACCGACGACGTGCCGATGGCGGCCACCCCGGAGCTGGCCGCCGCGCACATCCAGCTGGTCGGCCTGGTCAACGATGTCTCGCTGCGCAACCTGATCCCGGCCGAGCTGGCCAAGGGCTTCGGCTTCCTGCAGTCCAAGCCGCGCTCGGCGCTGTCGCCGGTGTTTGTGACACCCGACGAGCTGGGCGATGCCTGGCGCGGCAACAAGCTGCACCTGCCGCTGCTGACCCACATCAATGGCGAATGGTTCGGCGCGCCGGAAGCCGGCGAGGACATGCAGTTCGACTTCGCCCAACTGGTCGCGCACGCGGCGAAGACCCGGCCGCTGGCGGCCGGAACCATCGTCGGCTCGGGCACCATCGCCAACCAGGACGTGTCCCGCGGCGCCTCGTGTTTCGCCGAGAAGCGCACCGTCGAGGCGCTGCGTGACGGCCGGCCGAGCACCCCGTTCATGAAGTTCGGCGACCGGGTCCGGATCGAGATGCTGGACCGCGACGGACGCAGCCTGTTCGGGGCGATCGAGCAGCGGATCGAGCGCCAGCCCCTGCCCGGGCAGGACTGAGCCGGCGGGCGGCGCCCGCCGCGCGACCGGCGGGAGTGGCGATACCGGCGCGGCGCGCTATCGTGCGCGCTGGGGAACCGGACGCCGGGCGGAGGCGTGGCATGGACGAAGGTCTGCACCTGTATTCCTACTGGCGCTCGAGCGCCGCCTACCGCGTGCGTATTGCCCTGGCGCTGAAGGGGCTCGCCTACGAGACCGTGCCGGTGCACCTGCTCAAGGACGGCGGCCGGCAGCATGCCGCCGACTACATCGCGCTCAACCCGCAGCAGCTGGTGCCGCTGCTGCTGCACGGGCGCCGCGCGGTGCGCCAGTCGCTGGCGATCATGGAGTACCTGGAGGAGGTGTGGCCGGAAGCGGGCACGCCGCTGCTGCCGGACACCGCCCGCGAACGCGGCCGGGTGCGCTCGCTGGCGCTGCTGGTGGCCTGCGACATCCACCCGCTCAACAACCTGCGCGTGCTGCAGTTCTTCGAAGGCCAGTGGAATGTGCCGCAGGCCGAGCGCGACGAATGGGTGCGGCACTGGATCGTCGACGGCCTGGCCGCATTCGAGGCGCTGGTGGCCGAGGACCCGGCCACCGGCACGTTCTGCCACGGCAACGTGCCCGGGCTGGCCGACTGCTGCCTGGTGCCGCAGCTGTTCAACGCGCGCCGCTTCGGCCTGGACGTGGCGCAGTGGCCGACCCTGGCCCGGATCGAACAGGCCTGCCTGGCTCTGCCGGCTTTCCGCATCGCCGCCCCCGAAGCCCAGCCGGACGCGCCGCGCTAAAGAAGTAAAAAAAGGGGACGGAGGCAATTAAGCGCTCTGCGCTTAATTGCCTCCGTCCCCTTTTTGCTCCTTTTTTGCTGGTCAGATGAAGCCGTGGCTGATCGTCGGCGAGGCCGGCACCGCGTTCACGTCGGCGTAGGGGTCGTGCTCTTCGCTGGCGCCCTCGGACAGGCGGAACTTCAGCGCCAGGCCGTCGCGCGAGTCGGCCGCGCGCAGCGCTTCCTCCTGCTCGATCCGGCCCTGCTTGACCATCCGGAACAGGCACTGGTCGAAGCTCTGCATGCCTTCCTCCAGCGAGCCTTCCATCGCCGCCTTGATCTCGTGCACCTGGCCGCGGCGCAGCAGGTCGCGGATCATCGGCGTGTTGATCAGCACCTCGGTGGCCGGCAGGCGGCGCTCGTCCACGCCCTTGACCAGGCGCAGCGAAACCACCGCGCGCAGGTTCAGCGCCAGGTTCATCAGCACGTTCTTGTGCGCGCTCTCGGGGAAGAAGTTGAGGATGCGCTCGATGGTCTGGTCGGCGTTGTTGGAGTGCAGCGTGGCCAGGCACAGGTGGCCGGTCTCGGCGAAGGCGATCGCTGCTTCCATCGTGGTCGCGTCCAGGATCTCGCCGATCAGGATCACGTCCGGCGCCTCGCGCATGGCGTTCTTCAGCGCGTTGTGGAAGGCGTGCGTGTCCAGGCCGACCTCGCGCTGGTTGACGATCGACTTCTTGTGCTTGTGCAGGTACTCGATCGGGTCCTCGATGGTGAGGATATGCCCGGTCATGTTGCTGTTGCGGTAGTCGATCATCGACGCCAGCGAAGTCGACTTGCCCGAGCCGGTGGAGCCGACCAGCAGCACCAGCCCGCGCGGGGTCATGATGATGTCCTTGAGCACGTCGGGCAGGTTCAGTTCCTCGATGCCCGGGATCACGCTGCGGATCGCGCGGATCACCATGCCCACCTCGCCGCGCTGCTTGAACACGTTGACGCGGAAGCGGCCGGCGTCGGCCAGGGCGATGGCCATGTTGAGCTCGAGTTCCCGCTCGAACTGCGGCACCTGGCCCTCGTCCATCAGCGAGTAGGCGATCTTCTTGACCATGCCGGGCGGCAACCCGGTGTTGCCCAGCGGGTAGAGCTTGCCTTCGATCTTGATGTAGACCGGCGCGCCGGTGGTCAGGAACATGTCCGAGGCGTTCTTCTCGGTCATGAGCTTGAGGAAGTAGCCGATATCCATTGCGCGAAGATCCCCACTGCGAGCTTTACGAAATCCGGCCCGCGGTCCGGCGCCGTTGCGCGCGCGCCGCAGGCTTCAGACAATGGCCGGGCCTTTCGACACGGCGTTCCCCCGATGAACGAGCCTAGCTTCGCACACTTCCGCCGACGCCTGTATGCGCTGGCCATCGCATCCGGGCTGGCCGTCACAGCCCAGGCGCAGGTCGCCTCGCCGGACCTGCTTCGTGCGCAGGCGGCGGTGCAGAAGGCGCAGGAGGCCGACGCCGACCACTACGCCCCGGACCTGCTCGATTCGGCCCAGCGGGCATTGATCCAGGCCCAGGCCGGGGCGCTGTCGCGCAGCCGGTCCGAGCGCCGCGAAGCCGACGTGCTGGCCCGCCAGGCCGCCGCCGACGCCGACCTGGCCCGGGTCCGCAGCGACCGCGCGCAGGCCGACGCGGCCCTGCAGCAGCGCCGCGACGAGATCGCCGGCCTGCGCCAGACCCTGGGCCTGCCGCAGGAGGGCACGCCATGAGCCTGCGCCCACGTGGCTTCGCCCTTGCCGCATTGCTGCTGGCCATCGCGCCGGCTCTGGTCCTGGCCGCCGACGATCCCGACGTGCTGCGCCTGCAGGCGCGGCTGGATGCGCTGCAGGCCGACCCGACCCTCGGCCGCCTCGCCGCTTACGAGCAGCTCGAGGCGCGCCAGGCCATCACCAGCCTGGACGATGCCCGGCGCAGCGAAAGGCCCGGCGCACTGTACGTGGCCGAGCGCCGGGTGGAGATCGCCGAGACCGCGGCGGCTGCCGAATCGGCGAAGCGCGAGCTGGCGGGCCTGGACCTGCAGCGCAGCGACCTGCTGCTGCAGGCCAGCCGCCGCGAGGCCGAGCGTGCGCGGCAGGAAGCCGAACTGCTGCGCATCCAGTCGCAGATCCAGGCCGAGGAAACCGAGCGCCTGCGCCTGGCCGCCGAGGCCGAGGCCGCCGCGCGCAGCGACGTCGAGCAGGCGCTGACGTCGGCCACCGGCAGGCAGGCCACGCAACTGAGCGCGGCGCGGCGCAAGGAGGCCGCGCTGGCACGGCAGGAGGCCGAACTGGTGTCGGGCGCGAAGCTGCCGGCATCGACCTTCGACGCGCGCGGCGAAGCCTTCGCCCTGCCGGCCACCGCGTTCGTGCAGGGCGCGCTCAGCGGCGACGGCAAGGCCGCCGCCAGCGCACTGGCCGCCTACCTGCAGATCGGCAAGCGCGGCAGGATCCGGGTGGAAGCGTTCGCGAAGGACGTCAAGCTCGCCCAGGCTCGCGCCAACGCGCTGAAGGCGGCGTTGGTGGCCGGTGGCGTGCCGGCCGCGCAGGTGCAGGCGAACGGCAAGGCCGCTGCCGGGAGCGCGAAGAAGGCCGCCGAAGTGGTGGTGGCGCCGTAGCCGCGGCGCCCCTGCGGCGCCCCTGCGGCGAGAGTCCCGCTCCATGCAGCGGTTTTGCGCCGCCAAAAATCGAGTTACATCAATAAGTTACACGACATTCCAAGGGTCTCCACCGGTCCCTGCCGGCCACTTGCCGCGCTGCAGCATCCCTTGTGGATCAAGGGCTTGCCCGGTCGCTTGCCGGCCCCTGGGGAGGGGAGTAGGGTCGGATACCCAGGTGGTGCTTGTTCCATCTGGCTGACCGGAGCACCCTGCCGATGCAGCCGTTTTCCGTTCCACAGGAGATCGCCGACGGGCCACGGCCGGCCCGCGCGGAGGACTCCGGTGGCACGACGGCCCCCGCGCACCACGATGCTCCGAACAAGCGACGCCCCGGACCGCAAGGCCCGGGGCGTTTGCATTCCAGGGCCGGCCGGGCGGCCGGCATCCCCCGCAGGGACGCGCGCAGACCCCAGAGAGGTGCAGACATGTTCGAAGGGCAACCGCAGGCCGAGATCGATGCGCTGATGAAGCGCGACCCCGAATTCAGGCAGCTCTACCAGCGACACCGTACGCTGGACAAGAAAGTGATGGATGCCGAACTCGGGGTGCTGCCGATCGATGACGTCACCCTCGGCCAGATGAAGCGCGAGAAACTGCACGCCAAGGAGAAGCTGCTGCGCATGTACGACCGGGCGCACTGACCCGGTCCACGGTTCATGCCGTGGGCGGTGGCGGCCATCCTCGTCGGTCGCCACCGCCCACGTCACTTCGCCGTCCACGCCGCCTGGCCGTCCACGCCGCCTGGCCGCGCATCGCGGCAACCGGATGGTTTCCGGTACCCGGGCCAGGGCACGTGCCTGGCCACCTCCCCGGCGATGCCCCGGGCGGTTTCGAACGGGACGTTTCCGGCCGATAATCCCGGTTCCGCCGCGCAACGCGGCCTGTCACCGGATCGACGATGGCCCTGCACGATTCCGTGCTCGAACTGATCGGGCGCACCCCCATGATCAAGGCGCGCCGCCTGGATACCGGCGTGTGCGAGCTGTACCTGAAGCTGGAGAGCGCCAACCCCGGTGGTTCGATCAAGGACCGCATCGGCCTGTCGATGATCGAGGCGGCCGAGCGTCGCGGCGAACTGAAGCCCGGCGCCACCCTGGTCGAGGGCACCGCCGGCAACACCGGCATCGGCCTGGCCCTGGTCGCCCAGCAGAAGGGCTACAAGCTGGTCCTGGTGGTCCCGGACAAGATGAGCCGGGAGAAGATCTTCAACCTCAAGGCGATGGGCGCCGAGGTGGTGCTGACCCGCTCGGACGTGGCCAAGGGCCATCCGGAGTACTACCAGGACCTGGCCGCGAAGATCGCCGCCGATACCCCCGGCGCGTACTTCATCAACCAGTTCGGCAACCCCGACAACCCGGTCGCGCACGAGACCGGCACCGGCCCGGAGATCATCGAACAGATGGCCGGAGCCGGCGGATTCGACGCGATCGTGTTCGGCTGCGGCAGCTCGGGGACCATGACCGGCCTGTCGCGCTGCTTCGCCGAACGCGCACCGCAGGTGGAACTGGTGCTCGCCGATCCGGTCGGCTCGATCCTGGCCCGCTACATCAACGAGGGCGTGCTCGACGACAAGTCGGGCAGCTGGCTGGTGGAGGGCATCGGCGAGGACTTCCTGCCGTCGATCTCGGATTTCAGCCGGGTCAAGAAGGCCTACGCGATCAGCGATGCGGAGAGCTTCCACACCGCGCGCGAGCTGCTGGCCAGGGAGGGCGTCCTCGGCGGCTCCTCGACCGGCACCCTGCTGGCCGCGGCGCTGAAGTACTGCCGCGAGCAGACCGAGCCGAAGAAGGTCGTGGTGCTGGTGCCGGACACCGGCAACAAGTACCTGTCGAAGATGTACAACGACTACTGGATGCTCGACAACGGCTTCCTCGAGCGCCCGCAGCACGGCGACCTGCGCGACCTGATCCTGCGCCCCTACAGCCAGCGCGACACCGTGGTGGTCGGGCCGAACGACCTGCTGACCACCGCCTACCAGCGGATGAAGCTGTACGACGTCTCCCAGCTGCCGGTGATGGACGGCGAACACCTGGCCGGCATCATCGACGAGAGCGACGTGCTGCTGCACGTCTACGGCGACGAGGCCCGCTTCCGCGACCCGGTCTCGGTGGCGATGGTCAGCAAGCTGGAGAAGCTGGACGTGAAGTCACCGATCGAGGCGCTGCTGCCGGTGTTCGACCGCGGCCAGGTGGCGATCGTGATGGACGGGGAGAAGTTCCTGGGGCTGATTACCCGGATCGACCTGTTGAATTACCTGCGGCGGCGGGTGGCGTGAGGGGGTGTTGCGTGTAGAACCATATATTGCATACAATGCAATATATGGGAGGCGCAACGCTCATCATCCATTCCAAGGTGCTGACGGGTCGCTGGATAGTCCAGCGCAAGGTCTGGGTTTTGCCAGAAGCCAGCGCGGAGCGTCCACATGGACTGAAATACAGCCTGTTCTGCGGCGATGCGGCGCAATGCCTGGTGCGCTACGACAACGAGGCCGGCAAGGGCGACCACCGCCACTATGGCGAACGTGAAGAACCGTACGTCTTCACCACGCTGGAAGCGCTGCTCGAGGATTTCCAGGCCGACATCGTCCGATTGACGCAGGAGTGAGCCATGAAAGCCATCATCGAAATCGCAAGCAATGCCGACATGCACCGCCGCGCCGTGGCGGCCGCCCGCTCGCTGGCGACCGGAAAGGTCGAGACGGCGGATTTCCGTATCGGCTTCGAGAGCGCCGCACAGGTGTTCGCCGAACTCACAGCCGAACGCCTGCGTACGTTGGAAACGCTGCGGCGCGAGGGAGCGCAGAGCATCTATGCGCTCGCCAAGGCACTGGGAAGGAACTACAGCAACGTGCATGGCGACGTGCAGCGGCTGATGGCGCTGGGACTGGTGGAGCGTGACGGCGAAAAGGTGTTCGCACCGTTCGACGAACTGGAAATCCACGTGCCGCTGGGTGCGCGGGCGGCGTAAATCGTCAGGTCTTTCCGCTCGGCCAGTCGATCCGCACCTTGCGGTGCTTCATGACGCAGTCGCGCAGATACAGGTTGATCAGGTTCTGATACGGAACGCCCGCCTCGCTGGCCATGCCCTTGAAGTACTCCACCACGTCTTCGGAAAGACGCATGGAGACGGGTTTCTTGAGCTTGGCCGCATAGGGGTTCCTGCGGGACTTCATGCTGGAGAGGTCGTACTCGGCTTTCATGTCGGTCAGTGCCCGTAGTAAGGAGAGTTCCCCCTTTTTTGGCCCAACTGTCCATACATTGTCCCAACTGTCCATACATTGTATGGACGATTCGTGCGATCCGCCAAAGCCCGGCATCGCCCCTTCCAGGGTTCGGCTCCCTGGTAGTGACCGGGCTGTTCAGGGCGCTCCCCGGCCCGGATTGGTAGAATTCGCGGTCCCCCGGAGAGCGCCGAGATGTCGGATCACACCCCCCCAGCCGGCCAGCCCGGCCGCCGCCTGGCGCTGGCCACCCTGGCGATCCATGGCGGCCAGGCGCCCGACCCGAGCACCGGGGCGGTGATGCAGCCGATCTACGCCACCTCGACCTACGCCCAGTCCAGCCCCGGCGTGCACCAGGGCTTCGAGTACTCGCGCACCCACAACCCGACCCGCTTCGCCTGGGAGCGCTGCGTGGCCACGCTCGAGGGCGGCAGCCGCGGCTTCGCCTTCGCCTCAGGCCTGGCCGCCACCTCCACCGTGCTGGAACTGCTGGACAGCGGCGATCACGTGATCGCCATGGACGACCTGTACGGCGGCAGCTACCGCCTGTTCGAGCGCGTGCGCCGGCGCAGCGCCGGGCTGGGTTTCAGTTTCGTCGACCTGAGCGACCTGGCCGCGTTCGAGGCCGCGATCGGGCCGAAGACGAAGATGGTCTGGATCGAGACCCCGACCAACCCGATGCTCAAGATCGTCGACATCGCCGCGGTGGCGGAGATCGCGCGCAAGCGCGGCCTGCGGGTGGTGGTCGACAACACCTTCGCCTCGCCGGTCGTGCAGCGCCCGCTGGAGCTGGGCGCGCACCTGGTGATGCATTCGGCGACCAAGTACCTCAACGGCCATTCGGACATGGTCGGCGGGATCGTGGTGGTTGGCGAGGACGCGGAACTGGCCGAGAAGATGGCGTTCCTGCAGAACTCGGTCGGCGCGGTGCAGGGGCCGTTCGACAGTTTCCTGGCGTTGCGCGGGGCCAAGACCCTGCCGCTGCGGATGCGCGCGCACAACGAGAACGCGCTGGCGCTGGCGCAGTGGCTGGAAACCCAGCCGGCGGTGGAGAAGGCGATCTACCCCGGCCTGGCCTCGCACCCGCAGCATGCATTGGCGGCGCGGCAGATGCACGGCTTCGGCGGCATCGTCTCGGTCGTGCTCAAGGGCGGGTTCGAGGCGGCGAAGCGGTTCTGCGAGAGGACCGAACTGTTCACCCTGGCCGAGTCGCTGGGCGGGGTGGAGAGCCTGGTCAACCATCCGGCGGTGATGACGCATGCGTCGGTGCCGGTGGAGAGGCGGGAGCGGTTGGGGTTGTCCGATGCGTTGGTACGGTTGAGTGTGGGGGTGGAGGATGTGGGGGATCTGAGGAGAGATCTCCAGGCTGCGTTCGCACGTGCTGGATCGAGGGACCGCGGCGAATGAACTCGGGGCTTTGGAGAAACAAGGTACTCCTTGGGAAACTGGTTCAGCGCGATATTCGGGCACGTTATGAGGGATCGGTGTTCGGCATCGTCTGGGCTATCGCCACCCCCCTTTCGTTGCTGGGCGCCTACTGGTTCGTGCTGGGCAAGGTCCTGGGTGCGCGCTGGGAGGGGGTCTCCGTGGGACAGTTGCCGGTAGTCCTGTTCATCGGCCTGGTGGTGTATCTCTTTTTTTCCGAAGTAATGGGACGGGCTCCCGGGCTTGTGCTCGCGAACGGAACTTACGTGAAGAAGGTGGTATTTCCGCTGGAAGTGCTGTCTGCGGTCACAGTTGCCACAGCGCTGTTTCATCTGGCAATCGCGTTGGCGGTGCTTTTCTTTGGCCAGCTGATCATGACGGGCGGAGTACCAGGTACCTGGATATATATGCCGTTGGTTCTTGGGGCAATGATCCCGTGCATGCTGGGGATTTCCTGGTTCGTTTCATCGATTGCCGTTTATCTGCGAGATGTGCAGCAAGTCGTTCCGCTTGTTCTGACGTTGATGATGTTTCTCAGTCCTGTTTTCTATCCGTTGACGATGGTCCCGGAGCGTTACCGCCCCTTTCTCTATTTGAATCCACTGACGGTCCCAATCGAGCAGGCCAGGGCGATCGTGGTTTCAGGAATTGGACCGGATTGGGGCATGGTGCTGGCTTATTCGGTTGTATCCATCGCCTGCATGCTGGCGGGAAGGTGGTGGTTCATGCGGACAAAACAGGGATTTGCCGATGTCTTGTGAGGACTCCACGATTGAAATATCGAATCTTCGGAAGGCGTACCGGATATTCGACAAGCCTTCGAGCCGGTTGTGGCACATGCTCTTCCGGGGGCATCAGCGGTTCTATCGGGAACATGTCGCGCTGGACGACGTGAGTTTCAAGGTTTCGCGCGGGGAGACGGTTGGCGTAGTGGGGCGAAATGGCTCCGGAAAATCGACTCTATTGAGCGTGATATGCGGAACGCTGTTGCCGAGTTCCGGTACCGTTGCGGTCAGTGGCCGGGTTGCTGCCCTGCTGGAACTGGGCGCCGGATTCAATCCGGAGCTGAATGGAAGGGAGAACATAGATCTCTGCGCGCAGATATATGGGCTGGATGCCGATGATCTGGATAACAGGAGGGATTCCATCATCGCTTTCGCAGACATCGGCGATCATATCGATCAGCCAGTCAAGACGTACTCGAGTGGCATGTTCACCCGTTTGGCGTTTGCCGTGATCGCCCATGTCGACGCGGACATACTGGTAATCGACGAAGCCCTGGCGGTCGGCGATGCCTATTTCGTCCAGAAATGCATGCGATACCTGCGCGCGTTCCGTGATGGTGGAGGCACGCTGCTCTTCGTAAGCCACGACATGGGTGCCATTACCGCGCTTTGCGACCGGGCCATTTGGCTCGTCGATGGTCGCGTCAATCTGGACTCGGACCCCAAGAGGATTGCGGAGGCCTATCTGGCGGATCTTTACAGGCAGCAACAAGTGGTCGAGGCCATTATCGGGAGTGCAAGCGAGGCCAGGGGCGCTTCTTCCGAAGAGATCAGGCTGGATCCCAGGCGCGAACTTGTTGTCAATTCGAACTTGCGCAACGACCTGGAGATCCGCGAGTTCGCGGCATTGCATGATTTTGGGGCGGGTGGAGCCCAGATCGTTGATTCCGCCCTTAGAGATCAATCGGGTGCGATCCTGTCATGGGTGGTTGGAGGAGAGTTGGTGGTTCTCTCGGTTGACGTCGTCGCAAGCCAGGAGATTCTAGAGCTGATCGTCGGATTTGTGGTCAAGGACAAGAACGGCCAACCGCTGTTCGGCGACAATACGTATCTGTCCATGCTGGACTCTCCCATGCGAGTGGCTGCAGGCGACAGGGCCAGGGTCGAGTTCGAATTCCAGATGCCTATCCTTCCATCCGGTGTCTATGCCATCAGCCTGGCTGTTTCGGAAGGCACGCAGAAGAGCCATACAGTCCATCAGTGGGTCCATGAGGCTATCCTGCTGACCAGCACGGCAAGCAGCATTGCCACAGGGTTGGTCGGGATTCCAATGCGCAGGATCGGTGTAGTCAAGATGTCGGACAAGGCCGGGACCTTGGAAAAGCCATGAATACGCCGAACCACCGGGAAAACAATTTCGACGCCCTGCGTATCGTTGCCGCCATGGCGGTCATCTACGGGCATGCCCGTCCTCTTGGAGGAGTTCCTGATATCGGATTCTTCGGGAATTCCATTCAGGCGCTGGCGGTGAAGATATTCTTCGTGATAAGCGGCTACCTTGTAGCGAAGAGCTGGGTTGCCGATCCCAGTCCATTTCGCTATCTGGCAAAGCGCGGATTGCGTATTTTCCCTGGCCTGCTCCTGCTGCTGTTGCTGACGGTATTGATACTTGGGCCGTTGCTTACGACTTTGCCCCTGGACAAGTACTTCTCAAATTCGAATACCTGGCGATATCTGTTCTACAACCTGATCCTGTACCCGATCTACTCTCTTCCTGGAGTTTTTGAAAACAATGTATATCCGAACGCGGTGAACGGCTCCCTGTGGAGCCTGCCTGTAGAGTTCCTGATGTATCTTGTTTTCCCATTGGTCTACGTCTGTTCCCGACTGGACCGAACGAATCGACTGCTGGTTGCCTTCACGATCTGCTTGTGCGTTTCGAGCCTTTATCTACTGAGAGGCGGTGGCGAGCTGCGCCACATGGTTTTCCACGGGACGGCGCTCTCCCCGGTGCTCGATGTCGCGCCGTACTTCTTCCTCGGGAGCATTGTCGGGGTTACGCGCGTGGGATCGATTCTTGACCCCGGAATTGCACTCTTCCTGGCTGTGGTGGCTGCGCTCTTGCAGCCAATCGGGGCGGTTTCGACCGAGCTCCTGCTCTACGTGATCGTTCCGTACTGCGTTCTTTCGCTGGCCACAATCGCCTCTCCGGTCATCTACAGGGCCGGCCGTTGGGGCGACCCTTCATATGGCATCTACCTATACGGTTTTGTGGTGCAGCAGACGGTCTATCATTTCGGGGCGCCGGGCATGTCTCCATTCACGAACACATTCATATCGATCCCCATAGCAGTGGTGCTGGCCTATGCGTCTTGGCACTTTGTGGAGAAGCGGGCCCTGAGACTGAAGCCCAGGGGCGGAAGCAGGTGAAGAATATCTATTTTGCAAGGAAGATCTGAGATGGCCAGAGATTGCATATTGGTGACTGGGGGCGCTGGATTCATAGGCTGTGCGATATCGCATGACTTGACTGCGGGCGAGTTGCCGGTGGTTGTTGTCGATAATCTGCACCCACAGGTCCATGCAACCAGGCAGAGACCGGAGGCATTGTCCAGGCATGTCCACTTCATCGAAGGCGATGTCTGCGATGAGTCTGTCTGGGGATGCGTTCTTGATGAGTGGTCGCCGCGCAAGGTCGTCCACTTGGCCGCTGAAACGGGTACCGGCCAATCGTTGACCGAGGCCAGCAGGCACGGCCTGGTCAATGTAATCGGCACTACGCGCATGCTGGACGCCTTCGCCGCAAGACAGATCGCGCCTGAGCGATTCGTCCTCACAAGCAGCCGTGCGGTTTATGGCGAAGGCGAGTGGGAGCGTGGAGATGGTGGCCGTTACTACCCGGGTCAACGTTCGATGACGATGCTCGATGCGGGTCAGTGGGATTTCGAGGGCGCCCATGCGCTGCCTTTCGACGCGCGGCGAACCCAGCCGCGTCCAACGAGCGTATATGGGGCTACCAAGCTTGCGCAGGAACACCTGCTCAGCGCATGGGCGTTGAGTTTTGGGTCCGAAGTGGTCGTCGTCCGCTTGCAGAACGTCTATGGACCAGGCCAGTCGCTCAACAACCCATATACAGGCATTGCGTCACTGTTCACCCGGATGGCAAAGGCTGGTCAGAGCATCCCGTTGTATGAAGACGGCCTTATGCGCAGGGATTTCATCTTCATCGATGACGTGGCTTCTGCCGTGCTGCAGGCATTGAGCGTTCCAGGCGCTTCCGGCGGTACCTTCGACATCGGAACGGGCTTGGGTACGACCATCGGCGATTTGGCGGCAACGATCGCCGATCACTACGGTGCGCCATCGCCGCATGTCTGTGGCAAGTACCGGAATGGCGACGTGCGGCACGCTTCCTGCAACACAGAGAGCGCGAGAGTGGCGCTGGATTGGGAGTCGCGCATATCCATGAGCAATGGGGTCGGGCAGTTGTGCACGTGGATCGACAAGGAGATGGAGGGATGAAGCAGACAGGAGATACATCGGAATTGCCCACCTTGCGAGTCCACTCCATCCTCTATGGAAATGAGATCGAGCGTATCAAGCAGGCGATTGAACACCTGAATCGCGCTGCCGACTTCTGCATAGCCCAGAGAGTATTTTCGAAGATCTCGCTTGTATATGGCGATTGTTCTCCGAGCCCGGTACTGGATCCCGAGTTCGTGCGATCCATTGAGGAATCCTGCCAGGCCATAGATGGCTTCAGGCATGTCTACTTCAATGAAAACCTCGGCTCCGCACAGGGCCATAATCGATTGCTGAAGGATTTCGAGGAGGACTATGTCCTCATCATGAATCCGGACATCATGCTTGCCCCGAATACCCTCGTGGAATTGGCGAAGGCCTATGGATCCAAGGGCGTCGGGATGGTGGAAGCGCGACAGCTGCCGATTGAGCACCCCAAAGAGTACGATCCGAAGACCGGCGAAACATCATGGGCAGCCACAGCCTGCGCCCTGATCCCTGGTGAGGTGATCAAGGAGCTAAACGGTTTCGACAGCGATACATTCTTCCTGTATTGCGACGACGTTGATTTCTCCTGGCGCGTACGCCTCTCTGGGAAAAAGGTGATCTATCGGGCTTCGGCGGTGGTTTATCACGACAAACGGCTTGGCGCCAAGGGGGCCTGGGTGCCTGGTGAAGCGGAGAAATACTACTCTGCGGAAGCGGCATTGCTGCTGGCCCACAAGTACTCCAGGGAAGATATCGTGCGGAGGATAATTGGCTTCTTCAGAAACAGCCCGGAACCGCACTTTCAGAAGGCGGTGGAGAGCTACGAGAGTCGAGAGAATAGTGGGACGCTTCCCCAGCCCATCGACCTGGACCACAAGGTGGGTGTTTTCGTGAATGATGCGTATGCCAAGCACAGGTTCTCGATGTGATCGACATGAATGAAACTTACGACAACGCATTCGCAGAAGATAACGTCTATGGACATGCGGTAAAGCTGATCGATTCGATACAGGTTGACAGGCGCGGCATCCACCTGGACTTCGGCTGTGGCTACGGCCGCATGGCAGAGGCGGTTCGCGGCCTTGGCCTGCGTTACATAGGTGTGGACGTTGACGAAGGCGGCCTTCTTTCCCTGAAGTCGCGTGGCTTTGAGGCCATGTTCATCGATTTGCGCGATCCGGCTGCTGCGCTGGCGCAGATCCGGAATTTCCTGCCAAAGGATGAGCCGATCTTCTCGATGTCCATCATCGATACCCTTGAGCATATGGAGGAGCCGAGGAAGGCCCTGGGGTTGATGCGTGAGCTGGCACTCGAGTTTGCCTGCCCAGCCATCATTTCGGTGCCGAACTTCACCCATAGGGATATCGGATTCAAGGCTGCATTCGGGCGTTTCGACTACACCAAGGCCGGGTTGCTTGATCACACCCATTTGCAGTACTTCACGGAAGAAAGCCTTTCCAGACTTCTTGGTGAGTCCGGCTGGCACGAGATATCAAAGAATGATGTAAAGATCCGCCGCAGCGACCAGGCTTTCCCCCGGGATCACGCAGCCCTTGCACCGACGACTCCATTGCATCGCCTGCTGGCAGGCTTGCGCAGTCAGGTCAATGAAAGCGGGGTCGTCAACCAGTTCGTCCGCATGTGTCTCCCCGGCCATGCGATCAAGCCCAGGGGGACTTTGGACAGCGTCAAGGAATGCGAAGGAAGCGAAGACTGTTTCCTCACGGTTCTGACAAGAACGCAGGGACGGAGGATAGACACACTTCGTGAAACGCTGTTGTGTCTATCGGCACAGACTTGCCAGGATTTCGAGGTTGTCGTTGTCGGACACGACCTTGATGTCGAGTCCCAACTTGCAGTGGAGCGAGTAATCGCGGACCTGAAGGACGGTATGCGCGAGCGTGTCCGCTTGCTCCGTATCGATGGAGGAAGCCGTGCGAAGCCGCTCAATGACGGATTCGAGGTCGCCAGAGGACGCTATGTAGCGATGCTGGACGACGATGACCTGGTTTTCGGCAACTGGGTCGAGACCTTCAAGGTGCTGGCGGAACAGAATGGGGGCAGGCTCTTGCGATCCGTCGCGGTGGCTCAATCCTGGGACAAGATTTCGTTTGATGGGATGTCCGTAGCCCGGTCCGTGGGTGGCTTCCAGTCGATTTACCCCGATGAATTCGACCTGTTTGACCATCTGGTCGAGAACAGGTCGCCTTTGCATAGCCTGGCATTCCCGCGCAGCCTGTATTCCGATCTCGGCTTCCGGTTCGATTCGCACTTGTCTACCGCGGAAGACTGGGACTTCATTATCCGGGTTGCACCCGTTGCCGGTGTTGCATGCAGCCAGAACGTCACCTGTATCTACAGGCGTTGGGTGAATTCGGAGAATTCGTTCTCGGTCCATGACCAGGACGAATGGCGTGGGAACTACTATTACACGTTGCGCAAGCTGGATGCTTTGCCTTTGCTGCTTCCTGCAGGGGCCACCCGCAAGCTCAGGGACATGTATTATGAGCTGGAGCGCCTACGAAGCGCCCCGGCTACGGCGAGCATGCCGTACAACAATCCCGATGAGTTCTCCGAAGGGATAGAGCAGGAGCGATACCTGGAGGCGCTTCGTTGGCGTTATCACGAACTGACGAACTCGTTGAGCTGGAAGGTTACCAGCCCGTTGCGCTATGCGAAGGCGCTGTTCCGAGGGAACAAGAGCCATGGCGGGGCGCATATGCTCTGGAGGTTGAGCGCAAAAGACCTGGAGCATCTGATTGCGAACATCGAGGGCTCTGCTTCTTGGAGAATGACGGCGCCGCTTCGGTCTCTGCGTGGGGCCATGCGCACGCGAGGCAGGTAGCCCCGAGCCATCGTTGAAATGTTACTTTGAGACTGGGTTGACAATGCCTGATATGGAGGATTCTGTGGCTACTCATTCTGCCTGGAGGCTGATTGCCAAATTGACGGTGGCAGTCGGAATGCTTGGCCTCCTTGCTTCGTGCGGGGACGAAGAAGCGAAGGTTCCAGGTGCCGGGAATATTCCTTCGGGGGAGGGGACGAGTGCGCATCCTGCTCCTGCAGGCGGGTTCGCCAGTGAAGCGGTTTCGTTGCGTCGCGCGTATGTCGGGCCTGAATTGACCCCAAGCGGCGAGCTCAATGTGGCGGCGACTGAGTTCGAGGTATCCGATCAGATCTATCTTGGAGCGCTATTGGATTCGGTGGTTTCGACGCCGATTCAGGTGCGGTATGAAGTATTGAATGAGACGGGAAACGAGGTTGCGGCCGGGTCAGCAACGGCCTCGTCCATGGACCGGCTCGTCGTCAAACTTGAGCCGATCGATGGCAGCTTCCCTCCGGGAGATTACACCGCAAAAGTCGTGCTGAATGGTGTCCCCAGCTGGGAGGTCAGGTTCAGCGTTGTCCGCTGAATATTGATTTGATGGATATGGCAGGACGGTTCAGCTCAATGACTCTTGCGTTGAGGGCGTGCGTCGTAGCGTTGCCCGCGTTGGTTTCCATATTCCTTGCGCTTCTTTGGGGTGGGTATCCAGCGCTATTCGTGCTGGGTAGCGTCTTGTCGATCTATTTCACCTCCTGGGCGCTACTGCTCGCGGGAGAGAGCGGTGGGAGATGGGTCGCGCTTGCGACGACGCCCGTCCTCGTTGTCGTCCTTTTGGTGATAGCGGCCGAGGCTGGTGGCTATTACATACAGGGGGAGAGCTTTAGCGAAGGGTTCTTCAATCACATCCTGCTTCCCGGAGGCCATCGAGGCGCTATCGCATACCCGGGTGAGTTGGCTCTGGCGCTGTTTACACTGTGTCTGGTGCTGCTGCTGCATCTCCTGGCATTACGCCTGCGCCCCGTCACAGGATGGTCCCGCCGTCGCGTGGCATTTTCCGCATTTGTTCTTTTGTGCATCGGTCTTTCCCTGTCGCCCTTGCCCAGGTTCGTCCAGGGGTATCTGAAATTCAGGGAATTGGTCGTGGGCACAGGAAGTACTTCATCGAGCGCGTTCGTCCGGCCCGAGGTTGCCAAGGAGCAATTGATCTCTGCGGCAGGAAAGAACGTGGTAATCCTGTACCTCGAGTCATTCGACAGCATTTATCTCGACAACGATGTCTTTTCGGATTTGACGCCGAACCTGTCCAGATATGCGCGCGAAAACATGCTTTTCACGGGCATGCGGGATTATCCCGGGATCGGATTCACGATGGCTGGGATCTTCTCGAGCCAATGCGGCATTCCGTTCTCCATCGGTCGCGGCAAGCGCGTTGACGACATCAGCAACAACATCACTCGTTCCCAGTACGCTCCGTCGCACGTGTGCTTGGGCGATGTACTTCGTTCATCTGGATACAAGCAGGCGTTCCTTGGTGGAGCGGACGCTAAATTTGCCGGAAAATCGAATTTCTTCTCGTTGCACGGCTATGACGAAATATATGGTTTGTCGGATTGGCAGAAGAGCGGAGAAGACTCTGGAAACACGAATCAGTGGGGCCTGTTCGACGACAAGCTTTTCGACCTCGCAGCTTCAAAATACGAGGAGCTTGCATCGGGATCAGATCCATTCAATCTGACAGTCCTTACGCTGGACACGCATGGTCCGGGAGGTATCGCCTCGCCGTCATGTCCTTCTTATCCCGGGAGCGAAAACAGCATTTTACAGGCGGTGCATTGTACGGATGCACTGGTTGGGGCATTTATCGACCGGATCAGCAAGAACCCGAAGTTCAAGGATACGGTTCTTGTGGTGATGGGAGATCATGCCTCCATGCGGAACGAGGCCCATGATCTCCATCCAGATGACTACGTTCGGACGCCGGTCTTCATGATCGTCAATTCCGGTCAGGCGGGGGAACATGCGGCAGAGTTCTATCACATGGATATAGCCCCGACTTTGCTTTCACTGATGGGGGTGGAGTCGAATGCGCAATTCGTGGCCGGATGGGTTCAGGCTGACCCGAGTCAACGCAACGGCCCGGCACTTGGTGGAAGCACCAGCGAACGCATCGTGCTTGCAGACATGCTGTATGGAGAGCAGCCAGACGTTCAGCTGTGCGGCGGCGACGAGATGTTGTCATGGGCGTCGGATGGACGGATAGAGATCGGGGGGCAGCGTGTCTCGCTTCGAGAGAATGGATACCCCATCGCATCCATGCCTGAAGGTGCGTCGGCGATTGCGATCCTGTTCCGCAAGATGGTGACGTATACCGTTGCCGACCCCAATCCTGTAGTTCCCCAACTCAACGATGGCGAGATCGCCTTTGTGATCAGGAGCCAAGGTGATGAAGGGGCTGGTCGATACACTGTGGTTGCGCATAACCGGCATGGTGGGACCGTGAAACTGGCAGACGGCATCGATTCGCTCAAGTCCCTGTCTTTGCTCAGCAAGCAATGCGAGGCGATCGAGAGGGCCATGCGCACGACCAGGGGCGATCTGGACAAGAGTGGCGATATTTCCGTGGTCGCCGACGTCTCGATGCTTCCCCTCTCGGCCGCCGGGCCTTTCCGGATATCGGAGAGCGCACCAAAGGACTGGTTCATTGCCGGCTGGAGTGAGCCAACTGCAGGTGGGGTATGGGCTGTCGGGCAGGAATCCAGATTGACATTCGCAGCGCCAAGCGAAGCATGCGGGCGCAATGTGGCGAAGTTCAAGATGACTCCTTATGTATCGGCGGCGCGGCCGGGGCTTCGCGTTTTGGTCTATCCGCTCGGACAGCCGGAGAAGGCGGCCTCTGCCAGGTTCGAGTACGCGAAGCCTGCAGCAGCCACCGTTGCCGTAGACGTGGATGGCGAGCTTGATGAAGCGGGGAACTGCTTGATGAAATTCGTTTTCCAATCGGAGAGAGACGTGGATGATTCCAAGGAGGAAGCGCCGGCAGATGCCTGGCCGATCATGTTTTCACTGGAATCGATTAACGTCATGCCACAATGAGAGCGGGCGCCGGGACGATACCCAGGCAATATTGGATGGCTCTTTTGCTAGTAGCCGCGTGAGCTTCCCGGGCAACACGTACAGGTGATGTGTTGCACGAGCAGCTGGAGCAGATGGATATCGTTACCTGAGTAAGACCGAAGACCGAAGACAGCGAAGAACGACGACGGCTGGCTCACTTAGCCGAGCTGTGCCTCCAGCTCCGGCAATAGTGCGAACAGGTCGCCGACCAGTCCGATGTCGGCCACCTCGAAGATCGGCGCTTCGGCATCCTTGTTGATCGCCACAATCGTGCCGGCATCCTTGATCCCGGTCAGGTGCTGGATCGCACCGGAGATGCCGATGGCCACGTACAGCTCCGGAGCGATGATCTTGCCAGTCTGGCCGACCTGCATCTCGTTGGGGCAGTAGCCGGCATCGACCGCCGCGCGCGAGGCGCCCACCGCCGCGCCGAGCTTGTCGGCCAGCGAGTAGACGATGCGGAAGTTCTCCTCCGAACCGACCCCGCGGCCACCGGACACCACCCGGCGTGCGCTCTGCAGGTCGGGACGGTCGGACTTGCCTGCGGCCAGGCCCAGATGGCGGGTGTGCGCGGGCAGCGCGGCGTCGACCGATACGGCCTCCACGGCGGCGCTGCCGCCGCTGGCCGCTTCCGGCCACGAGGCGGTGCGCACGGTGGCGACCACCGGGCTTCCGGCCGGGGTCTCGACCGTGACGATGGCGTTGCCGGCGTAGATCGGCCGCTTGAAGGTGTGGCTGCCCTCGACCGCCATCAGGTCCGAGACCTGGTTCACGCCCAGCAGCGCGGCCACCACCGGCATCAGGTCCTTGCCGAAGGTGGTCGAGGGGCCGAACACGTGGCTGTAGCCGTCGGCCAGTTGCGCGACCTGCGGGCCGAGCACCTGGGCGATGGCATGGGCATTGGCCGGATTGGCCACGGTGAGCACGCGGGCCACGCCGGCGATCTGCGCGGCTTCGGCAGCCACGGCGGCCGGATCGGCGGCCAGCACCACGATGTCGATGGAGGCCGGCGACAGCGCCTGCGCGGCGCTGACGGTGCGGGCGGTGGCGGCGTTGAGCTTGCCGTCCAGGTGTTCGGCGATGACGAGGACTTTGGACATGTCGGGGTTCCTTGTTCCGTCGTTCCCGCGTAGGCGGGAACCCAGTGTCTTTGGTTGGGTGCGACGAAAGTCGCTGGGCTCCCGTCTGCACGGGAGCGACGAGCGGTCAGAGCAGGCCCTTGGCCTTCAACGCGGCCACCAGTTCGGCCGCATCCTTGACCATCACCCCCTTGCTGCGCTTGGCCGGTGGGGCGTAGCCGGTGGTCTTCAGTTCCGGACCGGCCTCCACCCCCAGCTCGACCAGCGGGATCGTCTCCAGCGGCTTGCTCTTGGCCTTCATGATGTCGGGCAGCTTGATGAAGCGCGGCTCGTTCAGGCGCAGGTCGGTGGTGACCACGGCGGGCAGGTCGACTTCCAGGGTCTCCAGGCCGGCATCGATCTCGCGGGTCACGGTGGCCTTGCCGTCGGCAATTTCGAGTTTTGAAGCGAAGGTCGCCTGCGGTCGGCCCCACAGGGTGGCCAGCATCTGCCCGGTCTGGTTGGCGTCGTCGTCGATGGCCTGCTTGCCCAGGATCACCAGGTCCGGCTGCTCCTTCTCGACCAGCTTGAGCAGGGTGCGGGCGGCGGCCAGCGGCTGCACCGGCTGGTCGGTGACCACGTGGAGGGCGCGGTTGGCGCCCATGGCCAGGCCGTTGCGCAGGTGCGCCTGGGCGTCGGCCGGGGCGATCGTGGCGACCACCACTTCGGTGGCGATGCCCGCATCGCGCAGGCGCAGGGCCTGTTCCAGGGCGATCTCGTCGAACGGGTTGGGCGAGAGCTTCACGCCCTCGGTGACCACGCCGGAACCGTCCGGCTTGACCTGGATGCGGACATTGAAGTCCACCACGCGCTTGTAGGCGACGAGGATCTTCATCGTTGTACGGAGTCCTTCGTGGGTGCGGGGGCGGCCCGGTCGCTGCAGGGCGCCGGGGCGGATCCCGATTCTAACGGGCCAGGGGCTTCCATGCGATCCGGTATGGGTTGCCGCAGCCCTGTCTTCAGGCCCGTGCCGGACTTGGCCGGGCGGGAACCGGTATCCTTGGCGGCCTGTGATGTGTCGTGCTGCGTACGGACTGGAGTTTTTGCTTGGCAACCTGGCTTGTGACCGGCGGCGCCGGCTTCATTGGCGGCAATTTCGTGCTGGAGGCCGTCGCCCGTGGCGTCCGGGTGGTCAATCTGGACGCCCTGACCTATGCGGGCAATCTGGACACCCTGGCCTCGCTGAAGGGCAACCCGGACCACGTGTTCGTGCACGGCGACATCGGCGACCGCGCGTTGGTAGCGCGATTGCTGGCCGAACACCGTCCCGACGCGGTGCTCAATTTCGCCGCCGAGAGCCACGTGGACCGCTCGATCGACGGTCCGGCCGCCTTCGTCCAGACCAACGTGGTCGGCACCCTGAGCCTGCTGGAAGCGGTGCGCGATTACTGGAAGGGCCTGGAGGTCGAGGCCAAGGACGCTTTCCGCTTGCTGCACGTGTCCACCGACGAGGTCTACGGCACCTTGGGCGAGACCGGCCAGTTCACCGAGACCACGCCCTATGCGCCCAATTCCCCGTATTCGGCATCGAAGGCCGCCTCCGATCACCTGGTCCGTGCCTTCCACCACACCTACGGGCTGCCGGTGCTGACCACCAACTGTTCCAACAACTACGGGCCATACCACTTTCCCGAGAAGCTGATCCCGCTGGTGATCGCCAAGGCGCTGGCCGGCGAGCCGTTGCCGGTCTATGGCGATGGCAGGCAGGTGCGCGACTGGCTGTTCGTGGCCGACCACTGCGAGGCGATCCGCACCGTGCTGGCCAAGGGCAGGGTGGGCGAGACCTACAACGTGGGCGGCAACTCGGAGAAGCAGAACATCGAGGTGGTGCGGGCGATCTGCGCGCTGTTGGACCAGCGTCGCCCGCGGGAAGACGGCCAGCCGCGCGAAAGCCAGATCACGTATGTCGCCGATCGTCCCGGCCACGACCGCCGTTATGCGATCGATGCCTCCAAGCTGAAGGACGAGCTGGGCTGGGAGCCGAAGTACACCTTCGAGCAGGGCATCGCCTTCACCATCGACTGGTACCTGGACAACCAGGACTGGGTGAAGCGGGTGCTCGACGGCAGCTACCGATTGGAGCGGATCGGGGGCGTGGCATGAGCCGGCCATTGGAGAATCCGCACATGGATGTGCGGGCTGTTGCGAGGGACTCGCGCAAAGGCATCATTTTGGCTGGAGGTTCCGGCACCCGGCTGTATCCGATCACCAAGGGCGTCAGCAAGCAGCTGCTGCCGGTCTATGACAAGCCGATGATCTATTACCCGCTCAGCGTGCTGATGCTGGCGGGGATCCGCGAGGTGCTGATCATCAATACCCCACACGAGCAGGCGATGTTCCAGAACCTGCTGGGCGATGGCTCGCAATGGGGCATGGACATCCGTTACGCGGTGCAACCCAGCCCGGACGGCCTGGCCCAGGCCTACCTGATCGGTCGCGATTTCGTCGCCGGCCAGCCTAGTTGCCTGGTGCTGGGCGACAACATCTTCCATGGTCATGGCCTGACCGACACGCTCAAGCGCGCCGACGCGCGTGATGCGGGCGCCACCGTGTTCGGTTATTGGGTCAACGATCCGGAGCGCTACGGTGTGGCCGAGTTCGACGTTGCCGGCCGCGTGGTGGGGCTCGAGGAAAAGCCGGCGCAGCCGCGCTCGAACTACGCGGTTACCGGCCTGTACTTTTACGATGGTAAAGCCAGCGATTACGCGGCCGAGCTCAAGCCTTCACCGCGTGGCGAGCTGGAGATCACCGATCTCAACAAGTGCTACCTCGATGATGATGCGCTGTACCTTGAGCAACTCGGCCGCGGTTTCGCCTGGCTGGATACCGGTACCCACCAGTCGCTGCACGAGGCGGCCAATTTCATCCAGACCATCCAGGACCGGCAGGGCTTGCAGGTCAGTTGCCCCGAGGAAATCGCCTACGGTAACGGTTGGATCGATGCGGGACAGTTGGAGAAGCTGGCCACGCCGCTGGCGAAGAATGGGTATGGCCAGTATCTGCTGACACTGTTGAAGCGAGGGATCGTGCGTTGAAGATCATCGAAACGTCCCTGCCGGGCTGCGTGGTGTTGGAGCCGGCCGTATTCGGCGATGAGCGCGGCGTGTTCTTCGAGACCTGGAACGCGGAGCGCTTCGGCGAGCATGGCCTGCCGACGAAGTTCGTGCAGAGCAATGTTTCCACTTCGGTCAAGGGCGTGCTGCGTGGCCTGCACTACCAGTGGCCTCGCCCGCAAGGCAAGCTGGTCGGCGTACTGGAGGGTGAGGTCTACGATGTGGCGGTGGACATCCGTCGCGGCTCACCGACTTTCGGTCGCTGGGAGGCGGTCGTACTCAGTGCGGAGAACCGGCGCCAATTCTGGATCCCGGAAGGTTTCGCCCACGGGTTTCTGACGTTGTCCGAGCACGTGGTCTTCAGCTATCTGTGCACCGACGTCTATGTGAGGGAAGCCGATGCCGGCGTGCGCTGGAACGACGGAGACATCGGCGTGGACTGGCCGATTTCCGATCCGGTGCTCTCGGGCAAGGACGGGAAGGCGCCGTTCCTGGCCGATGTCGCTCCAGACAGGTTGCCGGTCTACACGCCATGACCCGGTTGCTGGTGGTTGGCGCCAACGGACAGGTCGGCCGTGAGTTGCGGCGCAGTCTGGCCCCGTTGGGAGAAGCGATTGCCGCCACCCGCGACGGCAAGTCCGGTGACGGCGACACCTGTACGGTGGCCGATCTGACCGATCCCCAGGCACTGGTCCATCTGGTCCACGACATCGCACCGTCAGCGGTGATCAACGCGGCCGCCTACACCGCAGTGGACAAGGCCGAGAGCGAGCGCGAAGTCGCCCTCCAGGTCAATGCCGAGGCGCCGGGTGCGATGGCGCGCGCCTGTGCCGAACTGGGCATTCCCTTCGTCCATTATTCGACCGACTACGTGTTCGACGGGCAGGGCACGCGCCCGTACCGGGAAGACGATGCGGTCGCGCCGCTGGGCGTGTACGGGGCCAGCAAGCTGGCCGGCGAGCAGGCGGTGCGTGCCGCCGGTGGACGACATTTCATCTTTCGCACCGCCTGGGTCTATGCCGCTCATGGCCACAACTTCCTGCGCACGATGTTGCGCCTGGGTGCCGAGCGGGACGAACTGCGCGTGGTCGCCGACCAGACCGGCACGCCCACATCAGCCGCACTCATCGCCGATGTCACCGCCACGGTGCTGTCGAAGGCGTTGGCCGGTAATACCCCTGCGGCCGGCACCTGGCACCTGGTAGCCGATGGTCAGACCACTTGGCACGGTTTCGCCGAGGCGATTTTCGCCGAGGCTGCGGCCACTGGCCTATTGCCGCGCGTGCCACGGGTGTTGCCGATCGGCACGGCCGACTATGCTACTCCGGCGAAACGGCCGGCTTACTCGTGCCTGGATACTTCGCGCCTGCGTCACGACTTCGGAATCGGTCTCCCTGCCTGGGAACAGGGGCTGGCCGGGGTTATCGCTGACCTGGCCGCGCAGCAGGCAACATGACCCACTCCCTTCCGCCCTTGGGGAAACCAGGCGGATTCTGGCGGCACGTGGCCCATTGCCCGAAGGTACGTACCTGCCCGTGCCCTGGGCCGGTAGAATCAGCGACTTGGGCCATCTGAGAGGGCAGGCATGACTGCTTCCAAACTGTATCCGGACGCCAGGTCCGCACTCGCCGACCTGGTCGCCGACGGCCAGACCCTGGCGGTGGGCGGCTTCGGCCTGTGCGGCATCCCCGAGGCGCTGATCGCCGCGCTGCGCGACTCCGGCGTCAAGGCCCTGACCGCGATCTCCAACAACGCCGGCGTCGACGGCTTCGGCCTGGGCCAGCTGCTGACCACCCGCCAGATCCGCAAGATGATTTCTTCCTACGTGGGCGAGAACAAGGAGTTCGAGCGCCAGTACCTGGGCGGCGAACTGGAGCTGGAGTTCAACCCGCAGGGCACCCTGGCCGAGCGCCTGCGTGCCGGCGGCGCAGGCATCCCCGCGTTCTTCACCGCCACCGGCTACGGCACGGTGGTGGCCGAGGGCAAGGAGACCCGCGAGTTCGACGGCAAGCACTACGTGCTGGAGACCGCGCTGGTGGCCGATGTGTCGCTGGTCAAGGCATGGAAGGCCGACAAGGCCGGCAACCTGGTGTTCCGCAAGACCGCGCGCAACTTCAACCCGGCCTGCGCGATGGCCGGCAAGGTGTGCGTGGCCGAGGTCGAGGAAGTGGTCGAGGTCGGTACCTTCGACCCGGACCAGGTGCACCTGCCCGGCATCTACGTCGACCGCATCGTGCTCAACCCGACTCCCGAGAAGCGCATCGAACAGCGCACCGTCCGTCAGGAGAACAAGTGATGGCCTGGACCCGCGACGAGATGGCGCAACGCGCCGCCCGCGAGCTGACCGATGGCGCCTACGTGAACCTGGGCATCGGCCTGCCGACCCTGGTGGCCAACCACATTCCCGAAGGCGTGGACGTGTGGCTGCAGTCGGAGAACGGCCTGCTCGGCATCGGCCCGTTCCCGGCCGAGGACGAGGTCGACGCCGACCTGATCAACGCCGGCAAGCAGACCGTGACCGCGCGCGAAGGCGCCAGCTACTTCGGCAGCCACGACTCGTTCGCCATGATCCGCGGCGGCCACATCGACCTGGCGATCCTGGGTGCGATGCAGGTCACCGACAAGGGCGACCTGGCCAACTGGATGGTGCCCGGCAAGATGGTCAAGGGCATGGGCGGGGCGATGGACCTGGTCGCAGGAGTCAAGCGCGTGGTCGTGCTGATGGAGCACACCGCCAAGAGCGGCGAGCACAAGATCCTGCCCGAATGCACTCTGCCGCTGACCGGCGTAGGCGTGGTCGACCGGATCATCACCGAGCTGGCGGTGTTCGACGTGACCGACGGCGGCCTGACCTTGGTCGAAGCCGCGCCGGGCGTGGGCATCGACGAGCTGAAGGAAAAGACCGGAGTGCCGTTCGCGGCCTGACCGGGTCCGGCCCGGCCGTGCGGTTCAACCGCGGTCGGCGTAGGGATAGCGACGGTCGGCGCCGGGTCGGCCGTCGAGTTCGGCGGTGGTGATGGTGCGGTAGCCGGCATTGTCGGCGGCGAGCACGAACATGCGCTCCAGCGCGTGGGCGAAGGTGCCGTCCACCTGGCCCTGCTCCGGCTCGAACTCCCAGTCGTCCAGGTGCGCGTCCAGCAACGGGCGCAGCGCCTCCAGCCGCGCCCAGAACATGCTGCCGGCGATGAAGCGGTCGCGGTCGGTTTGCGGCTGCCCGATCCCGGTCCGGGTGGCCAGGTAGCGCACGTTGTCTTCGTTGGCGCCCCAGTAATAGTGCATCGGCTGCACGTGGCCCTCGGGTGCGAGCAGGCCCAGGGTCGGATCGTTGGCGAAGGCGGCGGCCAGGTCTGCGGCACGTCCCTGCGGAAGCAGCAGATCGAGCAGTTCGCGCCGCCAGGTCTCGCCGTCGCGGCGATGCAGCGACTGCTTGGTGTGCAGCTTCAGCACGATGCTTTCGCCTTCATCCAGCAGGTGCGAGGCCAGATGCAGGAACGGCAGGATGTCGCGGCCGCGGTTCTCGCACTCGACCACTTCGCCGTGGACGCCATGCTGCTGCAACACCGCGCGCACTGCGGCCACCTTGTCCGGCGAGGTCGTCGCCAGCAACCTGAATTCCTGCCCGCTGTCGCGCATGGCCGCCAGGATTTCCCCGAGCACCTCCGGATACCACGCATGCACCACCAGGCATGGCCGGGCGACGGGTACGGGCGACGCGTCCGGATCCCGCAGCGCGTCGCGGGTGGCCTGCAGCCAGGCATGTCCCAGCCGCGCATCGGGCTCCAGCACCGCGCCTTCGGCCCATTCGTTCCAGGCGTTGACGAACACCAGACGGTCGCTGGCCGGCGCCTGCGCCAGCCGCTGGTGAACGGTGTCGCGCAGCCAATCGCGGTAGCGGCGCGGCGATGCATGCAGGTAAACGCGACCCAGGCCGGGGCGGCGCGGCTCGTTGTCCCAGCCGCAGTCGACGCCGGGGAACAGGCGGTAGTCCGGCAGCGGCCGTTGTCTGTAGTCGTCGGCCAGCATCCGCCAGTCGAGCACGCTGCCGCGAAAGTCCTTGTTGAGCAGTTGTTGTTCGCCGGTGATGTCGGCCGGAGCGCCCATGTTCGGTGGAAACTCCACTGCCGCATCGAAGCCGATGCCGCGTGGATCGGGCCGTTCGAAGCCCTGCACATAGGCCAGGACGATCTCGCCGACCCCGTTCTCGTGGCACCAGTGGCGCCATCGCAAGGCGGTGGCTTTGGCATCCGGCAGCAGGCCAGGGCGATAGACCAGCAGCAACGGCTTGCCGTCCACGCGCAGGTAGCGCGGGTCGCGCAGGTAGCGGGCGACGTGGGCGATGAAGGCCAGATCGTCGCCGGCATCGTGCCGCTGGCCGATCAGGATGTCCTGCTCGCGCCCGTCCCAGCGCCGCGACCAGTTCTCGTTGGCCCAGCACAGGCACAACGGCATGTCGATCGTGGGATCGGCGAGCCACTGTTCCAGCGGCGATTCCAGCAGGGTCTTGCCGCCGAACCAATAGAAGTAGAAGCAGAACGCGCCGATGCCGTATTCGCGCGCCAGTCGTGCCTGCTCGCGCATCGTGTCCGGATTGCGCAGGTCGTACCAGCCCAGATCGGCGGGCAGTCGCGGCTGGGCATGGCCCTCGAACTGGGGCAGGGCGCGGGCGACGTTGCGCCATTCGGTGAAGCCCTTGCCCCACCAGGCGTCGTTCTCGGGGATGGGGTGGAACTGCGGCAGATAGAACGCCACCAGGGTGGCGGGCAGCGGCGAGGGCAGCGCTTCACGGCGCCAGGGGACGTGGCCGATCGCGGGCTGGTCCGCGCGCATGCGCGCGCGCCGGGTCGATGCGTGTGTGCCGACCTGGCCGCGCACGGGCGCCGGCTGCAGGTCGGGGAAACGGCCCAGGAACCGCTGCCGCCAGCGGTCGCGCGTGCCCTCGCTCAGCGGCAACAGGCGGAAGCCGAAGCGCAGGCCGTCGAACAGCGCGTTGCGGAACCGCTCGCCCATCGGCACGCTCATCCGGTCGCGGCTTTCACGGGGGCAGGTCTCACAAGGCTCGCCTCACAGGTCATGCCTCACAGGTTCTGGTAATTCGGCCCCGAACCACCCTCCGGCGTCACCCAGGTGATGATCTCGTACGGGTCCTTGATGTCGCAGGTCTTGCAGTGCACGCAGTTGGCGGCGTTGATCTGCAGGCGGCGGCCCGCGTCGTCCTCGACCATCTCGTACACGCCGGCCGGGCAGAAGCGGGTGCAGGGGTTGGCGTACTCGGCGGTGCAGCGGTCCACGCAGATCGAGGTGTCGGCCACCTTCAGGTGCACCGGCTGGTCCTCGTCGTGCTCGGTGGCGGCGAAGTACACGCCCTGCAGGCGGTCGCGCGGGGCCAGGCTGCGCTCGACGTAGTCGCGCTTGGGTTGCTCGTGCGCGCCGACCTTGTCCAGCGAGGACCAGTCCGCGCGCATTTTCAGGGTCCACGGCGAGGCGCCCTTGAGCAGGGTTTCCCAGGCGGCGTTGGCCAGGCCGAACCACAGGCCCTTCTTGAAGCCGGGTTTGACGTTGCGCACCTGCTTCAGCTCGGCCACCGCGGCCGAGTCGCGCAGCTTGGCGTCGAAGCCGGCCGGGTCCAGCGCGTTGCCGGCCAGGTGCTCGGCGGCGAGCATGCCGCTGCGGATCGCCTGGTGGGTGCCCTTGATCTTGGGCACGTTGAGCAGGCCGGCGGTGTCGCCGATCAGCAGCGCGCCGGGCATCTCGACCTTGGGCAGCGACTGGAAACCGCCAGTGACAATGGCGCGCGCGCCGGCCGAGAGGATGCTGCCGCCTTCCAGCAGCGGCTTTACCGTCGGATGGTTCTTCCATTGCTGGAAGGCCTCCCACGGCTTGTACTCCGGATCGCGGTAGTCCAGGCCGCTGACATAGCCCAGCGCGACCTGGTCGTCGTCCAGGTGGTAGAGGAAGCTGCCGCCGTAGGTGTGGCTGTCGGCTGGCCAGCCGAGGCTGTGCACGATCTTGCCGGGCGTGGTCCGCCCCGGCGGCAACTGCCACAGCTCCTTGATCCCGATCGAGTAGGCCTGCGGGTCGCTGTCGGCGTCCAGGGCGAAGCGCTTGACCAGGCGCTTGGTCAGGTGGCCGCGCGCGCCTTCGGCCAGCACGGTGGTTTTCGCCTTGATGTCGATGCCAGCGGTGTAACCGGGCTTGTGCGTGCCGTCGCGGGCCACGCCCATGTCGCCGATGCGTACGCCCAGCACGGTGCCGTCGTCGGCATGCAGGGTCTCGGCGGCGGCGAAGCCGGGGTAGATCTCCACGCCCAGCGCTTCGGCCTGCGGTGCCAGCCAAGCGCACATCGCGCCGAGGGAGACGATGAAGTTGCCGTGGTTGCGCATGCCTGGCGGCACCACCGGGAACTTCCAGCCGCCATCCTTCGACAGCATCCAGAACTCGTCCTCGCCGGCGGGCACGCACACCGGAGGCGGGTTGTCGCGCCAGCCGGGGAGCAGCGCGTCCAGCGGGCCGGGCTCGATCACCGCACCGGAGAGGATGTGCGCGCCGATGGCGCTGGCCTTTTCGATCACGCAGACCGAGACGGCCGGATCGAGCTGCTTGAGGCGGATGGCGAAGGCCAGGCCGGCCGGGCCGGCACCGACGACGACCACGTCGTACTCCATCACGTCGCGCTCGCCGGACTGTCTCTTCTCCACATCTCCGAGCCCAGGAGACCCTTGGGCAGAGCGTATGCCGTCTACTGCTTGAAGACATACAAACACCAGGAAATGGGGCTGCGCG
>NZ_PDWM01000023.1 GCF_010093225.1 Pseudoxanthomonas koreensis | reverse complement strand
CAGTGGAGGCGGCGGAGACCCCACGCCTGCATCCGCCAGCAGCTCCAGAGCGTTGCGGGTGTTCGCTCCGCTGGTCCGACGGGAAAGAGCTGCAAGCTTACTGCCAGCGGCGCCGACCCCGGTCCCCCGCACCTTTCCTCCAGCACCGCCAGCAGCAGGTTCATCTCCCTGCGCACGGAAGCCCCGGAGACGGCCTGTAAGCGCCGGTCCCGCCACTGGGCCACATCGGTACGTGACAGGACCGGGAGCGCCACAGCGGCCAGCGCATCGCGCTGCATGGCCCCCAGCCGGGCCTGCTCCCACTTGCCCCCCTTCCGGCCGGGGCACTTCTCGTCGGCGAACCGTCGCAGGGCTTCGGCGAGGGTATGATCCGGCAGGCGGGCGCCGACCAGCTCGGCTTCCCGCTGCGTGGCCCACGCCACGGCCTGCCGCTTCGTGGCAAACGACGCCGATTCCCGGCGGCCGGACTTGAACACTTCGGCGCGCCATGTGGAGCCGCGCTGGCGGTAGGTGGGCATGGCGCGATCTTGGCGTAGATTCTGGCGTAGTGGTCCGGCGCCGAGCCCCTTGTGGCGCCGTGGTCGGCCACTCTGCCAAGCTGCCGTCGCGCTAGCTGAGACAGGCATTCCCGCCGATCCGCGCCCATGCGCTACAATGGCCCGGATAGGTGCCGTCGCCCCTCTTGGGCACCAATGTGAAGGCCGGCGCACGCGCCGGTGGCCGTGAAGTCAAGGCCCGCCCGCAGCGGGCTTTTTCTTTGGACGGAGGCGCCCGGGCGGGGCTGCAAGCGTTTACGAGACAACCGCTCACAGCTACAATTCCGCTGCTGTGCACAATCGCAGCGGACACCGGCACATGCGCCCGTCCGCGGCTACACCGCCCGCCCGCGGGCACCGCGGTGGCGAGGACGCAACAGGTGCTCCGCGGCCTTCGCGGAAAACGACCCAAGCCCGGCGCGCCGGGCAGAGGCAAGAGAGAACCGCACGTGCTGGCCCAATACCTGCCGACCCTGTTGTTCCTGATCGTGGCCACTGGCATCGGCATCGCGCTGATCGTCATCGGCAACCTGCTCGGGCCGCGCCGTCCCAGCCTGGAGAAGCTGTCGCCCTACGAGTGCGGCTTCGAGGCGTTCGAGGACGCGCGCATGAAGTTCGACGTGCGCTACTACCTGATCGCGATCCAGTTCATCGTCTTCGACCTGGAAATCATCTTCATCGTGCCGTGGACCCTCGTGTTCCAGGAACTGGGGCCGCGCGCGCTGGTCACCATGGGCCTGTTCGTCGGGATGCTGTTCCTCGGCTTCATTTACGTATGGAAGAAGGGAGCGCTCGAATGGGAGTGATCCAGACCATCGACCGCCTGATGACCAACCCGATCCCGGAAGGGCGGGTCGACGACATCCTGCGCCCCGAAGGCGACAACCCGCTGCTGGAAAAGGGCTACGTCACCACCACCGTCGACGCGCTGCTCAACTGGGGGCGTACCGGCTCGATGTGGCCGGTGACCTTCGGCCTGGCCTGCTGCGCGGTGGAGATGATGCACAACGGTGCGGCGCGCATCGACCAGGACCGGTTCGGCGTGGTGTTCCGCCCGTCGCCGCGCCAGGCCGACGTGATGATCGTGGCCGGCACCCTGGTCAACAAGATGGCCCCGGCGCTGCGCAAGGTCTATGACCAGATGCCGGACCCGAAGTGGGTGATCTCGATGGGCAGCTGCGCCAACGGCGGCGGCTACTACCACTACTCCTACTCGGTGGTGCGCGGCTGCGACCGGATCGTGCCGGTCGACGTGTACGTGCCCGGATGCCCGCCCACGGCCGAGGCGCTGATGTACGGCATCCTGCAGTTGCAGAAGAAGATCTGGCGCACGGAGACCGTGGCCAGGAAGAACACGATCGACCGTTGACCCGCCCCCAGAACTTTCCGGACACGCCAAGCCCCATGGCCGAGCCAGCAGCCTCCTTCGCCCAGCGACTGCGCGACCGTTTCCCGGCCGCGACGGTGACCGTGGTCGAGCCCCGTGGCGAGACCACCCTCGAGGTGGCCGCCCACGACTGGCTGGACACCTGCCGCGCGCTGCGCGACGAGTTCGGCTTCGAGCAACTGACTGCGGTCAGCGGCGTCGACTACATGGGCTATGGCAGCGACGAGTGGGACACCGAGGGCGTCTCTTCCGGTGGCTTCAGCCGCGGCGTGGAAGGCAAGGGCGCCGGGCGCTTCGCCTGGGGCGAGCGGCCGAGCCAGCAGGGCGAGGACCGAATCGAGCCCGTCGCCGTGCCGCAGCGCCGCTTCGCCGCGGTCCTGCACCTGCTTTCGTATGCGCACAACCGGCGCCTGCGCGTGCGCTGCTTCGCCGCCGACGACGCCATGCCGGTGGTGCCCTCGGTCACCTCGATCTGGGTGGGCGCCAACTGGTTCGAGCGCGAGGCGTTCGACCTGTTCGGCATCGTCTTCGAAGGCCATCCGGACCTGCGCCGGCTGCTGACCGACTACGGCTTCGTCGGCCACCCGTTCCGCAAGGACTTCCCGCTGATCGGCAACGTCGAGGTGCGCTACGACGAGGAGCGCAGGCGCGTGGTGTACGAGCCGGTCACCTCGGTCGAGCCGCGCGTGGGCGTGCCGCGCGTGATCCGCGACGACGCCCGCTACGAGACCGCGGCCGGCGAGGCCGCGCAGCGGGAGGCCGCCAAGTGAGCGCACAGATGCACCCTGACCATGCCCGGCCGGCGGGTTTCGCCAGCAATCCTGCGGAAGCCCGGCAGGAGATCCGCAACTACACCATGAACTTCGGCCCGCAGCACCCGGCCGCGCATGGCGTGCTGCGCCTGATCCTGGAGATGGACGGCGAGACCGTGGTCCGCGCCGACCCGCACGTGGGCCTGCTCCACCGCGGCACCGAGAAGCTGGCCGAGTCCAAGCCGTTCAACCAGTCGATCGGCTACATGGACCGCCTCGACTACGTGTCGATGATGTGCAACGAGCACGCCTACGTGCGCGCCATCGAGACCCTCATGGGCATCGAGGCGCCGGAGCGTGCGCAGTACATCCGCACCATGTTCGACGAGATCACCCGGATCCTGAACCACCTGATGTGGCTGGGCTCCAACGCGCTGGACCTGGGCGCGATGGCGGTGTTCCTGTACGCGTTCCGCGAGCGCGAGGAACTGATGGACGTGTACGAGGCGGTCAGCGGCGCGCGCATGCACGCGACCTACTACCGCCCCGGTGGCGTCTACCGCGACCTGCCGGACCGGATGTCGAAGTACAAGGAGTCGCCCTGGCGCAAGGGCGCCAAGCTCAAGTACTTCAACGAGGCGCGCGAAGGCACGCTGCTGGACTACCTGGAGAGCTTCACCCGCGATTTCCCCGCCCGCGTCGACGAATACGAGACCCTGCTGACCGACAACCGGATCTGGAAGCAGCGCACCGTCGGCATCGGCGTGATCACCCCGGAGCAGGCCAGGGAGTGGGGCATGACCGGCGCGATGCTGCGCGGCTCGGGTATCGCCTGGGACCTGCGCAAGAAGCAGCCGTACGCGAAGTACGACGCGGTCGATTTCGACATCCCGATCGGCACCCACGGCGACTGCTACGACCGCTACCTGGTGCGGGTGGCCGAAATGCGCCAGTCCAACCGGATCATCGCCCAGTGCGTGCAGTGGCTGAAGGCCAACCCCGGCCCGGTCATGGTCCAGAACTTCAAGGTCGCCCCGCCCCGGCGCGAGGAGATGAAGGAGGACATGGAAGCGCTGATCCACCACTTCAAGCTGTTCTCCGAAGGCTACTGCGTGCCGGCCGGCGAGACCTACGCCGCGGTCGAGGCGCCCAAGGGCGAGTTCGGCTGCTACCTGGTCTCCGACGGCGCCAACAAGCCGTTCCGCGTGCACCTGCGCGCCCCGGGATTCGCGCACCTGTCCTCGATGGACGAGATCGTGCGCGGCCACATGCTGGCCGACGTCGTGGCCATGATCGGTACTTATGACCTGGTGTTTGGCGAGGTGGATCGATGAAGGCCACCGGTAATTTCGAGAACGCGCGCAACGTCGACCCGATGGTCGTCCTCAGCGACGACACGCGCGCGCACATCGACCACTGGCTGACCAAGTTCCCGCCCGACCGCAAGCGGTCGGCGGTGCTGCAGGGGCTGCACGCGGCGCAGGAGCAGAACGGCGGCTGGCTCAGCGACGAGCTGATCGCCGGCGTGGCGAAGTACCTGGACCTGCCGCCGGTGTGGGCCTACGAGGTCGCCACTTTCTACTCGATGTTCGAGACGCAGAAGGTCGGCCGTAACAACGTGGCCTTCTGCACCAACATCAGCTGCTGGCTCAATGGCGCCGAGGAACTGGTCGCGCACGCCGAGAAGAAGCTCGGCTGCCGGCTGGGCGAATCGACCGCCGACGGCCGCGTCTACCTCAAACGCGAGGAAGAGTGCGTGGCCGCCTGCTGCGGCGCCCCGGTCGTCGTGATCAACGGCCATTACCACGAGAAGCTCGACGCCGCGAAGGTGGACGAGCTGCTCGACGGACTGAAGTGAGGCCACGGCAGATGGCACACCACACCAAGGTTTCCGAGGGCTACGGCCCGGTCGGCCCGGCCCCGAAGGAGCACCAGGCGGTCTACACGACGCTGCACTTCGACAAGCCGTGGTCGTACGAGAACTACCTCAAGACCGGCGGCTACCAGGCGCTGCGCAGGATCCTCACCGAGAAGATCCCGCCGGCCGACGTGGTCGAGATGGTCAAGCAGTCCGGCCTGCGCGGCCGCGGCGGCGCGGGCTTCCCGACCGGCCTGAAGTGGAGCTTCATGCCCAAGGGCGACATGCAGAAGTACATCCTCTGCAACTCCGACGAATCCGAGCCGGGCACCGCCAAGGACCGCGACATCCTGCGCTACAACCCGCACGCGGTGGTCGAGGGCATGGCCATCGCCTGCTACGCCACTGGTTCGACCGTGGCCTACAACTACCTGCGCGGCGAGTTCCACCACGAGCCGTTCGAGCACCTGGAAGAAGCCACCGCCGAGGCCTATGCCAACGGCTGGCTGGGCAAGGACATCCTTGGCTCGGGCGTGGACATCGACATCTACAACGCGCTCGGCGCCGGCGCCTACATCTGCGGCGAAGAGACCGCGCTGATGGAGTCGCTGGAAGGCAAGAAGGGCCAGCCGCGGTTCAAGCCGCCGTTCCCGGCCAACTTCGGCCTGTACGGCAAGCCGACCACGATCAACAACACCGAGACCTACGCCTCGGTGCCGGCGATCGTGCGCAACGGCCCCGAGTGGTTCATGAACCTGGGCAAGCCCAACAACGGCGGCTGCAAGATCTTCTCGGTCTCCGGCCACGTCGCCCGCCCGGGCAACTACGAGATCCGCCTGGGCACGTCCTTCGCCGAACTGCTGGAGATGGCCGGCGGGATCCGCAACGGCAACCGCATCAAGGGCGTGATCCCGGGCGGCTCCTCGATGCCGGTGCTGCCGGGCGAGACCATGATGGGCCTGACCATGGACTACGACTCGATCCAGAAGGCCGGTTCGGGCCTGGGTTCGGGCGCGGTCATCGTCATGGACCACACCACCTGCATGGTCCGCGCCTGCCAGCGCATCGCGCGGTTCTACTTCAAGGAAAGCTGCGGCCAGTGCACGCCGTGCCGCGAGGGCACCGGCTGGATGTACCGCATGATCACCCGCGTGGTCGAACACAAGGCCACGCTGGAAGACCTGCAGACCCTGCGCGCGGCCGCCGGCCAGATCGAGGGCCACACCATCTGCGCCTTCGGCGAAGCCGCGGCGTGGCCGGTGCAGGGCATGCTGCGCCACTTCTGGCACGAGTTCGAGTACGCGATCGTCAACAGGCGCTTCCTGGTCGACGACGAGCGCGACGGCAAGGTCGTGCGCAGCAACCTGGAGGTGGCCGCGTGAGCGCGCAGCCCGTCAACCCGAACCTGCCGCCGGACCACGTCACCGTCTTCATCGACGGGGTCGAACTGGCCGCGCCCAAGGGCTCGATGATCATCCAGGCCGCCGACAAGGCCGGCATCCCGATCCCGCGCTTCTGCTACCACGACAAGCTGGCGATCGCCGCCAACTGCCGCATGTGCCTGGTCGACACCGAGGTCGGCGGCCGTTCGGCGCCGAAGCCGTCGCCGGCCTGCGCCACCCCGGTGATGGACGGGCTGAAGGTCTTCACCCGCAACGACAAGGCGCTGAAGGCCCAGCGCAACGTGATGGAGTTCCTGCTGATCAACCACCCGCTCGACTGCCCGGTCTGCGACCAGGGCGGCGAGTGCGAGCTGCAGGACCTGTCGCTGGGCTACGGCCGTTCGGTCAGCCGCTTCGCCGAGCGCAAGCGCGTGGTCGCCGACGAGGACATCGGTCCGCTGGTCGCCACCGAGATGACGCGCTGCATCCAGTGCACCCGCTGCATCCGCTTCACCGCCGAGATCGCCGGCACCTACGAGCTGGGCGGGATGTACCGCGGCGAGAACCTGCAGATCGGCACTTACGACGGCAAGCCGCTGACCACCGAGCTGTCCGGCAACGTGATCGACGTGTGCCCGGTGGGCGCGCTGACCAACAAGGTGTTCCAGTTCCGCGCCCGGCCGTGGGAGCTGATCGCGAAGGAGTCGCTGGGCTACCACGACGCGATGGGCTCGAACCTGTTCCTGCACGTGCGCCGCGGCGAAGTGCTGCGCACCGTGCCGCGCGACAACGAGGCGGTCAACGAGTGCTGGCTGTCGGACCGCGACCGCTATTCGCACCAGGGCCTGCAGGCCGCCGACCGCGCCACCGTGCCGATGCGCAAGGTCGACGGGCAGTGGCGCGAGACCAGCTGGGCCGAGGCCCTGGCCGCGGCCGCCGCGATCCTGCGCGACAATCGCGGCGACGCGCTGGGCGTGCTCGCGCACCCGGCCACTTCGAACGAGGAGGGCGGGCTGCTGGCGCTGCTGGCCGCCGGGCTGGAGAGCGGCAACCTCGACCACCGCATCGGCAACCGCGACTTCTCCGACGCGGCCGTGGCCGAACCGTTCGCGCTGCCGCTGGCCGAAGCCGGCGAGGCCGAAGTGGTCGTGCTGGTCGGCAGCAACCTGCGCCACGAACTGCCGCTGCTGCATGCGCGCCTGCGCCAGGCGCAGGTCAAGCGCAACGCGCGCATCCACGTGGTCAACCCGGTCGATTTCGACTTCACCTTCGCCGTGGCCGGCAAGGCGATCGTGCCGCCGTCGCGCTTCGCCGAAGCGCTGGGCGACGCCGCGTTGCGCGATGCCGCCAGGGGCGCGGGCCGTGCCGTGGTGATCGTCGGCGCGATCGCCGAGAACCACCCGCAGGCGGCCGCGATCCGCGCCGCCGCGCGCGATTTCTGCACTGCCACCGGTGCGGCGCTGTGCCGCATTCCGCAGGGCGCCAATGCCGTGGGCCTGGCCCGCGCCGGCGTGCTGCCGACGGGGCGTGACGTGGCCGGCATGTTCGCCGAGCCGCGCGGCGCCTACCTGCTCCATGGCATCGAGCCGGGCCTGGATTTCGCCGATACCGCTGCCGCGCTGAAGGCGCTGAACGCGGCCAGGGTGGTGGCGCTGAGCCACTTCGCCTGCGAGTCCACCCGCGCGGTGGCCGACGTGATCCTGCCGATCGGCGCACTGCCCGAGATCGACGCGACCCTGGTCAACCTGGACGGGATCGAACAGTCCGCGCAGGCCGGCGGCAAGCTGCCGGGCCAGGCCCGCGAGGGCTGGCGCGTGCTGCGTGCGCTGGGCGGCGAGCTGGGGCTGGCCGGGTTCGAATTCAGCGACCTGGCCGGCGCGCGCGCGCTGCTTGGGGGCGGCCGCAAGGTCGGGGTGAAGGCGGGGCGTGCCGGCGAGACCGGCGACGCCGGGCTGGAGCTGGCGCTGGTGCCGGCGATCTACCGCACCGATGCGGTGGTGCGCCGCGCCGCCGCATTGCAGGCGCACCCGCTCAACGTCGATGCACGGATCGTGCTCAATCCGGCCGATGCCGCCGCCATCGGCATCGCGGACGGGCAGGTTGCCAAGGTGCGGGGCGCCAGCGGTACCGCGGCGCTGCCGGTGGTGGTGGACGCCCGCGTCGCCGCGGGCGCGGCATGGATCGAAGGTGGCCACGGCGCAACCGCGCCGCTGGGCGCGGGCCGGGTCGAGGTGGTGAAGGCATGAACGAACTGCTGATCGACGCGGTCGACCCGGTGCGCGAATGGTTCTTCGGGCTGGGCGAGCTCGGCCTGGTGCTGTGGATCGTGCTGAAGATCCTGGTGATCGCCGTGCCGGTGATCGTCGCGGTCGCGTTCTACGTGGTCTGGGAGCGCAAGCTGATCGGCTGGATGCACGTGCGCCACGGGCCGATGTACGTGGGCATGGGCATCTTCCAGGCCTTCGCCGACGTGTTCAAGCTGCTGTTCAAGGAAGTCATCCAGCCGTCCAGCGCACACAAGGTGATGTATATCCTGGCGCCGCTGATCGTGCTGGCGCCGGCCTTCGCGGCCTGGGCGGTGGTCCCGTTCGACTACCAACTGGTGCTGTCCAATGCCAACGCCGGCCTGCTGTACCTGCTGGCGATGACCTCGCTGGGCGTGTATGGCGTGATCATCGCCGGCTGGGCGTCGAACTCGAAGTACGCGTTCCTGGGCGCGATGCGTTCGGCCGCGCAGATGGTCAGCTACGAGATCGCGATGGGCTTCGCCCTGGTCGGGGTGATGATCGCCGCCGGCAGCCTGAACCTGACCGACATCGTGATGGCCCAGTCCGGCAACGCCGGCTTCTTCGAATGGTTCTGGCTGCCGCTGCTGCCGCTGTTCATCGTCTACTGGGTGTCCGGCGTGGCCGAGACCAACCGCGCGCCGTTCGACGTGGTCGAGGGCGAGTCGGAGATCGTGGCCGGGCACATGGTCGAGTACTCCGGGTCGGCGTTCGCGCTGTTCTTCCTGGCCGAGTACGCCAACATGATCCTGGTCAGCTTCCTGATCAGCCTGTTCTTCCTGGGCGGCTGGCTGAGCCCCATCCAGGGCTGGGTGACCGCGGACGTGTCGCCGTGGATCGACTGGATCTGGAAGGGTGGCTGGCCCTGGCTGCTGGCCAAGATGTTCTTCTTCGCCAGCGCCTACATCTGGTTCCGCGCCAGCTTCCCGCGCTACCGCTACGACCAGATCATGCGCCTGGGCTGGAAGGTATTCATCCCGATCACGATCGCCTGGATCGCGGTCACCGCGCTGATGGTGTTCTATGGCGTGTTCGAGAAGGGCGCCTGACCGATGAGCAAAGTCGTCCACTACTTCAAGAGCCTGATGCTGCTGGAGCTGCTCCGGGGCATGGGCCTGACCCTGCGCTACCTGTTCCGTCCCAAGTACACGCTGATGTACCCGATGGAGAAGTTCCCGCAGTCGCCGCGCTTCCGTGGCCTGCACGCGTTGCGCCGCTATCCGAACGGCGAGGAACGCTGCATCGCCTGCAAGCTGTGCGAGGCGGTGTGCCCGGCGCTGGCGATCACCATCGACTCGACCCGGCGCGAGGACGGCACCCGCCGCACCACGCGCTACGACATCGACCTGTTCAAGTGCATCTACTGCGGCTTCTGCGAGGAAAGCTGCCCGGTGGATTCGATCGTGGAGACGCACGTGCTGGAATACCACTTCGAGAAGCGCGGCGAGAACATCGTCACCAAGCCGCAGTTGCTGGCCCTCGGCGACCGCCTGGAGGCGGAGATCGCCGAGCGCCGCGCCGCCGACGCCGCCTACCGCTGAGGCCACGATGGACTGGATAAAGATCCTCTTCTACGCCTTCGCCGCCTCCGCGGTCGTTTCCGCCGGCGCGGTGGTCAGCGTGCGCAACCCGGTCAACGCAGCGCTGTGCCTGATCCTGACCTTCTTCTCGGTGGCCTGCGTGTGGCTGCTGGTCGGCGCCGAGTTCCTCGGCGTGGCCCTGGTGCTGGTCTACGTCGGCGCGGTGATGGTGCTGTTCCTGTTCGTGGTGATGATGCTGGACGTCGACGTAGCCGCGCTGCGTGAGGGCTGGGTCAGGTTCCTGCCGGTCGGGATCGTGGTCGCGGTGGTCATGCTGGTGCAGATGCTGGCCCTGATCGGGGTCAAGGCCAGCCTGGCCACGCCGTTCCCGGACAATGCGGCCGCCGCCGCGGCCGACGCCGGCAACACGCAGTGGCTTGCCCACCACCTGTTCACCGGCTTCATCCTGCCGTTCGAGTTCGCCGCGGTGATCCTGACCGTGGCGGTGATCGCGGCGGTGATGATCACCCTGCGCAAGCGCACCGGGATCAAGACCCAGAACCCGTCCGCGCAGTCGCGGGTCAAGGCCAGCGACCGCCTGCGCATGGTGTCGATGCCGGCGGAGAAGCCCGCGCCCGCTGCACCCCCGGCTGAAGGGGAGGGCCAGGCATGATCACGCTCGGACACATGCTCGCGCTCGGCGCGGTGCTGTTCTGCATCAGCATGGCCGGCATCTTCCTCAACCGGAAGAATGTCATCGTCCTGCTGATGTCGATCGAACTGATGCTGCTGTCGGTCAACATCAACTTCATCGCGTTCTCGCGCGAACTGGGCGATGCGGCTGGCCAGATCTTCGTGTTCTTCATCCTCACGGTGGCCGCCGCGGAGGCGGCCATCGGCCTGGCGATCCTGGTCGCGCTGTTCCGCACCCGCGGCACGATCAACGTCGGCGAGGTGGACTCGCTCAAGGGCTGAGCCCTCGCGAGCCACTGGCTCGCGCGGCTCAGCGCCCGGCCTGGGATGGCCGGGCAGGGTTCTCCGGAGCCCGCGTGGTACCGCCAGGGATGGCGGGGGAACCAATGATTGCGCGGCGCCCAACCCTCGAAGGGTAGGCGCCAAGCCAGCCATGACGGCACGTACTGGAACAGACGGCACACCATGATCATCTCCAAAACCCACCTGCTGCTGATCGTCCTGGCCCCGTTGCTGGGCAGCATCGTGGCCGGTCTGTTCGGGCGCCAGGTCGGCCGCAAGGGCGCGCAGTACGCCACCATCCTCGGCGTGGCGGTGAGCTGCGCGCTGTCGTGCTGGGTGCTGTACCAGTTGGTCGCCGGCGGCGCCTCGCCGTTCAACGAGAACGTGTACACCTTCTTCCAGGTAGGCAGCTACGACGCCCATGTCGGCTTCATGGTCGACCGCCTGACCGCGATGATGATGGTGGTGGTGACCTTCGTCTCGCTGCTGGTCCACGTCTACACCATCGGCTACATGGCCGACGACCCGGGCTACCAGCGCTTCTTCAGCTACATCTCGCTGTTCACCTTCAGCATGCTGATGCTGGTGATGAGCAACAACTTCCTGCAGCTGTTCTTCGGCTGGGAAGCGGTGGGCCTGGTCTCCTACCTGCTGATCGGCTTCTGGTTCAAGCGCCCGACCGCGGTGTTCGCCAACATGAAGGCGTTCCTGGTCAACCGCGTGGGCGACTTCGGCTTCCTGCTGGGCATCGCCGGCGTGCTGCTGTGGTTCGGCACCCTGGACTACGCCACCGTGTTTGCCCGCGCGCCGATGCTGCAGGACGGCCACGTGCAGATCTTCGCCGGGCACCCGTGGAGCGTGGCTACGATCATCTGCGTCTGCCTGTTCATCGGCGCCATGGGCAAGTCGGCGCAGGTGCCGCTGCACGTGTGGCTGCCGGACTCGATGGAAGGCCCGACCCCGATCTCGGCGCTGATCCACGCCGCGACGATGGTCACCGCGGGCATCTTCATGGTCGCGCGCATGTCGCCGCTGTTCGAGCTGTCGGAGACCGCGCTGCACTTCGTCCTGTTCATCGGCGCGACCACCGCGTTCTTCATGGGCCTGATCGGCATCGTCCAGAACGACATCAAGCGCGTGGTCGCGTACTCGACCCTGTCGCAGCTGGGCTACATGACCGTGGCCCTGGGCGTGTCCGCCTACTCGGGTGCGGTGTACCACCTGATGACCCACGCCTTCTTCAAGGCGCTGCTGTTCCTGGCGGCCGGCTCGGTGATCATCGGCATGCACCACGAGCAGGACATGCGCCGGATGGGCGGGCTGCGCAAGTACATGCCGGTCACTTACTGGACCAGCGTGGTCGGCACCCTGGCCCTGGTCGGCACGCCGTTCTTCTCGGGTTTCTACTCGAAGGACACGATCATCGAGGCGGCCGCGCACCACGCGCACCAGACCCACCACTGGATTGCCACCTACGCCTACTGGGCGGTGCTGGGCGGGGTGATCGTGACCAGCTTCTACAGCTTCCGCCTGCTGTTCATGACCTTCCACGGGCCGGAGCGGTTCCGTGATGCGCACGGCGGGCATGGCCATGGCGAGCATGCCGATCCGGCACATGTGCACGATGGCCACGCGCACGACGACGAGCATCATGGCCACGACGACCATGGCCACCACGGCGCGCACGAGCCGCACGAGTCGCCATGGGTGGTGACCGTGCCGTTGGTCCTGCTGGCGATCCCGTCGGTGCTGATCGGCTTCTTCACCGCCGGGCCGATGCTGTTCGGCACGGACTGGAAGGGCAACCACCATGCCGCGGCGATCCCGGGCCAGGAGGTGGGCTTCTTCACCGGCGCGATCGATTTCCTCGATCCGGCGCGCGACACCATCGCCCAGGTCGGCGCGGAGTTCTGGCACGGGCCGGTCGCGTACGCGACCCACGGCATGCTGATGCCGGCGTTCTGGCTGACTGTGGCCGGCTTCCTGCTGGCGGCGCTGCTGTACCTGTGGAAGCCGGACCTGGCCGGCCGCGCGCGCAGCGCGTTCGCGCCGCTGGTCCGCATCCTCGAAGAGAAGTACGGCTTCGACCATCTGTGGATCAAGGGCTTCGCCGGCGGCGGCCTTGCGCTCGGGCGCCTCTCGCGCTGGATCGACAGCACCCTGATCGACGGCGTGATCGTCAACGGCAGCGCGCGGGTGGTCGACCTGGCCGCCTCGCTGCTGCGGCGCACCCAATCCGGATACCTCTACCACTACGCCTTCGCGATGATCCTCGGCCTGATTGCACTGCTGGCCGTGCTCATGCGGTTCTGGCGCTGACTGTACGGAAGAACTAGACGTGGCGAACACGCACCTGTTGAGTGTCCTGATCTGGCTGCCGGTGATCGGCGGCGCGCTGATCCTCGCCCTGGGCAACGCCCGGGCGCAGGCGGCGCGCTGGGCTTCGGTGATCGTGGCCCTGGCCACGTTCCTCTGGAGCCTGCGCCTGCTGACCGGGTTCGACTATTCCAACCCGGGGATGCAGTTCGTCGAACAGCACGCCTGGATCCCGGCCTACGGCATCCACTACAACCTGGGCGTGGACGGCATCGCGATCGCGCTGATCCTGCTGACCACCCTGGTCGGCCTGCTCGCGCTGATCGGCGCCTGGGGCGTGGTCAACAAGCGCGTGCACCAGTACGTGGCCTCGTTCCTGATCCTGCAGGGCGTGACCGTCGGCATCTTCGCTGCCACCGACGCGATCCTGTTCTACGTGTTCTTCGAGGCCATGCTGATCCCGATGTTCCTGATCATCGGCGTCTGGGGCGGGCCGCGGCGCATCTACGCGGCGATGAAGTTCTTCCTCTACACCTTCCTCGGTTCGGTGCTGATGCTGGTGGCGCTGGTCTACCTGTATCTGAAGGGCGGCAGCTTCCAGCTGGCCGACCTGTACGCACTGCCGCTCACCGCCAGGGAGCAGACCTGGATCTTCTTCGCCTTCATGATCGCCTTCGCGGTCAAGGTGCCGATGTTCCCGGTGCACACCTGGCTGCCGGACGCGCACGTGGAGGCGCCGACCGCCGGCTCGGTGATCCTGGCCGCGATCGCGCTGAAGATCGGCGGTTACGGCTTCCTGCGCTTCAACCTGCCGATCACCCCCGATGCCGGCCAGGAATGGGCCTGGCTGGTGATCGCGCTGTCGCTGATCGCGGTGGTCTACGTCGGCCTGGTCGCCCTGGTCCAGGACGACATGAAGAAGCTGGTCGCGTACTCGTCCGTGGCGCACATGGGCTTCGTCACCCTGGGCACCTTCATCGTCTTCACCCTGGTCCGCGACTTCGGTTCGCTCGACGCGGCGCGCCTGGGCCTGCAGGGCGCGATGGTGCAGATGGTCTCGCACGGCTTCGTCTCCGGCGCGATGTTCACCTGCATAGGCGTGCTCTACGACCGCATGCATACCCGCCGCATCGCCGACTACGGTGGCGTGGCCAACGTGATGCCGTGGTTCGCCGCGTTCTCGATGCTGTTCTTCATGGCCAATGCGGGCCTGCCGGGCACCAGCGGCTTCGTCGGCGAATTCATGGTGGTCATGGCCAGCTTCCAGAAGCACCCGGTGGTCGCCTTCCTCGCCGCCACCACCCTGGTGATCACCGCCGCGTACACGCTATGGCTCTACAAGCGGGTGTTCTTCGGCGAGGTCGGCAATGCCCACGTGGCGGAGATGAAGGACCTCGATGCCCGCGAGACGCTGGTGCTGGGGGTGTTCGCCGCCGGCGTGCTGCTGCTGGGCGTGTGGCCCAAGCCGCTGACCGACCTGATGGAACCGTCGATCGCGCAACTGGCGGTGCAGATCGCCACCAGCAAGCTGTAAGGACCTGCCGAAGATGACCACCTCCCTCGCGATGCCGTCCGCCTCCGAACTGCTGCCGCTCCTGCCCGAGCTGGTGCTGATCGGCGGTGCCTTCGCCCTGCTGATCGCCGACCTGTTCATCGAGGCGCGGCACAAGGTCTGGACCCACTTCCTGTCGGTGCTGCTGCTGGTCGTGGTGCTGGCGATGCTGGCCACCGGCACGGGCGGGCAGGGCGTGGTGTTCAACGACATGTTCGTGCGCGACACCGCCGCCGACGTGATGAAGATCGCCATCGTGCTGATGAGCACGCTGACCCTGGTCTACGGCTGGAGCTACCTGCGCGAGCGCAACCTGTACCAGGGCGAGATCCCGGTGCTGATCCTGTTCGCCACCGCCGGCATGATGATGCTGGTTTCGGCCGGCAGCCTGGTCATTGTCTACCTGGGCCTGGAACTGCTGGCGCTGAGCTCCTACGCCCTGGTCGCCGCCGACCGCGACAACGGCAAGGCCACCGAGGCGGCGATGAAGTACATCGTGCTCGGTTCGCTGGCCTCGGGCCTGCTGCTGTACGGCATGTCGCTGGTCTACGGCGCCACCGGCAGCCTGCACCTGGACGCGATCAACGCCGCCATCGCCGGCAGCGAACAGCGCACCCTGCTGCTCACCGGCACGGTGTTCATGGTCGCCGGCGTGGCTTTCAAGCTCGGCGCGGCGCCGTTCCACATGTGGCTGCCTGACGTGTACCAGGGCGCGACCGCGCCGGTCGCGCTGTTCATCAGTTCTGCCCCCAAGCTGGCCGCGTTCGGCATGGCGTACCGCCTGCTGGAAACGGGCGTGGGTCCGCTGGCCGACGAATGGAAGTGGCTGCTGGCCGGCCTGTCCGCGGTGTCGCTGGTGGTCGGTAACCTGATGGCCATCGCCCAGAGCAACCTCAAGCGCATGCTGGCGTATTCCACTGTTTCGCACATCGGCTTCCTGCTGATGGGCCTGGCCGGCGGCGACGAGCGTGGCTATGCGGCGGCGCTGTTCTATGCGATCTCCTATGCGTTGATGTCGACGGCAGCCTTCGGCGCGATCATCGCGCTGTCGCGGCAGGGCTTCGAGGCCGAGAACATCGACGACTTCAAGGGCCTGAACGCGCGCAATCCGTGGATGGCCGGCCTGGTCCTGTGCACGATGGTCTCGCTGGCGGGCATCCCGGTGTTCCTGGGCTTCTGGGCCAAGCTGCTGGTGCTGGGCGCGGCGGTGCAGGGCGGAATGCTGTGGCTGGCGCTGCTGGGCGTGATCTGCGCGGTGGTCGGCTGCTTCTACTACCTGCGCGTGGTCAAGGTCATGTACTTCGACGAGCCGGTCGGCGCGCCGCTGCCGGCGCACAACGACCGTGTCCTCGGCGTGGTCCTGGGCGTCAATTCGCTGGGCCTGCTGGCCCTGGGCCTGGCTTGGAACCCGATCATGGTGTGGTGCCAGCGCGCTTTCATGTAATCCGTGGCGGCAGCACTTCCCCCGATCCGAAAGCCCCCGGTTGATGCCGGGGGTTTTTGTTTGTCCGGCGCTCGTTCTGGGCAGTGCCGGGGAGCTGGAGCTGAAGAGCTGGGGAGGGCGCTGGCTCCGGCGGGAGCCGCCGCACTCCCCGGGTGCCGCTTTTCCCGCGTGGGGGCTTCCTGCCCCCAAGCGGGCGCAGGCCATCCATGGCCTGCTTGGCGCGGCACCCGGGGAGTACGGCGTCTTCGGGGGGTGTCCCGGTCGCGGCTTCGTTCAAGGTGGGGAAGACCGGAGCTTTGCTTTGGCTTTGTCGAAGCCACGACCTGGAAGCCGCCTGAGGACGTCGTGCCAAGGGGATATGGCCCAAGTGGCACATGGATGTGCCACGGCCCCGCGTAAAGACAGGATGTCGTCCCGCGGGGTGGGCCCCGCTTTACTTGAAATCCGGCCCCTTGGTACGGCGGCCCCGTCCGGAGCCGGTGCTGTTGCTCGGCGGAAGCCGGTGCTGTTGCTCCGCGGAAGTACCCACGGTTCAGCCGGCCGACACATCCAAGGCTTGCAACAATCCCCGCCAATCGCCATAATTCCGCCTCTGCTGCGGGGTGGAGCAGTCTGGCAGCTCGTCGGGCTCATAACCCGAAGGTCGCAGGTTCAAATCCTGCCCCCGCTACCATGTTTCGCGGTTCCGTCTTCCCGGTCGTACAAGGGCAGGCGGCAACCGCAAAGCCTGGGCTTGCAACGGCGCATGTTCCCGCCGTTGCGCCGATTCCAGCACATCGGATGGGAAGCCCAGGCGGGTCTCCTGTCGGACACGGGGCCCAGTCGGGCCCTTTGTCGTTTCCGGGGCCCGGATTTTTTCCACAGCACACCGCCGTTCTGTTTCCTGCGTCCCGAGTAACGCCGCAATGAGCGAGAAGCACAGCGAAATCGCCGAGCTCCTGCGCCCGACCGTCGAGTCGCTGGGCCTGGACCTGCTGGGCATCGAGTACCTGCCGGCCCCCGGCGGCGCGACCCTGCGCCTGTACATCGACGTCCCCGCCGGCGAAGGCGCCGGGGATGCGCGCGTGGTCACCATCGAGGACTGCGAGTCGGTCAGCCGCGAGGTGTCCGCCCAGCTCGATGTCGCCGACCCCATTTCCGGCAACTACACCCTCGAGGTGTCCTCGCCGGGCCTGGACCGGCCGCTGTTCGGCGCCGCGCAGTTCGCCCGTTTCATCGGCGAACAGGCCAAGGTCGGGCTGAAGCTGCCGCAGGATGGTCGCCGCCGCCTGCAGGGCCGGATCCTGCGCGTGGAAGGCGGCAACGTCGTGTTCGAACTGGACGGCAGCGAGTTCACCGCCGCCGTCGACAACATCGACAAGGCGCGCCTGGTCCCGGACTGGGCCGCGCTGGGCCTGGCGCCCAACAAGTATTCGCCCTCCAACAAGGGCAAGCCCGCGCCGAAGCCCGGCAACGGCAGCAATGGCAAGCAACCCTCCAACAAGCCGGCGGCCGGCAAGCCGCATGCGGAGTAACGACGAATGAGCAAGGAACTTCTTCTGGTAGTGGACGCGGTCGCCAACGAGAAGGGCGTGCCGCGCGACGTCATCTTCGACGCGCTGGAAGCCGCGCTGGCCTCCGCCGCCAAGAAGCGCTACATCGACCAGGACGTGGTCGCGCGCGTGGCGATCGACCGCAAGGACGGCAGCTACGAGACCTTCCGCCGCTGGGAAGTGGTGGCCGACGACGTGGTCATGGAGTCGCCGGACCGCCAGATCCGCCTGATGGACGCGGTCGACGAGGCCGACGGCGTCGAAGTCGGCGACTGGATCGAAGAGCAGATCGAAAACCCCGAGTTCGGCCGCATCGCCGCCCAGGCCGCCAAGCAGGTCATCGTCCAGCGCGTGCGCGAGGCCGAGCGCCAGCAGGTCGTGGACGCGTGGAAGGACCGCGTCGGCGAGCTGGTCACCGGCGTGGTCAAGCGCGCCGAGCGCGGCAACATCTACGTCGACCTGGGCGGCAATGCCGAGGCCTTCATCCCCAAGGACAAGGGCATCCCGCGCGACGTGCTGCGCGCTGGCGACCGCGTCCGCGGCTACCTGTTCGAAGTCCGCAGCGAACCGCGCGGCCCGCAGCTGTTCATCAGCCGCGGTGCGCCTGAATTCATGATCGAGCTGTTCAAGCTCGAGGTGCCGGAAGTCGGCCAGGGCCTGGTCGAGATCAAGGCCTGCGCCCGCGACCCGGGCGACCGCGCCAAGATCGCGGTGGTCGCCCACGACAACCGCACCGACCCGATCGGCGCCTGCATCGGCATGCGTGGCTCGCGCGTTCAGGCGGTGAGCAACGAGCTCAACGGCGAGCGCGTGGACATCGTGCTGTGGAACGACAACCCGGCCAACTTCGTCATCAACGCGATGGCGCCGGCCGAGGTGCAGTCGATCATCGTCGACGAAGAGAAGCACTCGATGGACCTGGCCGTGGCCGAGGACCGCCTGGCCCAGGCGATCGGCAAGGGCGGCCAGAACGTGCGCCTGGCCAGCCGCCTGACCGGCTGGCAGCTCAACGTCATGACCCAGGACCAGGTCGCGGCCAAGTCCGAGGCCGAGCAGGCCGTGGCCCGCCAGCTGTTCATGGACAAGCTGGAGGTGGACGAGGAGATCGCCGGGATCCTGGTGGCCGAGGGCTTCAACACGGTCGAGGAAATCGCCTACGTGCCGGTCGGCGAGCTGCTGGCGGTGGAAGGCTTCGACGAGGACATCGTTGAGGAGCTGCGTTCGCGCGCCCGCGACGCCCTGCTCAACGACGCCCTGGCGGTGGAGGAGGAACTGGACGAGCACCAGCCGGCCGAGGACCTGCTGGCGCTGGAAGGCATGGACGAGGAGACCGCCTACGCCCTGGCCGGCCATGGCGTGCGCACCTCCGGGGACCTGTCCGACCTGGCCGCCGACGAGGTCGTCGAGTTCGGTATCGAGGGGCTGGACGAGGCCCGCGCCGCGGCGCTGATCCTGGCCGCACGCGCCGAGGAGATCGCCCTCCTGGAGCGTGGCGCGTGAACCGCGCCGCCTCCCATCCGGGGCGCGGCGCATGAGCCGGCGATGAACACCGCCCTGCACCGTCCAGGGCTTAGAATCCGCGTTTCCCTTGCACCTGGCGAGGGGGCGCCACCAGGAGCATAGGATCCGAATGTCGCAGCAAACCACCATCCGCAAGCTTGCCGAGCTGGTCAACACCCCCGTCGAGAAGCTGTTGGAGCAGTTGGCCGAGGCCGGCATGTCCTTCAGCGACCCGGACCAGGTCGTGACCAGCGCCGAGAAGCTCAAGCTGCTCGGCTTCCTCAAGCGCGCGCACGGCAAGGGCGACAGCCAGGCCGAGGAAATCGCCGCGCCGAAGAAGATCACCCTGGCCCGGCGCAAGGTCCAGGAGCTCACCGTTGGCGGTGGCCGCAGCAAGACCACGGTCAACGTCGAGGTCCGGCAGAAGCGCACCTACGTCAAGGCGGCCGAGGACGCCACGGGCGCCGCACCCGCGCCCATCGTGCCGGTGAACGACGAGCACGCCGAGGTCCTGCGCAAGCTTGAGGAATCGCGCCAGCGCAACCTGGCCGAGCAGCAGCACCTGGCCGAAGTCGACCGCGTGCGTGCCGAGGAGCTCGAGCGCAAGCGCCAGGAGGAAGAGGCGGCGCGCAAGGCCGAGGAAGAGCAGCGCCGCGCCGAAGAAGAACGGCAGAAGGCCGCCGGTCCGCGCGCCGCGGCCGATGGCGAGACCGCAGCGCGCCCGGCGCGCGCACCTGCCGCCGCGCATCGCCCGGCCCCGGATCGTGGCGCGGACGATGGCCGCGGCCACAAGCACAAGACCCGCGGCTCGCACGCCATGGTCGCCGGCATCGAGGACGATTCGGCCGCCAGCCGCTTCGCCGGCCAGCTGCACCTGTCGGCCGCCGACCGCGCCCGCCGCACCACCGCCCGTCCGGGCGCCAGGCCCAAGCCGCGGCGCCAGGAGATGCGTGGCGGTTCCTCCGCCGGCGGCGCCGGTGGCTTCGAGCGCCCGACCGCCCCGGTCGTGCGCGAGGTGGCGATCGGCGACGCGATCACCGTGGCCGACCTGGCGCAGAAGCTCGCGCTCAAGGGCGGCGACGTGGTCAAGACCCTGTTCAAGATGGGCGTGATGGTCACCATCACCCAGACCATCGACCACGACACCGCCGCGCTGGTGACCGAGGAACTCGGCCACAAGGTAGTGCGCGCCGGCAACGACGACGCCGAGAGCGAACTGCTGGCCCACGTCGAGCAGGCCGAGGGCGAACTCGCCCCGCGTCCGCCGGTGGTCACCATCATGGGCCACGTCGACCACGGCAAGACCTCGCTGCTGGACTACATCCGCCGGACCAAGGTCGCCACCGGCGAGGCCGGCGGCATCACCCAGCACATCGGCGCCTACCACGTCGAAACGCCCAAGGGCGTCATCAGCTTCCTGGATACCCCCGGCCACGCGGCCTTCACCTCGATGCGTGCGCGCGGCGCCAAGCTGACCGACATCGTGGTGCTGGTGGTGGCCGCCGACGACGGCGTCATGCCGCAGACGAAGGAGGCGATCCAGCACGCCAAGGCGGCCGGCGTGCCGCTGATCGTGGCGATCAACAAGATCGACAAGTCCGACGCCGACCCGATGCGGGTCAAGAACGAGCTGCTCGCCGAGCAGGTCGTGGCCGAGGACTTCGGCGGCGACACCCAGATGGTCGAGCTGTCGGCCAAGACCGGCGACGGTGTGGACGACCTGCTGGACGCAATCTCGATCCAGGCCGAAGTGCTCGAGCTCAAGGCCGTGCCGGACGGCAACGCCAGCGGCGTGGTCATCGAGTCGGCGCTGGACAAGGGCCGCGGCCCGGTCGCCACCGTGCTGGTCCAGCAGGGCCAGTTGAAGAAGGGCGACTACCTGGTCTGCGGCATCCAGTACGGCCGCGTGCGCGCGCTGTTCGACGAAACCGGCGGCCAGCCGGCCTCGGCCGGTCCGTCGATCCCGGTGCAGGTGCTCGGCCTGTCGGGCGTGCCGGACGCCGGCGACGACTTCGTCGTGGTCAAGGACGAGCGCCTGGCCAAGGACGTGGCCCAGCAGCGCGACGCCAAGCGCCGCGAGTCGCGCCTGGTCCAGGCCGCGGGCAACCGCATGGAAGACATCATGGCCCAGATGGGCAAGGGCGAGGGCCAGCAGGTCCTCAACCTGGTGGTCAAGGCCGACGTGCAGGGCTCGGTGGAGGCGCTCAAGCAGGCGCTGGTGGCGCTGTCCAACGACCAGATCCGGATCAACGTGATCAGTTCGGGTGTCGGCGGCATCACCGAGTCCGACGCGAACATCGCGGCCACGACCAAGGCCACGATGATCGGCTTCAACGTCCGTGCCGACGCCTCGGCGCGCAAGATCATCGAGTCCAACGGCGTGGACCTGCGTTACTTCTCGATCATCTACGACGTCATCGACCAGGTGAAGCAGGTCGCTTCGGGCCTGCTGGGCGTGGAGATCCGCGAGGAGATCATCGGTATTGCCCAGGTCCGGGACGTGTTCCGCAGCTCCAAGTTCGGCGCGGTGGCCGGCTGCATGGTCATCGAGGGCGTGGTCAAGCGCAACAAGCCGATCCGCGTCCTGCGCGACAACACGGTCGTCTTCGAGGGCGAGCTGGAATCGCTGCGCCGCTTCAAGGAGAACGTGGAGGAAGTGCGCAACGGCACCGAGTGCGGCATCGGCGTGAAGGAGTACAACGACGTCAAGGCCGGCGACCAGATCGAGTGCTTCGAGCGCATCGAGGTCCAGCGCACGCTGTAAGCGGGCGAGGAGCAGCGACATGCCGACCAAGTCCTTCCATCGCACCGACCGGGTCTCGGCGCAGCTGCGCCGAGAACTGGGCACGCTGGTCCACGAGGCCGTGCGCGAGCATGGCCTGCCGTCGGTGAGCGTGTCCGACGTGGAGGTCAGCCGCGACCTGGCCCATGCCAAGGTGTTCGTCACCGCGCTGATGCCGGAACGTTCGACAGAGGCGATGAAGGGGCTGAAGGAGCTGGCGAAGCAGCTGCGCATGGAGCTGGCGCGGCGGGTCAAGCTGCGCCACGTGCCGGAGCTGCACTTCCACTACGATGATTCGGTCGACCGCGGCGAGCGCATCGAGATCCTGCTGCGCGAGAATGCGGCGGACCTGGTCGGCGACGGTGAAGGCTCCGGCAACGATCCGGGCCGGGACCCGTAACCCCCTCCGGCGGCACCGCTTTCTGTAGGAGCTCCCTTCAGGGGCGACCCGGCAGCCCCCGGAAAACGCCCGCGTTGAACGCGCCCCGTCCGGGACTCGCGCGTTGAACATCACATCCCCGGCGCCATCGGTTCGCCCCTGGAGGGGCTCCTGCAAGGACCACCATCGCAGGCCTGCATGAAATCTTCCCGTCGCTACCGCTCCCTCGACGGCATCCTCCTGCTCGACAAGCCGGCCGGCATGAGCTCCAACGCCGCCCTGCAGGCCGCACGGCGGCTGTTCCGCGCGGAGAAGGGCGGCCATACCGGCAGCCTGGATCCGCTGGCCACCGGCCTGCTGCCGTTGTGCTTCGGTGAGGCGACCAAGCTGGCCGGGCTGCTGCTCGGTTCGGACAAGGCCTACGAGGCCGGCATCGCCCTGGGCACGACCACCGATACCGACGACGCCGACGGCCAAGTGCTGCTGCAGCGGCCCGTGCCGGCGCTGGACCAGGCCGTGCTGGAGGCCGCCTTGGTGGCCCTGACCGGGGTGCTGCAGCAGCGTGCCCCGGTGTACTCGGCGCTCAAGCAGGGCGGCGAGCCGCTGTACGCCCGCGCCCGTCGCGGCGAGGCGATCGAGGCGCCGGTGCGCGAAGTCGTGGTCCATGCCATCGACCTGCTCGAATCCGGTCCGGAACAGCTGCGGCTGCGGGTGACCTGCGGCAGCGGCACCTACATCCGCAGCCTGGCCCGCGACCTGGGCGAGGCGCTGGGCTGCGGCGCGCACATCGCCAGCCTGCGCCGGCTGTGGGTGGATCCGTTCCGCGAGCCGCGCATGTTCACCCCGGGGCAGCTGGAGTCGCTGCTCGAAAGCGGCGGCGAGGCGGCGCTGGAAGCCTGCCTGCTGCCGCTGGAGGCCGGGCTGGCCGGGTTCCCGCGGGTGCAACTGGCGCCGGCCGAGGCGGCCCGCTTCGCCCAGGGCCAGCGCCTGCGCGGCCCTTGGGCGCCCGCGGACCCGGCGGCCGTTTTCTCCGACGCTGGCGTGGCGCTGGGCCTGGCCCGGGTCGACCCGGAGGGCCGGCTGTCGCCGCAGCGGGTGTTTCACGGCCATGCCGCGCCTGTCGCGCCGCCGGAAGGCTGAGCGCCACGACGCCGGATATCGCTAAAGCCTTGTCCGCAAAGGCCATGGCGGCTACAATTTGCGCGCCCGTTTTCACGGGCTTCCCTGCCGACCATTCCCGTTCCGGGAAGGCGGCCTCCGCAAGCGGCGGGTCAGGCGGTGCGCCCAGCGCGTTCCTGCCGGCCTCGCATCCACGAGAAGAAACCATGTCCATCGACACCCAGAAGATCATCGCCGACAACGCGCGCGGCACCAACGACACCGGCTCCCCGGAAGTCCAGGTCGCCCTGCTGACCGGCCGCATCGAGCAGCTGACCGAGCACTTCAAGACCCACAAGAAGGACCACCACAGCCGTCGTGGCCTGCTGCAGCTGGTCAACCGCCGCCGCAGCCTGCTCGACTACCTCAAGCGCAAGGACAACGAGCGCTACAAGGCCCTGATCGAGAAGCTCGGCCTGCGTCGCTGATGCAAGACCCGGCCGCGGCGCAGAGATGCGCCGCGGTTTGCGTTTGAGGCACCGGTCGGGCACCGGCGCCTGCAGGAATCCGTAAAACCGTTCCGGCAACGCCGGAGCAAGATAGGCAGCGGCCGGACTCTCCGGCCACCCGGTCGCGGCAAGGGTCGTACCCGGTCAATCGCAAGCAGCATCCCCAAGGAATCGACGTGGCAAAAATCACCAAAACCTTCCAGTACGGCAAGCACCAGGTCACCCTGGAAACCGGCGAGATCGCCCGCCAGGCCGGCGGTGCCGTCATCGTCAAGTTCGATGACACCGTGCTGCTGGTCTCTGCCGTCGCGGCGAAGACGGCCCGCGAAGGCCAGGACTTCTTCCCGCTGACGGTCGATTACCAGGAGAAGTTCTACGCCGGCGGCCGCATCCCGGGTGGCTTCTTCAAGCGCGAAGGCCGTGCCACCGAGAAGGAGACGCTGATCTCGCGCCTGATCGACCGCCCGCTGCGCCCGCTGTTCCCGGAAGAGTTCCGCAATGAAGTGCAGGTCATCGCCACGGTGATGTCGCTGAACCCGGAAATCGACGGCGACATCCCGGCGCTGATCGGTGCTTCCGCCGCCGTCGCCCTGACCGGCGCGCCGTTCAACGGCCCGATCGGCGCCGCCAAGGTCGGCTACATCAACGGCGAGTACGTGCTGAACCCGACGGTCAGCGAACTGAAGGACTCCAAGCTGGAGCTCGTCGTCGCCGGTACCTCCAACGCCGTGCTGATGGTGGAGTCCGAGGCGGCCGAGCTGTCCGAGGACGTGATGCTCGGCGCGGTGATGTTCGGCCATCGCGAGATGCAGAAGGTCATCAACATCATCAACGAGCTGGTCACCGAAGCCGGCACGAAGAACTGGGACTGGGCCGCCCCGGCCAGGAACGAGGCGATGGTCTCGGCGCTGAAGGAAGTCGTCGGCACCCAGCTCGAGGCCGCCTTCCAGGTGCGCGACAAGCTGCAGCGCCGCGACGCCATCTCCGCGATCAAGAAGGACGTGCTGCAGCAGCTGGCCGGCCGCGCCGAGGCCGACGGCTGGAGCACCGGTGCGCTGTCGAAGGAATTCGGCGAGCTGGAATACCAGACCATGCGTGGTTCGGTCCTCGCCACCAAGGTCCGCATCGACGGCCGCGCGCTGGACACCGTGCGCCCGATCACCTCCAAGGTCAGTGTGCTGCCGCGCGTGCACGGCTCCTCGCTGTTCACCCGTGGCGAGACCCAGGCGATCGTCGCCGTCACCCTGGGCACCGCCCGTGACGGCCAGATCATCGACGCGGTTTCCGGCGAGTACAAGGACCACTTCCTGTTCCATTACAACTTCCCGCCGTACTCGGTGGGCGAGGCCGGCCGCATGATGGGCCCGAAGCGTCGCGAGATCGGCCACGGCCGCCTTGCCAAGCGCGGCGTGCTGGCGGTGATGCCGACCATGGAGTCGTTCCCCTACACGATCCGCGTGGTTTCGGAGATCACCGAGTCGAACGGCTCCTCCTCGATGGCTTCGGTCTGCGGCAGCTCGCTGGCGCTGATGGATGCCGGCGTGCCGATCTCGGCGCCCGTCGCCGGCATCGCCATGGGCCTGGTCAAGGAAGGCAACGACTTCGTCGTGCTCTCCGACATCCTCGGCGACGAAGACCACCTGGGCGACATGGACTTCAAGGTGGCCGGTACCCAGAACGGCGTGTCCGCGCTGCAGATGGACATCAAGATCGAGGGCATCACCGAAGAGATCATGAAGCAGGCGCTGTCGCAGGCGAAGGCCGGCCGCTTGCACATCCTCGGCGAAATGGCCCACGCGATGACCTCGCCGCGCCAGGAGCTGAGCGAGTTCGCGCCGCGCCTGATCACCATCAAGATCCACCCCGACAAGATCCGCGAAGTGATCGGCAAGGGCGGTTCGGTGATCCAGGCCATCACCAAGGAAACCGGCACCCAGATCGACATCCAGGACGACGGCACGATCACCATCGCTTCGGTGAATGGCGCTGCCGGCCAGGCCGCCAAGGCCCGCATCGAGCAGATCACCTCGGACGTCGAGCCGGGCCGGATCTACGAGGGCAAGGTCGCCAAGATCATGGATTTCGGCGCGTTCGTGACCATCCTGCCGGGCAAGGATGGCCTGGTCCACGTGTCGCAGATCTCCAACGACCGCGTCGAGAAGGTCGGCGACGCGCTGAAGGAAGGCGACATGGTCAAGGTGAAGGTGCTGGAAGTCGACAAGCAGGGCCGCATCCGCCTGTCGATCAAGGCCGTCGAGGAAGGCGAGGGCGTGACCGGGTAAACCGGGCCGCTTCGCTGGACACGAAAAAGCGGGCTTCGGCCCGCTTTTTCTTTGTCCGGGTTCCGTTCGTGGAGCCGGGCAACCCCCGCCCCATCCGGGTCAGGCGGCTTCCAGCGATTTCAGGCCGGTCGGATCGAGGATCTCGACGCGGTAGGTGCCTGGCAGTGCGATCAGGCCGCGGGTGCGCAGCGCGGTGAGGCAGCGGCTGACGGTTTCCACGGTCAGGCCGAGGTGGTCGGCGATGTCGGCGCGGGGCATCGGCAGGGCGATGGAGGGGCCGGGGTCGCCGGTGCGGGCCTGGCGGCCGGCGAGCTTGAGCAGGAAGTCGGCCACGCGCTCGGTGGGGGTCATTCGCGCCAGCGACATCATCTGCTCGCGCGCGCTGTCCAGCTCGACGCAGGCGCGCTCCAGCAGCTTGCCCTGCAGGTGCGGGAAGCGGGTGCCCAGCCGCTGCATGGCATCGGTGCCGAAGCGGCACAGTTCGGTTTCGGCCAGGGCTTCGATGTCGTGCTGGTGGGTGGGTGCACCGGAGAGGCCGACGAAGTCGCCGGGCAGGGCGAACCCGGCGACCTGGCGGCGGCCGTCGGCGGACACCCGCGCCAGGCGCAGGGCGCCGCGGGTAACGGTGTACACGTGGCGGCGCGCCTCGCCCTGGCGGGCGAGCACGGTACCGGGCGCGAGCACTTGCGCGCTGGCGGTCGCCTCCAGCGCCTGGATCTCCTCGCGCGACAGCGCCGAGCAGACCGCCAGGTGGCGGACCTGGCAATGCAGGCAGGGGCCGATGGGGCCGGCATCCTCGGTGGGCGGGGTCAGGCAGGGGCTGTCGAACGGGGGCCAGGACATGCGTCGCGCCGGGATTTCGATCCGTACATGATAGCGGCGCGGCGCGGGCCGGGGATGTGCGGCCAAGGTAGAATCGCGGGCCAAAGCGTTCCACCAGGAGTTTCCCGCTTGATCAGGCCCCGCACCCCGCCCGGCGTCATGGAGCTGCTGCCGCGCGAGCAGATCGCGTTCCAGCGCATGCTCGACGTCATCCGCCGCAACTACGAGCGCTTCGGCTTCCTGCCGGTGGAGACGCCGGTGTTCGAGCTGTCCGACGTGCTGCTGACCAAGTCCGGTGGCGAGACCGAGCGGCAGGTGTACTTCGTCCAGTCCACCGGCGCGCTGGCCAACGCGGCGGCGGATGCCGAAGCCGGCAAGGCCGACAGCGGCCTGCCGGAGCTGGCGCTGCGCTTCGACCTGACCGTGCCACTGGCGCGCTACGTGGCCGAGCACGAGCACGAGCTGAGCTTCCCGTTCCGCCGCTACCAGATGCAGCGCGTGTACCGCGGCGAGCGCGCCCAGCGCGGCCGCTTCCGCGAGTTCTACCAGTGCGACATCGACGTGATCGGCAAGGATTCGCTGAGCGTGCGCTACGACGCCGAGGTGCTGGCGGTGATCCACGCGGTGTTCTCCGAGCTGGGCATCGGCGAGTTCCGCATCCAGCTCAACAACCGCAAGCTGATGCGCGGGTTCTTCGAGGCCCAGGGCGTGGCCGACCCGCAGCAGCAGGCGCTGGTGCTGCGCGAGGTCGACAAGATCGACAAGCGCGGCGCCGACTACGTGCGCGAGACGCTTGTCGGGCCGGATTTCGGCCTGCCGGAAGCGGCGGTGGCGCGGATCCTGCAGTTCGTCGAGGTGCGCTCGTCATCGCACGCCGATGCGCTGGCCAGGATCGACGCGGTGCTGGAAGGCGCAGGCGAGGGGGCCAGCACGGTCCTGCGCGAGGGCGCGGCCGAACTGCGCGAGGTGCTCGGCCTGGTCAAGGCGTTGGGCGTTCCGGAGTCGGCGTACTGCCTGAACTTCTCCATCGCCCGCGGCCTGGACTACTACACCGGCACCGTCTACGAGACCCAGCTGGTGGAGCACCCGGGCATCGGCTCGATCTGCTCGGGCGGGCGCTACGAGGACCTGGCCAGCCACTACACCAAGTCGAAGCTGCCCGGCGTGGGCATCTCGATCGGCCTGACCCGGCTGTTCTGGCAGCTGCGCGAGGCGGGCCTCATTGCCGGCATCGCCGAGAGCAGCGTGCAGGCGATGGTGGCGCTGATGGACGAGGCGCAGCTGCCGCAGGCGCTGGATATCGCCCGCCACCTGCGTGCCGGCGGGATCAACACCGAGGTGCAGGTGGAAGCGCGCAAGGTCGGCAAGCAGTTCCAGTACGCCTCGCGTGCCGGGATCCGCTTCGTCGTGCTGGCCGGCGAGGACGAGCTGGCGCGCGGCGTGGTCGCGGTCAAGGACCTGGTGCGCGAACAGCAGTTCGAAGTCCCGCGCGAGGAACTGGCCGGCGCCCTGCGCGTGGAGCTGGAACAGGCGCGTGCCCTGGCCGGACGCTGACATGAATCCGATCCGCCTCGACGGCCAGTCCCTCACCCGCGAACGCCTCGTCGCCGTCGCCAATGGCGCGCCGGTCGAACTGGACCCGCAGGCGCTGCAGGCCGTGCAGCGCGCCGCCGACTTCCTCGCCGAGCAGGTCCGTCGCCAGGAGCCGATCTACGGCGTCTCCACCGGCTTCGGCTCCAATGCCGACAAGCTGCTCGGCGCGCACCCGCTGCGCGATGAACTGCCCGGCGCCACGCCCTCGGGCCGTTCGCTGCACGAGGAGCTGCAGCGCAACCTGATCGTCACCCACGCGGTGTGCGTGGGCGAGCCGATGGCCGCCGACGTGGTCCGCGCGATGCTGTGCATCCGCATCAACACCCTGCTCAAGGGCCACTCGGGCATCCGGGTGCAGACGCTGCAGGCGCTGGCGGCGATGCTCAACGCCGGGATCGTGCCGGTGGTGCCGCAGCTGGGCTCGGTCGGCGCCTCCGGCGACCTGGCGCCGTTGTCGCACCTGGCCATCGTCCTGCTCGGCGGTGGCGAAGCGTTCTTCGAAGGCGAGCGCCTGCCCGGCGCCGAGGCGCTGCGCCGCGCCGGCCTGCAGCCGGTGTCGCTGTCGTACAAGGAAGGTCTGGCGCTGAACAATGGCACCGCGCAGATGCTGGCGATGGGCGTGCTGGCGCTGCAGCGCCTGGAGCTGATGCTGGACACCGCCGACCTGGCGGCGGCGATGACCATCGACGCCTTCGCCGGCCGCCTGGGCGCGTTCGCGCCGGAAGTGCATGCGCTGCGTCCGCACCCGGGGCAGGTCAGGGTCGCCGCGAACCTGCGCGGCCTGCTCGCCGGCTCGACCCTGGCGGACATCGCCTACCCCCTGGTGCCGCGTTTCCGGCAGTGGCTGCCGACAAGCTGGGACACCGCCGACGCGCAGGCGCTGCGCTTCGACATCGGCTGGGACTGGGTGCCGGCCGACCAGCGCCACGGCCGCGAGAAGTTCTACCTGCGCTTCCTGCCGTTCCGTGGCGGCAAGAAGCACCAGCCGCAGGACAGCTATTCGCTGCGCTGCATCCCGCAGGTGCACGGCGCGGTGCGCGATGCCGCCGCGCAGGCCGCGCGCGTGCTGGAGATCGAGCTCAACGCTGTCACCGACAACCCGCTGGTGTTCCCGGACAAGGCCGATGCCACCCACGTAGAAGAGCAGGTGATCTCCGCCGGCCACTTCCACGGCATGCCGCTGGCGCTGGCGCTGAGCTACCTGAAGGCAGCGATCCCCACCCTGGCCTCGATCTCCGAGCGCCGGCTCAACAAGCTGGTCGACCCGGCCACCAGCGACGGCCTTCCGGCGTTCCTGATCGGCAACGAGGACGGCACCGAGTCGGGGCATATGATCGTGCAGTACACCGCCGCGGCGATCGTCAACGACCTGGCCAGCCGCGCGCACCCGGCCTCGGTGTTCTCGGTGCCGACCAGTGCCAACGCCGAGGACCACGTGTCGATGGGCGCCAACGAGGCGCGCCACGTCCTGGCCATGGTCGAGGACCTGGGCAAGGTGCTGGCGCTGGAGCTGTACACCGCCGCGCAGGCGCTGGACCTGCGCCGCGACATGATCAACGCCGCCCGTGCCCTGGCCCGGCGCGCCGACGCGGCCGCGCTGGCGGCCAAGGTGCAGGGCGGCCCAGCCGCCGAAGCCCCTGGGCGCGAACGCTTCCTGGCCGAAGTCGAGGAACTGCGCGCCCAGCTGGCGCAGGCCGACGCCTTCCATCCGGGCACGGCGGTGGCCGCCGCGCACACGCGCATCCGCGCCCCCGTGCCGTTCCTGGAACGCGACCGCGCGCTCGATGGCGAAGTCGCGGCGATGGTCGCCCTGGTCGCGTCCGGCGGACTGCTGCCGGCGACGACGGCCGGCGCGCCTGCGCCGGCCGGCTAGCCCCCGGCCACCCGGACCTGGTCGCGGCCGCCGGACTTGGCGGCGTACAGCGCATCGTCCACCACCTGCAGCGCCTGGTCGGTGGCGATGCTTTCATGCTCGGCGCCGGTGTCGACCGCGTGCACGCCGATGCTGGCGGTCACCGTCACCGCCGGCCCGCGCGTGCGCAGCGGCTCCTCGCGCAGCCGGGTGCACACTTCCTCGGCCAGTTCGCGCGCGCGGTAGACGTCGACGCCGGGCAGGGCGGCGATGAATTCCTCGCCGCCGTAGCGCGCCACCAGCGCGCCCTGCGCGCCGAGGATGCCCTCGATCACCCGCGCGCAGCGGCGCAGGCAGTCGTCGCCGACCAGGTGGCCGTGGCGGTCGTTGATCGCCTTGAAGTGGTCAAGGTCGATCATCATCAGCGACAGCGGCTGGTCCTGCAGCCGCGCCGCCTCCCGCAGCGCGTCGAAGCGTTCGCGGAACCAGGCGCGGGTGTACAGCCCGGTCAGCGCGTCGTGGCGGCTGGCCTCGCGCAGTCGCGTGTGCGCGGTTTCCAGCTCGGCCAGCGCGGTACGCAGTTCGGCCGTGCGTTCGAGCACCTGCGACTCCAGCTGGACCTTGGCCCGGCGCACGATCCGCTCGTTCTCGTTGCGCAGCGCCGCGTAGCGGTAGCTGAGCGCGACCGAGAGCAGCAGCATCTCCAGCGCCGAGCCGATCTGCACGCCGTACACGGTGAGGAAGGATTTGGGCAGCAGGCCGAAGGCCAGCAGGGTGAACATCGCCGTGCCGAGCAGGAACATGCCCCAGGCCAGCAGGAACAGCCGCGCCGAGCGGTCGCCGCGGCGCATCGCCGTCAGGGTCACGGTCAGGATCCAGAGGATGCTCAGCAGCACCGTGGCAGCGGCCACCGGCGTGGCGATGCGGTAGGGCAGCCACAACGAGGCGATGCCGAGCACCACGTAGAACGCGATCACGCCCAGCGAGATGCGGTTGCCCGCCGGCCACACCGCCGGCAGGCGCAGGAACACGCGCGCGAACTGCTGCATGCCGATCTGCGACAGGCAGATCGACAGCGGCACCGACAGGTCGGCCAGCCGCGGCGAGCCCGGCCACAGGTATTCGAAGCCCAGGCCGTTGAGCGTCATCAGCACCAGGCCGAATGCGCTGAGGTGGAACAGGTACCAGAAGTAGCTGGCGTCGCGCAGTGCCAGCCACAGCACCAGGTTGTAGAAAAACAGCGCGATCAGGATGCCGTAGTACAGGCCGATGCCGAATTGCGCGTCGCGCGAGATCCCGATGAACGCCGCCGGCGTGTACAGGGTCAGCGGCACCTGCATCGAGCTCTGGCTCTGCACCCGCAGCAGCACTTCCACCGGCGCGCCGGTGGGCAGGTCGAGCATGAAGTTGGGGTAGCGGTAGCTGACGCTGCGCGCGTTGAACGGCAGGTGGTCGCCGCCGCCGCGGTGGACCACGCGGCCGTCGGGATAGCGCAGGTACAGGTCGAGCCGGTCGCTCAGTGGATAGTCCTGCACCAGCAGCCAGTGCGGCTGGGCCGGGTCGAGGTTGTGCAGGGACAGGTGGAACCAGTACGCGCCGGGCTGGAAACCGAAGGCCGCGCCGGTGTCGGGCAGGGGGACGAAGCCGCCGGCGGCGGCCTGCTCCCAGGCGTCCCCCGCCTGCAGGGTGCCAGCCTGGTCGTGGAAGTAGCGGGTGTAGGGGCCCAGCTCCAGCTGGGTGCGGCCGGGCTCCAGCCGGGCGGGCGCCTGTGCCGCGGCGAGCGCGGGCAGCAGCAGGGCCAGCACCAGCAGCCAGCCTTGGAACCAGGTCCTTCGGTGTTTCCGCTGCTCCATGCTTCCCCCGGAACGCCCGTTCCCGTGGCCGTGGGACGGCTGCCGGCGAGTGTACCGGGCCGGCGGCGGGTTGCGCCGCGGGGGTTGACCGGATCAGCGGCGGGCTGTTCTAATGTACTAACGCATTAATACATTGGATCGTGCCATGAAGCGGCGAGGACAGGAAAACGGCAAGGACGATGAAGGCCTCGACGAGCTCGCCCAGGCCCTGTCCGGGCTGGGCGATGCCGATGCGTTCAAGGCCTTTCTCCAGGACCTGTGCACGCCGGCCGAACTGGAGGCCATGACCGACCGCTGGCGCGTGGTGCCGCTGTTGCAGCAGGGCGTGCCGTACCGCGAGATCCACGAACTGACCCAGGTCAGCGTCACCACCATCGGCCGGGTCGCGCGCACGCTGGAGCGCGGCACCGGCGGTTATGCGCTGGCTTTGCAGCCGCGCGTCCCTTCTTCCAGCGCCAGGGAAACACGATGACGCCCCCCACCGGCCAGAGGCTCGGCACGGCCCCGCGCGACCGCCTGCGCATCGCGATCCAGAAGAGCGGCCGCCTGGCCGAGCCGGCGCGTTCGCTGCTGGCCGCCTGCGGCCTGAGCTGGCGCGAAAGCCGCGACAAACTGTTCTGCTACGGCGAGACGTTGCCGGTGGACCTGCTGCTGGTGCGCGACGACGACATCCCCGGCCTGATCGCCGACGGCGTCTGCGACCTGGGCATCGTCGGCCGCAACGAACTGGACGAGCAGGCCGGCGCGCGCGCGCGCAACGGCCTGGCGCCGGCCTACCGCGCGCTGCGCGGGCTGGGCTTCGGCCAGTGCCGGCTGATGCTGGCGGTGCCGGAGGAATGGGAATGGACCGGTCCTTCTCAACTGCAGGGGCTGCGCATCGCCACCAGCTATCCGGCGGTGCTGGGCAACTGGCTCGACGCGCAGGGCATCGACGCGCAGGTGGTGGAACTGTCCGGCTCGGTCGAGATCGCGCCGCGGCTGGGCACCGCCGACCTGGTCTGCGACCTGGTTTCCAGCGGCGCCACGCTCGCCGCCAACCACCTCCGGCCGGTGGAGAACCTGCTCGACAGCGAGGCGGTGCTGGCCGGGCCCGCGGGCGCGTTCGACGACGCCCGTGCCGGGCTGGCGCAGATGCTGCTGCGCCGGGTCGATGGTGTGCTCCAGCTCAAGGACCGCAAGTTGCTGATGTTCAATGCCGAGCGCGACTCGCTGCCGGCGCTGGAGCGCCTGCTGCAGGACGCCGGGCCGCTGGTCGAGCTGCCGGGAAGCAACGGCGTGCTGTCGCTGCAGGCGATGTGCGAGGGCGCGGTGAGCTGGCAGCAACTGGAGGAACTGGAGCGCGCCGGTGCGCGCGGACTGATGGTGCTGGCGGTGGAGAGGTCGCTGGCATGAGCGCCGTTCCCGCGAATGCAAGCACGCCGGCATGGAACCGGCTGCAATGGTCGGCGCTGGACGCCGGTGCGCGCGAGCGCGCGCTGACCCGCCCGGTGCAGGCCGTGGCCGAGGCCACGCGCCAGGCCGTGGCCGGGGTGCTCGATGCGGTGCGCACGCGCGGCGACGAGGCGCTGCGCGAACTGACCGCGCGCTTCGACGGAGTGCAACTCGATCGCTTCGAGGTATCGCCCGCCGAATTCGCCGCCGCCGAGGCGGCGGTGCCGGCGCAACTGCGCCAGGCCATGCTCGATGCGAAGGGACGGATCGAAGCCTTCCACCGCGCCGGCATGGCGGCCGGCTATGCGGTGGAGACCGCGCCGGGCGTGGTCTGCGAGCGCATGATCCGGCCGGTGCCGCGGGTCGGCCTGTACGTGCCGGCCGGCAGCGCGCCGCTGCCTTCCACCGCGCTGATGCTGTGCGTGCCGGCCGCGCTGGCCGGCTGCCGCCAGGTGCTGCTGTGCACCCCGCCGCGCGCCGACGGCAGCGCCGATCCGGCGGTGCTGGTGGCGGCGAAACTGGCCGGCGTGGACCGGGTGTTCAAGCTCGGTGGTGCCCAGGCGATCGCCGCGCTGGCCTTCGGCACCGGCAGCGTGCCCCGGGTCGACAAGATCTTCGGCCCGGGCAACAGCTACGTCGACGAGGCCAAGCGCCAGGTGGCGCAGTCCGGCGCGGCGGCGATCGACATGCCGGCCGGGCCTTCGGAAGTGCTGGTGATCGCCGACGAGGGCGCCGATGCCGCCTTCATCGCCGCCGACCTGCTGTCGCAGGCCGAGCACGGGCCGGATTCGCAGGTGCTGTTGCTGTCCGACAGCGCTGGCCTGATCGATCGGGTCGAGGCCGAACTGGCCGTGCAGCTGGCCGCGCTGCCGCGCGCGGCTATCGCGGAGAAGGCGCTGGCGGCCTCGCGCCTGGTCCTGGTCGATTCGCTGGACGAGGCCTTCGCGATCAGCAATGCCTACGCGCCCGAACACCTGATCCTGGCCCTGCGCCAGCCGCGCGACTGGCTCGACCGGGTCGAGGCCGCCGGCTCGGTGTTCCTCGGCGACTGGACGCCCGAGGCGCTGGGCGACTACTGCAGCGGCACCAACCACGTGCTGCCGACCAATGGCGCGGCGCGGGCGTGGAGCGGGGTGAGCGTGGCCAGTTTCCAGAACTTCGTCAGCGTGCAGGCGGCCAGCCGCGGGGGCATCCTCGCCATCGGCGATTGTGCGGTGACCCTGGCGCGCGCCGAACAGCTCGATGCGCACGCCAACGCGGTGGCGCTGCGCCTGCGCGGGGCCGCGGCATGAACCGCGCCGGCAACGACGACGGCCTGCTGCGCCTGGTACGCGCGGACCTGCGCGGATTCGCCGGCTATTCGTCCGCGCGCAGCAATGCGCTGCAGGGCGAGGTCTGGCTCAACGCCAACGAAAGCCCTTGGGCGAACCCGGCGGACCCCGGCGGCGGCAGCCGCCGCTATCCCGAACCGCAGCCGCCGGCGCTGCGCGATGCGCTGGCCAGCCTGTACGGGGTCGACCCGGCGCAGCTGCTGGTTGGTCGCGGCAGCGACGAGGCGATCGACCTGCTGGTGCGCGTGATGTGCGAGCCTGGCCGCGACGCGGTGCTGATCACGCCGCCGGTGTTCGGCATGTACGCGGTCGGCGCGCGGCTGCAGGACGCGCCGCTGCTGGAAGTGCCGCTGGTCGATGGCGACGCCGGCTTCGCCGTCGACCTCGACGCGGTCGCCGTCGCGGCCGCGCAGGGCGGGGCGAAGCTGGTGTTCCTGTGCTCGCCGTCCAACCCGACCGGCGCCAGCGTGCCGCTTGACGGCATCGCCGCGCTGGCCGCGAGCCTGCAGGGCCGCGCGCTGGTGGTGGTGGACGAGGCCTACGGCGAGTTCTCCGCGCAGGCGTCCGCGACCACCCTGATGGCCGCGCATCCGAACATCGCCGTGCTGCGCACCCTGTCCAAGGCGCATGCGCTGGCCGCCGCGCGCATCGGCGTGCTGATCGCCGATCCGGCACTGGTGCGGGTCCTGCGCGCCTGCCAGGCGCCGTATCCGGTGCCGACCCCCTGCGCCGAACTGGCCGTGGCCGGCCTGTCCGACGATTCGCTGGCGCGCACCCGCGCGCGCGTGGCCCAGCTCCGTGGCGAACGGACCCGGGTGCAACGGGCGCTGGCGACCCTGCCCGGCGTACTGCGCGTGTATCCCTCCGACGGCAACTACCTGCTGGTGCGCTTCGCCGATGCCGACGCGGCGTTCGCGCGGCTGCTGGCCGCCGGCGTGGTGGTGCGCGACCAGCGCGCTGCGCCGCAGCTGGGCGACGCACTGCGCATTTCCCTGGGAACCCCGGAACAGAACGACCGCGTGCTCGCGGCGCTGGATGCGAAGGAAGCCGCCGCATGAACACCCGTGCCGTCAATGGCCCCGTGCTTTTCGTCGACCGCGACGGCACCCTGATCGAGGAGCCGGAGGATTTCCAGGTCGACGCCTACGAGAAGCTGCGCTTCGTCCGCGGCGTGGTCCCGGCGCTGCTGAAGCTGCGCGACGCCGGCTGGCAGTTCGTGATGGTCACCAACCAGGACGGGCTGGGCACCGACAGCTATCCGCAGGCCAGCTTCGACGGCCCGCACGCGCTGATGATGCAGCTGTTCGAGAGCCAGGGCATCGTCTTCCGCGACGTGCTGGTCGACACCAGCTTCGCCCACGAGAACTCGCCCACGCGCAAGCCGGCCATCGGCCTGGCGCTGCCCTACGTGCAGGACCGCACGGTCGACTGGAAGCGCTCGGCGATGGTCGGCGACCGTCCCACCGACAACGGGTTCGCCGCCAACCTGGGCATCCGCGCGTTCCAGCTGAGGACCGCGCAGTTCGGCGGCGAGTGGGACTGGGCCGGGATCGCGCACGAGCTGGCCGACGCGCCGCGCCGCGCCGTGGTCCAGCGCAACACGAAGGAGACGAAGATCCGGGTCGAAGTGGACCTGGACCGTGCCGCCGAGCCGCAGGTCCACACCGGCCTGCCGTTCTACGACCACATGCTCGAGCAGATCGGCAAGCACGGCGGCTTCGAGCTGAAGATCCACGCCGACGGCGACCTGCACATCGACGAGCACCACACCATCGAGGACACCGCGCTGGCCCTGGGCCAGGCGCTGCGCGAGGCGCTGGGCGACAAGCGCGGGATCGGCCGGTATGGCTTTACCTTGCCCATGGACGAGACCCAGGCCAGCGCCACGCTGGATTTCAGCGGCCGGCCGTACCTGGTGTACGAAGGCGGGTTCAGGCGCGAGCGCGTGGGCGACATGCCGACCGAGCTGGTGCCGCACTTCTTCCGCTCGCTGTGTGATGCCTCGGGCCTGAACCTGCACATCCGGGTCGAGGGCGACAACGACCACCACAAGATCGAGGCCAGCTTCAAGGCGCTGGCGCGTGCGCTGCGCCAGGCGATCCGCCGCGAAGGCGACGCGCTGCCCTCGACCAAGGGGGTGCTGTGAGCCGTGCTGCCGCTGCCCGCGTGGTGGTCGTCGATGCCGGTGGCGCCAACCTCGGTTCGGTCTGCTACGCGCTGGAACGGCTGGGCGTGCGGCCCGACGTGGTGGACGCGCCGGCAGGCCTCGACGGCGCCGACCGGGTGATCCTGCCCGGCGTCGGCGCCGCGCCGGAGGCGATGCGCCGGCTGCAGGCGCAGGGCCTGGTCGAACCGCTGCGCGCGCTGCGGGCGCCGCTGCTGGGGATCTGCCTGGGCATGCAGCTGCTGTACGAGCGTTCGGAGGAGGGCGACGTGGAATGCCTGGGCCTGCTTCCCGGCGTGGTTCGGCGCCTGACCCCGGCGCTGGGCGTCCGCATCCCGCACATGGGCTGGAACGGCCTGCGCGCGATGCGCCCGTCGCCGCTGCTGGACGGCGTGGCCGAGGGTGCCAGCGCCTACTTCGTGCACAGCTATGCCGCGCCGGTGACCGCCGCCACGGTCGCCACCAGCGAGCACGGCGGGCTGTTCACCGCGATGGTGCAGGACGGCCGCCGCTGCGGCGCGCAGTTCCATCCCGAGCGTTCGGCCGCCACCGGCGCGCGGATCCTGCGCAACTTCCTGGAGATGGATTGCTGATGGCGTTCACCGTCTATCCCGCGCTGGATATCCGTGGCGGCCGCGTGGTGCGGCTGGCCCAGGGCGACTACGCGCGCGAGACGCAGTACGGCGACGACCCGCTGCCGCGCGCGGCGGACTTCGCCCGGGCCGGCGCGCGCTGGATGCACCTGGTCGACCTGGACGCGGCCCGGGCCGGCGGCTACACACTGGGTACGCTGCTGTGCGGCATCGCCCGCGACACCGGGTTGCAGGTGCAGACCGGCGGTGGCGTGCGCTCGCGCGAGGACGTGGCCAGGATCCTCGACGCCGGCGCCGCGCGCGTGGTGGTCGGCTCGCTGGCCGTGCGCGAGCCGGAGACGGTGGCCGCGTGGCTGGCCGAGTTCGGCGGCGAGCGGATCACGGTGGCCCTGGATACGCGCCAGGATGCGGCAGGCCAATGGCAGTTGCCGGTACACGGCTGGACCGAGGACGCCGGCGTGACCCTGGACGCGCTGCTCCCGCGCTACGTGCGCGCCGGCCTGCGCCACCTGCTGTGCACCGACATCGCCCGCGACGGCATGCTGTCCGGCCCCAACCTGGATCTGTACGCGCACCTGCGCGCGCTGGCGCCCGGCGTGGCGGTGCAGGCCTCCGGCGGCGTGCGCGACGCCGACGACGTGCGCAACGCGCGCCAGGTCGGCTGTGCCGGCGCGGTGCTTGGCCGCGCGCTGCTCGAGGGCCGCTTGCAGCTGGCCGACGCGCTGGCGCAGGAGGCACGCGCGGCGGACGCCGCGCGGAATGCGGGGGACGGCCCGTGCTGAGCCGCCGCATCATCCCCTGCCTGGACGTGCGCGACGGCCGCGTGGTCAAGGGCGTGCGCTTCCGCGACCACGTCGACATGGGCGACATCGTCGAGCTGGCCCTGCGCTACCGCGACGAGGGCGCCGACGAGCTGGTGTTCTACGACATCGGCGCCAGCCCCGGGGGGCGCTCGGTCGACCATTCCTGGGTCGAACGGGTGGCGCGGCTGATCGACATTCCGTTCTGCGTCGCCGGCGGCATCCGCGACGTGGCAACCGCGCGCCGTGTGCTGCATGCCGGCGCCGACAAGGTCTCGGTCAATTCGCCGGCGCTGGAGCGCCCGGCGCTGGTGTCCGAACTGGCCGATGCCTTCGGCGTGCAGTGCGTGGTGGTGGGCATCGACTCGATCCGCGAGGCCGACGGCCAGTGGCGGGTCCGGACCAACACCGGCGATCCGTCGAAGACCCGCGCGCCGGGCATGCGCACGCTCGACTGGATCGTCGAGGTGCAGCGCCTGGGTGCCGGCGAGATCGTGCTCAACTGCATGGACAGCGACGGCGTGCGCCGCGGCTACGACATCGAACAGCTGCGCCAGGCGCGCGCGCTGTGCGCGGTGCCGCTGGTGGCCTCGGGCGGTGCCGGCGAACCGGAGCATTTCGCCGCCGCGTTCGAGCAGGCCGACGTCGACGGCGCGCTGGCGGCCAGCGTGTTCCACAGCGGCGCCATTCCCATCCCCGCACTCAAGCGCTTCCTGCGCCAGCGCGAAATCGAGGTGCGCGATGCCTGAACCTTCCGCCACGCCGCGGGTCGCCGCCGGACCGACCCTGCTGCCCGAATCGCTGGACTGGGACAAGGGCGACGGCCTGCTCCCGGCCATCGTCCAGGACGCCGACAGCCTGCGCGTGCTGATGCTCGGCTACATGGACCGCACGGCATTGCGCGCCACCCTGGCCAACCGCCTGGTGACCTTCTACAGCCGCAGCCGGCAGCAGCTGTGGACCAAGGGCGAGACCTCCGGCAACGTGCTGGAACTGGTCGGCCTGGAGGCGGACTGCGATTCGGATGCGATCCTGGTGCTGGCGCGCCCGCGCGGGCCGACCTGCCACCTGCAGCGGGCCAGCTGCTTCGCTGGCGCGCCGGCGGTGGAGGAGGCGGCGCCCAGGGAGGCGGCCGACGTGGGCTTCCTCGGCGAACTCGACGCGCTGGTCGCGACCCGCGCCCGCGATCGGCCGGCGGGCAGCTACACCACGCGCCTGTTCGAGGCCGGCGTGCGCCGGATCGCGCAGAAGGTCGGCGAGGAAGGCGTGGAAACCGCGCTGGCGGGCGTTGCGCAGAACGACGAGCAACTGCTGGGCGAGGCCGCGGACCTGGTCTACCACCTGACCGTGCTGCTGCACTCCCGCGGCCTGGCCCTGGCCGACGCGGTCGCCGTGCTGGAGCAGCGCCACCGCCCCTGATCCGTAGCGTTCTCCCTGTAGGAGCCCACTTCAGGGGGCGACCCGAAGGCGCCGGAACGCGGCCGCGATCGGCGCGATCGATCCGGAGGGTCCGCGTTCAACGTGGCGCCGTCAGAGGGAATCGGGTCGCCCCCTGAAGTGGGCTCCTACAATGGGCGGGTCCCGCCGGGTTCCGACCGACATGCCGATCCGTTCTCTGCTCGTATTCCTGCTGGCTGCCGCGTCCTGCATGCAGGCTGTCGCCGCACCAGCCACGCCGGCCGTATCCGCCTCACGCACCATCTCCGGCCAGGTCCATCTGGCGCGCGGCGCGGAACAGGGCTTCGGGCCCGGGCTTGCCGGCGTGGCCGTGTCCAACGGCGTGGACATCGTCCGCACCGACGCGCAGGGGCGCTACCGCATCGATGTCGCGCCGGACGGACTGGTATTCGTGGTCAAGCCGGCCGGCTACCGTTTCGCCGCCGGCGCCGATGGACTGCCTGCGTTCTGGCGGCGGGTGCCGCCCGCGGGGGGGGCGGCTGCCGGCAGCTTCGACTTCAGCCTGGTCGAAGAGGGTGGTCGCACCGCCACTGGCGCCAGGCCGCTGCAGGTGCTGCTGTTCACCGACACCCAGGTCAAGAACACGCGCGACATCGACTACTACCGCCGCGACATCGTCGAGCCCATCGTCGCGTCCATGGACGGTCGCCACCGGGCCGCCTTCGGCACCACCCTCGGCGACCTGGTCGACGACGAAATGCACCTGTATCCGGCGCTCAACGCCGTGACCGCGAAGCTGGGCGTGCCCTGGTTCCACGTGCCCGGCAACCACGATGTCGACCCGGGCTCGACCGGCGACGCCGGTTCGCTGGCGACCTGGAGCGGCGTCTACGGCCCGGACACCTATGCGGTGGAGGAGGGCGGCGCGGCCTTCGTGTTCCTCGACGACGTGGTCGTGCAGGCGGGGCAGGGGCCCGGTTACGTCGGCGGTCTGCGCGAGGACCAGTTCCGTTTCCTCGAGGCCTACCTGGCGCAGCTGCCGCGCGAGCGGCTGCTGGTGCTGGGCATGCACATCCCGGTGTTCGATACCGGCGGCCGCCAGACGTTCCTCGCCGCCGACCGCGCGCGCCTGTTCGCGCTGCTGCGCGAGCGGCCGCGCCTGCTGCTGCTCAGCGGCCACAGCCACGTGCAGCAGCACTACTGGCACGCGGCGAAGGACGGCTGGCAGGGCGCGGCGCCGCTGCACGAGTACAACCTGGGCGCGGCGTGCGGTGCGTTCTGGTCCGGTGCGCCGGATGCGGAGGGCATTCCCGACGCGACCATGGCCGACGGCACGCCCAACGGCCATGCGACGCTGGAACTCGACGGCACCGGCGGCTACGCGCTGGCCTGGCATCCGGCACGCCCGCCGGCGGACGATCCGGCCTTCACCGGCAGCATGGCCCTGCATGCGCCGAAGGTCCTGCGCCGTGGCGCCTATCCGGCTTGGGGCGTGTTCGCGAACGTGTTCATGGGCGATGCCGACAGTCGCGTCGAGTACCGCGTGGACGGCGGCGAGTGGAAGCCGATGCGCCGGGTCGAGCGCGCCGATCCGCGGCTGCTGCTGGAAAACGTCGCCGACGATCTCGCCGCGGCCCTGCGCGGCTTCGACCGGTCGCCGGAAGCGGTGGATTCCACCCACCTGTGGCGTGGTGCCTTGCCTACGGATCTGCCCATCGGCGAACACCGCGTCGAGGTGCGCGCGTTCGACCGCTGGCAGGGCGAGACCCGCGCCGCGACCACCTACCGCCTGGATGAAGTTCCCCTGTAGGAGCCCACTTCAGGGGGCGACGCGATCACGTCTGGAGGCGCCGCGTTGAACACGGACCCTCCGGAGCGGTCGCGTCGAGCGCGGCTGCGTTCCGGCCTCGTCGGGTCGCCCCCTGACGTGGGCTCCTACAGGAGGGCAAAAAAGAAACGCCCCGTGGGGGCGTCTTCGATGGGTCCGCGGCTGGCTGGCGAAGGCTGGCTGGCGCGGATTGCGTGACTGGCGCGCGAGGTGCGGGCTGGTTGCGTGGCGCGCAGTCTAGCCAGCCGCGCCGCGCCGCGTTCAAACGCGAAGCATTCTCAGCGCGAACGCGTGCTCAGCCAGGCACCACCCAGCAGCAGCGCCAGTGCCACCGCCTGCAGCGGATGTGGCTGCGTGCGTCCCGACAGCACCAGCAGCACCGTCGACAGCAGCGGCGCCAGGTAGGACAGGCTGCCGAGCAGGGCGATGTCGCCGCGCTTGGTGCCCGTATCCCACAGCCAGAACGCCGCGCCGGTGGGGCCGATGCCCATCGCCAGCAGCGCCAGCCACTGCACCGGCGTGGGCGCCACGCTGCGCTCGAACCCTAAGTGGACCAGTGCGCCGAGCACGGCCACGGCCAGGCAGGCGACGGTGATCGCCGCGCAGGGCACCTGCGCGTGGCGCCGGTTGAGCACCGAATACGCGGCCCACAGCACCGCCGCGGTGAGCGCGGCCAGGTAGCCGGCCAGGTACGCCGGATCGACCTGCAGGCGCCGCCCGCCGGTCACCAGCAGCACTGCCGCGGCCAGGCCCATCAGCGTGCCCAGCCACTGCAGCGCGCCGATCCGCACGCCGGGCAGGAACCCGGCGAAGACCACGATCAGCAGCGGCCACATGTAGTTGAGCAGGTTGGCCTCCACCGCCGGCGCGCGCTTGAGCGCGATGAAGTACAGCGCGTGGTAGCCGAACAGCGCCGCGGTGGACAGGGCCAGCGCCGACGGCGGCTGGCGCAGTTCCGCCCAGCCGGCGCGGCCGCGCAGGCCCGCGCGCAGCAGGCCGACCGTGCCGGCGACGGCGAAAGCGGTGGCCAGCACCTGGAACGGCGGCAGGCCCTCGGTGGCGACGGTCAGCAGCGCCAGCGACGACCAGAGCAGGATCGCGGCCACGCCTGCGAGGGTGGCCTTGCGCATGGCGTCCATGCGGTTACAGCGGCAGTTCGATGTCGAGGAAGCTGGCGACGCGGGTGTGCCCGTGCGCCGCCTCGCCCTGGCGCGACTCCGGGTAGTCCGCCGGCCGGTCCACCAGCACGGTCTGCATGCCTGCCGTGCGCGCGGCGTCCAGTTCCTCGACCACGTCGGAGAGGAACAGCACCTCGTGCGGCGCAAGGCCGATGGCGCCGACGATGCGGGCATAGCTGTCCGCCTCGCGCTTGCCGCCGACCTCGGTGTCGAACCAGCCGGAGAACAGCCCGGTCAGGTCGCCGGCGTCGCTGTGGCCGAAGAACAGCTTCTGCGCCGGCACCGAGCCGGAGGAGTAGACGTACAGCGGCAGGCCCAGCGCATGCCAGCGCTGCAGGGTCGGCACCGCGTCCGGATAGATCGGTGCGGTGAAGTCGGCGCTGCGGTAGCCCGCTTCCCAGACCAGGCCCTGCAGCGCCTTGAGCGCGGTGTGCTTGCGGTCCTGGTCGATCCAGCCCTGCAGGGTCTCCACGATCATGTCGTCCTGGCACAGCCCGCCGGCCTCGGTGGCCACCGCATCCAGCCATTGCCGCACCTGCGGCTCCTGCGCGTGCGCGCGGACGAAGCCGGGCAGGGCGCGCCGCGCATACGGGAACAGCACGTCGCGGACGAAGGAGATGCTGCTGGTGGTGCCTTCGATGTCGGTGAGGATGGCGCGGGTCATGGCGTCCTGCAAAGACGGCGCGCCTCCGGGGAGGGGCGGTGTGGAATGCGTGGTGTTCGTGGGGCGCTCAGGCCGCTTCCGGCTCGTAGCGCGGGAACTTCTGCGCGATGTCGGTGCCGGTGAAATGGCCGACCCAGCCGTCCGGCTCGGTGAAGAAGCGGATCGCCACGAAGCTCGGCGCCTCGCCCATATCGAACCAGTGCTTCGTGCCGTCCGGCACCGCGATCAGGTCGTCCTTCACGCATTCGATCTCGTACACCCTGCCGTCCACGTGCAGGGTGAACAGGCCCGAGCCGGCGACGAAGAAGCGCACCTCGTCCTCCTTGTGGAAGTGCTCGTCGAGGAACTTCTTGCGCATCTCGCCGCGGCCGGGGTTGTCCGGGGCGATGCTGACCACGTCCACGGTCCTGAAGCCGCGCTCGGCGACCAGCCGGTCGATGTCGGCGCGGTAGGCGTCCATGACCTGTTCGGGCGTGGCGCCCGGCTCGATCGGCTGGCTGGCCTGCCAGCGCTCGAAGGTCACGCCGATCTTCTCCAGTTCGGCGGCGATGGCTGCGCCGTCGCTGCTGGCGAACAGCGGCTGGCCCGGGTCGTTCTCGTCGAAGATGCGCAGTCGGCTCATGGGGTGTCTCACCTGCGGTGGCGCACGCGCGCCGTGGGGGAGGCTAGGTTACCAGCCCGGCCCCGCTCCTCCGACAACACCGGCGCAACGCCCCATCGCAGCCGTGGCGGTAGCGCCGGGCTTGCCTGGCTGCCAGCGCCGGAACGCGGTCAGCCGCGGACGCCGAGCTTGCGCAGCTCCAGCTCGCAGCCGAGCAGGAACTCGAACGCTTCCAGGTGGCGGCGCGCCTCGGCCATGTCGCGGCCCCAGGCGTACAGGCCATGGCCGTCGATCAGGTAACCCCACAGCGGCTGCCGGTCGAGCAGGGCGTCGACCTGGGCGGCCAGCACGGTCATGTCCTGGGTGTTGGCGAACACCGGCACGTCGACCGCGGCCTCGTGGGTGCTGTTGCCGTGGAAGGCCTTGAGCAGCTCGTAGCCCTCCAGCCGCACGTGGCCGGTGCCGGCGTACAGGCGCGAGGCCACGGTCTGCACCGGGGAGTGGGTGTGCAGGACGCAGCCGATCTCCGGGAAGCGCCGGTACAGCTGCGTGTGCAGCAGGGTCTCGGCCGAGGGCCGCAGCGGCCGGCCCACGGCCTGGCCGTCGAAGTCCACGACCATGATGTCGTCCTCGACCAGCCGGCCCTTGTCGCGGCCGGAGACGGTGATCGCGGCGTGGTGGTCGTCGAGCCGGTGCGAGAAGTTGCTGCTGGTGGCCGGGGTCCAGCCGGCCTGCGCCAGCTCGCGGATGTTGTCGATCAGCAGTCGCGCCAGCGGCTGCAGGCGCGCAGGATCGTAGGGGGCGGAAGCGGTGGCATTCATGCCGCGAAGTCTACCGCGCAGGCGGCGGCGACCGGCGCGCGAAACCGCGGTAGGCGGCCCAGCACAGCAGCGCGATCACCAGGCCACCGACCAGGGTCTTCACCGGCGTGGAGTAGACCAGCAGGCCGCAGGCCACCAGCGCGCCCATGCCCAGCACCTGTTCGCGCCGGGCCGGGGGGCGTTCGGGCGTGCCCAGCAGCAGGCTCAGGCCGGCGGCGGCGTAGGCCATCACCACCAGGATCACGACCATCTCGATCAGGATCTCGAACTGGCCCGACACGGTCGGCGACAGGGTCACGATCGCCAGTAGCGTCATCAGCACGGCGATGATGAACAGGCCGGTGCCGGCCGAACCGTTGGCGCGCAGGCGTCCGAACACCGACGGCAGGAACCCGCGCTGCGCCGCGCGCGCGCCCGACTCGCCCGTGACCAGCATCCAGCCGCCGAGCGTGCCGACCGCCTTGAGCGCGGCCGCCGCGGCGATCAGCGGCACCGCCCAGGCGCCGAACATGCGCCCGGCGACCAGCGCGAACGGAGCGCTCGAGTCGGCCAGCTCCGCGGCCGGGACGATGCCCATCATCAGCACCGAGGACACCAGGTAGACCACGCCGGCGATGGCGATGCCACCGAGGGTGGCCAGCGGCACGTTGCGGTCGGGATCGTCGACCACGCCGGCGACCATCGCCCCGGTCTCCAGGCCGATGAAGGCCCAGAAGATCGGCGCCAGCGAATGCATCACCACCGCCAGGTCGGACTGGCCGGACACGTTCCAGGCCGCGCGGTACAGCGTCGGGTCGAAATGGGCCCAGCCGGCGGTGAGGATCACCGCCACCGGCAGCAGGCCCAGCACCACGCACAGCGACTGGAAGCGCGCGATCGGCCGCGGCCCGAGCAGGTTGAGCGCGAACATCAGCCAGATCAGCGCGATCTGCCCGGCCAGGTGCACGCCGGGGGTGTCGGCCAGGGGCAGCAGGATCAGCAGGTAGCCGAACGCGGCGACAGCAATGGCGTTGTTGCCGATCCACGACGAGACCCAGTACATGGTCGTGGCCAGGAAGCTGACATCGCGGCCCAGCGAAGGCCGCACGTAGTCGTCCGGCGACTGCAGGTCAGGGTGGTGCTTCGCGAGCCGGGCGAAGGCCCCGCCCAGCATCATCGCCAGCACCGTGCACAGCAGCCAGCTCAGCGCGGTGACGCCGCCGGACTTGGCCAGCGTGGCTGGAAGCAGGAAGAACCCGGAGCCGATCATGTTGTTGGCGACGACGAAGGTCGCCAGGACCGGGCCGATCTTGCGGGCGGAGGTGGCGCTCATCTGCGCGGTTCCGGAAGGATGGGGCGGTGGTGGAAACGAAGCGGCCGGCACAGGGCCGGCCGCTTCGGGTGTCCGTTGCGGCGTGCACCGCGCGAGCCTTTCGCGCGGTGCCGCCGGGTCAGGCCTGCGGACCTTCGTGGAACGGCGGTTCCGGATCGATCTTCGGGCCGCCTTCCGGGCCGGTGATGCCGCGGGCCAGGTCGCTGTTGCGGTAGCCGTAGGACCAGTAGATCAGCAGGCCCACGATCGCCCAGCCGAAGAACATCGCCAGGGTGTAGATCGACAGGTTCAGGAACAGCAGCAGGCAGCCGGCGATGGCCAGCGGGCACACCAGCCACACCATCGGCGTGCGGAACGGGCGCGGGCGCAGCGGATCGCGCTTGCGCAGGATCAGCACCGCCGCGGACACGGCCATGAACGCGAACAGCGTGCCCGAGTTGGAGATGTCGGCGAGGATGCCGACCGGGAACAGCGCCGCGAAGAGGGCGACGAAGCCGCCGGTGATCATGGTCACCACGTGCGGGGTGTGGAACTTCGGGTGCACCTTCGACAGCCCCTCCGGCAGCAGGCCATCGCGCGACATGGTGAAGAAGATGCGGGTCTGGCCGTACAGCATCATCAGGATCACCGACGGCAGGGCGACCGCCGCGGCCAGGCCGATCAGGTTGCCCAGGCCGGCGAAGCCCATCACCTTGAGCACGTGCGCCAGCGGCTCCTTGCTGCAGACCAGCGCATCGGTGCCCTTGCAGGCGGCGGCCAGTTCAGGGGTGCCCGGATGGATCGCCACGCCGTCGGCGTTGAGCATCGGCTGGGCGCCGATCGCGCCGACCGCGCCGTAGCTGACCAGCATGTAGAAGATCGTGCACACCAGCAGCGAGCCGATCAGGCCGATCGGGATGTTGCGGTTCGGGTTCTTGGTTTCTTCGGCCGCGGTGGAAACCGCGTCGAAGCCGACGTAGGCGAAGAAGATCGACGCGGCCGCGCCGAGCACGCCGATCCCGCCCAGCGGGCTGCCCCAGCCGGTGGGGAAGAACGGCTGGAAGTTCGCGTCCTGCACCGCCGGCACGGTGACGAAGATGAAGGCGGTCAGCGCGGCGACCTTCACCAGCACCAGCACCGCGTTGACCTTGGCCGACTTGGAGGTGCCGATCACCAGCAGGCCGGTCACCGCCAGCGCGATCAGGAAGGCCAGCAGGTTGAAGCTGCCCCCATCCAGCGGGCCGGCCTTGAGCGCGGCGGGCAGTTCCATCCCCGCACTGGTGAGCAGGCCGTTCATGTAGCCGGACCAGCCGACCGACACCGCGCCGGCGGCGACCGCGTATTCCAGCACCAGGGCCCAGCCCACGGTCCAGGCGATCGCCTCGCCGAGCACGCCGTAGGTGTAGGTGTAGGCCGAGCCGGACACCGGCACCATCGAGGCCAGTTCGGAATAGGCCAGGGCGGCCAGGGCGCAGACCACCGCCGCGATCACGAAGGCGAACATCATCGCCGGGCCGGCCTTCTGGCCCGCCTCGGCGGTCAGCACGAAGATGCCGGGGCCGATGATGGCGCCGATGCCGAGCATGGTCAGCTGGAACGCGCCGAGCTGGCGCTTCAGCGACTTCTTCTCGGCAGTCTCAAGGATCTTGTCGAGCGGTTTGACGCGCCAAAAAAGCATCGGTGGGTCCCCTTGCATAACGGTTTACCCCGCCGGAACGGCGGGGCGTGGATGCGCCCGACCTTACCCGGATTGCCTTCCGCCGCACAAGACGAAATCCGCCGGAGGGTGATAATGGC
>NZ_PDWM01000022.1 GCF_010093225.1 Pseudoxanthomonas koreensis | reverse complement strand
CAGCCGGGAGCGGGGGCGGGGCAGGGGGTAAACTGCGCGTCCCCGATACAGGCCGTGCCCGCATGCGCTTCTCCGCCCTGCTGTTCTCCCTCGCCATGGTCGCCAGCGCCGGTTGTTCCGGCGACAAGGCGCCCGATGCCCAGCCCGCCGCCACGCCGGCCAAGGAGGCCGCGGTGTCCGACCGCCGCCACGACGAGAGTTCGTTCGCCCAGCCCGACAAGGTCCGGATCGCCGACCTGGCGCTGGACCTGGCGCTGGACTTCGACCAGAAGCAGCTCGCCGGCACCGCCACCTACCAGCTCGAATGGCTCGACCCCAAGGCCAGCCAGCTGGTGCTCGACACCCGCAACCTCACCATCCAGAAGGTCGAAGGCGAGGCCGACGGCGCCTGGTCGCCGCTGCAGTTCGTCCTGGCCGACGCCGATCCGGTGTTCGGCAGCAAGCTCACCATCGAGTCGCCGCAGCGCAATGCGCGCGTGCGCATCACCTACCACACCGCGCCGACCGCCTCGGGCCTGCAGTGGCTGGAGCCGGCGATGACCGAGGGCAAGCAGCTGCCCTTCATGTTCAGCCAGTCGCAGGCGATCCACGCGCGCAGCTGGGTGCCGCTGCAGGACACCCCGAGCGTGCGCTTCACCTATAGCGCGCACGTCACCTCGCGCCCGGACGTGATGGTGCTGATGAGCGCCGACAACGACCCGGCCGCGCCGCGCGACGGCGACTACACGTTCAAGATGCCGCAGCCGATCCCTTCGTACCTGCTGGCTATTGCTGCTGGCGACCTGGTGTTCAAGCCGATCTCCGGGCGCAGCGGCGTGTGGGCCGAGCCGGCGATGGTCGATCGCGCGGTCAAGGAGTTCGAAGACACCGAGCAGATGATCGCCACCACCGAGCAGCTGTACGGCCCCTACCGCTGGGAGCGCTACGACATGCTGGTGCTGCCGCCGTCGTTCCCGTTCGGCGGCATGGAGAACCCGCGCCTGAGCTTCATCACCCCCACCGTGATCACCGGTGACAAGTCGCTGGTCTCGCTGATCGCCCATGAGCTGGCGCACAGCTGGTCGGGCAACCTGGTGACCAACGCCAGCTGGAAGGACATCTGGCTCAACGAGGGCTTCACCACCTACGTGCAGGGCCGCATCACCGAGGCGCTCTACGGCGTGGAAATGGCCGACATGGAGCGCCAGATCGACCAGTCCGGGCTGAAGAAGGACCTGGCCGGCATGGACCAGGCGCAGCAGGCGCTGGCGCTGCCGCCGCTGGCCGAGCACGATCCGGACGAGGCGCTGAGCGAGGTGGCCTACGTCAAGGGTGCGTGGTTCCTGCAGTTCCTCGAGCAGCGCTTCGGCCGCGAGGTGTTCGATCCGTTCCTGCGCGCCTGGTTCGACGACCACGCCTTCCAGAGCGCCGACACCGACCAGTTCGTCGAATACCTGAAGCAGAACCTGCTGCCGAAGAACCCCAACGCGCTGCGCCCGGAGGAACTGGACGCGTGGCTGAACCAGCCGGGCATCCCGGCCTTCGCCACCCCGGCCAAGTCGCGCACGTTCTCCAACGTCGACACCGCGCGGATCGCCTGGCGCGGCAGCGCGCAGCTGCCCAACCCGCAGATCACCGGCGACTGGGGCACCCAGGCCTGGGTGCACTTCCTGGAAGGCATGGGCGAGACGCTCAGGCCCGAGCAGCTGGCGCAGCTGGACGCAGCCTACAAGTTCACCGGCACGCCGAATGGCGAGATCGCGATGCGCTGGTACCCGCTGGCGCTGCGCAGCGGTTACCTGGAGGCGCGCCCGGCGGCGGGCGAGTTCATCGAGCGCGTCGGCCGGCGCAAGCTGGTGATGCCGATCTACCAGGAACTGGTGAAGACGCCGGACGGACTGGCGTTCGCCCGCGAGGTGTTCGAGCGCGCGCGTCCGGGCTACCACCCGATCACCACCGCGTCGGTGGAGGCGCTGCTGGCGAAGGCGGGCGCGGCGGCGTCGGCAGCGGCTCCGGCTCCGGCCGTTGTCGAGGCTCCGGCGCAGCCGCAGCAGCCGGAACAACCCGCGCAGCCCGAACAGCCGTAACGGGCGCACATGCCGTCGTTCCCGCCTGCGCGGGGATGACGGGCGGTGGTATCCAGCCCTCATCAGGTTTTCTGTCCCCAAGAGCGCCGCGATGGACATGATCAACTCCCGCCTGGCCGCAATGCTGCTGACCGCCGCGGTGCTCGCCACCACCGCCTGCACCGACCGCGAAGCCCAGCGCCAGGCCCAGGCCGCCGCCGAGGCGCAGGCGAAGGAACGCGCCGCCGCGCAACTGCAGCGCGAATACGACGCCGCAGTGGCCGCGAACAACTGGGAACTGGCGCGCATCCATGGTGCCGCACTGCTGGCGCAGTACCCGGACCCCCCGGCCGCCGAGGCGGTCGAGCCGGCGCTGGCCGACGTCACCGCCCGGGCCGACGCCGCACGCGAACAGCGCCGCCTGGCCGCGCTGTGGAACTACGCGCGCGTAGCCGCCGGCAAGGGCGAACAGCGCTCGGCGGCGATCCTCAGCACCGAAGCGGTGGACACCGGCGGCACGGCTCCGGCTACCGTGCAGCTGGTGATCCGCGACCACCCGGAATGGAAGCGCAGCGCCTACCTGGTGCTGCAGGGCGGCGATTTCGACTGCTATGGCGGCTGCAAGGTCAAGCTGACGTTCGACGACGCGGCGGCGAAACCGGCCTCCGCCTGGCGGCCGAAGACCGACGAGGCCATCGCGATGTTCATCGAGGACTACCGCGGCCTGTGGAAGCAGATGCGCAAGTCGCAGCGCATCGCCATCGAGTTCCCGGTCAAGGGCGGGGCGGGCAAGGCCGGCGGCACCCGCACCGCGGTGTTCGAAGTCGGCGGCCTGGACGGCGCCCAGATGCCCGGCTGGGACTAGGCGCGCGCGCCGGCCCGCGACGATGAATATCGACTACCTGGTCGTCGGCGTGGTCAGCATCCTGGCCATCGCGCTGCACGTGGTCCTGTTCGTGCTGTTCCGGCGCTGGATGGACCGCGACCTGGCGCTGTCGATGGCCGGCGATGACCCGGCGCGGCGTGCGTGGATGCTGGAGAAGCTGGCCCAGGCCCGCCGCGAGCGTGTACGCCGCCGCGACCTGGCGGCCTGGTTGCGACAGGCCGCCGCCGGTAGCGACCCGTAGAGCGGGGCAAGCCCCGTTCTACGAGAGCGTGTAGCCGAACTGCTGCTTGAACTGGTCGTTGAACTCGTCGAAGTCGAAGCGCTGGTTCTGGGTGCCGGGATGCTCGACCTTCAGCGCGCCCATCAGGTTGCCCATGCGGCCGATGGTCAGCCAGTCGTAGCCCTTGTCGATGCCGAAGATCAGGCCCGCGCGGAACGCGTCGCCGCAGCCGGTCGGGTCGACCACGCGGCGCTCGTGCGCCGGCGGCACGTCCCAGGTCTGCTCCCGGGTATGCACCAGCGCGCCCTTCGGACCCTGGGTGGTGATGTAGGCCTTCACCCGCGAGACGATCTCGCGGTCGGTCCAGCCGGTGCGCTCCTGCAGCAGGTTGGACTCGTAGTCGTTCACGACCACGTAGTCGGCCTGCTCGATGAACTCGCGCAGTTCCTGGCCGTTGAACAGCGGCATGGCCTGGCCGGGGTCGAAGATGAACGGCACGCCCATCTCCTTGAACTCGACCGCGTTCTGCAGCATGCCCTCGCGCCCGTCCGGGCCGACCAGGCCCAGGGTCACGCCCGGCACGTCGCGCACGTGGTTCTCGTAGGAACGCATCATCGCGCCGGGATGGAAGGCGGTGATCTGGTTGTTGTCGTGGTCGGTGGTGATGAACGCCTGCGGGGTGAACAACTCGTCGATCACCTTGACCCGCGACAGGTCGATGCCCAGCGCCTGGAAGTGCTCGCGGTACGGGCCGAAGTCCGAGCCCACGGTGCCCATCGGCACCGGGTTGCCGCCCAGCAGGTGCAGGTTGTAGGCGATGTTGCCGGCGCAGCCGCCGAACTCGCGGCGCATCCGCGGCACCAGGAACGACACGTTCAGGATGTGGACCTTGTCCGGCAGGATGTGGTTCTTGAACTGGTCCGGGAACACCATGATGGTGTCGTAGGCAAGGGAACCACAGATCAGGGTGGACATCGGCTGGCTGCTCGGGAGGCCCGGTGGCGGGCGAGGGGCACGGCGGGGCGGCCTGCGCCGCGGCGCAAAGGTTACCGGCTGCGTCCCGGCGCGGCCAGCCCGAGGGCCGCGGCCGGAACCGCGGCCGGACGCGCGGACTGTGGCCAAACCCGCGGTTTTAGCCCGGAATTTCCTTGCCCGCGCCCGGTCCCGTTGCTAGGCTAGCGGGCCGCTTTTTTTACCCTGCCTGCCCAAATTTTCGCCATCGGCGCGCCCCCGGGCGCCGGTCGCCGGGCCGCTCCGTCGCCCTCCCTGCCAGACCCTCCAGGACCGCATCCCCCGATGTTCAAGAAGCTCCGCGGCATGTTCTCCAACGACCTGTCCATCGACCTGGGCACGGCCAACACCCTGATCTACGTGCGCGGGCAGGGCATCGTGCTGAACGAGCCGTCGGTGGTCGCGGTGCGCCAGGACCGGGCGATCGGCGGCACCCGCACGGTGGCGGCGGTGGGCGCGGAGGCCAAGCAGATGCTCGGCCGCACCCCCGGCAACATCACCACCATCCGCCCGATGAAGGACGGCGTGATCGCCGACTTCACCTACACCGAGGCGATGCTCAAGCACTTCATCAAGAAGGTGCACAAGTCGCGCTTCCTGCGCCCGAGCCCGCGCGTGCTGGTCTGCGTGCCGGCCGGTTCGACCCAGGTCGAGCGCCGCGCGATCAAGGAATCGGCGGAAGAAGCCGGCGCGCGCGACGTGTACCTGATCGAGGAGCCGATGGCCGCGGCGATCGGCGCCGGCATGCCGGTCTCCGAGGCGCGCGGCTCGATGGTCATCGACATCGGCGGCGGCACCACCGAGGTGGCGGTGATCTCGCTCAATGGCATCGTCTATTCGGCCTCGGTCCGCATCGGTGGCGACCGCTTCGACGAGTCCATCACCAACTACGTGCGCCGCAACCACGGCATGCTGATCGGCGAGGTCACCGCCGAGCGGATCAAGGTCGAACTGGGCTGCGCCTGGCCGCAGACCGAGAACCGGGAGCTGGAGATCACCGGCCGCAACCTCGCCGAGGGCGTGCCGAAGATGATCAGGATCAACTCCCACGAAGTGCTCGAGGCGCTGCACGAGCCGCTGGCCGGGATCGTCTCGGCGGTCAAGCTGGCGCTGGAGCAGACCCCGCCGGAACTGGGCGCGGACGTGGCCGAGCGCGGCATCGTGCTCACCGGCGGCGGCGCCCTGCTGCGCGACCTGGACAAGCTGGTGAGCGAGGAGACCGGGCTGCACGTGCAGGTCGCCGACGACCCGCTGACCTGCGTGGCCCGCGGTGGCGGCCGCGCGCTGGAGCTGGTCGACATGCACGGCAACGAGTTCTTCGCGCCGGACTGAGCCGCCGCACGCGCCGGCCGCGGTGGCGTGGCCGCACGCACGCGCCGCGTCCACCGCCATACTTGCCCATCGTCCGCCGCGCCCTGACTAATCTTCGTGTCGTCGTATCCCGGTCCTACCGCCACCCGTCCCGGTGACACCGCCGGGACCCTGCGACTGCTGGCCTACCTGGCGCTGGCCATCACCCTGCTGGTGCTGGACCACCGCGGCGGCTGGCTGCGCCAGCTGCGCAGCCAGGCCGGCCTGGCGGTGCAGCCGGTGTGGGCGCTGGCCGGCCTGCCCGGCCGCCTCGGCAGCGGGCTGAAGGACGGCTTCGCCTCGCGTTCGGCGCTGCTGGAGGAGAACCGCCAGCTGCGCAACGACCTGCTGCTGGCCAACGCCCGCCTGACCCGGCTGCGCAACGCGGCCATCGACAACGCCCAGCTGCGCGACCTGCTCGGCGTGGTCGAGCGCGGCGGCCTGGACGTGCAGCTGGCGCCGATCCTGGACATCGACCTGGAGCCCTCGCGGCAGCGGCTGGTGCTGGCCGCCGGCAGCGGCGACGGCGTGGTCCGCGGCCAGGCGGTGATCGATGCCGGCGGCCTGCTCGGCCAGGTGATCGACGTCACCCCGATGCAGTCCACCGTGCTGCTGCTCACCGACCCGGACCATGCGGTGCCGGTGCTGATCGCGCGCAATGGCGTGCGCCTGATCGCCTACGGCCGCGGCGACCGCCTGGAACTGCGCGACGTGCCGATGAACCGCGACGTGCAGGTCGGCGACGTGCTGGTCACCTCCGGCCTGGGTGGGCGCTTCCCGGCCGGGTTCCCGGTGGCCACGATCACCGCGCTGCGGCCCGACGAGAGCCAGGCGTTCCTGGTCGGCGAGCTGGCCCCGGCGGCGCAGCTGGATCGCGGCCGCGACGTGCTGCTGCTGCGATCCGGTGCGTCGGCGACACCGCTGCCGGCCACGCCGCCACCCGCGGCCACGCCGCCAGCACCGGCCCCCGCGCAGCCGCCGCAGGAGCCGCAGCGATGAGCCGCCTGCGCGACGGCGGCTGGGTGCTGCCGGCCAGCCTGGTCGTGGCCCTGCTGCTGGGCCTGCTTCCGTTGCCCGACGCGCTGCAGCCGCTGCGCCCGTACTGGCTGGCGCTGGTGCTGGCCTACTGGGTGATCGAGGCGCCTTCGCGCGCCGGCCTGGGCCTGGCGTTCTGCGTAGGCCTGGTCGCCGACCTGGTCTACGGCGGCCTGCTCGGCGAGCAGGCGCTGCGGCTGGTGATCATGGCCTTCATCCTGCAGCGTTTCCGTGCGCGGCTGCGCTTCTTCCCGCTGTCGCAGCAGGCGCTGGCGATCGGCGCGCTGTTGCTCAACGACCGCATCGTCGATGCCGCGCTGCACCTGGCCCTGGGCCAGCCGACGCTGCCGTGGCACTACTGGTGGGCGCCGGCGCTGGGCGTGCTGCTGTGGCCGCCGCTGTTCCTGCTGCTGGATGCGCTGCGCCTGGGCCGGCGCGGCGACTGAGCGCCGGCGATGATGAGCAGCCGTCGCCCGGTCAAGAGCCCGCACGCGGAAGCCGAGCAGTTCCGCCGCCGCGCCGCGCTGGGTTTCATCGTCGTGGCCCTCGCCCTGGCCGGGCTGGCGGCGTGGTATTTCCGCCTGCAGGTGGTGCAGCACGCCGACTTCGCCACCCGTTCGGAGGCCAACCGTATCCGCCCGCGGCCGGTGGTGCCGGCGCGCGGCATGATCTACGACCGCCAGGGCCGGCTGCTGGCCGAGAACCTGCCGGCGTTCCGCCTCGACGTCACCCCCGACAAGGCCGGCGACCTGGACGCGATGCTGGCCGAACTGGGCCAGGTGATCCCGCTGGGCGAGGACGAGATCGCGCACTTCAAGCGCGAGCGGAAGTCCGGCCGCGGCTTCCTGCCGATCACCCTGAAGCTGCGCCTGAGCGACGAGGAGATGGCCGCCTTCGCGGTCAACCGCTGGCGTTTCCCCGGCGTGGAACTGCAGCCGTACCTGACCCGCCACTATCCCTATGGCGACCTGCTCGCGCACGTCGTCGGCTACGTCGGCCGGATCGACGAGGCCGACCTGGAAAAGCTGGGCGACGCCGGCGCGGCGCTGACCCACACCGGCAAGACCGGGATCGAGCGTTCCTACGAGGATCTGCTGCGCGGCCAGGTCGGCTACGAGCAGATCGAGACCAACGTGCAGGGCCGCGCGCTGCGCACCGTGGGCCGGGTGCCGGCGCGGCCGGGCCAGGACCTGCGCCTGTCGATCGACGCCGAGCTGCAGCGGGCCACGGTCGCCGCGTTCGGCGAACTGGAAGGCACCGCGGTGGCGATGGACCCGCGCAGCGGCGAGATCCTGGCGCTGGTGAGCCTGCCCAGCTACGACGCGAACCTGTTCGTCAACGGCATTTCCCACGTCGACTACCAGGCGCTGACCGAGAACCCGTCGCGGCCGCAGTTCAACCGCGCCGTGCTCGGCGGCGTGGCGCCGGGTTCCACGCTCAAGCCGTTCCTGGCCCTGGCCGGCCTGGACAGTGGCACGCGCCGGCCGGACGACAGGACCCTGTCCACCGGCATGTTCCACCTGCCGGGCACCAGCCGCGGCTGGGGCGACTCGCATCGCGGCGGCCACGGCTGGACCGATGCGCGCAAGTCGATCGCCGATTCGGTCAACACCTACTACTACAAGCTCGCCCTGGACATGGGCGTGGCGAAGATGGACGAGTACCTGTCGCGCTACGGCTTCGGCAAGCCCAGCGGCGTGGACCTGGCCGGCGAGGCCGGCGGCATCCTGCCCAACCCGGCGTGGAAGCAGAAGACGCGCAAGGAGCGCTGGTACCCCGGCGACACGGTCAACATGAGCATCGGCCAGGGCGACTGGAAGGTGACCCCGCTGCAGATGGTGCGCGGCACCGGCGCACTGGCCGACGCCGGCAACCTGCGCCGGCCGCACCTGGTGGAGGCGCGCCGCGAAAGCTTCGACGCGCCGTGGTCGCCGCTGCCGCAGCCGGAGCCCACCGCGATCGGCAGCGCCGCCAACCTGCAGGTGGTGCGCGAGGGCATGGTCGCCACCGTGCACGGCCCCGGCGGCACCGCGCGCGCGATCGGCGTGGGCATTCCATACCGGATCGCCGGCAAGACCGGCACTGCGCAGGTGGTCAGCCGCCGCGGCACCGCCGCGGTCAACCCGCGCAGCCTGCCGATGCACCTGCGCCACCGCGCGCTGTTCATCGGCTACGCGCCCGCCGACGATCCGCAGATCGCGGTGGCGGTGGCGGTGGAGGGCGGCGGCTACGGTGGCAGCACCGCCGCGCCGATCGCACGCGCGATCTTCGATGCGTGGCTGCTGGGCAAGCTGCCGGAGGGGCTGGAGCCGATCGATGGCGTGGTGGTGAAGGTCGACTGCGCCGAAGGCGACGTCGCCTGCGTGCAGGCGGCGCTGCAGGGCGTGCATCCGGAAGCGGACGCGGCGGCGCTATCCGCTGCGCCGTCGGGCACCGACGTGGCGTCGCCCGCACAGGCGCCGGGCCAGGCCCCCGCGGTGCCGGCGACCGGCGAAGCCCCCGCATCCGCCGACATCACGCAGGTCGCCGTGGCCACCGGCCCGCAGCGCACGCCGATCGTCGAATCCGACCGCAACCCGGCCGCGAACAGCTTTGCTGCCTGGGGGCGGCTCCATGCACCCACCGCGCCGGCGGTACCGGCGCCGCCGCGAAGCGATGGCCGGCCTGCCGCCACTCCGCCTGCCGGCGCGACGCCACCGGCATCCTCCGCGCCGCCTCGCGATGACGACGAAGGGGACGGGCAGTGAGGGATTTCCTGCGCTGGCTGCTGGACCTGGCCGGGCGTGCGACGCGCACGCTGGACTGGCCGCTGCTGCTGGCCCTGGCCGCACTGATGGGCTTCGGCCTGGCGGTGCTGTACAGCGCCGGTGGCGCCAGTGCCGGCCCGGCGCTGATCAAGGCCCAGGGCGCGCGCTTCGCGGTCGGCCTGCTGGCGATGTGGGCGCTGTCGCGGGTCTCGGTAATCCGCCTGCGCGCCTGGTCGCCGGCGATCTATGCGCTGGCGCTGCTGCCGCTGGTCGCGGTGCTGCTGGTGGGCACCGGCAAGCATGGCCGCCACTGGCTCGACCTGGGCGTGTTCTACCTGCAGCCGTCGGAGCTGCTGAAGATCACCCTGCCGATGATGGTCGCCTGGTACCTGCACATGCAGCCGCTGCCGCCGCGTATCGGCACGGTGCTGGCCGCCGGCGTGCTGATCGCGGTGCCGACCGGGCTGATCCTGCTGCAGCCGGACTTCGGCACCGCGATGCTGATCGCCGCCAGCGGCGTGTTCGCGCTGCTGCTGGCCGGATTGCCGTGGTGGTGGGTCGGGGTGGCGGTGGGCGGCGTGGCCGCGGTCGCCCCGGTGGCCTGGATCTGGCTGCTGCGGCCGTACCAGAAGGACCGCATCCTCACCTTCCTCGAACCGGAGCGCGATCCGCTGGGCACCGGCTGGAACATCATCCAGTCCAAGATCGCGATCGGCTCGGGCGGGCTCACCGGCAAGGGCTGGGGCGAGGGCAGCCAGTCGCACCTGAACTTCATTCCCGAGCAGACCACCGACTTCATCTTCGCCGTGCTCAGCGAGGAGTTCGGCTGGCTGGGGGTCGCCACGGTGCTGGCGCTGTACCTGTTCGTGGTCGGCCGCTGCCTGTGGATCGCGATGGAAGCGCGCGACACCTATTCGCGCCTGCTCGCCGGCTCGCTGGGCCTGGCGTTCTTCGTCTACGTGCTGGTCAACGGCGGCATGGTCTCCGGCCTGCTGCCGGTGGTGGGCGTGCCGATGCCGCTGCTCAGCTACGGCGGCACCTCGGCGGTATCCCTGCTCGCCGGCCTGGGCCTGGTGATGGCCGTGCGCAGCCACCGCCCGGTGCACGGCTACCGCTAGCAACGGCCCGCAGTTCGCCTGCCAAGCCACTGTAGGAGCCCACTTCAGGGGGCGACCCGACGCCGCTGGAACACGCCGTTTTCAACGCGAAGTTTCCGGATGAGGTCGCGTTGGACACCGCACCTCCACCCTCATCGGGTCGCCCCCTGAAGTGGGCTCCTACAGAAGAGCCGCCGCATACGTTGGAACGACGGGCGTGGAGGCCTCCGCGGGCGAATTCAAGGAGGAGGCGGCGACCGCAGGCCGTCGCCGGGGGACATTCGCCTGCGGAGGCCTCCACGACCGGCGCCCCGCGCCCCCAACGCGCGAGTACCCCGCGCGCCCCACGCGCCACCGCGCCCCGCGCGCGCGATCGCCACCGCGCCCGCATAGGCGACGCCATCGACAACGCGCCGACTGCAAAAAACCGCCGGTTCCGCGGGTTTGCGCACGGTGCTAACCTGCCGCCAATGACGAAGCCCGCACTGACCGGCCTGCTTGCCCTCGTCCTCCTCGGCTGCGTGCCGAAGGAGGCCAAGGTGGCCTCTCCTCCTTCGAATGCCGTGACTGCCAAGCAGGACGCCGCGGTGCCGGCCGAAGCCGCGCCGGAGAAGACCGCCGCCCCGGCGGTGGACCTCACCCCGGTCCCGTTCGAGACCGCGCGCGCCAACTTCGTCCGCGACACCTCCAGGCGCTTCGGCATCCCCGCCGCGGAAATCGAAGCGACCCTGGCCCGCGCGCAGTTCCTCGACTCGGTGGTCGCGGCGATGTCGCGCCCGGCCGAGCGGGTCAAGCCGTGGCACGAATACCGGCCGATGTTCATCACCCAGGCGCGCATCGACGGCGGCCGCGCGTTCATGGCGCAGAACCGCGCCGCACTGGAGAAGGTGCAGGCGAACACCGGCGTCCCGGCCGAGCTGATCGTGGCGATCATCGGCGTGGAGACCAGCTACGGCGGCAACACCGGCCGCTACTCGGTGCTCGACGCGCTGTACACGCTGGCGTTCCGCTACCCGCGCAGCGGCGACCCGGCCAAGCTCGAACGCGAAGTGCGGCGCGAACTGTTCTTCCGCGACGAACTGGCGCAGCTGTTCGCGCTGGGCCGCGAGGAGAAGCTGGACATCGCCACGCTCAAGGGCAGCTACGCCGGGGCGATGGGCCTGGGCCAGTTCATGCCGTCGAGCTACCGCCAGTTCGCGGTGGACGGCGATGGCGACGGCCGCCGCGACCTGTTCAACAGCCTCGACGACGTGTTCGCTTCGGTCGCCAACTATTTCCTGGAGCGGGGCGGCTGGGTGCCCGGTGGCCCGGTCGCGGTGCCGGCCACGCTGGCCGCCGGCCGCGAGCCGTTCAATCCCGAGGACTGGACCCCGACCCACAGCCTGGCCGACCTGGCCGCGCGCGGCTACGCGCCGCAGCAGGCGGTGCCCGCCGGCCTGGCCGCCACGCCGGTGTCGCTGGAAGGCAGCGCCGGCCCGCAGTACTGGCTCGGCTTCCAGAACTACTACGCCATCACCCGCTACAACATCTCGAAGATGTACGCGATGGCCGTGTTCCAGCTCTCGCAGGCCATCGCCGGCCGCGACATCCCGCCGGCATGAACGCCGCCCTGCCGCGCACGCTGCGGGCCGGGGCGGTGCTGCTGGCGGTGCTGGCGCTGGCCGCCTGCGGCAGCACGCCGAAGAAGCAGGACAAGGCGGACGGAAAGCCGGTCGCCGGCAAGCAGGCGGGGCAGGCCGCGGGCACGGCGCAGGCCGGCTGCAACGGCACCTCGCCCTACGCGGCCGCGCAGGAGGATCCTTCGACCCGCGGCCACTACACCGCCGGAGGCCTGTACAAGCCCGGGGTGAAGGACACCACGCCCAGTTACGTGCCCAACGTGGCCTGCATCCCCGAGCCGGTGGTCACCGACGAACCGCGCTCGCCGGTGGGCAACCGCTCGCCGTACACGGTGCTGGGCAAGCAGTACCACGTGATGGACCGCACCCGCGGCTACAGCGAGAAGGGCACCGCTTCGTACTACGGCGCCAAGTTCCACGGCCGCCGCACCTCCAACCAGGAGGTGTACGACATGTACGCCTTCACCGCCGCGCACAAGACCCTGCCGCTGCCCAGCTTCGCCCGGGTCACCAACCTGGACAACGGCCAGTCGGTGGTGGTGCGGGTCAACGACCGCGGGCCGTTCCACGAGGGCCGGGTGATCGACCTCAGCTACGCGGCGGCGGTGAAGCTGGGCATCGTCGCCCGCGGCACCGGCTGGGTCGAAGTGCGCGCGCTGGCCCCGGGCGATGCCGATGCGCCGCGCGTCGCGTCCGCTTCCACGCCCGCATCGCCAACACGTGCCGCCGCCGCATCGGTCGCTTCGGCCGCACCGGACACGGTGGCGCTACCGCCCACCGGGCTGGACAACCTGGTGCAGGCCTTGCCGCCGGCCGCGTCGGCCGCGTCGACGCCGCCGGTCCCGTCGCAGGGCGTAGTTGCCGCCGATGAACCGGCACGACCGGGCATCGCCATGGCTGCGGCTTCCACCCCGGCCGTGGCCATGGCTGGCGGCGGCGGCGCAGCGGGCGGCATGCCCACGCAGGTCGCGGTGGGCGTGGCGCAGTCCGGCAGCTACGGCCCGGCGGCACCGGCCACCGCGGGTCCGGCGGCGGCCAGCCGCACGGTCAGCCCCTCCGCCGGTGACGGCGGCGCGGAGCTGCAGGTGGCCAGCTTCAGCAACCTGGACAACGCCCGCCGCGCGCTGGAGCGGCTGCTCGCGGCCGGCATCGCCGGCGCCCGCCTCGACGACGTGGTCGCCGGCGGCCGCACGTTCTGGCGGCTGCGGGTGGCGCCGGAAGGTGGCGATGCGATGGAACTTGCCAGCCGCATCGCCGGTCTGGGATTCGGGACGCCGCAACTGGTCCGTGAATGACGCCGCCGTCCGGCGGCCCGCGCCGGAGGCCGCCCCGTACAATGTCCCGCGTGTGGCGCCGGTGTCCGGCGCATCCGTTCCCATCGCCGGTGGCTGCGCCGCCGTTCCCGCAGGAGTTCCCACCCGCATGAAGTTCCGCCTCGCCGCCGCCGCGCTGGCCACCACCTTCTCGATCGGCCTGGCCCTTGCCCAGGCACCGGCCCCGCAAGCGGCAGCCGCCACGCCCGCCACCGTCTCCATCCCCGAAGCGCCGAGGCCCGCCCGGTCCAGCGCCTGGCTGGTGATGGACTACGCCACCGGCCAGGTGCTGGCCGGCGAGAACGCCGACGTCCGGGTCGAGCCGGCCAGCATCACCAAGGTGATGACCGCCTACGTGGTCGCTGCCGAGATCGCCGCCGGCAAGGTCTCGCCCGACGACCAGGTGCTGATGAGCGAGCGCGCCTGGCGCGAGGGCGGCGCCCGTACCGACGGCAGCTTCAGCGGCTTCCCGGTCAACCAGCGCGCGCCGTTGCGCGACATGGAAAAGGGCATGGCCGTGCAGTCCGGCAACGACGCCGCCATCGCCCTGGCCGAGCACGTCGCCGGCACCCAGGAGGCGTTCGCCGACCTGATGAACAGCTACGCGGCGAAGATCGGCATGAACAACAGCCACTTCGTCAACGCCCACGGCCTGTCGGCGCCGGAGCACTACAGCACCGCCCACGACCTGGCCCTGCTGGGCCGCGCCTTCATCCGCGACTACCCGGAGACCTACGCGTTCAACAGCGTCAAGGAATTCACCGTCAACGGCATCAATCAGCCGAACCGCAACCTGCTGCTGTGGCGCGACCCGAGCGTGGACGGGATCAAGACCGGCCACCATTCCGGCGCCGGCTACTGCCTGATGAGCTCGGCCAAGCGCGACGACCAGCGCCTGGTCGCGGTGGTGATGGGCTCCAGCTCCGAGCGCCAGCGCGCCGACGACAGCCTGGCCCTGCTCAACTGGGGCTTCCGCTTCTACGAGACCCACAAGCTGTACGAGCCGGGCAAGCCGGTGGCGCAGCTGAAGGTGTGGAAGGGCAAGGCCGACCAGGTCCAGCTGGGCGTTGCGCAGCCGCTGCTGGTGAGCGTCCCGCGCGGCCGCTACCCGGACCTGAAGCCGGCGATGGAAGTGCCGAAGTCGCTGGTCGCCCCGATCGCCGCCGGCCAGGAGATCGGCACGGTGAAGGTGTCGCTGGACGGCCAGGTCGTGGCGCAGGCGCCGCTGGTGGCGGCCAGCGCGGTCGAGGAAGCCGGCTTCTTCAAGCGCCTGTGGGATGCGTTCTGGATGTGGTGGGAAGCGGACTGACGGCCCATGGAAATCAAGTCCGACAACCCCGAGCACGGCTTCCAGTTCCCCGGCACCTTCGAGCTCAGCGCGATGGGCGCGGCCGGCATCGGCCTGGAGAGCGAACTGCCCCGGCTGCTGCTCCAGGCCGGCGTGGAGGTGCTGGAGGAAAGCATCCAGTGGAAGCATTCCTCCAACGGCAAGTACGTGTCCGTGCGCATCGGCTTCCGCGCGCTGAGCCGCGAGCAGTACGACGCCGCGCACGCGGCCCTGCGCGACCACCCCGAGGTGAAGTGGACGCTGTGAGCGCCACCGCGCCGGCCTGCACTTCCGGTGCGGTGCCGGAGCGTGCGCCGCTGCCCGCGCGCTGCTTCGACCTCGGCCGCCAGGCCTACGAGCCGGTGTGGCGGGCGATGCAACGCTTCACCGATGCGCGCGGCGAGGACAGCGTCGACGAACTGTGGCTGGTCGAGCACGAGCCGGTGTTCACCCTGGGGCAGGCCGGCAAGCCCGAGCACGTGCTCGCCCCCGGCGACATCCCGGTGCTGCACGTGGACCGCGGCGGCCAGGTGACCTACCACGGCCCCGGCCAGATCGTGCTGTACCCGCTGCTGGACCTGCGCCGGCTCGGCATCGGCGTGCGCGAGTACGTGTGCCGGATCGAGCAGGCGATCATCGACACCCTCGGTGAGTGGAACATCGGCGCCGAGCGCCGCGAAGGCGCGCCGGGCGTGTACGTGGGCGCGGCCAAGGTCGCCGCGCTGGGCATCCGCGTGCGCCGCGGCTGCACCTTCCACGGCCTGGCCTTCAACATCGGCATGGACCTGGAACCGTTCCACCGGATCAACCCCTGCGGCTACCAGGGCCTGCAGGTGACCTCGCTGCAGGACCTGGGCGGACCCTCGGGGATGGACGCGGTAAAGCCGGTGCTGCTGGCGCAGATCGCCCGCCAGTTCGGCCTGGACCTGCACCCCCAGCCTGGTCTTCCCGCAGCCCTGTTGTAGGAGCCCGCATGAGGGCGACCCGGTGGCACCTGCTGGGGCGGCGCTCAACGCGACAGCCTGGATCCGCTGCGTTGAACACCGTCTCCGGAGGCGCCATCGGGTCGCCCTCATGCGGGCTCCTACAGTGAAGAGCGCCGCGCCGGGTTGCGGCGCCGTTCCACCCGCCGCCGCCAGCGTTGCGCCCGTGGATCCGCCAGGGCCGGGCAGCGGGTCGGGCCCCGCTCTACAATAGGCGCCATGACTGCCCCCGCCCCCCGCACCATCCCGCTCCAGGTCCTGTCCGAAACCGACGCCGCGCCGGCACCGCTGCAGGCCGGGGCCAAGCAGCTGGGTGGCGACAAGATCGGCCGTTCGCCGGTGCAGTTCGCCGATGCGCCGGTGCTGCGCAAGCCGTCGTGGATCCGGGTGCGGATCCCGTCCGGCAACGCGGTGGCCAACCTCAAGGCCAAGCTGCGCGAGAACCGCCTGGTCACCGTGTGCGAGGAGGCCAGCTGCCCGAACATCCACGAATGCTTCGGCCACGGCCCCGCCCCCTTCATGACCCTGGGCGAGGTCTGCCCCCGCCGCTGCTCGTTCTGCGACGTCGCCCATGGCCGGCCGAAGCCGCCGGATGCCAGCGAGCCGGCGAACCTGGGCAACACCGTGGCCGACATGGGCCTGCGCTACGTGGTGGTCACCAGCGTCGACCGCGACGACCTGCGCGACGGCGGCGCCCAGCATTTCGTCGACTGCATCGCGGCCATCCGCGAACGCGCCCCGGGCACCCGGATCGAGATCCTGACCCCGGACTTCCGCGGCAAGGGCCGCATGGACCGTGCGCTGGAGATCCTTGCGGTCAATCCGCCGGACGTGTTCAACCACAACATCGAGACGGTACCGGACCTGTATCCGAACGTGCGCCCGGGCGCCGACTACCAGTGGTCGCTGACCCTGCTGCAGAAGTTCAAGGCGCAGCACCCGTCGATCCCGACCAAGTCCGGGATCATGCTCGGCCTGGGCGAGACCATGGAGCAGGTCCAGGCCACCCTGCGCGACCTGCGTGCGCACGATGTGGAAATGATCACCATCGGCCAGTACCTGCAGCCGACCGCACACCACCACCCGGTGATGCGCTACTGGACGCCGGAGGAATACAAGGCGCTGGAGGACTACGGCTACGCCCTGGGCTTCAGCCACGTCGCCTCCGGGCCGATGGTCCGTTCGTCGTACCACGCCGACCGCCAGGCGGCCGGTGCCGGCGTCGGCGCCTGATCCGCGCCGCGCGGCATCGCATCGCGGCGCGGTGTTCACTTTTCCCTACGCCGCCACCGCTAGCCTGAAGCTGACCGTACGCCCACGTGCCTGCAACTTCCGGCACTGGCGGCGGTCACAGCCCCCGACCAGCCTGATCCGACCGGCGCCGCGCCGGCCACGAGCCCCTACATGACCCGCCGATCCGCCCGCACGCTGTCCCTGTTTGCCGCCCTCCTGCTGGCCGTCCCGCTCGCGCTGCTGGCGCGCGCCGACGGCGAGCCGGTGGCGATCGCGCCCACCGCCGACCAGGCTACTGTGTCCAGGATGGTCTACGGCGCGCTGTCCGACAGCCGCCTGGCCTATCGCCCGCGCCCGGCCGACCACGCGCTGTCGGAGGACATCTTCCGCCGCTACCTCGAGGCGCTGGACGGCAACAAGCAGTTCTTCACCGCCGCCGACATCGCCCGCTTCCAGCCCTACGAAGACCGCATGGCCGACGCCGTGCGCGAGGGCGATCCTTCCTCGGCCTACGCGATGTTCGCCGTCTACCGCGAGCGCGTGGCCCAGCGCGTGGCCCACGCGCGCAAGCTGCTCGGGGAGGACTTCGACTTCACCGGCGACAAGCGCTGGGAATACGACCGCGAGGACGCGGCGTGGGCCGCCGACACCGCCGGGCTTGACGCGATATGGCGCAAGTCGGTGATGAACGACTGGCTGCGGCTCAAGCTCGCCGGCAAGGAGCCGGCGGAGATCCGCAAGACCCTGGACAAGCGCTACCAGCAGATCGCCCGTTCGGTGGACGAGTTGAAGAGCGAGGATGTGTTCTCGCTGTTCCTCAACGCATATACCGCCTCGGTGGACCCGCACACCGACTACTTCAACCCGCGCAGCGCCGAGAACTTCAACCAGGCCATGTCGCTGTCGCTGGAAGGCATCGGTGCGCAGCTGCAGCGCCAGGACGATTTCATCATCATCCGCGAGATCATCCCCGGCGGGCCGGCCGCGCTGGACGGCACGCTGAAGGCGGGCGACCGCATCGTCGGCGTCGGCCAGGGCCGCAACGGCGCGCTGGAGGACGTGATCGGCTGGCGCATCGACGACGTGGTCGCAAAGATCCGCGGCTCCAAGGGCACCCCGGTCAAGCTCGAATACATCCCGGCCGAGGGCGGCATCGACGGCGAACACCGCACCGTGACCCTGGTCCGCCAGCGGGTGGAACTGGCGGAGCAGGCCGCCAAGAGCAAGACCTACACGATCCCGGCGCAGGACGGCATGCCCGCGCGGGTGATCGGCGTGATCGAGCTGCCGACCTTCTACCAGGACTTCGAAGGCCGTCGCCGCAACGGCGACGACTACACCTCCGCTACCCGCGACGTGGCGCGCCTGCTGGGCGAGTTCAAGCAGAAGGGCGTGGATGGCGTGGTCCTGGACCTGCGCAACAACGGCGGCGGTTCACTGGACGAGGCGGTGCAGCTCACCGGCCTGTTCATCGACCAGGGCCCGGTGGTGCAGCAGCGCGAATCCGGTGGCCGCGTGCAGGTGTACAGCGACCGCCAGGCCGGCGTGGCCTGGGAGGGCCCGCTGGCGGTGCTGGTCAACCGTGGTTCGGCCTCGGCCTCGGAGATCTTCGCCGGCGCGATGCAGGATTACGGCCGCGCGCTGATCATCGGCGAGACCACCTTCGGCAAGGGCACGGTGCAGAACCTGCTCGACCTGGACCGCTGGCCGGCGGCCAACGAAGGCCCGCGCTACGGCCAGGTGAAGCTGACCATCGCCCAGTTCTTCCGCGCTGACGGTGGCAGCACCCAGCACAAGGGCGTGGTCCCGGACATCGCTTACCCGCTGAGCGTGGACGCCAACGAGTTCGGCGAGAGCACCTACGACAACGCCCTGCCGTGGACCCGGATCACCGGCGTGCCGCACGCGCGCTACGGCAACTTCGCGCCGATGCTGCCGCAGCTGCAGCAGATGCATGCCACGCGCATCGCCGACGACCTGGAGTTCCAGTGGTGGAGCGAGGACGTGGCCCACTACCGCGCCGAGGCGGCGAAGAAGTACCTCTCGCTGAACGAGGCCGAGCGCCGCGCCGAGCGCGAGCGCCAGGAAGCCCAGCGCAAGGAGCGCCAGGCGATCCGCAAGGAGAAGGGCCTGGACCTGGACCCGCTGGCCGAAGAAACCGACGACGGCCTCACCGCCAACGAGCGCGACGTGGTTCGCGACGCTGCCCGCGAGAAGGCCGCCGAGAAGCGCCCGGACCCGCTGCAGCGCGAAGCCGCCGCGATCCTGGCCGACGCCATCGGCCTGCTCGAACACGACCGCCCGATGTCGGCGCAGGTGCTGCCGAAGACGGCCTCGGCGACGCGCTGGGCCGAGTAAAAAAGGGGACAAAAAAGGGGACGGAGGCAATTAAGCGCACAGCGCTTAATTGCCTCCGTCCCCTTTTTTCGCTCAGTCCGGAACCGCCAGCGCCAGCGTCTCCTTGACCTCTTCCATCACGATGTAGCTCTTGGACTCGCGCACGTGCGGCAGGGTCAGCAGGCTGCTGCCCAGCAGCTTGCGGTACGAGGCCATCTCCGAGATGCGCGCCTTGATCAGGTAGTCGAAGTCGCCCGACATCAGGTGGCACTCCAGCACGTTGGGCAGTTTCAGCGCCGCGCGGCGGAACTCCTCGAAGATGTCGCCGGACTTGTACGCCAGGCTGATTTCCACGAACACCAGCAGCCCGGCCTTGAGCGCCTGCGGATTGAGCCGCGCGTAGTAACCCTCGATCACCCCGTCGCGTTCCAGCCGGCGCACGCGCTCGGTGCAGGGCGTGGTCGACAGCCCGACGCGCTCGCCCAGTTCGGTGAACGAGATCCGTCCTTCCTGCTGCAGGATGCGCAGGATGTGGCGGTCGATCCGGTCCAGGTCGCGGTGGCGGGCGGGCTGCGGGCGGGCGGCGCGGTCGGCCATGGGAAAACCTCCGTGACGTGCCGGGTTGTTAAGGTGAATCCACCTTAACATGATGATAAAACAGAAAAAACAACCACATATTCGTCCATATACTGCGCACCTTGTCGGCGGCCACCCTGTTCAGGCAGTGGAAGCCCCTAAACCGAGGGTAGGGCGATGCAGCGGGTTCTGGTTCTGGGCAGTGGCGTGATCGGCGTGACCAGCGCGTGGTACCTGGCCAACGCCGGGTTCGAAGTGACCGTGGTCGACCGCGAGCCGGGTCCGGCGCGCGCGGCCAGCTATGCCAACGCCGGTCAGATCTCGCCGGGCTACGCCTCGCCGTGGGCGGCCCCGGGCATCCCGCTGAAGGCGATCAAGTGGCTGTTCCAGAAGCACGCGCCGCTGGCGATCAGGCCCACGCTCGATCCCGGGCAGTACCTGTGGCTGGCGCAGATGCTGCGCAACTGCACCGCCTCGCGCTATGCGGTGAACAAGGAGCGCATGGTCCGCCTGGCCGAGTACAGCCGCGACTGCCTGGACGAGTTGCGGATGGAGACCGGGCTGGGCTGGGAAGGCCGCCGCCTGGGCACGACCCAGCTGTTCCGCACCCAGGCCCAGCTCGACGCCGCCGCGCGCGACATCGCCGTGCTCGAGGAGGCCGGCGTGCCGTACGAGGTGCTCGACCGCCACGGCATCGCCCGGGTCGAACCGGCGCTGGCCGCGGCCGGCGACACCCTGGTCGGCGGCCTGCGCCTGCCCGGCGACCAGACCGGCGACTGCCAGCTGTTCTGCGAGCGCCTGGCCGCGCTGGCGAAGCTGAAGGGCGTGGAGTTCCGCTACGGCGCCCACATCGAGGCGATCGAGGCCGACGGCGAGCGCGTCACCGGCGTGCGCATCGATGGCCGGCTGGAAACCGCCGACCGCTACGTGCTGGCGCTGGGCAGCTGGTCGCCGAAGCTGCTCGCGCCGCTGGGCATCCGCCTGCCGGTGTACCCGCTGAAGGGCTATTCGCTGACCATCCCGATCGTGGACGCGGCGATGGCGCCGACCTCCACCGTGCTCGACGAGAGCTACAAGATCGCGATCACCCGCTTCGACCGCCGCATCCGCGTCGGCGGCATGGCCGAGGTCTCCGGCTACGACCTGTCGCTGGACCCGCGCCGGCGCGCCACCCTTGAGAAGGTGGTCAACGACCTGTATCCGCGCGGCGGCGACCTGGCCCGCGCCGAGTTCTGGACCGGCCTGCGCCCGGCCACGCCCGACGGCACCCCGGTGGTCGGTGCCACCGCGCTGCGCAACCTGTTCCTCAACACCGGCCACGGCACCCTGGGCTGGACCATGGCCTGCGGCTCGGGCCGCTACCTGGCCGATGTGATCGCCCACCGCCCCACCGGCATCCGCCGCGAAGGCCTGGACATCTCGCGCTACGGCCGCGGCGCTAGCGCGTCCGCCGACCGCTCCGGGCCGGTTCCGGCGACAATCGGCTGATACCGGCGGCCGCGGCGACGGCCAGTCCTCCTGTCGTCGCCGCGAAACGCTTCATCACAGCCCGTTACCGGATCCGCAGCCCTGATGCGCCCCGCCCGCGCCCTCATCGACCTCGACGCCCTGCGCCACAACTACCGCCTGGCACGCCGGCTTTGTGGCGGGGATGATGGCGGTGGCCGCGCGCTGGCGGTGGTCAAGGCCGACGCCTACGGCCACGGCGCGCTGCGTTGCGCCGCCGCGCTCGAGGCCGAGGCCGACGGTTTTGCCGTGGCCTGCATCGAGGAAGCGCTGGCGTTGCGCGAAGCCGGCATCGGCAAGCCGATCCTGCTGCTGGAAGGTTTCTTCGACGCCGACGAACTGGCGCTCATCGTCCACCACGACCTGTGGACCGTGGTCCATGCGCCCTGGCAGGTCGAGGCGCTGGAGCGCACGCCGCTGCCGAAGCCGGTCGACGTGTGGCTGAAGCTGGATTCGGGCATGCACCGCGTCGGCCTGGAGCCGCGCGACTACCGCGATGCCTGGCAGCGCCTGCGCGCCCTGCCGCACGTGGGCGCGCTGGTGAAGATGAGCCACTTCGCCCGCGCCGACGAACCGGACTGCACGCGCACCACCGAACAGCTCGACGCCTTCGCCGCCGCCACCGCCGGCCTGCCCGGCGAAAGCAGCCTGTGCAATTCGCCGGCGCTGCTCGGCTGGCCGCAGGCGCGCGCCGGATGGGCGCGCCCGGGGCTGATGCTCTACGGCGTGTCGCCGTTCGCCGATCCGGCGCATCCGTCCGCCGCGCAGCTGCGCCCGGTGATGACCCTGGAATCGAAAGTGATCGCCGTGCGCGAGCTGCCCGCTGGCGAGCCGGTCGGCTATGGCGCGCGTTTCGTCACCGACGCGCCGACCCGGATCGGCGTGGTCGCGATGGGCTACGCCGACGGCTACCCGCAGTTCGCGGTCAACGGCACGCCGGTGGCGATCGACGGCCGCCCCGGCCACCTGGTGGGAAGGGTGTCGATGGACATGCTCACCGTGGACCTGACCGCGCACCCGCAAGCGGGCGTCGGCAGCCGCGTGGAACTGTGGGGCAAGCAGGTGCCGGCCGCGCAGGTGGTGGCCCACAGCCAGACCAGCAGCTACCGCCTGCTGTGCGCGGGGAAGCGGGTGCCGCTGGAATACCGCGGCTGAGCCGATGGGCGACGCCGGGGCGGAGGATCGACCCGCCGCCGGTGCCGGGTTTCAGTCGGCCGTGGTGAAGCCACGCGCCTTGAAGATCGCCGACGCCTGCGGACCGGCCAGCCATTCCACGAACGCTTTGGCGCCGGGATGCGTGCTGTCCTTCAGCCGCGCGACCGGATACACGATCTCCGGATGGCTGCCTGCCGGGAATGTACCGACCACGCGCACGCGCGGCTCGGCCTTCGCATCGGTGCCGTAGACAACGCCCAGCGGCGTTTCGCCACGCGCCACGAACATCACCGCCGCGCGCACGTTCTCGCTTTCGGCCACGCGTGGCGCGACCTGGTCCCAGACGCCGAGCGAGGTGAACGCCGCGCGCGCGTACTTGCCGGCCGGCACGCTGGAGGTCATTCCCAGCGCGATGCGGCCGCCGCCGAGCAGCGCGGGGATGTCCACGCCCGGCTTCAGCGCCACCGGCGCGATCGTGCTGCCGGCCGGCGCCACCAGCACCAGGGTGTTGTGCAGCAGGTTGCGGCGCGTGCTGGCATCGACCAGGCCGCGCTGTTGCAGGTAGTCCATCCAGTCGGTGTCGGCAGCGAAGAACACGTCGGCCGGCGCGCCCTGTTCGATCTGGCGCGCCAGCGCGGAGCTGCCTGCGTACGACACCACCACCGGCTGGCCGCCGGCCTTGCGCCAGGCCGCCACCGATTCGTCGAGCGATTCCTTCAGGCTGGCGGCAGCGTAGACCGTGATCGGCGCGGCCTCCCGCGCGGCCGCGGATACGCACGCGGGCAGCCACAGGGAAAGGGCGAGCAGGGCTTTCAGCAGATGGCGGGTCATGGGGTCCGCGGGCATGGACGGTGCGGGGCAAGCATACCCGCGGCTGCGTGGGCGGGCGTCAGGACGCGTCGACCAGCCTGCCGCCGGCGTCGACCACGAAGCGCGCGCGCCGTCCGCGGTAATAGAACGAGGCCCGGTACAGTCCGGCGTCCTCGCCGGTGCCGCGCTCGCACAGCACGCTGACCTTGCCGTCGTCCATCAGCCGGCGGAACCCGTCCACGTCCAGGCCGAGTTCGCGGGCGACCATGGCACCGTCGATTTCCAGCGCTGGCAGGTTGCCATCCATGCATGGACCGATGTGGGGATGGCTGCACGATCAAGCAACCGGCGCGTCGCCACCTTGACCTGGGTCAGGCCGCGGCCGGATCGGCGCGGCCGCGCGGTGGCCCGCCTGCCCGCGGGGCCTTGCCCGCCGCGATGGCGGATAATGCCGGTCCTTTCCCGCGGTTTTTCCCCCGTGAGCCACGACGACGCTCCCCTGAAGGCGCTGCTGCTGCCATTCGATGGCGGCACCCTGCCATGGCCGGCCCAGGGCACGATCGCCTTCCTGCGCGCGCGCGACGGCTGGCCGCTGCGCCAGCACCCGCTGCACGGCCTGCGCTGCGAACAGGGCTTCAAGCCGCTGGCCGACGGCCTGCGCGCGGCCGGGCTGGAGGTGGAACCGGAACTGGATGGCAGCGGCGATGCATCGCTGGTGCTGGTGCTGCCGCCGCGCCAGCGCGACGAGGCGCAGGCGCTGCTGGCGCGCGCGGTCGAACTGGCCGCGCCCGGCGCGCGCGTGGTCGCCGCGGTGGCCAACGACGAAGGCGCGAAATCGCGCGAGCGCGACCTGCAGCAGCTGGCCGGCCTGGCCGGCAGCGCCACCAAGTTCCACTGCCGGGTGTTCTGGACGCCGCCGCTGGACGGCAGCCACGACGCGGCGCTGCTGCAGCGCTGGCGCGCGGCCGACGCGCCGCGGCCGATCCTCGGCGGGCGCTACAGCAGCCGCCCGGGCGTGTTCGCCTGGGATCGCATCGACGCCGCCTCGGCGCTGTTGGCCGCGCAGCTGCCGGCCGACCTTGCCGGGCGTGGCGCCGACCTCGGTGCCGGCTGGGGCTACCTGGCCGACGAAGTGCTCGCGCGCGCGCCGCGCGTGCAGGCGCTGGACCTGTACGAAGCCGAGGCGCGCGCGCTGGAACTGGCGCGCGCCAACCTGGCGCCGCACGCATCGCGCGTGGCGCTGGGCTTCCACTGGCACGACGTCACCACCGGCCTGCCCGAAGGCGGCTACGACTTCATCGTCAGCAATCCGCCGTTCCACGCCCACGACCGTGGCGACCGCCCCGAGCTGGGCCAGCGTTTCATCGAAGTGGCGGCGCAGTCGCTGCGCCGCGGTGGTCGCCTGCTGCTGGTGGCCAACCGCCACCTGCCGTACGAGGCGACCCTGGCGGCGGCGTTCGCCACGCAGCGCGTGCTGGCCGAAGGCGGCGGGTTCAAGGTGATCGAAGCGGTGAGGAGCTGAGCATGGCCAAGTCGATGAAGCTGGTGAAGCACCTGGCCAACCTGGGCTACGGCAGCCGCAAGGAAGTGGCCTGGATGTTCCGCGAGGGCCGCGTCACCGACGCCGCCGGCGAGGTGTTGTACGCCGACGATCCGCTGGAGCACGACAACGTGCGCGTGGACGGCGAGCCGCTGGATCCGCCGCAGGGGCTGGTGCTGGTGCTCAACAAGCCGGCCGGTTGCACCTGTTCGAGCAAGGACCGCGGGCGCGTGGTCTACGACCTGCTGCCGCCGCGCTTCCGCCTGCGCGATCCGGCGCTGTCCACGGTCGGCCGGCTGGACCGCGACACCACCGGCCTGCTGCTGCTGACCGACGACGGCATGCTGCTGCACCGGATCGTTTCGCCGAAAGCGAAGCTGCCCAAGGTCTACGAGGCCACGCTCGCCCACGACCTGCGCGGCGACGAGGCCGCGCTGTTCGCCAGCGGCACCCTGCTGCTGGAATCGGAAAACACGCCGCTGCTGCCGGCGCAGATGGAAGTACCCGGTCCGCGCCAGGCGCGGCTGACCCTGCACGAGGGCCGCTACCACCAGGTGCGGCGCATGTTCGCCGCCACCGGCAACCACGTCGAGGCGCTGCATCGCCCGCGCGTCGGTGGACTGGACCTGGGCGACCTGGCCGAGGGCCAGTGGCGCGCGCTGGATGCCGCCGACCTGGATCGCCTGTTCTCCACGGAGACCGCATGAGTCCGGCCACCGCTACGCCCGCACCGCTGCCGTTCCTGCCCGAGGCGGTGATCTTCGACATGGACGGGCTGATGCTCGACAGCGAGCGCGCGATCAACGACTGCATGGCGCGGGTCGCGCGCGAACTCGGCCACGACCTGCCCGAAGCGCTGTGGCTGCAGATGATCGGCGGCGGCGAGGGCAAGTGCCGGCGCCTGCTGGCGGAGCGGATCGGCGAGCCTGCGGCGGACGAGCTGCTGCAGCGCTCGGAGCGGGAGTACGACGTGATCGCCGATGCCGGCATCGACCACCGCCCCGGGATCGTCGACCTGCTCGAACTGCTGGTCGCGCGAAGCATCCCGCGCGCGGTGGCCACCTCCACCCGCAGGGCGCTGGCGATGCGCAAGCTGGCCGCGGCCAACCTGCTGCCGTACTTCGACGCGATCTGCACCAGCAGCGACGTGCCGCGGCCCAAGCCGGCGCCGGACGTGTACCTGCTCGCCGCCTCGACCCTGGGCGTGGTGCCTGCGCGCTGCCTGGTGCTGGAGGATTCGCCCACCGGCGTGCGCGCGGCGCTGGCCGCAGGCATGACCCCGATCCAGGTGCCGGACATGCTGGAGCCGGACGAGTCGGTGCGCGCGCTGGGGCATCGCATCGTCGTTTCGCTGGGGGAGGCGAGGAGCCTGCTCGAAGCGCGGCTGGCGGGCCTTTTGTAGGAGCGGCTTCAGCCGCGACCCGGTGGCGTGGGGAGGAGCGGTGTGCCGCAGCCGTTGTCAGGAGCCGCGTTGGATGTCGCTTCGGGTGCGGCGTCGGGTCGCCCCCTGAAGTGGGCTCCTACAGGGGGGCGGTGTAGCGTGCGCGGAGCGGGCGTTCTTCAGTCGGCGAACAGTTTGCGCCAGCCTTCGGGGCCCAGTTCGCGCAGCGTGGCGTAGTTGCGTTCCACGATCGAGTCCGCGTCGGGGTATACCTCCACCGCGCGGCTGACGCTGTCCTCGCGCAGCAGGTGCAGGGTGGGGAAGGGCGAGCGGTTGCTGAAGTTCTCGATGTCGTCCGGGCGGCTGTCGGCGAACTGGTAGTCGGGGTGGAAGCTGGCCACCTGCAGCACTCCGTCCAGTTCCAGCACCTCGACCAGGGTGTCGGCCTGGTCGAGGAAGTCGTTGTAGTCGAGGAAGTCCTGCAGCACGTACGGGTGCACCAGCAGGGTGGTGTCGACCTCGGTGGCCGGGGTGTCGCGCAGCAGCAGCAGTTCCTCGCCCAGCTGCTCGACCAGCTGTTCCGGCGTGGTCGCGTCGCTGAACACCAGGCGCACCTGCTCCTTCACGTACACCGCCTTGGCGAACGGGCACAGGTTCAGCCCGATCACCGCCTTCTCCAGCCAGCGGCGGGTGGCGGCGATGGCTTCTTCTTCGCCGGGCCCGGAGGGGGCGTCGTCGTTCATCGTTGGCGGCTCAGTCGCGGAAGTTCTCGAACTGCAGCGGGATGCCGAAGTCGGCCTTGCGCAGCAGCGCGATCGCCTCCTGCAGGTCGTCGCGCTTCTTGCCGTTCACCCGCAGCTTGTCGCCGTTGATCTGGCTGTCGACCTTGAGCTTGGCGTCCTTGAGCGAGGCCTGGATCTTCTTCGCCGTCTCGCGCTCGATGCCCTGCTTGATCGTGACCTTCTGCCGCGCGCCGGCCAGGTTGGTTTCCACCTCGCCGAATTCCAGGCAGCGGATGTCGATCCCGCGGGCGGTCAGCCGCTGCTTGAGGATGTCGGTCATCTGCTTGAGCTGGAAGTCGCTGGGCGCGGACTGGCTGACCACGCTGTCTTCCAGCGCGAACTTCGCGTCCACGCCCTTGAAGTCGAAGCGGGTGGTCAGCTCGCGGCTGGCCTGGTCGACCGCGTTGGTCAGTTCGTGGGTGTCGACTTCGGAGACGACATCGAAGGAGGGCATGGGCAGGTTCCGGTGGGGCACGGGCCGCGTATTTTACCCCGGCCCATGGCCCGCCTGCGGGGAAAGGCCACCCGCGCGGCGCCGCACGTGCCGTGCCGCCGCTGCCGGGGCCATCGCCGCCAAGCGATAATGCCGGCATGTCCCCGCCTTCGCGCTCCCCCCTGGCCGCCGCCGGCTGGATGCTCGCCGCCGTCGCCAGCTTCACGGTGATGGACGCGGGCATGAAGCTGCTGGCCGCGCACTATCCGCCGCTGCAGGTGACGATGCTGCGCGGCGCGGCGTCGCTGCCGTTCGTGCTGGTGTGGGTGCTGGCCACCGCCGGGCCGCGCTCGATCGTGCCGGTGCGTTGGAGCCTGCACCTGCTGCGTGGCGTGCTGGGCATGGCGATGATCGGCTGCTTCGTGTTCGCGCTGAAGCGGATGCCGCTGTCCACCGCCTACACCATCTACTTCGTCGCCCCGCTGCTGGTGGCGGCGCTGTCGGTGCCGCTGCTGGGCGAGAAGGTCGGGCCGCGGCGCTGGACGGCGATCGCGATCGGGCTGGTCGGGGTGATCGTGGTGCTGCGGCCGGGCGTGGACGGGCTCATTTCGCTGCCGGGGTTGATGGTGCTGCTGGCAGCCACCGCCTACGCCATCGCCGCGGTGACGGTGAGCCTGCTCACCCGCACCGACACGCCGCAGTCGATGGTGGTGTGGTTCCTGCTGATCATGGCGGTGGGCGCGGGCCTGGCGGCGATCCCGGGCTGGGTGCCGCTGCGCTGGGAGCATGCAGTGCTGATCCTGGGCATGGGCCTGGCCGGGGCATTCGGCCAGATCGCGCTGACCAGTGCTTTCATGCGCGGCGACGCGTCGCTGATCGCGCCGCTGGAATACACCGGCCTGGTCTGGGTGATCGGCTGGGACTGGCTGCTGTGGCGCACGCTGCCCGACGCGGCCACCTGGACCGGCGCGGCGATCATCGTGGCCAGCGGGCTGTACCTGCTGCGCCGCGAACGCGTGGTCGGCGCGGAGCGCGCGCCGCCGCTGGACCACTCCTGACCGCGCGCCTCCTGTAGGAGCCCACTTCAGGGGGCGACCCGACGGCGCCCGGTGACGCCATGTTCAACGCGCCGCATCCGGAGTGGCCGCGTCCAGCGCAGGCTTCGGACAGGCCGTCGGGTCGCCCCCTGAAGTGGGCTCCTACAGGGGGGGCGGCAGGGCGGCATCGGTTAGCCTGTCGCCGGGCCGGAGGCGGAGGAGCGCGATGGCGTTGGCGATGCTCGGCGGGCGGTTGGCGCGCTTCCTCGCGCAACCGCGCGAAGGCTACGCGCGCGGCCCCAGCAGCCGCCCGGAACTGCTGGCCGCGACCCTGCGCCGAGGCGACGTGTTGCTGGTCGAAGGCACCAGCCGCTTCGCCAGCGCGATCAAGTACCTGACCCAGTCCACCTGGTCGCACGCGGCGCTGTGCCTGGGCGTGGAGCAGGACGGCGGCGAACCGATGTTCGTGGACGCCGACATCCACACCGGCGTGCGCACGGTGCCGCTCAGCGAATTCGCCGGGCTGCACGCGCGGATCTGCCGCCCGGTGGGCCTGGCGCCGGAGGAGATCGGCAGGGTGGCCGGCTACATGCTGGCCCGGGTCGGCGACCGCTATGACCTGAAGAACGGGTTCGACCTGGCGCGCTACCTGCTGTGGCAACCGCCGGTGCCCGATCCGCTGAAGCGGCGCATGCTCGCCCTGGGCAGCGGCGAGCCGACCCGCGCGATCTGCTCGACCCTGCTGGCGCAGGCGTTCGAATCGATCCGCTACCCGATCCTGCCGGAAATCGAACTGCTCGACATCGGCACCGCCGCCGGACGCCGCACCCGCGAGGAAATCCTGCACATCCGCCACTACAGCCTGTACACGCCGCGCGACTTCGACGTCTCGCCGTTCTTCCAGGTGGTCAAGCCGCGGATCGAGGCGGGCTTCGATTTCCGGCGGCTGGTGTGGGGCGGGTCGGCGGGGTAGGCCCGCGGCATTCCGGGCGGTGAATGCGCCGGGATGGCCGTGACCGAATGGGCACAGCAACATCCGCCCGCGTACTGAAGGGCGCCTTTCCAGCCGATTCGGTCTCTTCTGAAACCAGTCCCGGGACAAATCCGCGAGACATCGCCGTCGCGGCCACGGAGGTTGGCGGGTGCGGCGCAGGCGGACACAATAGGGGTCTTTCCCCGCATCCCCCGCCGGAGTCCAGGCATGGCCGAAATCAAGGAAGCGCGCGTCCCCGACATCGGGGATTACAGCGACGTCCCCGTCATCGAAGTCCTGGTCGCCGCCGGCGACACCGTGGCCAAGGACCAGGGCCTGGTCACGCTGGAGTCGGACAAGGCCACGCTGGAAGTGCCGGCACCCTTCGCCGGCGTGGTGAAGGAGCTCAAGGTCAAGCTCGGCGACACCTTGTCCGAAGGCAGCGTGGTCGCGCTGATCGAGGTCGCCGGCGATGCCGCGGCCGTGGCCGCCACGCCTGCCCCGGCCAAGGCGGAGTCCGCACCGGCACCGGTGAAGGCGGCCGAGACCGGCGCCAAGGTCGAGCCGGTGGCGGTCGCCGCCGAACCCGACGGCATCGCCCGGCGCGAGATCGCGCAGGCGGAGGCCGCACCGGCCGGCAAGGGTGGCAGCGATGCGGAAGCCAAGTCGCCGCGTACTCCGCCGGTCGAATTCGGCGCGGCCAGCGTGCTGCCCGACCAGGTGCCGTACGCGAGCCCGGCCGTGCGCCTGTTCGCGCGCGAGCTCGGCGTCGACCTGGCCCAGGTCAAGGGCAGCGAGCGCGGCGGTCGCATTTCGAAGGAAGACGTGCAGCGTTACGTCAAGGCGGCGCTGTCCGGCGGCGTGCCGGCGGCGGCCGGCGCATCCGCGGCCGGCGGCGGCCTCAACCTGCTGCCGTGGCCGAAGGTCGACTTCGGCAAGTTCGGCGAAGTCGAGACCCAGCCGCTGTCGCGGATCAAGAAGATCTCCGGCGCCAACCTGGCGCGCAACTGGGCGATGATCCCGCACGTCACCCAGTTCGACCAGGCCGACATCACCGAGCTGGAAGAGCTGCGCGTGCAGCTCAACAAGGAGCAGGAGAAGGCCAAGTCCGGCATCAAGCTGACCATGCTTGCGTTCCTGCTCAAGGCCAGCGCCGCGGCGCTGAAGCAGTTCCCGGATTTCAACGCCTCGCTCGACGCGACCGGCGAGAACCTGACCCTGAAGAAGTACTGCCACATCGGCTTCGCCGCCGACACGCCCAACGGGCTGGTCGTGCCGGTGATCCGCGATGTCGACAAAAAGGGCGTGCTGCAGATCGCGCAGGAAATGGGCGAGCTGGCGAAGAAGGCGCGCGACGGCAAGCTCGGCCCGGCCGACATGTCCGGCGGCTGCTTCTCGATCAGCTCGCTGGGCGGCATCGGCGGCACCGCGTTCACGCCGATCATCAATGCACCGGAAGTGGCGATCCTGGGCGTGTCCCGGTCCAGCCAGCAGCCGGTGTGGGACGGCAAGCAGTTCGTGCCGCGCCTGACCCTGCCGCTGTCGCTGAGCTACGACCACCGCGTGATCGACGGCGCCGCCGCCGCGCGCTTCACCAGCTACCTGGCCCAGGTCCTCGCGGACATGCGCCGCGTGCTGCTGTAACGGAGGCGCGGACATGGCGAACATCGAGGTGAAGGTTCCGGACATCGGCGACTACTCCGACGTCCCGGTGATCGAAGTGCTGGTCGCCGTCGGCGACACGGTGAAGAAGGACCAGGGCCTGGTCACGCTGGAGTCGGACAAGGCGACGCTGGAAGTGCCGTCGACGGCCGATGGTGTGGTCCGGGAACTCAGGGTCAAGCTCGGCGACAAGCTCTCCGAGGGCGCCGTGGTCGCGGTGCTGGAAAGCGCGGGCGCCGCGGGTGGTGGCGCGGCCAGTGCGGGTGCGTCTGCCGCCGCCGCAGCGGCCGCTGCACCGGCCCCGGCGAGCAAGCCGCCGGTCTCGCCCTCGCACCGCGCCCCGGCCGAGCCGCCGGCGCCGAAGCCGGCGCTGGGCACCGGCAAGCCGGCCGACATCGAATGCCGCATCGTCGTGCTCGGCTCCGGCCCCGGCGGCTACACCGCCGCGTTCCGCGCCGCCGACCTGGGCCTGGACACGGTGCTGGTCGAGCGTTACGCCAGCCTCGGCGGCGTCTGCCTCAACGTCGGCTGCATCCCGTCCAAGGCGCTGCTGCATTCGGCCGCGGTGATCGAGGAAGCCGCGCACGCCGGCGAATGCGGCATCGAGTTCGCCGCGCCGAAGATCCACCTCGACAAGCTGCGCGCGTACAAGGAAAAGGTCGTCGGCCAGCTGACCAAGGGCCTGGCCGGCATGGCCAAGCAGCGCAAGGTGCGCACCGTGCAGGGCGTGGCGAAGTTCGTCTCCGCGCATGAGCTGGAGATCCGCGGCGACGACGGCAAGACCCTGCTGCTGCGCTTCGAGCAGTGCATCATCGCCGCCGGTTCGCAGGCGGTGAAGCTGCCGAACTTCCCGTGGGACGACAAGCGGGTGATGGACTCCACCGACGCGCTCGAGCTGGCCGAAGTGCCGAAGAGCCTGCTGGTCGTCGGCGGCGGCATCATCGGCCTGGAAATGGCCACCGTGTACAGCGCACTGGGCGCGAAGGTCACCGTGGTCGAGTTCATGGACCAGCTGATGCCGGGCGCCGACAAGGACCTGGTCAAGCCGCTGGCCGACCGCCTGAAGAAGCAGGGCATCGAGGTGCACCTGAAGACCAAGGCGGCCGGGGTGAAGGCCGAGAAGAAGGGCATCACGGTGAGCTTCGAATCGGCGACCGAAGGCGAAAAGCCGGCGCTGGAATCGGGCACCTGGGACCGCGTGCTGGTCGCCGTCGGCCGCGCGCCGAACGGGAAGAAGATCGACGCCGAAAAGGCCGGCGTGCAGGTGAGCGACCGCGGCTTCATCCCGGTCGACCGGCAGATGCGCACCAGCGTGCCGCACATCTTCGCCATCGGCGACATCGTCGGTAACCCGATGCTGGCGCACAAGGCCACGCACGAAGGCAAGCTGGCCGCCGAAGTGGCCGCCGGCGAAAAGAAGGAATGGATCGCACGGGTGATCCCGTCGGTGGCCTACACCAGCCCGGAAATCGCCTGGGTCGGCGTCACCGAAACCGAGGCCAAGGCCAAGGGCCTGAAGGTCGGCGTCGGCAAGTTCCCGTGGGCGGCCAGCGGCCGCGCCATCGGCATCGGCCGCACCGAGGGTTCGACCAAACTGATCTTCGACGAAGCCACCCACCGCATCATCGGCGCGGGCATCGTCGGCGTGCACGCCGGCGACCTGATCTCCGAACTGGCGCTGGCGATCGAGATGGGCGCCGAGGCCGCCGACATCGGCCACACCGTGCACCCCCATCCCACCCTGGGCGAGACCGTGGCCATGGCCGCCGAGGTCTACGAAGGCACCATCACCGACCTCTACATCCCCAAAAAGAAGTAGCCCGCCGCCGCCCCCCTGTAGGAGCCCACTTCAGTGGGCGACCCGACCACGCCCGAAACCCGACGTTCATCCGCGCCCCGGGATATCGCCCACTCGCGGAATCCCTGAAACCCCGCCGATTCCCCCGCAAACGTCGCCCAACGCCCCACTTCGCACAAAAAAGGCCCCGGCATGCCGGGGCCCTGGCGCCCGGACTGGACCGACGAGGTTCTCCGTCCCGGCACAGGATCGGACCGGGCCCCGCCGGGGAAGTTCCAAAGGCCGGAGGGGGGACCTCCGGCGGTTGTCCCCGAAAATGCCCCGCTGCTATACTTCTGCGGCTCGGCAGGGCGAGTTTTTGCCCACCTCCGCTGACTCCCGCAGGTAAACCTCACGTGCTGAACTCCGTTGCCGCAGGCCGGCGACAGGCCGGTCGCGCGATTGCCTGGCAGGTAGCAGTGACGTTGCTGGTCGCGCTGGCCTGCCTCTGGCAGGGGCCGCGCGCAGCGGCAGCGGCGCTGGTCGGCGGCGGTGCGGTGGTCCTGGCGGGGTGGCTGTCGGCGCGGATCGCGCTGGGTGGCGGCATCGATGCCGCGCTCCCGGCGCTGGCCCGGCTGGTGGCGGCGGTAGTGGCCAAGTGGCTGGTGCTGGCCGCGGTGCTGGTGGCGGGCGTGCTGGCCTTCGGGTTGCCGCCCCTGCCGATGCTGGTCGCGGCGGTGACGGTCCTGCTGGCGCAGCTGGTCGCGCTGGCGCTGGGCAAGTAGATCGTGCTGGACAACTGATTCAGATCAACAAGTCGTTACAACAGGAAACCCGGAACCATGGCGGCTGAGGCGGAACTGACCCCAACCAGCTACATCCAGCACCACCTGAAGAACCTCACCACCCAGGTGGGCGAGGGCAGCTTCTGGACGCTGAACGTGGACACCTTCGTGACCGCGCTGCTGATGGGTTTCCTGATGGTCTTCATGTTCTGGATGGCCACGCGCAAGGCCACCTCCGGCGTGCCGGGCAAGTGGCAGGCGTTCGTCGAGATCTGCCTGGAGTTCGTCGACCGCCAGGCGCGCGATACCTACCACGGGACCAGCAAGCTGGTGACGCCGATCGCGATCACCCTGTTCTTCTGGATCCTGATGATGAACCTCATCAAGATGATCCCGGCCGATTTCATCGCCAAGCCGCTGGAGTGGGTCGGCATCCACTACTGGAAGCCGGTGCCGACCGCCGACGTGAACGCCACCCTGGGCATGTCGATCAGCGTGTTCTTCCTGATGCTGTTCTTCGGCCTGCGGGCCAAGGGCCTGGGCCACTTCACCCTGGAGTTCCTGACCCAGCCGTTCGGCAAGTGGATGCTGCCGTTCAACCTGATCCTCAACGTCGTCGAGTGGGTGAGCAAGCCGATCTCGCTGGCGATGCGACTGTTCGGCAACATGTTCGGCGGCGAGATCGTGTTCCTGCTGATCTGGGTGCTCGGCGGCGCCGGCATCGCCGGCATGTTCGCCGGCGCGGCCTTCGGCTTCGGCTGGATGATCTTCCACCTGCTGGTGGTCCCGCTGCAGGCATTCATCTTCATGATGCTGTCGATCGTGTACCTGAGCCTGTCCGAAGACAGCCACTGATACGTTCCGCTTTCCGTTTCAGCTCCACCCCTTCACCCTTCGCTCCAACCTCAAAGCAATCGCTCCGGAGAAAACCATGGAAACCGCACTGACCGCCCTCGCTTCCGTCCAGGCTTCGACCGTTCTGGCCATCGGCATCATGATCGGCCTGGCCGCGCTGGGCGCCGGCCTGGGCCTGGCCATCATGGCCGGCAAGTTCCTGGAATCGGCCGCCCGCCAGCCGGAACTGATCCCGGTGCTGCAGGTCCGCATGTTCATCACCGCCGGCCTGATCGACGCCGCGTTCATCATCAGCGTCGCCGTCGGCCTGCTGTTCGCCTTCGCCAGCCCGTTCCTGGTCGGCGGCCTGGCCCCGTAATCGCCGGTCCCCGGACCGACATTCGGACCTGCCGTCGATCCGCTGAGCGGACGGCGGCAGCCAGCGGGCAACCTGCCGGCCATATGGCCGCAGGTGCCCCGAGCACAGGCAGAGCGCACCCATGAGCATCAATCTGACCCTTATCGCCCAGGCGCTGGCTTTTGCCGCACTGATCTGGCTGATCGCCGCCTTCATCTGGCCGCCGCTGCTCAAGGCCATCGAGGAGCGCCAGCAGAAGATCGCCGAGGGCCTGGCCGCGGCCGACCGCAGCCAGAAGGACCTCGCGCAGGCCCAGGACAAGGTCAACGACCTGCTGAAGGAAGCCCGCGGCAAGGCCAACGAGATCATCGACCAGGCCCACACGCGCGCCAACCAGATCGTCGACGCTGCCCGCGAGGAGGCCCTCGCCGAGGCCGGCCGCCAGAAGACGATCGCGCAGGCCGAGATCGACGCCTCCGCCAACCGCGCCCGCGAGGACCTGCGCAAGCAGGTGTCCGCGCTGGCCGTGGGCGGCGCCGAGAAGCTCCTGCATCGCGAGATCGACGCCAACGCGCACAAGGCGTTGCTGGACGAGCTGGCCGCGCAGCTTTGACGGAGCGATCTGAATGAGCCAGGCCCTTACTCTCGCCCGTCCCTACGCCCGTGCCGCGTTCGCCGCCGCGCGCGACGAAGGCCGCCTCGACGCATGGTCGCAGGCGCTGGGCTTCGCCGCCCAGGTCGCCTCCGACCCGCGCGTGGCCGGCCTGCTGCTCAACCCGGAGCTGACCCGCGAACAGGCGATCGCGCTGCTGGCGCCGCAGGACGCGGAGGCGTCGTTCAGCCGCTTCCTCGGCCTGCTCGCCGATGCCGGGCGCCTGCAGTTGCTGGCCGAGGTCGCCGGGCTGTTCGAGCAACTGCGCGCCGAGGGGCAGCAGCTGGTCCGCGCCACGGTCACCTCCGCCACCGCGCTGTCGGCCGATGAGGTCGAGAAGCTGCGCGGCGCGCTGAAGCGCCGTTTCGGCCGCGAGGTCGAGCTGGAGACCGCCGTGGACGCCAGCCTGATCGGCGGCGCGGTGATCGACGCCGGCGACGTGGTGATCGACGGTTCGCTCAAGGGCAAGCTCGCGCGCCTGCAGACGGCGCTGGCGGGCTGATCCACACAGTTCACTTTTCAGGTCGCGAACACCGGATCTTTCACCCGGGCCAGCGACTCCAAGGAAACCAGAATGGCTACCACGCTCAACCCCTCCGAAATCAGCGACCTGATCAAGACCCGCATCGAGCAGGTCAAGCTCTCCGCTGAAGCCCGCAACGAAGGCACCGTGACCTCGGTGTCCGACGGCATCGTGCGCATCTTCGGCCTGGCCGACGTGATGCAGGGCGAAATGATCGAGCTGCCGAACAATACGTTCGCGCTGGCGCTGAACCTGGAGCGCGACTCGGTCGGCGCCGTGGTCCTGGGCGACTACGAGCACCTGCGCGAGGGCGACGTGGCCAAGACCACCGGCCGCATCCTCGAAGTGCCGGTCGGCCCGCAGCTGCTCGGCCGCGTGGTCAACGCGCTGGGCGAGCCGATCGACGGCAAGGGCCCGATCGCCGCCGAGCTGACCGCTCCGGTCGAGCGCGTGGCCCCGGGCGTGATCTGGCGCAAGTCGGTCGACCAGCCGGTGCAGACCGGCTACAAGACCGTCGACGCGATGATCCCGATCGGCCGCGGCCAGCGCGAGCTGGTCATCGGCGACCGCCAGACCGGCAAGACCGCGCTGGCCATCGACGCGGTGATCAACCAGAAGAACACCGGCATCAAGTGCGTGTACGTGGCGATCGGCCAGAAGGCCTCGACCGTCGCCAACATCGTGCGCAAGCTGGAAGAGAACGGCGCGCTGGCCCACACGATCGTCGTGGCCGCCACCGCCTCCGAATCGGCCGCGATGCAGTACATCAGCGCCTACTCCGGCTGCACCATGGGCGAGTACTTCATGGACCGCGGCGAAGACGCGCTGATCGTCTACGACGACCTGTCCAAGCAGGCCGTGGCCTATCGCCAGATCTCGCTGCTGCTGCGCCGCCCGCCGGGCCGCGAAGCCTACCCGGGCGACGTGTTCTACCTGCATTCGCGCCTGCTCGAGCGCGCCGCGCGCGTGTCCGAGGAGTACGTCGAGAAGTTCACCGAGGGCAAGGTGACCGGCAAGACCGGTTCGCTGACCGCGCTGCCGATCATCGAGACCCAGGCCGGCGACGTGTCCGCGTTCGTGCCGACCAACGTGATCTCGATCACCGACGGCCAGATCTTCCTGGAAACCGACCTGTTCAACGCCGGCATCCGCCCGGCCGTGAACGCCGGCATCTCGGTGTCGCGCGTCGGTGGCGCCGCCCAGACCAAGATCATCAAGAAGCTCTCCGGTGGCATCCGCATCGCCCTGGCGCAGTACCGCGAGCTGGCCGCGTTCGCACAGTTCGCCTCGGACCTGGACGAAGCCACCCGCAAGCAGCTCGAGCGCGGCCAGCGCGTCACCGAGCTGATGAAGCAGAAGCAGTACCAGCCGATGTCGATCGCCTTCCAGGCGCTGTCGATCTACGCGGTCAACGAGGGCTACCTGGACGACGTGCCGGTGGCCAAGATCGGCGCCTTCGAGGAAGGCCTGCACGCCCACTTCGCCAACACCCAGGGCGCGCTGGTCGAGCAGATCAACAACACCGGCGGCTGGAACGACGAGATCGAGGCGGCGTTCAAGAACGGCATCGCCGAGTTCAAGCAGACCGGCACCTGGTAAGGGCAGGACGATCATGGCTGGCGGACGCGAAATCAAAACCAAGATCAAGAGCGTGCAGAACACCCGCAAGGTGACCCGCGCGCTGGAGATGGTCTCGGCCTCCAAGATCCGCAAGGCACAGGAGCGGATGCGCACCTCGCGCCCCTACACCAGCGCGATGCGGCAGGTGATCGGCCACCTGGCCCAGGCCAACACCGATTACCAGCACCCGTTCCTGGTCGAGCGCGAGCAGGTCAAGCGGGTCGGCTACATCGTGGTGTCGTCGGACCGCGGCCTGGCCGGCGGCCTGAACAACAACCTGTTCCGCAAGCTGCTGGGCGAGATCCGCCAGCTCAACGAACAGGGCGTGGAAGTGGACATGGTCACCGTTGGGCAGAAGGCGCAGGCCTTCTTCCGCCGGATCAAGGTGAACATGGTCGGATCCGTCTCCCACCTGGGCGACGTGCCGCGCCTGGACGACCTGCGCGGCGTGGTCAAGATCCTGCTGCAGTCGTACATCGACGGCGAGGTGGACCGGGTGTTCCTGGTCTACAACCACTTCGTCAACACGATGAGCCAGAAGGCCACCTTCGACCAGCTGCTGCCGCTGCCGCCGGTGAAGGCCGGGGTACCGAGCCACGACTGGGACTACATCTACGAGCCGGACGCGCCGACCGTGCTGGACCACGTGCTGATCCGCTACCTGGAGTCGCTGGTGTACCAGGCGCTGCTGGAAAACGTGGCCTCCGAGCACGCCGCGCGCATGGTGGCGATGAAGTCCGCCAGCGACAACGCGACCAAGCTGATCGGCACGCTGAACCTGGTCTACAACAAGGCCCGCCAGGCGGCGATCACGCAGGAAATTTCGGAAATCGTCGGCGGTGCTGCGGCGGTTTGATGCGAGTCCCTCGCAAAAGCCCGCACACCCCCGTGCGGACTGTCCAAGAAAACCATCGGCGACCCGGTCGCGCAGAAATTTCAAGAGTCTGAGGAAAGAACCATGAGTCAGGGCAAGATCGTTCAGATCATCGGCGCCGTCGTCGACGTCGAGTTCCCGCGCGCCGAAGTGCCGAAGGTGTACGACGCGCTGAAGGTCGACAACACCGCCATCACCCTCGAGGTCCAGCAGCAGCTGGGCGACGGCATCGTGCGCACCATCGCGCTGGGTTCCACCGATGGCCTCAAGCGCAACCTGGTCGCGACCAATACCGGCAAGGCGATCTCGGTGCCGGTCGGCGCCGGCACCCTGGGCCGGATCATGGACGTGCTCGGCCGCCCGATCGACGAGGCCGGCGACGTGCAGGCCTCCGACCATTGGGAAATCCACCGCGCCGCGCCGTCCTACGAGGACCAGTCCTCGGCCAACGAGCTGCTCGAGACCGGCATCAAGGTCATCGACCTGATGTGCCCGTTCGCCAAGGGTGGCAAGGTCGGCCTGTTCGGCGGCGCCGGCGTCGGCAAGACCGTCAACATGATGGAACTGATCAACAACATCGCCAAGGCGCACTCGGGCCTGTCCGTGTTCGCCGGCGTGGGCGAGCGTACCCGCGAGGGCAACGACTTCTACCACGAGATGAAGGACTCCAACGTCCTCGACAAGGTGGCGATGGTCTACGGCCAGATGAACGAGCCGCCGGGCAACCGCCTGCGCGTCGCGCTGACCGGCCTGACCATGGCCGAGTACTTCCGCGACGAGAAGGATGCGTCGGGCAAGGGCAAGGACGTGCTGCTGTTCGTCGACAACATCTACCGCTACACCCTGGCCGGCACCGAAGTGTCGGCGCTGCTGGGCCGCATGCCGTCGGCGGTGGGCTACCAGCCGACCCTGGCCGAGGAAATGGGCGTGCTGCAGGAGCGCATCACCTCGACCAAGACCGGTTCGATCACCTCGATCCAGGCCGTGTACGTGCCCGCGGACGACCTGACCGACCCGTCGCCGGCGACCACCTTCGCCCACCTCGACGCCACCGTCGTGCTGTCGCGAAACATCGCCGCGCTGGGCATCTACCCGGCGGTCGATCCGCTGGACTCGACCAGCCGCCAGCTCGACCCGAACGTGATCGGCCACGAGCACTACGACACCGCCCGCCGCGTCCAGTCCACGCTGCAGAAGTACAAGGAACTGAAGGACATCATCGCGATCCTGGGCATGGACGAGCTGTCGGAAGAAGACAAGCTGGCCGTGTCGCGCGCGCGCAAGATCGAGCGCTTCTTCAGCCAGCCGTTCCACGTGGCCGAGGTGTTCACCGGCTCGCCGGGCAAGTACGTGTCGCTGAAGGACACCATCCGCGGCTTCAAGGGTATTGTGGATGGCGAGTACGACCACCTGCCGGAGCAGGCGTTCTACATGGTTGGCACCATCGAGGAAGCGGTCGAGAAGGCGAAGAAGATCGCCTGATGGCCGCCGCGCCTCCCCGCCCGCGGGGAGGCGCCACGAAGCGGGCCAGGGCGCCCGCTTCGCATCCCCAGCCCCGGCCCGAGCGGCCGCAGGCGACACGGAAGAGAAGCAGAGCATGACCACCACCATCCGTTGCGACATCGTCAGCGCCGAGCAGGAGATCTTCCACGGCGAAGCCACCCTGGTCGTGGCCACCGGCGAACTGGGCGAGCTGGGTATCGCGCCGCGCCACGCGCCGCTGATCACCCGGCTCAAGCCCGGCAAGGTCGTGGTGACCCTGCCCGACGGCACCCAGCTGGACTTCGCCATCTCCGGCGGCATCCTCGAAGTGCAGCCGCAGGTGGTGACCGTGCTGGCCGACACCGCGATCCGCGCCCAGGACATCGACGAGGCCGCGGTGCGCAAGGCCAAGGAAGAAGCCGAGCGCGTGCTGGCCAACCGCGGCGAAGCGCTGGAAGTGGCCGAGGCGCAGAAGCGCCTGGCCGAAGTCTCCGCCCAGCTGCAGGCGCTCGAACGCCTGCGCCGCAACCTCAAGCACTGAGCCTGCGCCGGCCCCGGGCCGCGCGCCAGCTCCACGAACGCCGGCCCCATGGCCGGCGTTTCGCGTTCAAAAAAGCCTAGACTCGCGGGGTTCCCCTGTTCATCGGCGCCAGCATGACCATCACCCCCCAGGAAGCGCTCCAGCGCACCATCGAACACCGCGAAATCTTCCACGACGAGATGGTCGGCCTTATGCGCCAGATCATGCGTGGCGACGTCTCCCCGGTGATGACCGCGGCGATCCTCACCGGCCTGCGGGTGAAGAAGGAAACCGTCGGCGAGATCGCCGGCGCCGCCGAGGTCATGCGCGAGTTTTCGCGCACCGTGGAAGTGGCCGACCGTACCCACCTGGTCGACATCGTCGGCACCGGCGGCGATGGTTCGCACACCTTCAACATCTCCACCTGCTCGATGTTCGTGGTCGCCGCCGCCGGCGCGCGGGTGGCCAAGCACGGCAACCGCAGCGTGTCGTCGAAGTCCGGCAGCGCCGACGCGCTCGAGGCGCTGGGCGCCAGCATCGAACTGCAGCCGGAGCAGGTCGCCGAGTCGATCGACCGCTGCGGCATGGGCTTCATGTTCTCCCCGATTCACCACCCCGCGATGAAGGTGGTCGCGCCGGTGCGCCGCGAAATGGGCGTGCGCACCATCTTCAACATCCTCGGCCCGCTGACCAACCCGGCCGGCGCACCGAACATCCTGATGGGCGTTTTCCACCCCGACCTGGTCGGCATCCAGGCGCGCGTGCTGCAGGAGCTGGGCGCCGAGCGCGCGCTGGTGGTCTGGGGTCGCGATGGCATGGACGAACTCTCGCTCGGCGCCGCCACCATGGTCGGCGAACTGCGCGACGGCGAAGTCCGCGAGTACGAAGTCCATCCCGAGGACTTCGGCATCCCCATGTCCGCCAGCCGCAACCTCAAGGTGGCCGACCCGGCCGAATCGCGCGCCATGCTGCTGGGCGTGCTCGAAGGCGCCACCGGTCCCGCGCGCGAGATCGTCGCCCTCAACGCCGCCGCCGCGCTGTACGTGGCCGGCGTGGCCACGGACATCGACGACGGCCTCGTCCGCGCCCGCCAGGCGATCGACAGCGGCGCCGCGCGCCAGGCCCTGTCGCGCTTCGTCGAAACGACACAGGCCCTGGCCGCGTCCGGCCCGTGAGCGTGCCTGCCGCGCACCTACCCCATGCGACAATGCAGCATCCGCCGCGTACCGGTCCGCGACACCCGATGAACGACGTCCTCCAGACCATCCTCGCCCGCAAGGCCGAAGAGATCGCCGAGCGCAGCGCCCGCCTGCCGCTGGCCGAAGTCGCCGCCCGCGCCCGCGATGCCGGACCCGTGCGCGGCTTCGCCGCCGCGCTGCAAACAGCGATCGCCCATGGCGACCCGGCGGTGATCGCCGAGGTGAAGAGGGCCAGCCCGTCCAGGGGCGTGATCCGCCCGGACTTCCACCCGGCCGAGATCGCAGTGAGCTACGAATTCGGGGGCGCGGCCTGCCTGTCGGTGCTCACCGACGTCGACTTCTTCCAGGGCAGCGACGCGTTCCTGCAGCAGGCGCGCGCCGCCTGCACCCTGCCGGTGCTGCGCAAGGACTTCACCATCGACCCCTGGCAGGTGCACGAGGCGCGCATGCTCGGCGCCGACTGCATCCTGCTGATCGTTTCCGCGCTCGACGACGGCCAGCTGGCCGAACTGTCCGGGCTGGCGCTGGAGCTGGGCATGGACGTGCTGGTCGAGGTCCACGACATCGACGAGCTCGAGCGTGCGATCCAGGTGCCGGTGCCGCTGGTCGGGATCAACAACCGCAACCTGCGCACCTTCGAGGTCTCGCTGGACGTGACCCTGTCGATGAAGGATGCGGTGCCGCGCGACCGCGTGCTGGTGACCGAAAGCGGGATCCTCGTCCACGAGGACGTGGCGAAGATGCGCGCCGCCGGCGTGCACGCCTTCCTGGTCGGCGAGGCTTTCATGCGCGCCGAGGAACCGGGCGAGGCACTGCGGCGGCTGTTCTTCGAGCCATGAACGGCGGACCGTATCCGCCGCCGCGCGAGGACGCGCCGCTGGTCGTGTTCGATTTCGACCACACCCTCTACGACGGCGACTCCGGCAGCCACCTGTTCGCCTGGATGATCCGGCGCAATCCCCTGCGCGTGCTGGCCGCGCTGCTGGCCACGCCGCTGCTGGGGCCGATGGTGGCGTTCCTGCCGACCCGGCGCTGGGGCATTTCCGGCTACGTCTGGATCGGCAGCTTCGGCGTGCACCGGGTACGCGAGTTCGACCGGGTGATCGACCGCTACGTGGCCAGCCACCGCGAGGGGATCGCCGAGCGGCTGCTGCCGGTGGCGCTGGAGGTGTTCGCCGGACACCGGGCGCGCGGCGACCGGGTGGTCGTGGCCACCGGTGCGCCGCCGGAACTGGCACGGGCGATCCTGGGCTTCGTCGGCCACGACGACCTGCCCGTGGTCGGCACCGCGGTGGGGCCGCGACTGGGTGCGGTGGTGGCCACCCGCCACTGCCACAACGAAGAAAAGATGCGGATGCTGCGCGAGCGCGGCTACGGCGACATCGAGGTGGCCTACTCGGATTCCTCGGCCGACCTGCCGCTGCTGCTCGCCGCGCGCCGGCCGGTGGTGGTCAACCCCAAGCCGGGCCGGGTGGAGATGTTCCGCCGGGTGCTGCCGCCGGGCACGCCGATCCTCAACTGGGGCTGCGGCGACCGCGCCGGCGATCCCGTCGACGCCATGGCACAGGCGCGCCACGCCCCGTAGGGCGGGGCTTGCCCCGTCCGCAGCCCTCAGCGGGTGCCGTAGAGGACCACGGTCTTGCCGCGCGCGTGCAGCTGGCCGTCGGCCTGCAGCTTCTTCAGCACCCGGCCGGCCATCTCCCGCGAACAGCCGACCAGGCGCGCCAGTTCCTGGCGCGAGACCCGCATCTGGGTGCCCTGCGGGTGGCTCATCGACTCCGGCTCCCTGGCCAGGTCGTGCAGGGTGCGCACGATCCGGTCGGTGACGTCGAGGAAGGCCAGGCGGCTGGCCTTGCGGCTGGTGGTCAGGAGGCGGCGCGAGAGCTGCACGCCGATGGAATAGAGCAGGCGCGGGGCGTCCCCGGCCAGCGGCCCCAGCATCAGCTGCTGCAGGCGGTCGTAGCTGATCTCGGCCAGTTCGCAGGGCGCGCGGGTGCGCAGGATGACCTCGCGGCTGTCCGACTCGATGAACAGGCCCATCTCGCCGACGAACTCGCCGGCACCGTAGTAGCCCAGGACCAGCTCCCTGCCGTCCTCCTCCTCGGCGATGATGCTGACCGAGCCGCTGACCACGTAGTAGAGCGTTCCGGCGGGGTCGCCCGGGCGGAACACGTCGGTGCGGTTGGGGTAGCGGCGGCGCTGGCAGTGGGACAGGAAACGCTCGACGGCGGCCTGGTCCAGCGTAAGCGGACTGCTGGTGAAACGCAGGGGAGTCACGGCGGGGATCCTGGGTCTATTGGGGGAAGCGGCGTCCGAAGATAGCCCGAGCGGCGGCACCCGGCAAACCCCGGCGGCATCCGTACATACCGCGGTCACCGGCTTTGCCCCATAATGCCGCGCTTTCCCACCCCCAGAGGCATGACCGCCGTGGTCAAACCCCTGCCGCGCCTGAGGCTGCAAGGCTTCAACAACCTGACCAAGGCGCTGAGCTTCAACATCTACGACGTCTGCTACGCGGTCTCCGAGGACGAGCGCCAGCGCTACATCGAGTACATCGATGAGGCGTACAACGCCGACCGCCTGACCCAGATCCTGACCGACGTGGCCCAGATCATCGGCGCCAACATCCTGAACGTGGCCCGCCAGGACTACGACCCGCAGGGTGCCTCGGTGACCATCCTCATCTCCGAGGAACCGGTGATCGACAAGAAGCAGGCCGGCAAGGAGGTCATCTCCGAGGCGGTGGTCGCGCACATGGACAAGAGCCACATCACCGTCCATACCTACCCGGAGACGCACCCGCAGAACGGCATCGCCACCTTCCGCGCGGACATCGACGTGGCCACCTGCGGGGTGATCTCGCCGCTGAAGGCGCTGAACTACCTGATCGAGAGCTTCGAGTCCGACATCGTGGTGATGGATTACCGCGTGCGCGGCTTCACCCGCGACATCAAGGGCAAGAAGCACTACATCGACCACAAGATCAATTCGATCCAGGACTACCTGGCCAAGAACATCCGTTCGCGCTACGAGATGATCGACGTCAACGTCTACCAGGAAAACATCTTCCACACGAAGATGCACCTGAAGGAATTCGACCTGGACACCTACCTGTTCGAGGAGAAGGCGCGCAACCTCTCGTTCAAGGAGCGCATGCGCATCGAGGCGCTGCTCAAGCGCGAGATCGAGGAGCTGTTCCACGGGCGCAACCTGGTGGAGTGACCCTCCGGCGTCCTGCGGGTGCGCGGCGATCCAGTCGCGCAAGGGCAGGATGCGGGGCGAAATGCGCGGGACGGCCCGCGCGCGGCGGAAGCCGCGGACGAAGACCGACGGCGGTCCGGAGCCAGAAGCTCCGGGCCGTTTTTTTTTTGCCGCGCGCCTGCTGCCGCGCGGCGTGGACTGCACGAAGGAGCAAGACGATGGCGTGGACCTACCTGCTGCTGGCCGGCCTGTTCGAGATCGGCTTCGCCCTGGGCCTGAAGCACACCGACGGCTTCACCCGGCTGTGGCCCAGCCTCGGTACCGCGGCGGCCGCGGCGGCCAGCCTGTATCTGCTGACCCTGGCCCTGCGCAGCATCCCGGTCGGCACCGCCTATGCGGTATGGACCGGGATCGGTGCGGTCGGCGTCGCCCTGTTGGGCGTGTTGCTGCTGGGCGAGAGCGCCTCGCCGGCACGGCTGGCCTGCATTGGCCTGATCGTGGCCGGGGTGGTCGGCCTGAAGCTGGTCTCGCCGGCGTAGGGCGTGGCACGCGGCGCGGTCAGATCCGGTAGGCGACCAGCTTCATCAGCTTCGACGCGGCGGCCATCGCCTGCGGGATCGGCGGCGGCAGCACGCGCGCGCCGGCCTCCTCGGCGTGGTCGGCGTGGCGGGCCTCGTCGTCCTTCATCACCCGGATGATCTCGCGGCTGCGCGCGTCGGCGGCTGGCAGCGACTCCAGGTGTTCGTCCAGGTGCGCCTCGACCTGGCGTTCGGTCTCGACCACGAAGCCCAGGTTCCAGCCGTCGCCGCGCAGCCCGGCCAGGGTGCCGATGGCGTAGCTGCCGGCGTACCAGAGCGGGTTGAACAGGCTCGGGCGGCTGTCCAGCTCGCGCAGGCGCCGCGCGCACCAGGCCAGGTGGTCGGTCTCCTCCTGCGCCGCCTCGAGCAGGTGTTCGCGGGTCGCCGGGTCGCGGGCCACCGCCGCCTGGCCGAAGTACAGCCCCTGCGCGCAGACCTCGCCGACATGGTTGATCCGCATCAGCCCCGCCGCATGCCGGCGCGCCGGCTTCGGCAGCAGCGGATCGGCCGCCGTGGCCGGATAGGGCCGGGATGCCGGCGGGTCGCCCAGGGTCGTCTCCAGCGCACGCTGGGCCTCGACCAGGACCCGGTCGAGCGGGGACAGGCGGCGGGCGACGGTGGACATTCAGGTGGACCGTGGTGGGCGGGGTGCCAGGATTGTCGGCCGCCGGGTCGTGATTTGCCAGACGCTTCCGCCAGGGCGGGCCAGCTACGCCAGGAGCGACCTGGTGCGATGCCTGCTGACGGGAAGTCAAGGAGGAGGCATCGGCCACCGGCCGATGCCGGGGGACATGAGCGGCAGCAGGCATCGCGCCGGGGCGCCGCGACGCCCTGTCACCGCCCCCCCCCGGTAGGCTCTGGTGGAGTCGCCGGAAGGGGGGTGGTTGCGCCGGACTCCTCCCCCGGGCTATCATTCCGCTTCTTTGCGGCACCCTTCACAACGCGCGGCGAAGTTCCACCCGGGCAACCCGGACCGGAACCAGCCCGACCAACGACCCGAGTTCCCATGAAGACTTTCATCGCCAAGTCCGAGACCGTCCAGCGCGACTGGTACCTCGTCGACGCCTCCGGCAAGACCCTCGGCCGCCTGGCCGCCGAACTTGCCCACCGCCTCCGCGGCAAGCACAAGCCCGTCTACACCCCGCACGTCGATACCGGCGACTACCTCGTCGTGGTCAACGCCGAGAAGATCGCGGTGACCGGCAAGAAGCTGCAGGACAAGATGTACCACCGCTTCACCGGCTACATCGGCAACCTCAAGAGCGAGACCCTGGGCCAGGCGCTGGAGCGCCACCCCGAGCGCGTCCTCGAGATCGCGGTCAAGGGCATGCTGCCGAAGGGTCCGCTGGGCCGCGCGATGTACCGCAAGCTCAAGGTCTACTCCGGTTCCGAACACCCGCACGCGGCGCAGCAGCCGCAGCCGCTGGACATCTAAGGCACAACGATGGCTACCACTCAGAATTACGGCACCGGCCGTCGCAAGTCCTCCACCGCCCGCGTGTTCCTGCGCAAGGGCAGCGGCAACATCACCGTCAACGGCCGTCCGCTGGACGAGTTCTTCGGCCGCGAGACCGCGCGCATGATCGTGCGCCAGCCGCTGGAACTGACCCAGAGCACCGAGAAGTTCGACGTCGTCGTCACCGCCATCGGCGGCGGCACCACCGGCCAGGCCGGTGCGATCCGCCTGGGCATCGCCCGCGCGCTGGTCGAGTACGACGAGTCGCTGAAGAGCGACCTGCGCAAGGCCGGGTTCATGACCCGCGACGCGCGCGAGGTCGAGCGCAAGAAGGTCGGCCTGCACAAGGCTCGCCGCGCTTCGCAGTTCTCCAAGCGCTGATGCGCCTGGACGGCCGCCTTCCGTTCGCGGGAGGTGGCCAGAGCGGACCAGGCCTGGCTGGCCTGGTCCGGCCGTGCCGGCGCCGCGTCCTTCCGGGATGCAAGCACCGGCCGCCGGGTCTATAATCCCGGTCTGCCTACAGCCCCGTCGCCAAGCGGTAAGGCACCTGACTCTGACTCAGGCATTCGGAGGTTCGAATCCTTCCGGGGCTGCCATCTTCGAAAAGAAAAGCCCGGCCGCAAGGCCGGGCTTTTTCGTTTCCGTGCGCACCATCACAACCGTACGTACGGGCATGGCATGGCTCTTGCGACTTTCCGGCATCTTCTTCACGCCGTACCCCCGATGCCGCCGTACCTCCAGCAGCCTGCCGACTCCGGCGGGTCCCGCTTCGTCCGCTATACCTGCGTCATGCGCCTGCTGGGCACTGCCACCAGCACGATGGGCGTGGGCGCTTCGCTGCATGCGCATGGCGCGTCGCACTGGTGGTGGCCGCTGCTGGTATTCACCGGGCTGGGCTGGCCGTGGCTGGCCTGGCGCATTTCCCGCCACAGCATCGCGCCGGTGACTGCCGAATTCCGCAACCTGGTGATCGACGCCGGCGTGGCCGGGTTCTGGATCGCCATCATGCGCTTCGACCTGCTGCCTTCGGTGCTGCTGGCCTCGGTGATGGCGATGGACCGCACCGTGGCCGGCGGCTGGCCGCTGGCACGCCGTTCGATGGGAGTGATGGCGGCGGTGTGCCTGGTCGTGGCGGCGCTGAACGGCTTCGCCTTCGAGCCGCACACCGAATTCACCACCATGCTCTGGTGCATGCCGTTCCTGGTGCTGTACCTGCTGGCGATCGGCGTGTCGGCGCGGACGTTCTCCGACAAGATCCGCGCGCAGAAGCGGGTACTGGAGAAGGTGGTGCGATCGACGCGGAGACCGGCCTGGCCACCCGCCAGCAGTGGCTGGCGCTGGTGGCCGGGCAGATGCGCCGTTTCGAGCGCTATGGCGCGGCGTCTTCGCTGCTGATGATCGACATCGACGGGTTCAAGCGGGTCAACGACAGCCAGGGCCATGTCGCCGGCGACCAGGTGATCCGCGAGGTCTCGGCGCAGCTGCTGGCGGGCTTGCGCAGCGCCGATGCCGCCGGCCGCTATGGCGGCGACGAATTCGGCGTGCTGCTGCCCGGCACCGAGCGCCAGGCCGCGCAGGAAGTGGCCGAGCGGCTGCGCCAGCGCGTGGCCGCGCAGGTCGCCGCCGCGGGGATCCCGGTCACGGTAAGCATCGGCGTGGCCGAGATCGAGGACGGGATGTTCACCCCCGAGGACTGGACCGCTGCCGCCGACGAGGCGCTGTACCGGGCCAAGGCCGCCGGGCGCAATCGCGTCAGTTTCTGACGCGAACGTTCGCTGCGTGCACGCGCGACAGAAGAGTGCTCAGCCGGCGAGGCTGCGGCAGCCCATCGCCGCGAGTGCGCCGTGCAGCGCAGGCACCTGCATCAGCCAGGGTGCGGCCAGGGTCAGCAGGCCGGCACCGAGGACCACGCCGCCCAGCGCATTGCGCAATGCCGGCCGCTGCAGCCAGCCATGCATGCGCGCGCCCGACCAGGTCAGCGGCAGCATCACCGGCAGCGTGCCCAGGCCGAACGCGGCCATCACCAGCGCGCCGGCGGCGGCGCTGGCCTGCAGCCAGGCCACGGTGAGCAGGCCCAGGCTCAGGCCGCAGGGCATCCAGCCCCACAGTGCACCCAGCGCGATCCGCCGCCAGGCGCTGGTCGCCGGCAGCAGGTGCCGGTGCAGCGGCTGCAGCCAGCGCCAGGCGCGCACGCCGGGGCGGGCCAGCGCGTCGAAGCGGCCGCCGCGGTCGAGCAGGCGCAGCGCGACCAGGACCAGGGCAAGGCCGGCGGCCATGCGCAGGCCGATCGCGAACGCATCCACCCGCAGCAGCCGCAGCAGGCCGCCACCGACCCCGCCGGCCCCCGCGCCGGCGAGCACGTAGCCGCCGATCCGGCCGAGGTTGGCCTGCCAGGCCACCCGCAGCGGGCGGCCCGGCGCCATCGCCGGGAAGCTGGCGGCGATGCCGCCGCACATCACCGCGCAATGCACGCCGCCGAGCAGGCCGGCGAGGGCGGCGGCGAACAGGGTGGGCAGGTCGACCGGCATCTCAGGCGTCCGGCGGGTGCGGGCCGCGGGTGGTCGGCGGTGCCGAGGGTGCGCGGGGCGGGGC
>NZ_PDWM01000021.1 GCF_010093225.1 Pseudoxanthomonas koreensis | reverse complement strand
TGATGGCCCGAGCACATCAACGGCTCACCCTAAGGCCGAATACACGACTGCAACCGTTCCGCTTCCCCGGTCAGATCACTTCGACAACAGCTGCTTGACGGAGGAGTCCATACAGGAATTGTTAGGCCTCTGGTGGCTGCATGTACTCACTGAACTTTCCAATGTAGTCATCCATGTTCTCCTCAAGCATGGCGCGGTACTGCTTGGTGAAGTAGTTAACGGTCTCCTCCTTTGCAGCGGCCATGTCCTCGGCTGAAGCGTGGCCACAAGCACTAACCCACGCATTAAAGCGAGCAGTGGCATACATGCAAGAAGCGCTAACTTTGCCACGAGAAATATCAGCGAGCTGATCATTAGCAAGGTGTATGACGGCGTCTGCACGATTGTAGAAGTCTTTGTCAATGTCTGTGACCACGACACCCTTCCCCTAAGAGGCCTAACGCCTGAGTTAAGCCGCGCCGCGGAGCGGCGTCGGCTTGAATGAATTGTTAGGCCTCATGGCTGGCACACTGCACTGATTGAGCTAATTGTGCCGCCAGATATGCCAAGCTGAAGCCAGCAAGAAGATTGATTGCTGTAGTACTCCCAGAAGCTACCAGACTCTCGCTCTGACTTGATGGGCTGACCATAGGCCGCCAAGGCCTTTGACAGTGGAGCGCCCGGACAGATCCCGGCAGGAGTACAAGCATTCTGCCCCGTGGCGTTGAGCTGGAGCACGCGGCGCGACTTGCCTGGACCAGCCTGCTCTAGCCAACCGATCATCACGGTCAGTCCAGGGTACTCAAACGCAATGCTCTCGCCCGTATCAGATTGCCGTACTGGTTGGCCAAGCACGGCCAAGACTTCGCTCTCCGAATCGTCAAGCGTCACACCGCCGAGACTAAGCTCCTCGTCTGTAACGGCACTACCAAAGTCGGTGGCTGAGCCAGAAAGAAGAGCAACGGCGAGGAGAATGCTGTTCATGAGGCCTAACGCTTGAGTTAAGCCGACCCGCGAAGCGGGTTCGGCTTGAATGAATGGTTAGGCCGCTAGTAGCGACCCTTGAGGTAAAACGCAGAGGCTCGAGCATCAGAGGCTACGACCGGGTCTTGGCTGGACTCAAGTTGTTTGACACGCCGCAACTCATTGCTGCCGCCGATTACCGCCGCAACTTGGATAGCACGCCGTGTCAACTCGGAATGCTCCGAATCCATAGCCAAATTTACGACGCGCAGGGCGCGCTCCTGAAACGCCGGAATGGAAAGCGCCAGTTCTCCAACAACGTCCTGGAGGTGCGATGCCGAAACGTATCCTGGGGGCTTATTGCGAGTTTGTCCCCAAGTGAAGGAAGGCCCATGGGGTCCGCGAGTTACAAGCCAGACCCATACCTCATCTGTCGGATCGCCGCCGAGCCTAGTTATTTCGTTGGCGATTGCACGGTTCATCAGGAGACTTCCATAGAGGCCTAACTGCTATTCGATCCCCGGAGCGGGGTGTTGTGCAGCGTATGCCGGCACCGGCCGGGGCGGCAAGGCGCGAATTCCTACCTCCGATCAATACCCTGGCTGATTGGCCGGCCCGGTCCGCGCGCTAGCCTGCCGGTGTTATCCGGTGCAAGGACGCGCCATGGGGTTATCGGGCAGGAATGGGGGTGTAACCCGGTCCATCCGGGGCGGGGCGGGCAGGACGCGGATTCCGGCCGTCGCCGCGGCCACGCCCGGCGCTTCGCCGGCGGCGGACGGCGCGGCGTCGCCACCGCCGCCGCCGCGCCTGCTCGACCAGGTCCGCCAGCGCCTGCGCCTGCGCCACTACAGCGTGCGCACCGAGCAGGCCTATGTCGGCTGGATCCGCCGCTTCATCCTGGCCAACGGCCGCCGCCACCCGCGCGAGATGGGCGGGCCGGAGGTGGAGGCCTTCCTCACCGTGCTGGCCACCCGCGGCAAGGTCGCCGCCGGGACCCAGAACCAGGCGCTGGCCGCGCTGCTGTTCCTGTACCGCGACGTGCTCGGGATCAACCTGCCGTGGATGGACAACGTGGTCCGCGCCAAGCGGCCGCGGCGGCTGCCGGTGGTGCTGTCGGTGCCGGAGGTGCGGCGCCTGCTGGCGCTGATGGACGGGCAGGCGGGGCTGCTGGCGGCGCTGCTGTACGGCACCGGCATGCGCCTGATGGAGGCGCTGCGGCTGCGGGTCAAGGACGTGGACTTCGCCCGCGGCGAGATCCTGGTGCGCGAGGGCAAGGGCGGCAAGGACCGCCGGGTGCCGCTGCCGCAGCGCCTGCGCGAACCGCTGGCCGCGGCGGTGGAACGGGTGGCGGTGCTGCACGCGGCCGACCTGGCCGCCGGCCATGGCCAGGCGTGGCTGCCCGATGCGCTGGAGCGCAAGTATCCGGCGGCGCCGGGCGAGATCGGCTGGCAGTACCTGTTCCCCTCTCCGGGGCTGTCCACCGACCCGCGCAGCGGCAGGCTGCGCCGCCACCACCTGGACGAGAGCGTGCTGCAGCGGGCGGTGCGCAGGGCGCGACTGCGCGCGGGCATCGCCAAGCCGGCCACCTGCCACACCCTGCGCCATTCCTTCGCCACCCACCTGCTCGAAAGCGGCTACGACATCCGCACGGTGCAGGAGCTGCTCGGGCACAAGGACCTGGCGACGACCCAGATCTACACCCATGTGCTCGGCCGTGGTGCCTCGGCGGTGCGCAGCCCGCTGGACCTGTAGCCGGTGGACGCGGCGCCATCGCTGCGGGAAGCACCCCGGGCGACCGCGGCCCGGCCGCCGCACCCGCTGGGCCTGGCCTGCGCGGCGGCGCTGCTGGCCGGCGTGGTCGCCTGCCTGTTCCTGCCGGCGCTGCCGCCGGCGCCGCTGCGCTGGCTGGCGCTGGCGGCGGCACTGGCCGGCTGGATGCGGGCCTGGCGCGGGCGCGCGGCGGCGGCGTGCCTGCTCGGTTACGGCTGGGCCGCGCTGCACGCCGGCTGGGCGCTGCAGGCGCAGTTGCCGGCCGACCGCGAAGGCGTGCAGGTGCAGCTGCGCGGGCAGGTGGTCGGGCTGCCGGAACACGAGCCGCGGCGCACGCGCTTCGGCTTCCGCGTCGATACCGGGGCCGACGCCGATGCCGATGCGCACGGCCATACCCATGCACCGGAATTCCTGCGCGGCCGCCTGCTGCAGCTGGCCTGGTACGACGACTTCGATGCGCGCGAACCGGGGCCGCGCCTGGGCCTGCATCCGGGCGCGCGCTGGGAGCTGGCGCTGAAGCTGCGCGCGCCGCGCGGGCTGTCCAATCCCGGCGGCTTCGATGCCGGGCGCTACGCGCTGGCGCAGCGGATCGCCGCCAGCGGCCACGTGCGTGCGGCGCCGGCGCCGCGGGAACTGGCGCCGGCCGCCGGCATCGACGCCTGGCGCGACGCGATGGCGGCGCGGATCGTGGCCGCGGTGCCGTCGCCGTCGGCGCGCTTCGTCCGCGCGCTGGCGCTGGGCGATACCCGCGTGCTGGACGATGCCGACTGGGAGCGGCTGCGCGCGGTCGGGCTGACCCACCTGATCGCGATCTCCGGGTTCCATGTCGGCATCGTCGCCGCGGCCTGCGCCTGGCTGGCGTGGGCGGGGTGGTGGCTGTTGCCGGGGCTGGCGCGGCGCTGGCCGCGACCGCAGGCGATGGCGGTGGCCGCGGTGCTCGGCGCGGCCGGTTACACCGCGGTGGCCGGGTTCGCCCTGCCGACCGTGCGCACGCTGCTGATGATCGCGGTGGTGGCCGCGGCGCGGCTGTCGCGGCGGCCGCTGGGGATGGCGCACGCGCTGGCGCTGGCGCTGCTGGCGATCGTGCTGGCCGATCCGCTGGCGGTGCTGCAGGCCGGGTTCTGGCTCAGCTTCGCCGGGGTGGCCTGGCTGCTGTGGTGCCTGCCGCCGCAGGACGGGCGCCGGCGCCTGGTCCGCGATTTCCTCTCGGCCCAGGGCGTGGCCACGCTGGGGCTGCTGCCGCTGGGCGTGGTGCTGTTCAACCAGGCTTCGCTGGCCGGGCCGCTGGCCAACCTGGTGGCGATCCCGTGGTGGAGCCTGGTGGTGGTGCCGCTGTCGCTGCTCGGTACCGGGCTGGAGGCGCTGCACCCGGGCACCGGCGGCTGGGCCTGGCGCGCGGCGGCGGCCTGCTTCGAGCCGAGCTGGCGCCTGTTCGAAGGGCTGGCCTCCAGCCGCTTCGCCCTGTGGTGGCTGCCGGAAGCGCGCGACGTGGCGCTGCCGCTGGCCTTGCTGGGCGCGTTCTGGCTGCTGCTGCCGCGCGGCCTGCCGGGGCGCGGGCTGGCGCTGCTGCTGTGGCTGCCGCTGCTGCATCCGCCACGCGAACTGCCGGCGCCCGGCGAACTGGAACTGCACGTACTGGACGTGGGCCAGGGGCTGGCGGTGGGGGTGCGCACCGCCCACCACGCGCTGCTGTACGACGCCGGCCCGGCCGCGCGCGACGGCTACGACGCCGGCGAGCGGGCGGTGCTGCCGGCGCTGCGCGCGCTGGGCGTGGCGCGGCTGGACCGGGGGGTGATCAGCCATGGCGACAGCGACCACGCCGGCGGCTGGGAGGCGGGGCGCCGCGGCGTGCCGGGGGCGCATTCGCTGGCGCCGGACGGGGCGCCGGTGCGGGTCCAGGCGCCGTGCCGCAGCGGCGAGGGCTGGGAGTGGGACGGGGTCCGCTTCGCCTTCCTGCATCCGCCTGAGTACTTCCCCTACCTGGGCAACGAGGCCGGCTGCGTGCTGCGGATCGCCTCGGCGCATGGCGCGGTGCTGCTGCCGGGCGATATCGGCGAGGTGGTCGAGCAACGGCTGCTGCGCGCGCCGGACCTGCTGCGCGCGGAGGTGGTGGTGGTGCCGCACCACGGCAGCGCCGGTTCCTCGTCGGCCGGCTTCGTCGCCGCCAGCGGCGCGCGGCTGGCGCTGGTGGCCGCCGGCCACGGCAACCGCTTCGGCCATCCACGCGCGGAGGTGGTGCGGCGCTGGCGCGGGCAGGGCGCCGAAGTGCTCGGCACCCCGGATTCGGGCGCGATCCGGGTCTGGATCGGTGCCGACGGCGTCTCGGTGCGCGAGCGCCGGCCCTGGCGCGCGCGGCTGTGGGACCGGCGTGCGCAGCCGCCGGCAACGTGAGCCACGCCGCGGTCCATGGCGGCCGGGCTGGCGCCGGCCCCGCCTTTGCCGTCATCCTTGGCCTTCGTGCGATGCGGCCACGGGCCGGAGGTGGTTCAGGTGTGGGAGCTGGTCAAGGCCGGTGGATGGCCGATGTTGCCCTTGCTGCTGCTGGGCGTGGCGGCCCTGGCGATCATCCTGGAGCGGTTGTGGAGCCTGCGCCGCACCGAGGTCATGCCGCCGCGGCTGGGCGAGGAGGTCCGCAACTGGGCCGCGCGCGGCCAGCTGGACCCGGCCCACATCGAATCGTTGCGGCGCAATTCGCCGCTGGGCGCGCTGCTGGCCGCCGCGCTGGACGTGCGCCACAGGCCGCGCGAGATGATCCGCGAGCGGATCGAGGACACCGGTCGCCACCTGGTGTTCCGGATGGAACGCTTCCTCAGCGCGCTGGGCACCATCGCCTCGGCCGGCCCGCTGCTGGGCCTGCTGGGCACGGTGGTGGGCATGATCCAGATGTTCCTGGGCATCCTCGACCACGGCCTGGGCGACGTGAACCAGCTCGCCGGCGGCATCGGCAAGGCGCTGGTGTGCACGGCCACCGGCATGATCATCGCGGTGCCGGCGCTGATCTTCCACCGCTTCTTCCGCAGCCGCATCGCCGGCTACGTGATCGACATGGAGCAGGAAGCGACCGCGCTGCTGGACGCGCTGGACAATGCCCGCGCCGCGCCCTCGCCGGCGCAGGCGACCCCGGCGCAGGCCGCCGCGCAGGCCGCGGCCCGGGCCGCCGCGGCGCGCGCCGCGGCGGCGGGCGGCTGAGGCGCCGATGCGCATCCGCGACCAGCGCGACTACGACGAGCCGGGCATCGACCTGGTGCCGTTGATCGACGTGATCCTGGTGCTGATCATCTTCTTCGTGATCACCACCACCTTCGACGTGCGTTCCACCCTGCAGCTGCAGCTGCCGGTGGCCAGCGCGCAGGCGCCGCCGCCGGCGCGCACCCTGGACATCCTGGTGAATGCCGACGGGCGCTATTTCATCGGCGAGCGCGAGGTGCTGCGCACCGGCATCGAGGCGGTGAAGCAGGCGATCGCCGAAGCCGCCGGCGACGACCGCGACCAGGCGGGGATGCTGCGCGCCGACGCGCGCACGCCGTACCAGGCGGTGGTGACCGCGCAGGACGCGCTGGCCCAGCTCGGCTTCCGCCGCATCGCGATCGCCACCGCGCCGGATGCCACCGCCCAGGAGCCGCAACCTTGAGCCGCAACGAGCAGCCGGTCTGGCCGATCTACCGCCGCCTGCTCGGCTATACCGGCCGCTACCGGATCTTCCTCGGCGCGGCGCTGGTGGGCATGCTGGTGGAGGCCGCCGCCGGCGCGGCGTTCATCTGGCTGATGGAGCCGCTGACCAACCGCGGCTTCGTCAAGCCCGAGCCGCAGATGGCGGTGCTGCTGCCGCTGGCCATCGTCGGCCTGTTCGTGCTGCGCAGCGCGGCCACCTTCCTCACCGACTACGGCATGGCCCGCACCGGCCGCAGCGTGGTGCGCGACCTGCGCGAGCAGGTGCTGGCCAAGTACCTGCGCCTGCCGTCGACCCGGTTCGACGCCGAATCCACGCCGGTGATGGTCAGCCGCCTGAACTTCGACACCGAGCAGGTCACCCAGGCCAGTTCCGAGGCGCTCAAGACCCTGGTCACCGACAGCCTGACCATCGTCTACCTGCTGGCGCTGATGCTCTACATGAGCGTCAAGGTGACCCTGGCGATGCTGCTGATCACGCCGCTGATCGGGGTGATCGTCTGGTACGTGGGCAAGCGCTACCGGCGCATCAGCGGCGGCATCCAGGACGGCATGGGCAGGATGGCGGCCAGCGCCGAGCAGTCGCTGGCGGCGCAGCAGGACGTCAAGATCCATGGCGCGCAGGCGCTGGAGATCTCGCGCTATTCGGCGCTGGCCAACCGCATCCTCGGCCTGAACATGAAGGTCGAGACCACCCGCGCGGCGGCTTCGGCCATGGTCCAGCTGCTGGCGGCGATCGCGCTGGCGGTGATCGTGGCGGTAGCCACGCGCGAGGCGCTGGCCGGGCGGCTCAATGCCGGCCAGTTCATCAGCCTGATGACGGCGATGATGGGCATCATCCCCTCGCTGCGGCGGATCACCAGCGTGCAGACCGCGATCTCGCGCGGCGTGGCCGCGTCCGAGCGGCTGTTCTCGATCCTGGACGCGGAGGAGGAGGCCGACAGCGGCCGCCGCAGCCTCGGCCGCGCCCGTGGCGAACTGCGCTTCGAGCGGGTCAGCCTGCGCTACCGCGACCAGCCCGGCTTCGCCCTGGACGACATCAGCTTCAGTGCGCAGCCGGGCACGGTGACCGCGATCGTCGGCCGCTCCGGCAGCGGCAAGACCAGCCTGGTGCGGCTGGTGCCGCGCTTCTACGAGCCCAGCAGCGGCCGCATCACCCTCGATGGCGTGGACCTGGACGACTACCGGCTGGCCGACCTGCGCCGCCAGATCGCCCTGGTCGGGCAGAAGGTGATGCTGTTCGACGACACCGTGGCGGCCAACATCGCCTATGGCGCGCCGGCCGATCCGGCGGCGATCCGCGCCGCGGCCGAGGCGGCCAACGCCTGGGAGTTCATCGAGCGCCTGCCGCAGGGGCTGGACACGCCGATCGGCGAGAACGGCGCGCTGCTGTCCGGCGGCCAGCGCCAGCGCCTGGCCATCGCCCGCGCGATCCTGCGCGACGCGCCGGTGCTGATCCTGGACGAGGCCACCGCCGCGCTGGACAACGAATCCGAGCGGCTGGTGCAGGACGCGCTGCAGAAGCTGATGCCCGACCGCACCACCCTGGTGATCGCCCATCGCCTGTCCACCATCGAGCACGCCGACCAGGTGCTGGTGCTGGACCAGGGGCGCCTGGTCGAGCACGGTACCCATGCCGGGCTGCTTGCGGACGGCGGGCTGTATTCGCACCTGCACAGCGCGCAGTTCCGCGACCGGCGCGGCGGCTGAAGCGGCGGGCGAGTGGCGGACGAAGTGGCGTATCTGGGCAGGGAGGAAGGAAAGGGATGAGCAGGAGCGCTCCGCAGACACCGGCCTGGTGGTTCGGCGATGCACCGGTGCCGTGGTGGGCGCGGTTGCTGGCGCCGCTTTACGCCGCCGCGGTGGCGCTGCGCCGGCGCCTGTACCGCGCTGGGCTGCTGCGCCAGCGCAAGGTGGACGCGCCGGTGGTGGTGGTCGGCAACCTGGCCGCCGGTGGCGCCGGCAAGACCCCGCTGACCCTGGCCCTGGTCGGGCAGCTGGTCCAGGCCGGCTGGCGCCCGGGCGTGGCCAGCCGTGGCTACGGCCGCCGCGACGCGGGCACGCCGCGCTGGGTCACTGCCGACACCACGCCGGAGGAAGGCGGCGACGAACCGGTGCTGATCGCCCGACGCCTGGCCGTGCCGGTGCGGGTGGACCGCGACCGCGCCGCCGCGGCGCGCGCGCTGGTCGAGGCCGGCTGCGACGTGGTGGTGTGCGACGACGGCCTGCAGCACTACCGGCTGGCGCGCGACATCGAGATCGAAGTGGTCGACGGTACGCGCCGCTACGGCAATGGCCGCCTGCTGCCGGCCGGGCCGCGGCGCGAGCCGGTCGAGCGCGGCCGCTACTGCGATTTCCGCGTGGTCAACCTCGGCCAGGACGGCGGGCAGGGCGGCACCGGCTTCGGCGAATGGCCGATGCGGCTGCACGCGCGCGCCGCGGTGCCGATGGCCGGCGGGCGCACCCGCGCGCTGGAGTCCTTCCGCGACGTGCGCGTGCATGCGGTGGCCGGGATCGGCAATCCGCAGCGCTTCTTCGACCCCCTGCGCGGGCTGGGCATAGGCGTGGTGCCGCATGTCTTCGCCGACCACCACGCCTACACCGCCGCGGACCTGCAGTTCGGCAACGACCTGCCGGTGCTGATGACCGAGAAGGACGCGGTGAAGTGCGCGGCCTTCGCCGACGCGCGCTGTTTCATGGTGCCGGTGGATGCGGAATTGCCGGCGGCGTTCCGGGTGGCGCTGCTGGAGCGGCTGGGGCGGCGCGGGTAGGGCCCGCGAGCCGCGACCCGCGCAGGATGCGCCCGGGGCGCCATGCCTCCTACAATCCCGGCATACCCGGAGGATGCGATGGATCCGCAACCCGACTTCGTCGTCGCCGTGCCCGCGCGCCGCGCCGCCAGCCGCCTGCCGGGCAAGCCGCTGCGCCTGCTCGGCGGCGAACCGCTGGTGTTGCATGTGGCCCGCCGCGCGCTGGCCGCCGGTGCGCGCGAGGTGTGGCTGGCCACCGACGATGCGCGCGTGGCCGATGCGGTTGCCGGTGTCGCCGGCGTGCGCGTGGCGATGACCTCGCCCGACCACGTCTCCGGCACCGACCGCCTGGCCGAATGCGCCGCGGTCGCCGGCTGGGACGACGACACGGTGGTGGTGAACCTGCAGGGCGACGAGCCCTTCGCCCCGGCCAGCGGCATCCGCGAAGTGGCCCGCGCGCTGGTCGACAGCGGCGCGCCGGTGGCCACCCTGGCCGAGCCGGTGGTCGACGTCGAAACCCTGTTCGATCCGAACACGGTCAAGCTGGTCCGCGCCGCCTCCGGCGACGCCCTGTACTTCAGCCGCGCGCCGCTGCCGTGGCCGCGCGATGCCTTCGCCCGCGACCGCCACACCCTGCCTGGCGGCGGCCACTGGCTGCGCCACATCGGCATCTACGCCTACCGCGCCGGCTTCCTGCAGGCCTTCGCACGGATGCCGCCCGGCACCCTGGAGCGGATTGAGTCGCTGGAACAGCTGCGCGTGCTCGAGGCCGGCCACCGCATCGCCGTGGCGCTGGCACCGGAGCCGTTCCCGCCGGGCGTGGACACGCCCGAGGACCTGGCCCGCGCCGAGGCGCGGCTGCGCGGGGCCGGCGCATGACGCCGGCGCGCGCGGCCGGCGCCACGCGGCTGCTGGTGGTGTGCCTGGGCAACATCTGCCGTTCGCCGCTGGCCGAGGGCGCGCTGCGCGCGCGCATCGAAGCCTCGCCGCTGGCCGGGCGGGTGCGGGTGGATTCGGCCGGCACCGCCGGCTGGCACGCCGGCAAGGCACCGGACAGGCGCGCGATCGCCTGCGCCCGCGGGCACGGCGTGGACATCGCCGGGTTGCGCGCGCGGCAGCTGCGGGCCAGCGATTTCGTCGACTTCGACTGGCTGCTGTGTGCCGACGCCGACAACCTGCGCGACGTGCGCGGGCTGGCCCCGGCGGCAGCCCGCGAACGCGTGGCGCTGCTGCTGGACTGGGCCGGCAGCGGGCAGGGCGGGGAGGTGCCCGACCCCTACTACGGCGACGACGCCGGCTTCGAGCATGTCTGGCGACTGGTCGATACGGCGGCACAGGCGGTCGGGGCGCGCCTGTGCCACGCGCCGGCGTCCGGCATAATCGGGCCATGAACGCGGCCCCCCTCCAGGAACTGCCCCGCGAACTGCCGTGGCTCAACGCCCAGGCTGCTTCGCTGCACGAGCTGCGTGGCCGCCCGGTCGTGCTCGCCTTCGTCAACGCCGCCTCGGCCTGGTGCGCGCAGCGGCTGGCCGAACTGGCGCAGTGGCAGGGGCGCAATCCCGGCCGCATCCAGGTGCTGGTGGTGCAGGTGCCGCGCTTCGACAGCGAACGGGTGCCACAGCGCTCGCTCAAGCTGCTGCGGCGGTTGGGCGTGGCCGCGCCGGTGCTGCTCGACGCCGACTGGACGGCCTGGCAGCGCTACGGCATCGAGGCCTGGCCGACGCTGGTGCTGGTGGACGCCGAAGGCCAGGAGCGCGAGCGCTTCGTCGGCCTCGGTGGCGACCTGGAGCGTTCGCTGTTCGCCCTGGTCGAAGGCCTGCCGCGGCCGCTGGACGAGGACCTGCTGTCGACCGAAACCTCGCCCGAGCCGCGCCTGCCGCTGCGGTTCCCGACCGGCATCGCCGCCAGCGGCGACCGCCTGTACATCGCCGACAGCGGCCACCACCGCATCCTCGAATGCAATCCGCATGGCCGGGTGTTGCGCCAGTTCGGGCTGGGCACCGCCGACTTCATCGACGGCCCGGGCGACCATGTCGCCTTCAACCGCCCGCAGGGCCTGGCCCTGGAGCGCGAATACCTGTACGTGGCCGACACCGGCAACCATGCCCTGCGCCGGATCCACCTGCGCAGCGGCCAGGTCGACACCCTGTGCGGCAACGGCCGCGCCGGCGACCCGGTGGAAGGCGCGGTCAACCCGAACGCACGCAGCCCGCTCAACCATCCGCTGGCGCTGGCCGTGGCCGGCAACCAGGTGCACATCGCCAGTGCCGGCGACAACCGCATCTGGAGCTGCGACCTGGGTCGCGCCGAGTTGCACCTGCGCGCCGGCTCCGGTCGCCTGGAACTGCGCGACGGCAACGCGATGATGGCCGCGTTCGCCCAGCCGGTCGGCCTGGCCGCGGTGCAGCAGGTGCTGTACGTGTGCGACGCGCTCGGTTCGGCGGTGCGCTCGCTGCAGCTGCGCACCGACCTGGTCCAGACCCTGGTCGGGCAGGGTCTATGGGAGTTCGGCGACGACGACGGCCCGCGCTTGAGCGCGCGCCTGCAGCATCCGCTGGGCATCGCCCTCAGCGCCGACGCGCCGCTGCTGTGGATCGCCGACAGCGGCAACGGCATGCTGCGCACCCTGCGCCTGGGCGGCGGCGAACTGAGCACGGTGGAACTGCCGCGGCGCCTGCACGGCCCCACCGGGCTGGCCATCGCCGGCGGCGCGGTGTGGATCGCCGAGACCGACGCCCATGGCGTGCTCCGTTACGACATCGCCACCGGCGGCCTGGACGACGTGTCGATCAGCGAATGAACGACCCTGCGGGCGATCCAGGGGCAGGGGAGTTCGACGGCAAGGCCTTCGTAGCGCAACTGAGCACCGCGCCGGGCGTGTACCGCATGTACGCGGCCGACGGCAGCCTGCTGTACGTGGGCAAGGCCGGCGCGCTGAAGCGGCGCGTGGCCAGCTACTTCGCCAACACCCCCAGGACGCCGCGCATCCAGGCGATGGTGGCGCAGATCGCGCGCATGGAGGTCACGGTCACCCGCACCGAGGCCGAGGCGCTGCTGCTGGAAAACCAGCTGATCAAGTCGCTGGCGCCGCGCTACAACGTCTCGCTGCGCGACGACAAGAGCTACCCGTACGTGCTGCTGACCCAGGAGCAGTGGCCGCGGCTGGCGTTCCATCGTGGCCCGCGTGCGGTGCCCGGGCGCTACTTCGGCCCCTACGCCAGCGCCGGCGCGGTGCGCGAGACCATGGACCTGATGCACAAGCTGTTCCGCCTGCGCAGCTGCGAGGACAGCGTGTTCCGCAACCGCAGCCGGCCGTGCCTGCAGTACCAGATCGGCCGCTGCAGCGCGCCGTGCGTGGGCCTGGTCGAGGCCGGCGACTACGCCGAATCGGTGCGCCGCGCCGCGCTGTTCCTGGAAGGCCGCAGCGACGAGCTGGGCGAGGAACTGGCCGCGGCGATGGAAGCGGCCAGCGCGAAGCTCGAGTTCGAGGACGCCGCGCGCCTGCGCGACCTGCTGGCGACCCTGCGCGGGCTGCAGGCGCGGCAGTACGTGGACGGCCATGCGGCCAACCTGGACGTGCTGGCGGTGGCGATGCAGGGCAGCAGCGCCTGCGTGCTGCTGCTGGCGTTCCGCGACGGCCGCAACCTGGGCACGCGTGCGTTCTACCCGCGCACCAACGGCGAGGACAGCGCGGAGGAAGTGCTGGCCGCGTTCGTGTCGCAGTACTACGCCGAACAGCCGCCGCCTTCGGAGATCGTGCTCGACCGCGCCATCCCCGACGCCGGACTGATCGAGCTGGCCCTGGCCGAGGCGGCCGGGCGCAAGGTGGCGCTGAAGTCCAGCGTGCGCGGCGAGCGCGCCGGCTACCTGGACCTGGCCCGGCGCAACGCCCAGCTGGCGCTGGCCACCGAGCTGGCCAGCCGCGGCGCGCAGCAGGCGCGCAGCGAGGCGCTGCGCGACCTGCTCGGCCTGGCCGAGGTGCCGGCGCGGATCGAATGCTTCGACATCAGCCACACCCTGGGCGAAGCGACGGTGGCCTCGTGCGTGGTGTTCGACCCGGCCGGGCCGGTGCGCAACCAGTACCGCCGCTACAACATCACCGGGATCGAGCCGGGCGACGACTACGCGGCGATGCGCCAGGCGATCGAGCGCCGCTTCCGCCGCGCGCTGGAGGCGGCGGCCGACACGCCCGCGCCGCCGGACGCACCGCCGGCACTGCCGCGCAACGCGGTGCTGCCGGACGTGCTGCTGATCGACGGCGGCGCCGGGCAACTGGCGCAGGCGCGCGCGGCGCTGGCCGAGCTGGGCGTGGAGGGCGTGCTGCTGGTCGGCGTGTCCAAGGGCGAGCAGCGCCGCGCCGGCGACGAAGCCCTGGTCCTGGCCGACGGCCGCGAACTGCGCCCGGGCGCGGCCTCGCCGGCGCTGCAGTTCATCCAGCAGGTGCGCGACGAGGCGCACCGCTTCGCCATCACCGGCCACCGCGGCAAGCGGCAGAAGGCGCGCACCAGCAGCCGCCTGGAGGACATCCCCGGAATCGGCCCGCGCCGGCGCGCGGCGCTGCTGCGCCATTTCGGCGGACTGGCCGGGCTCAAGGCCGCCGGCGAGGAGGAGATCGCGCGGGTGGAGGGCATCAACGCCGCGCTGGCCACGCGCATCTACGCTACCCTGCACGGGCTGGCCACCCCGGCGGATCCCGGATAGAACCGTTTCGATGAAGTTGACCATCCCGACCTGGCTGACCCTGCTGCGGATCGTGCTGATCCCGGTGCTGGTGGTGGTGTTCTTCCTGCCGTACAAGTGGACCAATTTCGCCCCCGCGGCGGTGTCCACCCTGGCCGCGGTGACCGACTGGCTGGACGGCTGGACCGCCCGCCGCTACCACCAGTACTCGGCGTTCGGCGCCTTCCTCGACCCGGTCGCCGACAAGCTGATGGTGGCCGTGGCCCTGTTCCTGATCGTGCAGGGGCATCCGACCCCGTGGATGGCGTTCTGGGCCTCGGTGATCGTGGGGCGCGAGATCGCCGTGTCGGCGCTGCGCGAGTGGATGGCCGAGCTGGGCCAGCGCGCCACGGTGAAGGTGGCCACGATCGGCAAGGTCAAGACCGTGGCCCAGATGGTGGCGCTGTCGTGCCTGCTGTATGCGATCAACCCGCGCCAGGTGCTCCAAGGCGTCCATCCGCTGCGGCCCGGCGAGGGCATCTGGTTCGGCGAGTTCGTCTTCCATGCCGGCGACTGGCTGCTGGCCGCCGCCGCGGTGCTGACCCTGTGGTCCGGGTTCCAGTACCTGCACGCGGCCTGGCCGGCCCTGCGTGCCGACGAACAGGCCGCCGCCGACCGGGCCCGCGGGGAAAAGCGCAAACAAGGTTGACAGCCTCGCCGGAATCCCTAAAATGCGCGTCTCCCAAGCGGGAATAGCTCAGTTGGTAGAGCGCAACCTTGCCAAGGTTGAGGTCGCGAGTTCGAGTCTCGTTTCCCGCTCCAGACACGACAGGACCCGAAGGCGCCCGGCGCCGGAAGGTTCGAAAACCAGACCCCGGCAACGGGGTTTTGTTTTGTCGGCCGGCCGCAGGGCGCTACACTGCGGCGAGCGCCACCGGCCTGGTGGCAGAGTGGTCATGCAGCGGACTGCAAATCCGCGTACGCCGGTTCAATTCCGACCCAGGCCTCCATACAAAAGCCCCTAGTTTTCTAGGGGTTTTTCGTTTCTGGGGAGTAGGGAGCGAATGGCGGTGCCGGCCTCATATCCGGCACGTATCCGGTGGCGGCTAGGAAATTTCCTACACATACGCGGACAGGGCTCCGATAGCGCGCCACTTTCCGCCCGCGCAACCTGTAGCCGCTGGCAAACGCTCGCGCCACAGGCCATCCACCGCGCGGGCCTCGGCAGGGATGCCGGGGCTGCTGGCGAACCTCCGCCGCCGTCTCCTTCAGAGCGTCAAGTTCAACGCCCTTATCCAGCGAGGTGCCGACCACGGCTTGTAGATCAGGTCCAAGAGCTTCGGCACGGCGAAGATGCTCACGGGTACGGCGCTGGTCTTCCCCCGTGGATCGCTCAGTGTCGGATGCAAAGCTCTCGGGCTGAGGCGGTGGCCCACCAGACGCCGGAATCCGGCGTCTGGTAGATTCCGGATTCAGCGCTTCCCAAATCTCCCTGCGACGCGAGATGGCCGCAGCCCGCTGGGCCGGGGCTGCTGGTCCCAGCCTGCGAGACTGCTGGCCGTAGCATGGCGGCATGGCGCTTCCCGACAACTGCCGCTGGTCTGACTCTAATGGGCAGTCATGCCTCTATCGCAACTTCGCCTGCCTGGCGGTCGTGCGACCGGGACTAGTGACGATTAACCGGGGCCGCAAGAAGGCTCCGCTGCCGCCGCTGGAAGGCGTGTGCGGCTCCATCGAGCACGGGAAGCGGCAGGTCGAGGCGCGGCTGCTTGCGCTCCGTAGGCGAACCGCCAGGCCTTGCCCTAGTGTCACGCCGGCATAGGAAGGGCATCCACGATGCGTGGACGCTAGAAGTTAGCGGCGCGCACGGTGTCCTAGGCTTCGAGCTCTCGTTCGGCGGACGCCCCCCGCGGTCATCGGTCCCAGTGCCCACCCTTCCGGGCCGCGATGCGGGCCGATACCGGGAAGCCATCCGGCCCGATGGCTAGCCTCGCCTTGCCGCCGTTCTCGCGGATGGTCTTGTTACGGTGACAGGGCTCCGCGCAGAGCCACTGACAATTTAAGTCATCCTCGGTGCCTCCTTTGGCGAGCGGTACGCGGTGATCGACTTCCCCGGACTCTGTGACCCTGCCGCACTCCTGACAGGTGAAGCCGTCCCGCAAAGCGATGCGTGCGTTCCGCCGCTGAAGGGCTCGCCCGGTTAGCCGGTTCGCAGCTGTTCTGGAATTACCAAAGGGCTTCCGGGGAGGCGCTGGCCGGTGACTGGGCGGGAGGTCGGGCATTAGTTCTTAGCTGCCTGAGCGCTGCGGATTGTGTCCAGCTTGGCTTGCAGGCTGGCGTGTAGTTCGTCGTCGGTGTTCCGATTCACGGCCGAGAACGCCGCCAGTGTAAACAGCAGGTCGGCCACTTCATCCATCGGCCATCCGCGTTCGACGCCAGAGATCATTAGGACGTTAGCGGCCCACAAGGCAGCAGCGCCGGGGCTCATTTCGGACGGGAGTGCCGGGAGAGTTTCCATGACGAAATGCGGGTCGTAGGTCACTGGGTTTTTTTCCTAGAGAAGATGCGGTCGGGATCGTTGTCGAACTCGTCGAAGGCGTTGAACTCCCACGGGCGCGTCCCGCCGGCATCACGGGCCATACGGCCGGCTAGGTGGCGGTCTGAGCGGCTCTGGGGCGGGAGGCGCAGCTTCACTGAGATGGATGCAGCCCGGCGTGCCTCCATATCTCGCAGCCCCAGCAGGGTCTTTAACTCGGCCAGGTCCGTAGTCGATGCGATTCGCTCGGCCAGGTCGTCTGCCATGCTGTGCGCGCGGATCAGCTCCGTCAGCAGCGGCAGGTCCGAAGCCTTGAACCAATCGGTCGGGAAGCTGCGCACGGTCGCGTCCCACCGCGCTACCTGTTCCGGGGTCATGCCATCGGGGGCGGGCGGAAAGAGGTTCAGGTTGGCGGCAGGTCGGGGCATGGTCTTTCCAGAGAAAACGGGCAGTTCAAGATGTGCACGGGTCGATGCGGGTTCCGGGGATGAATGCCCCAATTGCTGAACGGCCCCCCCCGACGGTCAGTGCAGCACCCCATCCATTCCGGGGTAAACCACACGGGACGCGGTGGTCCGCTTGCGTCCTAGACCATCGGTAACGGTCGCGCTCATCCATGTGCCGTCCGGCGTGATCGAACCCATGCGCTCTGCGTGCTCGCCCGGCTGGATCGCTAGCTGCCGACATGCGGACACGTAAGCCCGTTCGAATGCTGCCCGTGCGGCGGAGAGGATTTGAGCGCCGGTCACTGGATGGCGATGCTCCGGGTCGGTGGGCAGAAAAAATACTTCAGTGTCGTGTTCGTTCATGGATTGCTCCTGATTAGGCGGACTGCGCCGCGCATGTCGACAAGAGGAATGCCGCCTTTGCTCTTGCCGATCTTGGATTCACGGTTGCTTGGAATCGTCACAACGCTGCACTCCAGCCATTCCCAAGACTTCCAGCGCGTGCCAGTGCCGATGGGTTCGCCCTTGATTCCAAGGAATCCGATGCTGAACCCGTCTACTAAACCGGCATCCACCAGCTGCCAGACCTCATCGGCCTTGGCGATGCCACTGGCAACCTCGGCTTTGATCCGGATGCCGTCACTGGTCGCGGTCGCCTCGCGGACCCAGCCGATGGGCTGGGCGTGGGAGTGCATCCAGAGCAGCGGCAGCGGCAGCTTCCACCGGCCGCCGGATGGCTCTACAACGTCGCCGTGGCGGTCAACGTTCCGCGTAGTGGCAAGGCCGGTAATGACCCGCTTGCCGTCGCTCATGAACTTCTGGACGTGCGCCAGTTGCAGGTCCATCCGCTTCTGCACCATCGCGCGGCCTTCCAGTACGTCCAGCCGTCGCCGCAGTGATGCGACCTCTTGTGCGATGGTGGTCATTACGGCGATTCCTGCACGATCACCAGGTTGGCATCCGGTGCAGCGGTCAGCAGGAAGGTCCGGGTCGCCATAAGGCCCAGGCAGTTGGTGGTGAAGAGGGACACCAGCTCAGCGGGCGCAGTTGGGCTATCTCTAAAATCCACACTAGCGTGACCTGCCGAACGCAGGACAAGGCCGTAATCGCGCAGTGCAAGCAGGCTTGCCGGAATAACGGTGATGCCAGCGATGCCAGTCACGGGGACGATGGACACGCCGGGCACCAGCTCCCCGCCGGAGATACCCAAGCCAGACTTGTTGGCATCGCTCAGGGCCAATGCGGCAACCGTTCCGGGCGAGGCAGCCACCACATAGCCCGCGCTCGACGGCGCTGCCTGAAGCGCAGTGCGAAGGTCAGCCACCGGGTCGCCAGTCCCGGCGACGATGGTGCTGGACGTGTCGGTCAGCGAGCTGATGACAGCCGCATTGGTCGCACCCAGTACCGACGACGTAAGTTCGGTTTCAAAGATGCGCGTGCCGGCAGCGCGCGCGAGCTCCTGCGTGAGAACCGTTATCGCAGCAGCCTTGATCGGGTCAGCATCGGCCACAGTGATGCCGGCATTCTTTACCGCGATCGGGAAGCCTTCAGCGACTACGTTCGCAGTGAATCCAGAGGCGGCCAAGGCATAATTCAGGTTGCCGGGGATAACTGCCGCATACCGCGCGATTTGATCCAGCAGACTGCCGCCGGCGTGCGACTCGATGTAGCTGGCGGCAAGCTCGGCAGCAGCGCCCTCCCCCCAGCGACCATCGACGATCTCAGCGCTGGCCTTCGAAACAAGTGGGTTCGCGTGCCGGCTCAGGTGGCCCTCAGCAGCGTCAGCACGGCCGGCGCGCATCACGGTCAGTGCGCCTTCCACAAAGGCGGCCGCCTTGTTGGTGATGGAAGATTCGGTTGCGCCGTTCATGGCGACGGTGAGCGCGGTGTGCGCGCGGGAAAGGGCGGCGTGCTGCAGGTGGTCCATGGTCTATTCCATTGAGAGGAGGGGCGGCGTCGTCTCGACGCGGCATGGCCAGTTGGCCACAAGTGCTTCTAATAGGTCATTCGGTGGCGCATTTCCTAAGTCGCTCGATCTCGCGGGGCACGTTGCCGATCTCGGGGATCGTCGGAACCTGCTGCCTCAGCGCGTCGGTCAACGCGGCCGAGACGATGAACCAGGTTCCCGCCAGTGCGCCGGCGGTAGCTCGTTTGTGCGGGCCTTCGATCATGCGGTGAGCCTCGGCTATCGCGCAGGCGACCAGTTCAGGGACGCGCCCGGCAAAAGCCTGCAAGGCCGCGTCGGCGTCACAGGTATCCCGCCACGCGAGCACGGCGTGGGGGTCAATCAGTGCTGCGCCACCTGTACCTCTCCGGCCTCGGCGTGCAACCGGAGCGCCGGCACTGAGCCATCGGCGCAATGTCCGGGGCGAGATGCCCAACGCCCGGGCAGCCTCCCGCAAGGTCAGCCCGGTCATGGGCGGCACCATGCGCAGCCTTCGCCAGCACAGTGGGGGCACGGCTCCTTGTGCAGACTGGCGGGATGACCGTCATTTGCGTCATTTGCGTCATTGGATTCCCGGCGAAATGACGGTTGTGACGGTTGTGACGGTTGTTTCCCCGTACTGCACAAGCGCAGGTTGCGCGCCGTGGCGTTCCTATCCGTGGTGATCTCGATCCCTTGAAGTCGCAGGGCCGGGGCGAGTCGACGAATGGCACCAGACAGGCCACGGGGAGACCTGGGCCAGCCTTGCGACCGGACGGTAGATTCCTCGGCAACGCCCGCAAGGGCAGACAGCAGTTCGGCAGCGGTACCCGACCACTCCGCACGGGCCCGGATGAAGCTGAGCAGCACGCGCCCCATCGGCGATCCATCCACGCCAGCGCCCAGTCCTTCGTCCAAGTTGTTGCTGTAAGCGTTAAGGAACTCGTCGGCGGTGAACCCAAGGGCAGGCATCCCGGCGGCAGACCACACCGCGAAATCAGCCATACGCGGCAGGCGCTCGATCCTCACGTTCCGATGGTCGCGAATTGCCATCGAGATCCCCGCCAGCAGCCCTCCCAAAATGTGCGGCAAGTCGGCGGCAAAGGACTCCCAGAACTCACTTTCCGTCCGCCGCTCGCGGATCAGGTCCAGCTCGATATGGAGTGAGCGTTCGGCCAGGTCGGGGCGTACTGCTAGATCCTCGATGCCGTTCAGGACCACCGGACGTTGCACCTCGACCAGCACCTCGTCCGTGTTGGAGTAGAGCGCGCGCTCAGAGATGGCTCCTCCAGTGGCAATGCGGCAAAGCGAGTCGGACAAGTCAGGCCCAAGGAAGGACAGGTTATCCAAGGCCAAGAGCCATGCGTTCAGTGCGCCCACCAGTAGGTCGCGGGTATCTTTCGGCGGGGAGCGCACCAGCGCCGCAGACGGGTCCGCGATCATCTTCAGCACGCGGGAGAACGTGCTCTTGCCGGTGCCCTGTTCGCCTTCCAGCACAAGTACGGGGTAGGGGCCACGTGGCCGCATTGCAGAGAGCAGGAACGCGGCGACCAAAGGCCGAAGCGCGACCGGGGCGTTCAGGTACTTCCACAGGCGACCGAAGTCTGGCGTTGCGGGCTCGGGCATCTTCCCGAAGGCACGGGATCGCCTGAACATCGGGGGAGATTGCGACCAGTGCCAGCCATCGGCAGTGACCTCAATGATTCGCCAGTCATCCCGGCCGGGATCAATGCAAACGGCGGAACAACCGTCACGACCGTCATTAGCGTCACCAACTCGCATCCAGACCTTGCGGCACTCCCCCCTGAACTTGGCGATGCTCGTCAGGGTAGTGACCGCATCGCTCAGGGCGTTGCGATTGCATCCACGCTCGGTCAGGGCGAAGTATTCCCCCGCCAACACCTCGCGGTAGCCGGGTGACTCGACCGCGTGTACGGCCACACCCGTGCGGGCATAGGCGGTCCCATCAGGAGCGTGGAACAGTTCATGGCGGCAGCCAAGGTCCAAGAGAATGTCCGGCTGGCGTCGCGGCCTGCCTTCGGAGTCAGTCACCTCAACGGAAGCCGGAATCTCGGCCAGGTTGGGGTCCATCCACGAGTCGTCCATGATGTTCATCCGAGCACCACCCGAGCGTCGAAAAGCCGGGCGGCGATCTTGTTCAGGTCGTGCCGTTCCTCGTCAGTCAGGCCGAATCCGCCGGCCAAGGTGTTGGCGTGGCGCTGGACGGTTTCTACGTCATCGCAGGCAACATCTACGGCCAGCGCAAAGGCACTGAGCCGGCGTTGTAGGCGTTGGATATGCTTAGTAATATCAAGGGGTACTCCGCTCGCCAGCTCAGTACCTGCGCCTCGACCGTTACCAGCGGCCGGGGCGCGCTCGTTTTGGAGGGTCATACTCCCTCCTTGCGCAGGGCGTCTGCGAGTTTGAGAACGTGCCGACGGGCACCTTCAAGGCGAATGGCGAGCTGCTCAGCGGCAGCCGGATGCGGGTCGCGGTGTAGCGTCGCAAACGCGGCCGCCAGCCCATCGCCAATATCGACAAGAGGGCGGAGCAGGTCAGCAGCGCGCGGGGCGTGCAGGGCTTGCAGTTGGCTCAGGTGGGCTGCGGTGTTCATGCAGTCACCTCGCGGTCCATGGCTTCCGTTGCCAAGTTCACCAACCGGGTGACAGCGTCGATCAACGCCGGATTCGGCGGGTTGGCGGTCTGGACTGCGCGGACCGCGACAACGGCAGCCAGGACTAGCAGGTGGGCCGATACGGACGGGCGGGTGATGGTGATATTCATCACGCACCCGCCTGCGAGTTGTCTCGCTGCTGCTCGATCCAAGCCTGCAGTTGGCGCTTGGAGTAAAAGACGCGGCCTTGGACCGTGAAGAATGGCGGGCCGACCCGCATCCTGCGCCAGCGCTTCAGGGTTTCCGGGGACCGCCGAATCCAGCGGGCGGCCTCCACAGGAGTTGCGTTGTCATCCGCGATGGAATCCCACTGGCGGACGGGGTTTGTATCGGTTTGCATGTGCAGCGCTCCGGTTCATTTGGGGGGCGCTGCCTATGAAAATGCAAAGTCCTCGGAATAAAAAAAGCCGTTATTTCTCTAGGCTCGGATCGGGCCCCAGCGTGGGCAAATGTTCGGCGTAGATGCGTTCGATATGGTCTTTCGTGCAGCCAAACCTAGCTGCCGCTTCCCTAAAAATCCGATCTTCATCTCCGGTCCGGTCAATCCATTGCCGTAGCGACCAGCACAAATCGACATGATCGGGGAGGGATACATCCTGCCCCTTCAGATATTTGACGCCGTTGCTGCCAGCCTTACGCCCCCTCGTTTCGCCAAGAAGAACCTTTGCCGGCTTTTCGCCGTCGGCAAGCCGCTCAAACCACCCGGCAATCAATTCAGCTTCATCATGGGTCAGTAGGCCGGTCTTAACTCGCTCCGCGACTGCACGAAACAGCAGCTTGCGGTCGTCTCCTTTACGGGTTTCATCGAATCGGCGAAGCAGGCTTTGCGGGCGGTTGTTCTCAGTGGTCATCGTCAAGCCGCCTTAGTCTTGGCGCGGGGAGCGATAGGAGTCACGTTGTCGGGCACCGGCTCGCACAGGGAGCGCAGCTTCTCCAACGCCTCGCGCTTCTCTGCCGCGAAGTCATGTTTGGCGTAGTGCTTGTTCTGAACGCCCCCGAGACCGTGCGATTGCAGGTGCGCGCGGGTTTCCATCGGCACGCCCGCAGCCTGTAGGCGCGTCTCGACCGTGATTCGGATTTCGCCCGGGGTGAACGTCTCGGCCACCTCTCCAGCCTCGACCATCGCCTGCGCGACCGTGAGCATTACCCGGCGTACCTGGTGCAGCCCCGCGCCGGTCTTTCCGCCGTTCAAGGTGAACAGGTGGGGGCCGGCTTCGCCTCGCATGGCGTCCAGTGCGTCGAGAGCTTCTGGAGTAAGGGGCACTTCATGCCGGCGCGCCTGCCGGCGGCGTCCTTTGATATCCCGGATCACGGCCACGTCGCCGTCTATGTGTGCCTCGGTCAGTCTTGCCAGCTGGGCGCAACGCTGGGCCCCGGACAGCAGGTGGAAGCGGAGCAGGGCACCGGCGGGCGTCTGCATCTCGCGGATGCGCTGCCAGTAGGCCGCCAGCTCAGGCTGGGAGAGAGGCCGCTTGGCTTCTCCCTCGGCCTCGTCGGCCTGAACGTCGTCCATGCGTGGCCGGTCAACCGTGGTCAGGTCGCGGGCGACGTTAGGGAGGCGCGCGTAGGCAGTAAACAGGTCCGACGCATTGGCCTTCCCTCGGGAGGCCGCCGCCATCGTGTAAGCCGCGCGCAGGTAGCTGCGGGTCTTTTCCGCCTGCCGCCACTTCTCGGCACGGGTCAGTCGGTTCAGGGGCTTCACCAGGTCATCCAGCGTCACGTCCGCCGCTGGCATCTTCCAGAGCTTGGGGAACGGATCGGCAATGGTGGCTTTCAGTTCCCGGCGCACGCCGGCCGCGCTCGGCTTCTTGGCCCGGTCCAGCGCATCGCAGTAGGCATCCAATAGCCCGCCCAAGGTGTGCTGGTCTGTGGCCTTCTTGGCCTGAGCGGTCGCCCGGGATTCCTTCTGTTCCTGCCACGGGTCGCGGCCAGCCACGACGAGGGACCGCAGTTCCTCGGCGCGCTTACGGGCGGCAGACAGGGAAAGGGCGGGGTAGGCCCCCACCACCATGCGGCGCTCTTGGCCGGTGGCCTTGGCCACGTAGACCAGCAGGAAGGTCCGGGTGCCGGCCGGGGTCACCTGAAGGGCGAAGCCGCGCACGTAGTCGCCTTTGCCCGACTCGGCCGGCATGTCGTAGTGGATAACCGGGCGGGCGGGGGCCCCTTGGGCTTTGCGCACGGTGTCGTCGGTGAAACGGAACTTGGCCATAGCGGGCTCCTGCGGGTGGCAGGAAGGGCCCCGGATTACTTGTCCGCGTATCCGCCGGTCAATTCATATCCGGCAAATATCCGGTACAGGGTGCACTTCCTATGACCCGGAGCGTACCCCCATTGTCCGCGTATGACAACGCTGAACCCTTGCCATTATTACCTGAACGTCCCGGATACGTAACAGCGGCGGGACTGGCGGGAGTTCGGCATTCGGGACTGCAAATCCGCGTACGCCGGTTCAATTCCGACCCAGGCCTCCATACCGAAGCCCCTGAGCGATCAGGGGCTTTTTCGTGGGGCTTCACCGCCGCCGCCGGTTGCGGCCGGTGGCACAATGCCTGCGCTGCGCCCGGGTGGTGAAACTGGTAGACACAGGGGACTTAAAATCCCCCATCCGAAAGGGTATGCGGGTTCGACCCCCGCCCCGGGCATGCCGCGGCCCACCGGTCGCCGCCACACGCCACGGGAGCGAGGATGAGCCGTTATTCCGCCTACATCGGCGCCTGGGTCCTGCTGCTGCTCTCGCTGCCGCTGGCCGCGCGCTGGCCCGGATGGTGGTGGGGCGCGGGCATCGGCGCGGTGCTGGTGCTGCTGGGCAGCTGGGACCTGCTGCAGACCCGGACCACGCTGCGCCGCAACTATCCGATCCTGGCGCACTTCCGCTACGGGCTCGAATCGGTCGGCCCGGAGATGCGGCAGTACTTCATCGAAGGCGATACGGTCGAGGCGCCGTTCTCGCGGCAGCAGCGCGCGCTGGTCTACCGCCGCGCCAAGAACGTGATGGACGTGGTCCCGTTCGGCTCGCTGCAGGATGCCTATGCGGTGGACTACGAATGGATCAACCATTCGCTGGCGCCGACCTCGATCGCCGGCCACGATTTCCGCGTGGTCGTCGGCGAAGGGCGCGCGCAGCCGTATGCGGCCAGCGTGTTCAACATCTCGGCGATGAGTTTCGGTGCGCTCTCGGCCAACGCGGTGCGCGCGCTCAACGAAGGAGCGCGGCGCGGCGGCTTCTACCACGACACTGGCGAGGGTTCGATCTCGCCCTACCACCTGGAGAGCGGCGGCGACCTGGTCTGGGAGATCGGCTCGGGCTACTTCGGCTGCCGCGACGCGCAAGGGGGCTTCGACCCGGAACGCTTCGCCGCACAGGCCACCCGGCCGCAGGTGCGGATGGTCGAGATCAAGCTCTCCCAGGGCGCCAAGCCGGGGCACGGCGGGGTGTTGCCGGCGGCCAAGGTCAGTGCGGAAATCGCCGCCACCCGCGGGGTGCCGATGGGCGAGGACTGCATTTCGCCTGCACGGCATTCGGCGTTTTCCACGCCGCTGGAGCTGCTGCAGTTCGTTGCGACGCTGCGCGACCTGTCGGGCGGCAAGCCGGTCGGGTTCAAGCTGGCGATCGGCCACCCCTGGGAATGGTTCGGCATCGCCAAGGCGATGCAGGAACGCGCGGGCATGGAGCCCGACCTGCTGCCGGACTTCATCGTCGTCGATGGCGCCGAGGGCGGCACCGGCGCGGCACCGGCCGAATTCATCGACCACATCGGCGTGCCGATGCACGAGGCGCTGCTGCTGGTCCACAACACCCTGGTCGGGCTGGGGCTGCGCGACCGGGTGAAGGTGGCCGCGGCCGGCAAGATCACCAGCGCCTTCGACATCGCCCGGACCTTGGCGATGGGCGCGGACTGGTGCAACGCCGCGCGCGGCTACATGTTCGCGCTGGGCTGCATCCAGTCGCTGAGCTGCCACACCGACCGCTGCCCGACCGGCATCGCCACCCAGAACCCGCACCGCTGGAAGCACCTGGACCCGGCCGACAAGGCCACCCGCGTGTACCACTTCCACGACAACACCCTGCAGGCGTTGCACGACCTGCTGTGCGCGGCCGGCCTGGAGCACCCGTCCGAGCTGGGGCCGGAACACATCCTGCGCCGGGTCTCGCCGGTGGAAATCCGTTCGCTGGCCTCGCTGTACCGCTACCTGCGCCCGGGCGAGCTGCTCGACCGGATCCCCGACCACGCCGTGTTCCACGACTTCTGGGCCGAGGCGCGCAGCGATGCCTTCCTGCCGCCGGCACGGGTGGCTGCATTGCGCCGGAGCAAGGCCTGCTGAGGGGCACGCTTGCCGCGGCGCAGCCCATCGCGACAGGCCGCTACCGGGAGATGGAGGGGCGATGGCGGAGCGGCGGCTGAACGCGTCCGGCGTTGACCGGATCGCCATGCCCCTTTAACATGCGCAGCCCGCATCGGCAGGTGCGGCACGCGTCATCCGGGCGGTTAGCTCAGCGGTAGAGCATTGCCTTCACACGGCAAGGGTCGCAGGTTCGATCCCTGCACCGCCCACCACGTCAAAGCATCATCCCGCGGGGCCGGCCAACGCCGGCCTTCGTGCTTTCCGGGGCCGGGCGGCGGCGTACATGGCGTTCTTCACATCCTGCGGCGCAGGCGGTCGCGCCTATACTCCACGCAGGACGGCGGGGAGCATGACGCATGATGCGGAAGGCGGCGGTCGGGCAAGGGATGGCGCGTGATGGCGTAGGCCGTTTCGCATGGGTCGCGCTGGCGCTGCTGGTGCTGCTGGCGACGGGCTGCCGCCGAGACCCCGGCGGGCAGTTGCCCGAAGTGGGCGGCGAGAAGCTGCAGGCCAAGCGCGAGCAGGTCGAAGGCTTCGCCCTGGTCCGCGCCTGGCCGGACCAGGCGGATGGGCAGCTGGCGCTGGCGCTGGAGTTCTCGCGGCCGCTGGTCGGCACCCAGGATTTCGATGCGCTGCTCAAGGTCGAGCCGGCCGGCACCGACGCCAGCGGCTGGTCGCTGTCCGACGATGGCAAGACCCTGCGCTATCCCTTCGTCGAGCCGGCGCGCGACTACACCGTCACCATCGCCGCCGGCCTGCTCGCCGCCGACGGCAGCCGCCTGGAGACGGCGCTGGAAAAGACCGTGCATACCGGCGAGCTGGAACCGGTGGCCGGTTTCGCTTCGCAGGGCAGCGTGCTGCCGGCGCGCGAGAGTCGCGGCCTGCCGGTGGTGTCGGTGAACGTGGCGGAAGTGGACGTGGAATTCCTGCGCGTGCGCGACGACGCACTGCCGCGGTTCTTCGCCCAGTTCCAGCGCGGCGGCCGCCGCGGCGGCTGGGAGCTGGACCGCGAGTACGACGAGCGCACCTCGCTGCGCGACCTGGCCGAACCGGTCTACCTCAACCGCTTCGTCCTCGGCGGCGAGCGCAACGAGCGGGTGCTCAACTACCTGCCGGTGCAGGAAATCGCCCAGCTGCAGCAGCCGGGCCTGTACTTCGCCGTGCTGCGCCAGCCCGGACGCTTCGCCGACCGCTACGAGACCGCGTTCTTCACCGTCAGCGACGTAGGCCTGCACGCGCGCGCCTACCGCGACACGCTGTACGTGCACACCGCCTCGCTGCACGACGGCGCGCCGCTGAAGGGCGTGGAGCTGCGCGTGCTCGACGGCAACGGCGAGGCGCTGCTGAAGTCGGCCACCGATGGCAATGGCAACGCGTTGCTGGACTACCGGCTCGACGCCGGCCAGGTGCTGGTCGCGCGGCGCGGCAAGGACGTGTCGCTGCTGCCGTTCAACCAGCCGGCGCTGGACCTGTCCGAGTTCGCGGTCGGCGGCCGCGCGCAGGCGGACTTCGACGTGTTCGCCTGGTCCGGGCGCGACCTGTACCGGCCAGGCGAGACCGTGCGCCTGTCGGCGCTGCTGCGCGACGGCGACGGCCGCGCGCTGCCGGCGGCGGCGGGCGACAAGGCCGCTAGCGGCCAGCCGCTGTTCCTGCGGCTGAAGCAGCCGGATGGCCGCGTGTTCCGCGAGACCCGGCTGGAACCGGGCGCGCAGGGCTATTACGCGTTCGAGCAGGCGATCCCCGCCGACGCGCCCACCGGGCGCTGGCAGGTCGAGTTCCGCACCGACCCGGCGGGCAAGGACGTGGTGCAGGGCATGACCCTGCGCATCGAGGAATTCCTGCCGGAGCGGCTGAAGCTGGACCTGTCCACGCCGCCGGGCCAGCAAACGCTGAAGCCGGGCGAGGCGCTGCAGTTGCGCGCCGACGCCGCCTATCTCTATGGCGCGCCGGCGGCGGGCAACCGCTTCAGCGCGAAGCTGGCGCTGGCGGTGGCGCGGCAACCGCTGCCGGGCAGGCTGCCGGGCTTCGTGTTCGGGGATCCGACGGTGCCCCTGCCGACCGCGCCGCGCGACGTGCTCGACACCACGTTCGATGCGCAGGGCCGGATCGAGTCCCCGCTGGCGCTGCCCGAGGAAGCGGCCAAGGCGATGACGCCGGTGCAGGTGACCGTCGCCGGCAGCGTGCACGAGAGCGGCGGCCGCCCGGTCAGCCGCAGCCTGCAGCGGGTGCTGTGGCCGGCGCCGGCGCTGGTCGGGGTGCGCCCGCTGTTCGACGAAGAGGACGGGGCCGATGCCAATGCCAGTGCGCGCTTCGAACTGGTGCGGGTGGACGCGCAGGGCAGGCCGCAACCGGCGAAGGGGCTGAAGCTCACCCTGGTGCGCGAACTGCGCGACTACCACTGGCGCCACGACGACGACGGCGGCTGGGACTACGACTTCACCCGCCGCTTCGAGGACGTGGAAACCCGCACGCTCGACGCCGGCGCCACCGCGGCTCGCTTCGACTTCGCGGTGGAATGGGGCGAGTACCGCGTCGACGTGCTCGATCCGGCCACCGGGTTGACCATGCGCTACCCGTTCCGCGCCGGCTGGAGCTGGGGCGACGACAACCGCGGCCCGGACGCGCGCCCGGACAAGGTCAAGCTGGCCCTGGACCGCACCGGCTACCGCGCCGGCGACACCCTGGAAGTGACGGTGACCCCGCCGCATGCCGGCCGCGGCGTGCTGCTGGTGGAAAGCGACCGCCTGCTGCACGTGCAGGAGATCGAGCTGCGGGGCCAGGACGGCAAGGCCTCCGGCCGCTTCACGATCCCGGTGACCGCGGACTGGGAGCGGCATGACGTGTACGTCACCGCGCTGGTGTTCCGCGGCGGCTCGGCGGCCAGCCAGGTGACCCCGGCGCGTGCGGTCGGCGTGGTCCACGTGCCGATGCGCCGCGACGACCGGCGCGTGGCGGTGGGCCTGCGCTTCCCGGCGCAGAGCCGGCCGCAGCAGGACCTGCCGGTGACGGTGAGCGCGCCGCAGCTGGCCGGGCGCAAGGCGCACGTCACCATTTCGGCCACCGACGTCGGCATCCTCAACATCACCCGATTCGCGGTGCCCGATGCCAGCGCGCACTTCTTCGGACAACGCCGCCTGGCCACCGATGCCTACGACGTCTACGGCCGGGTGATCGAGAGTTTCGCCGGTGGCCAGGCGCGGCTGCGCTTCGGTGGCGACCTGGCGCTGGAGGCCTTGCCGCAGGCGCGGCGCCCGACCGCGCGGGTGCAGACGGTGGACCTGTTCTCCGGCCCGGTGGCGCTGGACGCGCAGGGCAATGCGCGGCTGAAGCTGCCGTTGCCGGATTTCAACGGCACCCTGCGCGTGTCGGCGCTGGTGTATTCCGACGACCGTTACGGCAAGCGCGACGGCGAGGTGCTGGTGCGCGCGCCGGTGGTGGCCGAAGCGGGCATGCCGCGGGTGATGGCGCCGGGCGACCGCGGCGCGGTCAGCCTGGACGTGCAGAACTTCAGCGGCAAGTCCGGCGAGTTCCGCGTCCGCGTCGAGGGCGAGGGGCCGCTGGCGGTGGCCGAGGGCGAGCGCCGCCTGCGCCTGGACGACGGCGCCAAGGCCACGCTCTCGTTCCCGCTGCAGGCGCGGCCGGGCAACACGGTGGCGAAGGTACGCGTGCGCGTGGACGGTGGCGGCTACGCGGTGGATCGCCGCTACGACCTGCCGGTGCGCGCGGCCTGGCCGGGCGTGCTGCGCGCCGAGGCGCGCACGCTGGAGGACGGCGTGCCGCTGCTGCTGGACGCATCGCTGGCCGAAGGCCTGGTCCCGGAGACGGTGCAGGCGCGGCTGCGGGTCACCGCTTCGCCACCGATCCCGTTCGCCAGCGCGCTGCAGGGCCTGCTCGACTACCCGTACGGCTGCGCCGAGCAGACCACCAGCAAGGGCTATGCGGCGCTGGTGATGGACGCGGCCACCGCCAGCCGGCTGGGTGCGACCGGGCTGGAGCCGGCGGCGCGGCGCGCGCGCATGGAAGGCGCGTTCGGCCGCCTGGCGGCGATGCAGGCCGGCAGCGGGCATTTTTCGATGTGGGGCGGCGACGGCGATACCGAGCCGGCGCTGACGCCGTACATCGTCGACTTCCTGCTCGACGCGCGCGAGGCCGGGTTCGCCGTGCCGGATGGCGTGCTGCAGAAGGCGCTGGACCGGCTTTCCGAGGACCTGCTCGCCGGCGGTGCGCAGTTCTACGGCCGCGACCACCGCGAGCACCTGCGCTTCGCCAACCGCGCCTACGCCGGCTACGTGCTGGCGCGGGTCAACCGCGCGCCGCTGGGCACGCTGCGCGCGCTCTACGCCCAGGAGAAGGGCAGCAGCCTCCCCGGCCTGCCGCTGGTTCAGCTGGGCCTGGCCCTGTCGCTGCAGGGCGATGGCAAGCGGGGCGCATTGGCAGTTGCCGACGGCTTCGCCCGCGATCCCGACCAGCGCCCGCAGTGGCTGGGCGACTACGGCAGCCGGATCCGCGACGACGCACTGATGGTCGCGCTGCTGCACGAGCGCGAGCGCGCCGACGCGAAGGACGACGCCCGCGCGGTCGACCTGGCCCGCGTGCTGCGCGCGCGCCGCGACGAAGGCCGCGGCCGGCTGTGGCTGAGCACCCAGGAACAGATGGCGCTGGCGCGGCTGGGCCGGGCGCTCGACGCTGGTGGCGGGCGCGCGCTGGCCGGGCGCTACGTGGGCGCGGGCGAAACCGTGGAACTCGGGCCTGCCGCTGTGTTCGCGCGCAGCCTCGACCATGCGGCGCTGGCGCGCGGCGGGCGCTTCGAGCCGCAGGGCGGTCCGTACTTCGCCAGCATCGAGATCGCCGGCATTCCGGCCCAGGCACCGGCCGAGGACAAGCGCAGGGTCGGCATTGCCCGCGACTGGTTCCTGCCCGACGGCACGCCGTGGAAGGGCGGCACGCTCAAGGAGGGCCAGGTGCTGGTCGCGCGCCTGACCGTGCAGGCGCAGGACGCGATGCGCGACGCACTGGTCACCGACCTGCTGCCGGCCGGGCTGGAGGCGGAGAACCTCAACCTCGGCGACGGCGCGGCGTGGGACGGCGTGCAGATCGAGGGCGTGGCCCTGTCCGACCGCGCCAGCCAGGCCGAACTGCGCCACGAGGAGTACCGCGACGACCGCTACGTGGCGGCGCTGTCGCTGGGGCAGGGCGCCACCGCGCGGCTGTACTACCTGGTGCGCGCGGTGACCCCGGGCAGCTACACCGTGCCACCACCGCAGGCCGAGGACATGTACCAGCCGACCCTGCGCGGCACCGGCGTGGCGCGTCCCGCCACGATCACCATCGCCGACCCGTAGAGCCGGGCTTGCCCGGCTGTTCCACTAGGGGTGCGGCGCGGGTTCGGGAAACGCAGCGGGGCAAGCCCCGCTCTACGGGGCGGGGTCGCGCCGGGCGGCGGTCTGCACGAGGTCGTCCATCACGCCGTCCAGCCGGGCTTCGTAGTCGACGGGGAAGCTCCAGTACTCGAGCCCGTCGCCGGTGCGGTTGCGCTGCAGCCCGCGCTGTTCCGGCGGCATGTGGAACAGCATCTTCAGCAGCACGTCGCTGCTGACCCAGGGGTGGTCGTACCAGAAGATGTGCGAGCGCCGCTCCATGCCCGGCAGGTCGCCGGCGCGCGCCGAGACCAGGTCGAAATCCAGCTGGCGCGAGGCTTCGGCCATCCACTGCGCCTGCTCTTCGTCGAGCTCGTTCGGGTCCGGCCGCCCGGCGCGCGAGCCGCGCTGGTGCAGGCGCGACAGCACCAGCACCGAGTCGCGCATGTTCACCGTCACCGTCACCCGCTCGGGCCAGCCGTGGTAGACCTGCAACTCGCGCACGAAGGTGCGGAAGTCCGCATCCGGCGCCGGGAAATAGACCTCGCCCAGGCGCACCGAAGCCGGATCGTAGCCGGGCGCCGGCGTGCCCAGGATCGCCAGCCCTGGCGAGGCGACCATGGCCCCGGAGCTGTAGGCGATCACGTCGATGTGCCGCGCGCGGGTGTGCTGCGCCAGCATCCGCACCAGTTGCGCGAACGCCGGCGCGGTCTGGCCGGCCTTGGACACGTCGTGCGAGAAGCGCATGAAGTTCTCGGCCGACGGCCAGATGTAGGACAGCACCACCGAGTTGCGCCCGGTGAAGTGGCGGTACTGCGCGGCCTGCGCGGTGGCGCGGCCGACGCTGGTGTTGGCGCCGTGCACGTAGATGGTCAGGTCCGGATCGGCGGATTCGGCGAGCGCCTGGTCGATCCGGGCCAGGTACGCCAGTGCTTCGGCGCCCGGCGAGGCCGGGTCGGCGCCGATGGCGACCGTGGCCTGCTGGTCCATCGAATTGACCAGCAGTTGCGGGCGCCGTTCGGCCGAAGCGCTGGTCGACTGTTCGTACAGCCAGTCCCACGACTGCGCGCCACCGCCGATGTCGAGCGTGGCCACGCCCAGGTTCAGTTCGTCGCCCGGGAACACCGTGTACGCCGGTGCCGCGTCCGGACCGAAGGCCAGGCGGTTGGTGGCGTAGAACACCTGGATCCGCGCACTGCGGTCGAGGTTGGCGTTGGCGGCGAACAGGTTGTGTTCGCCGTTGAGGAACAGCGCCGGCGCCGGCATCAGCCGCACCGGCGGCTGGCAGGCGGTGAGCGCGAACAGGGCGGCCAGGCAGACGGCAGGACGGATCACATCGATTCCCCGGAGTGGTGACGCGTGGAGGGCGCTGGACCCCTGTCGCCGCGGATGCGGTCGTCGCGCCGGGCAGGCAGGCGGCACCGGCGCCAGCCAGTTGTAGCAGAGGCCACCGGGCGGAGGAACCGGGCCGGCGCTGGCCGTCGCCGCCGGCGCACTGGCCTTATAGTCCCGTCGACGGCCTGGCGCGAGCGCGGGACCACGGAAACGAAAGGAAGGGGATGCGATGGCGACCGGATCACCGGGGTGGCTGTGGTTCCGGTGCCGGTGCGGCATCCCCGGGGCTGCACTTGCCTGGGTCCTGGCGCTGCTGGCGGGCCTGGCCACTGTCCCGACGGCCGCGACCGCAGCCCCGCCGGCACTGCCGCAGGCGCACGACCCGCAACCGTACCCGCCCGCCAGCGGCCAATGCGTGGTCCTGCTGCACGGCCTGGGCCGGACCTACCGCTCGATGGCACGGATCGAATCCGCACTGCGCGACGCCGGCTACGCCACCGCCAACATCGACTACCCCTCGCAGAGCCAGACCATCGAAGCGTCCGCGCGGTTCGCAGTCCCGCAGGGCCTGCGCCAGTGCCGTCAGGCCGGTGCGCACACGACCCACTTCGTCACCCACTCCATGGGCGGAATGCTGCTGCGCTACTACCTGTCCGGCCAGCCGATCGAAGGCCTGGGCCGGGTGGTGATGCTCGGCCCGCCCAACCAGGGCAGCGAAGTGGCCGACGCACTCGCCGGCACGCCGCTCTACGACCGCATCAACGGCCCCGCCGGCGCCCAGCTGGTGACCGGCCCCGACGGCATCGCGGCGCGGCTGGGCCTGGCCGCTTTCCCGCTGGGCATCATCACCGGCAACGAGCAGACGGCGATCGACAGCGTCCTGGCCACGCGCATCCCCGGCGAGAACGACGGCAAGGTCGCGGTCGAGCGGGCGAAGCTGGAAGGCATGCACGATTTCCTGGTCCTGCCGGTCAACCACACCTTCATGGTGATGGACGAGGTGGTCATCGCCCAGGCGCTGCACTTCCTCCGCCACGGCCGGTTCCTGCACGAAATCCAGCCGTCGTCGTGATCGCGCGCCCGGCAGGTTCCTCTCCCGATCGTCCTGGGCTTCCGTAGCAAAAGAGCTGAAAGCATCCGGTTGCGCCGGCTACGGTGGGGGCCGCCGTTCTGCCGCACTGGGGGTCGTCGCTCACGTCGGCGTCCCTGCCTCAGTTCGCGAGCGCGGCACATCCATGTGCCGCTCGACCCCCAATGCGACAGAACGACGTCCTCTAGCGACGTTGAGTCCACGGCTTCGGTAGGCCAATAGAAGCCACGCCCCAAAAGGTCGCGAAGGACGCCGTACCTTGGGTATATGGCCCAAGTGGCACATGGATGTGCCACGGCCCTTCGTAAAGACAGGATGTCGTCCCGAAGGGTGGGCCATATACCCAAGGTGCGGCGGCCCCCGCCGGAGCCGACGCTTTGAAGGTTTCCAGATGCGGCGGCCCCCGCCGGAGCCGACGCTCTTGCTTCCAGTCGAGGTATCCCCAAGCCAGAAGTGCGTCAACAAAAAACCCCGCCTCGCGGCGGGGTTCAGCACGACTGCGGCGAGTGCCAGGTCAGTCGAGCGGAGTGATGTTGGACGCCTGCGCGCCCTTCGGGCCCTGGGTGACCTCGTAGCTCACCCGCTGTCCTTCCCGGAGGGAGCGGAAACCCTTGGAGTTGATCGCGGAGAAATGTGCGAACACATCCGCGCTGCCATCTTCCGGCGAAATGAAGCCGAAACCCTTGGCGTCGTTGAACCACTTGACGGTACCGTTGGCCATGATGCTGCGTAGTCCTTGCGATTGACGGAATGCGGCGGGGTGGTGGGCCGCGCCGCGGAGTATGCAAAGCCCGCGGACCGTTGACAATCGCCGCAGCGGCGGACGCCGCCGCCGATACCGCTACCAGCGGGCCGTGCAACCTCAGCCGCGCGCCAGTTCCGCGACCAGTTGCGGCAGGCCGGCCGAAGCGGCGGCAACGTTCTCCAGCACTTCGTCCAGGGTGATTTCGCGCGCATCGCCGCAGCCCGCCGCCCAGTTGGCCACGATCGCCAGGCAGGCGTAGTCCAGGCCAAGCTCGCGCGCCAGTCCCGCCTCGGGCATGCCGGTCATGCCGACCAGGTCGCAGCCGTCGCGGCGCATGCGCGCGATCTCCGCGCAGGTTTCCAGCCGCGGCCCCTGGGTGGCGCCATAGCAGCCGCCATCGACCACCTGCACGCCGGCTGCCTGCGCCGCCGCCAGCAGCTGGTGCCGGAACGCCGGCGTGTAGGGATGGCTGAAGTCCACGTGCAGCGCTTCGCCTTCGCCGTCCCAGAAGCTGGATTCGCGGCCCCAGGTGTAGTCGACCAGCTGGTCCGGGCAGGCCAGCACGCGCGGACCGTAGCCGTCGGTGATGCCGCCCACGGTGTTCAGCGCCAGCACCCGCGTCGCGCCGGCCTGCCGCAGCGAGTGCAGGTTGGCGCGGTAGTTGACCCGGTGCGGCGGCAGCGCATGGCCTTCGCCGTGGCGGGCGAGGAACGCGACCCGCGCCTGGCCCAGGCGGCCGATCCGCAGCGGCCCGGACGGCGCGCCATACGGCGTCTCGAAGTACCGGCTCTCGACATCCTCCAGCGCGGCCAGGCGATAGACGCCGGTGCCGCCGATCACTGCCAGCGCGATGTCCATGCCCGCCTCATTCCTTCAGCGCGTAGATGCCCGGCAGGTTGCGGCCCTGCTCGTGGTAGTCCATGCCGAAGCCGAACACGTAGCGGTCCGGCAGGTGCAGGCCGACGTAGTCGGCGCGGACACCCTCGACGCAACGGTCGTGGTCCTTGACCGTGAGCGCGGCGATGCGCACGTCGGTGGCGCCCTGCTCGATGCACCAGCGGCGCACCTCGGCCAGGGTGTGGCCTTCGTCGAGGATGTCGTCGGCGATCAGCACGCGGCGGCCGTACAGCGAGGTGGCCGGGCGGTGCTTCCAGACCAGTTCGCCGCCCTGGTTGGTGCCGCGGTAGCGGGTCGCGTGCAGGTAGTCGAACTGCAGGTCCAGGCCGCGCGCGCCCAGTTCCAGCGACAGCTGGCCGGCGAAGGGCAGGGCGCCGTGCATCACCGTCAGGAACACCGGCACGAAGCTGTCGCCCAGGCGGTGCGGCGGGACCTCGCCGATGTAGTCGGCGGCGATCCGGTCGGCCATCTGCGCGATGGCCGCGTCGATGACGGGGCGGTCGACCAGCAGGTCGGACTTCTCGAGGACTTCGGCGATCAGGAGTTCGGACATCGGGAAAGGCTACCGGAAAGGAGTGCGGGTGTGGCGGGAAGGATCAGGCCAGCGTAGCGGGCGGCAGGCGCGACTGCGCGTCGTTGTAGCGGGTGTCGGCGAGCAGGCCGTCCCAGCCCAGCGCGCCGCGGCCGATCAGGCCGGTGAGCGCGGCGGTGTTGAGGGCGCGGCCTTCGACCGCGCGCAGCGATTCCTCGACCAGTTCGGGATGGCAGACCAGGACCACGTCGCAGCCGGCGTCCAGGTGGGCGTCGATCCGCGACTTGACCCCGCCGGCCGAGAACGCGGCGGCCATGCCGATGTCGTCGGAGAAGACCACGCCGCGGAAGCCCATTTCCTGGCGCAGGATGTCCTCGATCCAGAACTTCGAATAGCCGGCCGGCTCCGGCGCCACCGCCGGGTAGGCCACGTGCGCCATCATCACCGCGTCGGCGCCGGCCTCGATGCCGGCCACGAACGGGACCAGGTCCTCGGCGCGCAGCACGTCCAGCGGGCGCGGGTCGATGGCGTCGTCGAAGTGGGTGTCCTCGAGCACGGTGCCGTGGCCGGGGAAATGCTTGAGCGTGGCGGCCATGCCGACGCTGTGCATGCCGCGCACGTAGGCGCGGGTGAACGCGGCGACCACCTGCGGGTCGTCGCTGAAGGCGCGGTCGGCGATGGCGCGGTTGCCGCGGGCCAGGTCGACCACCGGGGCGAAGCTCAGGTCCACGCCACTGGCGCGGATCTCGCTGGCCATCAGCCAGGCGTGCTCTTCGGCCAGCGCCAGCGCCGCCTGCGGATCGCGGCGGTAGATGGCATCGAACTGCTGCAGCGGCGGCAGCGCGCTGTAGCCGTCGCGGAAGCGCTGCACGCGGCCGCCTTCCTGGTCCACGCAGAGCAGCTGCGGGCGCGGCGCAGCGGCGTGGATCGCGGCCGACAGCTCGGCGACCTGGTCGCGCGAGGCGAAATTGCGCTTGAACAGGATCACCCCGGCGACCGCGTCGTGCTGCAGCCAGGCGCGCTCCTGCGCGGTCAGTTCGGTGCCGGCGACGCCGATCACGAGCATGCGTTGGAACTCCGGATCATGCGCGGTCCGCGCGCCGGGGCATTGTCGCAGATGCGGGCGGCAGGCTGGGTGGGGCGGCTTGGGTGGCGCCTTGCCCTTCTGTAGGTGCTCCCTTCAGGGGCGACCCGGTGGCGTCCGCACGCAGCCGCGCCCATCGCGACCGCTCCGGCGGACTTGCGTCGAACCCGGCGTATTCAAAGGGCCTCGGGTCGCCCCTGAAGGGAGCTCCTACAGGGAGCAGCCGTCGGGGCCGCAGGCGTCCGCGGGCGGAGGTGCCGGCGGTGCGTCGGAAAGGGCCTGGCGCAGCGCCTGGGCGAACACCTCCGGCGCCTGCCCGCCCTGCACGGCGTAGCGGCCGTCGATGACGAAGGTCGGCACCGCGCGGATGCCCATGGCCTGGGCCTGGGCCAGCTGCGCGCGGACTTCGGCCAGGCCTTCGTCCGAACCGAGCATGGCTTCCACGCGCGCGGCTGCCAGGCCGCCGGCGGCGCCGGCCTCGACCAGGGTCCGCGGATCGGCCAGGTTGCGGCCTTCGGCGAAGTGGGCGCGGAACAGCGCTTCGCCCACCGCCTGCGCATCGCCTTCGCGCGCGGCCAGCCACATCAGCCGGTGCGCGGGCAGGGTGGTGACCCGGACCTGGCCGCGTTCGAAATCCATCGGCAGGCCTTCGGCGCGCGCGGTGGCCTGGGTCTGGGCGAGGATCTGCTCCGTCCGCTCGGCAGTGCCGAACTTGGCCGCATAGGCTTCACGCAACGGTACCGGCGCGGTGCCGGCATCGGGATCGAGCTGGAACGGATGCCAGTGCACGTCCAGTGCCGGCGCCTCGGCGCCCAGCGACTGCACGCCACGCTCGAAGCGGTGCTTGCCGATCCAGCACCAGGGACAGACCACGTCGGACCAGATGTCGATTCTCATGCCACGAAGATGGGGCCGGTTGTGCCCTTCCGCAAGCGGTGGGTCCCTGTAGGAGCCCACTTCAGGGGGCGACCCGGTGGCGCCGGGTGACGCAGCGTTCAACGCGCCGCATCCGGAGGAGTCGCGTCCAACGCAGGCTTCGGACAGGCTGTCGGGTCGCCCCCTGAAGTGGGCTCCTACAGGGGGGCGGTGCGTTCTTCGGTGGACCAGGCCGAGTAGGGGCGCTCGGCCAGGGCCAGGTTGTAGTAGCGGGCGAGGTCGGTCACTTCCGCGCCCAGCCATCGCGGTCGCGCGTAGGGCTCGTCGGCGGAATCCAGTTCCAGCTCGGCCACCACCAGCCCGGCGTTCGCGCCGAGGAACTCGTCCACCTCCCACAGGTGGCCTTCGTGCTCGACGTAATGCCGGTTCTTCTCCACCAGTCCGCCCGTGCACAGCGCCAGCAGCTGGCGCGCGTCGTCCACCGGGATCGGATAGTCGAACTCCTGCCGGGTGTGCCCGCGTTGGCGCGACTTGAGGTTGAGGAACGCAAGGTCGCCCTCGATCCGGACGCGGACCGAGGCCTTCTGCAGGCCACCCTCGACCGCAGCCAGGTCGTTCAGGTAGCCCTGCGCCATCGGTTGCACGCGGCTGGCCGCCGCACGCCAGCCTTCATCGACGACCAGGAACTTGCGTTCGATCTCGATCCCCATGCCCGGTCTCCTTCCGCCTTGCGCCCGCGATGGGCGGGGCCGGCGCATATCCTAGCGGGGCCGCGCCACCTGCCGGGTGACGCGCGCCGGCTTTCGCGCAGCGCGGCATGGACGCCCCCCGTGGCCATCGTGTATTAAACCGGCTCCCCTGGTGCTTTCCCCCGGTTCCCGCATGCAGAAAGACAGCGCGATGCGCCTGCTCATCGTCGACGACCGCGTGGAGGACGCCGAAGCGATCGTCAGCACCCTGCGCAACGGCGGAATCGCGGTGCGCCCGCTGCGGCCGCAGAACCCGGCCGAACTGGCGCAGATGGTCGCGGCGCAGCCGATCGACCTGGTCCTGGCCTCCGACACCCCGGCCATGCCGCTGGACGAGGTCCGCGCCCAGGTCGCCGCCAGCGGCAAGGACCTGCCGCTGCTGCTGCTGGTGGACCGGATCGACGAGGCCGCGGTGCTGGGCACCCTCGGCGGCGCCGCCCGCGGGCTGGTGCTCAAGCACAACCCGGAGCACCTGCTGGAGACCCTGAAGCGCGAATGGGCCGACCTGGAGGCGCGGCGCGGCCTGCGCCGGCTGGAGGCGCAGGTGCGCGAGACCGAGCGCCGCTGCGATTCGCTGATCGCCTCCTCGCGCGACCCGATCGCCTACATCCACGAAGGCATGCACATCCGCGCCAACGACGCCTACCTGGAGATGTTCGGGTTCGAGTCGTTCGAGGACGTGGAGGGCATGTCGCTGCTGGACCTGGTCGGGCCGCAGCACGTCGAGGGCTTCAAGCAACTGCTCAAGTCGCTGTCCAAGGGCGAGCCGCCGCCGCCGGAATACCTGATGGAGGCGCGCCACATCGACGGCAGCACCTTCCCGGCGAAGATGGAGTTCGCCACCGCCACCTACGAGGGCGAGTCCTGCGTGCAGGTGGTGTTCCGCCGCCGCGAGGAGCTGGACCCGGAGCTGGCGCGCGAGGTCGAGGAACTGCGTCGCCGCGACCAGGTCACCGGTTTGCTCAACCGGCCAACCTTCATGCACCTGCTCGAGGACGCGGTCGCCGCGGCCGGCCGCGACGGCGGCCAGTACGGCTTCCTGCTGGTCGAGCCGGACCACTACGCGCGGCTGCTGCCGGACATCGGCCTAGATTCGGCCGACGCGCTGATCGCGGCGCTGGCCGAGCGCGTGCGCACCTCGGTCGATGCCGGGGTCAAGGTCGCGCGCTTCGGCGAGCACAGTTTCGCCCTGCTGCTGGAAGGCAACCATGCGCGCACCCGCGCGGCCGCCGATGCGCTGCGCGAGGCCTTCGCCACCCATGTGTTCAGCGTCGGTACGCGCTCGGTCACGGTGACCGCCAGCATCGGCGGGGTGCAGGTCGGCGAGAAGATCGCCAGCATCCCGCAGATCCTGGGCAAGGCGAACCAGTGCGTGCACGCGGCGATCGAGCTGGGCGGCAACACGGTGCAGGTGTTCGACCCGGGCGCCGCCGACCGCGCCGAGGAAGAGCGCGTGCAGCTGTGGGTGGAGCGCCTGCGCCAGGCCCTGGTCGGCGAGGGTTTCGTCCTGCACTGGCTGCCGGCGATGAACCTGCAGGGCGAGCCTGGCGAACTGTACGAGGCGCACCTGCGGGTGGACGCCAATGGCGAGCTGGTCACGCCTTCGGGCTTCCTCGGCATCGCCGAGGAGCACGGCCTGCTCGGCGAGATCGACCTGTGGGTGGTGCGCCGCGCGATCGCGGTGCTGGGCGAGCGCGAGCGCGCCGGCCGCCAGACCCGGCTGCTGGTGCGGATGAGCCCGGCTTCGTTCGCCAGCGCCGAAATGGTCGAACTGATCCGGCGCGAACTGGACGCGCAGGGCGTGCCGGGCGAGCGGCTGTGGCTGGCGGCGCCGGAAGCCAAGGTCTTCACCCACCTGCGCAACGCACAGCAGTTCCAGGCCGCGGTGGCGCCGCTGGGGTGCCGGCTGGGGCTGGAGCAGTTCGGCTCGGGCCTGGATTCGTTCCAGTTGCTGTCGCACCTGAAGCCGGCGTTCTTCAAGATCGATCCGGCCCTGACCGGCGAGATGGGTCGGCCCGGCGAAGCGCAGGACAAGGTCCGCGAGATCACCACGCGGGCGCGCCAGGAGGGCATCACCACCCTGGCCGGGGACGTCGACGACGCGCAGGCGATGAGCCAGCTGTTCAGCGCCGGCGTGGATTTCGTCGCCGGTGGCTTCGTCGCGCCGGTGGGCGCGGCGATGAACTTCGACTTCGGCTGAGCGCGGACCCGGCGATCGTGCCGGGATCCTGGCGGGGCGGAAACCGGCTCCCGGCCATTCGCGCAGGAGGGCTTCCACCATGCACGAGCTGCCGCCGTTCGAGACCCACCGCGTCGACAACACGCCGCCGCCGTTCGAGCCGCGCGACCTGTGGGCCGACGATGCCGCGTTGCGCGAAGGACTGGCCCACGCCGGTGTCGCGGCACATGCCGGCGCGGTGCAGGACTACGCGCGCCTGGCCGGCGACGAACTGTACCGGCTCGGTTTCGACGCCAACCGCGACCGGCCGCGGCTGCGCACGCACGACCGCCAAGGCCGGCGCATCGACACGGTCGAGTTCCATCCGGCCTACCACCGGCTGATGGAGCTGGCCAAGGCGCACGGCGTGGCCGGCCTGTCCTGGCACGCCGCCGCCGGCGAGCCGCCGCCGGGCGCGCAGGTGGCGCGCGCGGCGCTGAGCTACCTGCACCACCAGGCCGAGGCCGGCACCAGCTGCCCGCTGACCATGACCCACGCCGCGGTACCGGTGCTGCGGGGCGTGCCGGCATTGCGCGAATGGGCCGACAAGGCCGCCGCGCCGTACTACGACCCGCGCGACGTGGCGATGGCCGACAAGCGCGGCCTGCCCCGGGGCATGGGCATGACCGAGAAACGGGGCGGCTCGGCCGTGCGCGCCAACCCCCCCACCGCCATGCCGTTGCCCGGTGGCGATGCGTATGCGCTGGTCGGGCACAAGTGGTTCTTCTCCGCGCCGATGTCCGACGGCTTCCTGGTGCTGGCGCAGGCCCCGGGCGGGCTGACCTGCCTGCTGATGCCGCGGCGCCTGGACGACGGCGCGAAGAACGCGTTCCGGCTGGTGCGGCTGAAGGACAAGCTCGGCGACTGGTCCAATGCCTCCAGCGAGGTCGAGTTCTGCGGCGCGCGGGCCTGGCCGGTCGGCGCGGAAGGACGCGGGGTGCAGACGATCATCGCGATGGTGATGCTGACCCGGCTCGACTGCATGCTCGGTGCCGCGGCCGAGGTGCGCATGGCCCTGGCCCATGCGCTGCACCATGCGCGCCACCGCGTCGCGTTCGGCCGCCCTCTGGTGGCGCATCCGCTGATGGCCAACGTGCTGGCCGACCTGTCGCTGGAGTCGGAGGCGGCCACCGCATTCGCCCTGCATGTCGCGGCGGCGGTGGAGCGCTCGGCAGGCGACCCGCAGGCGGCCGCGTACGCGCGCATCGCCACCGCGGCCGGCAAGTACTGGCTGTGCCGGCGCGCGCCGGCACTGGTCAACGAGGCGCAGGAGTGCCTGGGCGGGGCGGGTTACGTCGAGGAGTCGATCCTGCCGCGGCTGTACCGGCAGGCGCCGCTCAATTCGATCTGGGAAGGCAGCGGCAACATCCAGTGCCTGGACGTGCTGCGTGCGCTGGAGCGCGAGCCCGGCGCGATGCCGGCGCTGCGGTTTGCGCTGGAGCAGGCGGCGGCGCGGCATCCGCTGCTGGAGCGGGAGGCGTCGCGGCTGCAGGGGCTGCTGGCCGGAGCGGAACAGCAAGGTGGCGCGGAGGCCCTGGAGCCGCGTGCGCGCCTGCTGGTCGAACGGCTGGCGTTGCTGCTGCAGGCCTCGACCCTGTTCGCGGTGGGCAGCTCGCTGGCCGGCGCCTTCGCGCGCAGCCGCCTCGGCGGCGAACACGGCCTGGCCATGGGCACGCTGCCCACCGACCTCGACTTCGATGCCATTCTCGAGCGTGCGCTGCCCCTGTAGGAGCCCACTTCAGGGGGCGACCCGATGGCGCCTGGATGCGCCACGTTCAACGCGCAGTCTCCGGACACGCCGCGTCAAACGACGCTGCGGACGGCTCCGTCGGGTCGCCCCCTGAAGTGGGCTCCTACAGGAAGCGATCCAGCGCGCCACGCGCTCAGTCCAGGAACTGCAGCCGCGCCAGCTCCGCGTACAGGCCGCCTTGCGCGAGCAGTTGCGCGTGGGTGCCTTCGGCCACGATCCGGCCGTGGTCCATCACCACGATGCGGTCGGCGCGCAGCACCGTGGCCAGGCGGTGGGCCACCACCAGGGTGGTGCGGCCGCGCATCAGGTTTTCCAGCGCGTGCTGCACGGCGCGCTCGCTCTGCGCGTCCAGCGCGCTGGTGGCCTCGTCCAGCAGCAGCACCGGCGCATCCCGGAGCAGGGCGCGGGCGATGGCGACGCGCTGCTGCTGGCCGCCGGACAGGCGCGCGCCGCGTTCGCCCAGTTCGCTGGCGTAGCCCTGCGGCAGCGCCTCGATGAAGCCGTCGGCCTCGGCTGCGGCGGCCGCGGCGCGGACCTCGGCGTCGCTGGCTTCCAGCCGGCCATAGCGGATGTTGTCGATCGCGCTGGCGGCGAACAGCACCGGATGCTGCGGCACCAGCGCCACCTGCTCGCGCAGCGCCGCCGGGTCGGTGTCGCGCAGGTCGACGCCGTCGATGCGCACGCTGCCCGACTGCGGGTCGTGGAAGCGCAGCAGCAGCGACAGCACCGTGCTCTTGCCCGCGCCCGAAGGACCGACCAGGGCCACGGTCTCGCCGGGGCGCACGTGCAGGTCGAAACCTTCCAGCGCCGGCGCGTCCACGCGCCCGGGATAGTGGAACACCACCTGTTCGAAACGGATCTCGCCGCGCAGCGGCGAGGGCAGGGCGACCGGGCGTGCCGGGGCGGCCACCAGCGGCTGCTCCTGCAGCAGTTCGGAAATGCGGCCCATGCCGCCGGCGGCGCGCTGCAGTTCGTTCCAGACCTCGGCCAGGGCGCCGACCGAACCGCCGCCGATCAGCGCGTACAGCACGAACTGGCCCAGGGTGCCGGCGCTCATCGTGCCGTCCATCACCTGGTGCGCGCCGGACCACAGCACCAGCACGATCGCGCCGAACACCAGCACGATGGCCGCGGCGGTCACCGCTGCCTGCGCGGCGATGCGCCGCCGCGCGGTGGCCACGGCCACGTCCAGTGCCGCGCCGAAACGGCCGCGCTCGTAGGGCTCGCGGGCGTAGGCCTGGACCGTGCGCACCGCGCCCAGGGTCTCGGCGGCCAGCGCGTTGGCGTCGGCGACCCGGTCCTGGCTGGCGCGCGAGGCCTTCTCCAGGCGCCGCGCACCGAGCACGATCGGCAGCACCGACAGCGGGATCCCCACCAGCGAGTACGCGGCCAGGTGCGGGCTGGTCACGAACAGCATCACCAGCGCGCCGACCACGGTCACCGTGCTGCGCAGGGCCACCGACATGGTGGTGCCGATCACGCTGCGCAGCAGTTCGCTGTCGGCCGACAGGCGCGAGACCAGTTCGCCGCTGCGGCTGCGGTCGTGGAAGGCCGGGTCCAGCGCGATCAGGTGTGCGTAAAGCTGGCCGCGCAGGTCGGCCACGACCTTTTCGCCCAGCAGCGACACGAAGAAGAAGCGCGCCGCCGTGGCCACCGCCAGCACGACCGCGACCACGAACAGCAGGCCGAAGGCCTGGTTGATCTGGGCGCCGCCGCCGAAGCCGTGGTCGATCATGTAGCGCACCGCCACCGGCAGGCTCAGGGTGGCGCTGGAGGATGCCGCCAGCGCCACCAGCCAGGCGCCGAACAGGGCGCGATGGCGGGCCACGAACGGCCACAGCGTGCGCAGGCTGCCGAGCTTGCGCAGGCGGCCACCGCGCGCGGCGGCGGCGTCGTTGCCGGTGTCGCCGCCGGTACCGTTGCCATCGCCGCGGGCGTTGCGGTCGGACGAGCCGTGGAAGGCCATCAGGACGCCTCCGTCGCCGTCGCCGGGATGGCGAAGCGCACCCGGTCGCGGGTGGCATCGCGCAGGCGCGATTGCAGCGCGGCGGCCTCGCCGGCGGGCAGGCGCAGCGACAGGTGCGCGCCATCGGCCTCGAAGCGCTCGCCGGTCTTCTCCGCGGCGTGTGCGTGCAGCGCGGCGTGGACGGTGCCGAGGTCGTCGAAGGCGCAGGCCAGTTCCAGCTCGACCATCTCCACCAGCGGCTGGCGCGGGGCCAGGCGCAGGCATTCGGCCGCCGCGCCGCCGTAGGCGCGGACCAGGCCGCCGGCCCCGAGCTTGGTGCCGCCGAACCAGCGCGTCACCACCACCGCGACGCGGTCGTAGCCCTGTCCGTCGATCGCGGCCAGGATCGGGCGCCCGGCGGTGCCCGCAGGTTCGCCATCGTCGCTGGAACGGTAGTCCTGGCCGATCCGCCAGGCCCAGCAGTTGTGGGTCGCGTCCGGATCGGACACGCGGCCGATGAAATCCAGCGCCGCAGCCGGTGCATCCACCGGGGAGGCCTGGGCGAGGAAGCGGCTGTGCCGGATTTCGATGGCGTGGGAGGCCGGGGCGGCGAGCGTGTCGGTCATTTGCCCGCGTATTGTAGCCGGGCCGGAGGTTGCGCTCGCCGCGGGGGCGCAGGGCAGCAGCGCACGCAGGTCCTCGGGCACCGCCACGGCCGGGTGCGCCTGCGCGAAGCGAGCCAGGCTGGCACGGGCCAGTGCAACGTCACCGCGGTCGCGATGCGCGCGGATGTTCTGCAGCCATTGCGCCGCGGGCAGGCTTGCATCGGCTTCGAGCCGGGCCAGGTCGTCGGCGTCCAGGCCAGCGGCCTGGCCGGCGAAGGCGTCGGTGGTGGGCGGTGTGGCGATCCGCTGCAGATCATCAGGCGCGGCATCGTCCATCCACACCGTCGGGGCCGTTTCGCCCGCTGCGGGCGTTGCTGCCGGCGCCGCGGCAGGCGCCGCCGCGGCAGGCGGAGCGGGTGGTGCCGGCGGCGCTGGCGACGCAGGCGCGGGGAAGGCGCTGGGCACGGCCTGGCGGGCCGCCTTTTCGCTGCGCTGCGCGGAGCGCTGTGCCGCCGCGGCGACTGCGGCTTCGTGTTCGCGTGCGCGCGCCGCTTCGCTGGACGTCGCAGGCAGTGGCGATTGCCGCAGCTCCGGCGCCGGGGTCTCCACGAATCCGCCAGCGTCGGCGGCCGGTGCCGGCGCGGGCGGCTGCGAAGCTTCGTGCGGCGCTGCGGCGGCCGCCTGGCGTGCGGCCTTCTCGTTGCGCTGGGTGGCGCGGCGTTCGGCGGCGGCGATCGCGGCCTCGCGCTCCTGCGCGTGCGCGGCGGCCTTGGCCACGGCGGCATCCGCTGCTGCGGTGGCTGCGGCACCCGCATCCGCTTCCTGCATGCGCGCCACTGCCTGTGCCTCGCCGGCAAGGGTCGGTTCCGCCGGCTTCGCTGCTGCCACGCTGCCTGTCGTGCCTGCGGCAGCCGGGACCGGAGTACCGGAGGTATCCGCAGCGCCGGCTGCAGCCGCCTGTGGCGACGCGGCCACGGGCGCGGCCGCCGCAGCGGAGGCTTCATCCGCAGCTTCCATCGCCACCCGCGCCTGGCCGGGCACCGGCGGCGGTTCGCGCAGTTGCCAGGCCACGCCCACGGCGAGCGTCACCGAAGCCGCCAGTCCCAGTCCCAGCGGCCAGCGACGCGGGCGCCGCCGGCGTGTGCCGCCGGACGGAGCGGTCGCCGGCACTGGAGTGCCGGCATGCGCCGGTGCTGCGGCCGCGCGCGCCGCGGCGAGGATGCGCGCATCCAGCGCAGCCGGCGGCCCGGCGGCTTCCGCATCGTCGAGCAGGCGCGCCAGGGCGCGCTCTTCCGGATCCAGGGGTTCGTGCCGGCGATTCATGGGTTCAACCTCGCGCGCAGCTTGTCCATCGCATAGCGCAGCCGCGACTTGACTGTTTCCCGGCCGACGCCGGTGATGCGCCCGATTTCGTCCAGGCTGAGTTCCTGCTGCAGGCGCAGCAGGACCGCCTCGCGCTGGTCCTCGGGCAGTTCGTCCAGTGCTTCCTGCAGGCGCAACCGGGTCTCGTCGCGGCTGGCCAGGCCTTCCGGATCGTCCGGGTCGGCCAGCGCGGCGGTGCGCAGGTCGGCGTCGGCCGGCGCCGGCGGGCGGTGCCGCTGCGCGCGCCAGTGGTCGTTGAGCCGGTTGTGCGCGATCCGGTACAGCCAGGTGGCGAAGGCCGCGTCGGGGCGCCAGCCGGCGCGCGCGGCGATCACCCGTTGCCAGACATCCTGGTACAGCTCCTCGGCCAGCGGCCGGTCGCGCAGCTGGCCGAGCATGAAACGGAACAGCGGTCCGCGGTGGCGCGCGTACAGCGCCTCGAACGCGCCGGTGTCGCCACTGGCCCAGGCGAGCATCAGCGCTTCATCGTTCGATCCGGCCACGGGTTGGTCCATGGCCGCCAGCCTACGGTTCCACGCGCGCGGTGCAAGCACGGACGCATCCGCGGGCCCTGCGTCGATGCGCTGCGTGGTGGTACGGAGCGGGGACGGGCAGGCAGGGTGGACGCAGGGCGCGAGCGCGGGCGGCAAGGCGAAATCGATGGCCATGTGGGCAGTAACGGACGTGTAATCCGGCCGGGGTTGCGCCGCTGGCGCACGGATGGGCCGCAATGTAATCAGGAGGGCGTTATGCTGGGCAGAAGGGGACGCGGTCGGGGATGCCTTGAGTCCAGCAGTCACAGTCGAGGGCGCGCCGCCGTTGCCGGCGACGGCAGGCCCGCGTACATCGCTCGAGCGGGCCACGGCCACGCTGTACGCGCTCCTGCCCGATCGCGCGCAACTGGCGGTGGGCTGGCGCGACCCGGTGCTGGGCAGCCACGTCCTGGTCGAGCCCGTCCTCCAGGCTGGGCCGGCGCGGCGGCTGGAGCTGGCCCTGGCCGAGGCTGGCACGCTGGCCGCCGAACCGGGCCTGCTTTCGTTGGCCTGGACCGACGCGGAGGACGCGCGCCTGTCGCTGGTGGCGCGGCTGCCGGAGGACATGGACGCCGCTTCCCGCGATGGCTGGCTGGCCACGGCCCGGACCCTGCTCGGCTCGGCGCTGGAGGCGACCCGCGCGCAGGCGCGGGTGGACAAGCTGGAAAAGTCGCGGCTGTTGCAGCAGGCGCTGTACGAGATTGCCGAGCTGGCCAGCGCCGAAGTGGAGATGGGCGAGCTGCTGCACCGCCTGCACGCGATCATCGGCTCGCTGATGTACGCGCCCAACTGTTACATCGTCACCTACGACGAGGAACGGCAGTCGGTCCGTTTCCTCTACTTCGCCGACGAGGCCGACCAGTACCTGCCCGATCCCGAGCAGGAGTGGACCGAGGAGGAGATGCCCAACAGCCTGACCTTCGCCCTGCTGCGGCACGGGCGGGCGCTGCGCGGCCCCTCGAACCTGATCCGGCGCAAGCTGCAGGTCCGGCACAGCGAGGACCAGGGCCCCGACAGCCACGACTGGCTGGGCGTGCCGATGAAGCGCGGCGGCCGCGTCGGTGGCGCGATCGTGGTGCAGAGCTACGACCGCCCGGCCTGCTACACCGACGAAGACCGGGCCTTGCTGGGCTACGTCGCCCAGCACGTGCTCACCACCATCGACCGCCGCCAGGCGCAGGTGGAACTGGAACGCCGCGTGCGCGAGCGTACCGTGGAGCTGCAGCACGCCAACCGTGAACTGCAGGAGGAGGTGGTCGAGCGCCAGCGCGCCGAGCGCCTGCAGCATGCGCTGTTCCGCATCACCGAGATGGCGATGAGCTCCGAGTCGCTGGAGCAGTACTACGCCAAGGTCCATGCGGCGGTGGACGAGCTGATCTACGCGCGCAACTTCTACATCGCCCTGCTCGGCGAGGACGAGGAATCGATCGACTTCGTGTACTCGGTCGACGAGAAAGGCGACCACCGGCCGACCCGCAGGCTCAGCAACGGCCTGACCGAATACGTGCTGCGTACCCGCGAGCCGGTGCTGGCCGACCGCGACGGGATCGACGCGCTGGCGCGCCGCGGCGAGGTCCGCGAGTACGGCATCCAGGCCTTCAGCTGGCTGGGCGTGCCGCTGCACCGCGACGGCGAAGTGGTGGGCGTGATCGCGGTGCAGAGCTACACCCAGGACATCCGCTTCACCAGCGACGACCAGCGCCTGCTCACCTTCGTCGCCCACAACATCAGTAATGGCCTGGCCCGGCAGCGTGCCCAGGAGCGGCTGCGTGCGGCCCACGCCGAGCTGGAACGGCGCGTGGCCGAGCGCACCATCGAACTGGAGGCGGCCAACGAGCAGCTGGTCGCGCAGATCGGCGAGCGCATGCGCGCCGAGCAGCGGCTCACCCACCAGGCCCTGCACGACACCCTCACCGGGCTGCCCAACCGCGCCTACCTGCTCGACTGCATGGCCAACGCGATCGAGCGCGCGCAGCTGGGCGACGGCATGCCGTTCGCGGTGCTGTTCCTGGACATCGACCGCTTCAAGCTGGTCAACGACTCCATCGGCCATGCCGCCGGCGACGAACTTCTGGTGGAAGTGGCCAAGCGGATCGTCTCGGCGATGCGCGCCGAGGACGTGGTCGCGCGCCTAGGCGGCGACGAGTTCGCGATCCTGGTCCACTGCCCGGACGGCAGCGAAAGCGTGCGCGACCTCGCGCCGCGGCTGCTGGCGATCATCGGCCGCCCGCTGTGGGTGGCCGGGCGCGAACTGTTCCCCTCGGCGAGCATGGGCGTGGCCCTGTGGCACCCGCGCTACAACAGCGGCGAGGAGTTGCTGCGCGACGCCGACGCCGCCATGTACCGGGCCAAGAACGAAGGCCGCGACCGCTACGCGATCTTCGACGAGGCCATGCGCGAGCAGGCGGTGCGCAGCCTGGACCTGGAGGCGGACCTGCGCCGGGCGATCATCAGCCGCGACTTCCTGCCGTACTACCAGCCGATCGTGCGCCTGGAGGATGGCGCGGTGGTCGGCCACGAGGCACTGCTGCGCTGGCGGCACGAGCGCCATGGCCTGCTGCCACCGGCCGCGTTCATCGCCCTGGGCGAGGAGAGCGGCCTGATCGAACAGGTGGACTGGCAGCTGTACGAGCAGGTGATCGGCGAGCTGGCGCGCGGCGGCAGCGGCTACATCTCGGTCAACGTCTCGCCGCGGCATTTCCGCTCGCCGGATTTCGCCGACCGCCTGCTCGGCCTGCTGCAGTCCGCCGATGCCGACCCGGCGCGGCTGCGGGTGGAGATCACCGAGGTGGCGCTGCTGGACGACGCGCCGCGCACCCTGCGCATCCTCAACACCCTGCGCGAACACGGCGTGCTGGCGCAGCTGGACGATTTCGGCACCGGTTTCTCGGCGCTGTCCTACCTGCACAGGTTCCCGATCTCGGGGCTGAAGATCGACCGCAGCTTCGTCGCCGGCCTTGACGAGTCCGGCCGCCAGGAGAGCCTGGCCCTGGTCCGCGCGATCCTGGCACTGGCCGGCACCCTGGGCATCGAGACGGTGGGCGAGGGCATCGAGACCGAGACCCAGCGCGGGATCCTGCGCGAACTGGGCTGCAACTGCGGGCAGGGCTTCCTGCTCGGCCGCCCCGCCGAACGCCGCCTCCTGTAGGAGCTCCCTTCAGGGGCGACCCGACGCCGTTGGAAGGTGCCGCGTTCAGCGCGGGACTTCCGGGCAGGTCGCGTTTGCACGAGGCTGCGTCCACCCCCGGGTCACCGCCTGAAGGGAGCCCTTGCAAGGGTGCTGCAGGGCACTCGGTTCGGGCGCCGTTGCCGCAGCCCGTCTAGAATGCGCGCATGTCGCACGACGCCGTCACCCGCCCCACAC
>NZ_PDWM01000020.1 GCF_010093225.1 Pseudoxanthomonas koreensis | reverse complement strand
GACCCCGGCCGCCCGGCGGTCATTCCCCACCCCCACTGGTGAAGCATGAATTTCCACGAGTACCAGGCGAAACAGCTGTTTGCCGACTACGGCATCCCGGTTCCCGCCGGACGCGTCGCGTCCACCCCGGCCGAAGCGGTCGATGCGGCCAAGGCGCTCGGCGCCGGACCCTGGATGGTCAAGGCCCAGATCCACGCGGGCGGCCGCGGCAAGGCCGGCGGCGTCAAGTTCTGCAAGACCACCGATGACGTGTTCAACGCCGCCATCGGCATGCTCGGCAAGAAGATGGCCACCTACCAGTCCGGCGGCGTGGCGCTGCCGGTCAACCAGGTGCTGGTGACCGAGGCCGGCGAGATCGCCAAGGAACTCTACCTGTCGGTGCTGGTCGACCGCGGCAGCAAGTCGATCACCTACATCGCCTCGTCCGAGGGCGGCGTGGACATCGAGACGGTCGCGGCCGAGACCCCGCACCTGATCCAGACCCTCAACGTGAACTTCGTCGAAGGCCTGCAGCCGTACCAGGCGCGCGACGTCGGCTTCGCCCTGGGCCTGAACGCCAGGCAGGTCAACCAGCTGGTCAAGATCATGACCGGGCTGTACCGCCTGTTCAACGACAAGGACCTGGCCCTGGTCGAGCTCAACCCGCTGGCCATCCTCGACAGCGGCGACCTGTACGCGCTGGACGGCAAGGTCAACTCCGACGACAACGCCAGCTTCCGCCACCCGGACCTGGTGGCCATGCGCGACAAGAGCCAGGAGGACGAGACCGAGGTGCTGGCCAGCCAGCACGACCTCAACTACGTCACCATGGACGGCAACATCGGCTGCATGGTCAACGGCGCCGGCCTGGCGATGGCGACCATGGACGTGATCAAGCTCAACGGCGGCGAGCCGGCGAACTTCCTCGACGTTGGCGGCGGCGCCACCAAGGACCGCGTGACCACCGCGTTCAAGCTGATCCTGTCCTCGGACAAGGTCAAGGCGATCTTCGTCAACATCTTCGGCGGCATCGTCCGCTGCGACATGATCGCCGAGGGCATCATCGCCGCGGTCAAGGACGTGGGCGTCAAGGTGCCGGTGATCGTGCGCCTGGAAGGCACCAACGTGGAAGAGGGCAAGAAGCTGCTGAAGGAAAGCGGCCTGGCCATCATCCCCGCCGACGACATCAACGACGGCGCGAAGAAGTCGGTCGCCGCGGTCGCCGCCTGAATATCGAGGACTAAAAACGCATGTCCGTTCTGATCAATAAAAACACCAAGGTGATCGTGCAGGGCTTCACCGGCCAGCAGGGCACCTTCCACGCCGAGCAGATGGTCGAGTACGGGACCCAGGTCGTCGGCGGCGTCACCCCGGGCAAGGGTGGCCAGACCCACATCGGCCTGCCTGTGTTCAACACCGTCGCCGAAGCCGTCCAGGCCACCGGCGCCGACGCTTCGGTGATCTACGTGCCGCCGCCGTTCGCGGCCGACGCGATCCTGGAAGCGGCCGCGGCCGGCATCAAGGTCATCGTCTGCATCACCGAAGGCATTCCGGTGCTGGACATGCTGCGGGTCAAGAACGTGCTCAAGGGCCACCCGGACGTGGTCCTGGTCGGGCCGAACTGCCCCGGCGTGATCACCCCCGGCGAGTGCAAGATCGGCATCATGCCGGGCCACATCCACCAGCCGGGCAAGGTCGGCATCGTCTCGCGCTCGGGCACGCTGACCTATGAAGCCGTGAAGCAGACCACCGACGCCGGCCTGGGCCAGTCGACCTGTATTGGTATTGGCGGCGACCCGATCAACGGCCTGAACTTCGTCGACTGCCTGAAGCTGTTCAACGAGGATCCGCAGACCGAGGGCATCATCATGGTCGGCGAGATCGGCGGCAGCGCCGAGGAAGAGGGTGCCGAATACATCAGGCAGCACGTGAAGAAGCCGGTCGTCGGCTTCATTGCCGGTGCGTCGGCCCCTCCGGGCAAGCGCATGGGCCATGCCGGCGCGATCGCGTCGGGCGGCCAGGGCACGGCCGAGGGCAAGTTCGCCGCGATGGAAGCGGCGGGCGTGACCACGGTGCGTTCGCCGGGCGACCTGGGCGCGGCGATGAAGAAGCTGCTGGGCGGCTGATCGATCCGCCACGCCACGCGACACACGGAAGGCCGCCCCCGGGCGGCCTTCCTTTTTCCGCCCCGCGGCGCGCCGGTATCATGGCCGCATCCCACACCGGTCCGCCGCCATGAAGGATTTCCTGCGCATCGCCCTGGCCCAGTTCGACTTCCCGGTCGGTGCGGTGGCGGGCAACGCGGAGCGGATCGCGGCGATGATCGCCGACGCGCGCGACGAGTACGGCGCCGATGTGGTCGTGTTCCCGGAACTGGCGGTCAGCGGCTATCCGCCCGAGGACCTGCTGCTGCGGCCCGCGTTCCTGGCCGAGTGCGACGCGGCACTCAAGCGGATCGCCGCCGGCGTGCACGGCATCGTCGCCGTGGTGCCTTGGCCGGAGGCGGCCGGCAGCGTGCTCTACAACGCCGCCAGCGTGCTGCGCGACGGTCGCATCGAGACCACCTGCCGCAAGCGCGAGCTGCCCAACTACGCGGTGTTCGACGAGCGCCGCTACTTCGAGGCCGATCCGGACCGCGAACCCTGCGTGTTCGAAGTCGAGGGCGTGCCACTGGGCGTGCTGGTCTGCGAGGACCTGTGGTTCCCCGAACCGCTGGCCGATACGGTGGCCGCCGGTGCGCAGCTGGTGCTGGTGCCCAACGCCTCGCCGTTCGAGCGCGGCAAGCACGCCCAGCGCGATGCGCTGCTGGCCCAGCGCACGCGCGAATCCGGCGCCGCGCTGGCCTACCTCAACCTGGTCGGCGGCCAGGACGCGGTCGTGTTCGACGGCGCCTCGGTGGTGGCCGACGGCGACGGCACCGTGCATCCGGCCGCCGCCGCGTTCACCGACCAGTGGCTGCTGGTGGATTACGACACCGCCGCGCGCAGCTTCATCCCGGTGCAGTGGATCGACGACGGCGACGAGAGCATGGACGCGCTGGCCTGGCGCGCGGTGGTGCGCGGGATCCAGGACTACTGCGGCAAGAACGGTTTCTCGAAGGTATGGCTGGGGCTGTCGGGCGGGATCGACTCGGCGCTGGTGCTGGCGCTAGCGGTGGACGCGCTGGGCGCGGCCAACGTCACCGCGGTGCGCCTGCCCTCGCGCTACACCGCGGACCTGTCCAACGACCTGGCCGCCGAGCAGTGCGCCGCGCTCGGGGTGAAGCTGGAGACGGTGGCGATCGAGCCGGCGTTCCAGGGTTTCCTGCAGTCGCTGGAACCGCTGTTCGAAGGCCACGGCGCGGACACCACCGAAGAGAACCTGCAGTCGCGCTGCCGCGGCGCGATCCTGATGGCGCTGTCCAACAGGTTCGGCGGGCTGCTGCTGACCACCGGCAACAAGAGCGAGTACGCGGTCGGCTACGCCACCATCTACGGCGACATGTGCGGCGGCTACGCGCCGCTGAAGGACCTGTACAAGACGGAGGTCTACGGCCTGTCCAAGTGGCGTAACACCGTCGGTGGCGCGCCGGTGATCCCGCCGGCGGTGATCGCGCGGCCGCCTTCGGCCGAGCTGCGCCCGGACCAGACCGACCAGGATTCGTTGCCAGCCTACGACGTGCTCGACGGCATCCTCTACCGCTACATCGACCAGGAGCAGTCGCGCGACGAGATCGTTGCCGCCGGTTACTCGGCCGAAGTGGTGGACCGGGTGCTGCGGCTGGTGCGCACCAGCGAGTGGAAGCGCCACCAGGCCGCGCCGGGACCGAAGGTCTCGCGTCGCGCCTTCGGCCGCGAGCGCCGCTACCCGATCAGCAACGGCTTCTGAAGAAGTAAAAAAGGGGGGCGGAGGGAATTAAGCGCTTGGCGCTTAATTCCCTCCGTCCCCCTTTTTTATCCTTACTGCCGCTCGGCGTTTCGTTGCCCGGTCGGCGACTTCTCGCCGGCGAACGGGTTCAGCCTGCGGATCGCCCACGGGTAGTCCGGCCAGTCGCCGCTCAGCGCCGGGTGCTGCGGGTCGTTGAGCCTGAGCACGCGCACCGCATCGTCGGCCAGGGTGGTGTTGCCCAGCTCGCGGTAGGCGGTGACCAGCACGGCGACGGCGTCGTTCTGGAACTCGCTCTGCGGATAGGTCTCGAGGATGTAGTTGGCGCGGCCGACCGCCGAAAGCCAGGCGCCACGGCGCATGTAGTACAGCGCGGTGTCCAGCTCGTGGCGGGCGAACATGTTGCGCAGCTCGACCATGCGCTGGCGCGCGTCGGCGGCGTAGCGGCTGTTCGGGTAGCGCTGGGTGACCCGGGCGAAGTCGTCGTACGCCTGCTGCGGCGAGGCCAGGTCGCGGCGGGCCGGGTCCAGCGACCAGACGCGCTGCAGGAACACCGCGTCGCGGTTGGAGTTGGCCAGGCCGCGCAGGTAGTAGAAGTAGGCGATGTTGCGGTGGGTCGGGTAGGTACGGATGAAGCGGTCGATGGTGGAGACCGCATCCTCGTGCTTGCCGGCCTTGAACTGGGCGTAGGCCGTTTCCATCAGCGCCTGTTCGGTGTACGCACCGTACGGGTACTGCGCAACCAGGCGCTTGAACGTGGCTTCGGCGCCGCTCCAGTTGCCCTTCTCCATCTGGGTGTGGGCCTTCTGGTAGAGCTGGTCGACCGGCATGCCCTCCTCGGCGTCCTCCTTGCTCTTGCGGCAGCCGGTGGCCAGGAAGGCCACGAGCAGCAGCAGGACGGCCAGGCGCAGCGGAGCGGGGAGGGCGAAGCGGGAGCGGTGGGCCATCGGAGGCGTACGGCGCGGAAACGGGAAGGGCCGATGATAGCCTAGTGGCCTGTCCGGCGACTGACTCCCGGCTGCCGGGCCCGCCCGGCGGCGATCCCCCGATGCCCTCGACTCCTTCCGCTTCCCGCCAGGCCACCGTCCCCGACGAGGCCGCCGGCCGCCGCTTCGACGCGGTGCTGGCCGAACTGTTCCCCGAATACTCGCGTTCCCGCCTGGCCGCCTGGATCAAGTCCGGCGACGCCCTGCTGGCCGGCGAACCGGCGCGCCCGCGCGACCCGGTCCGCGGTGGCGAAACGGTCACCCTGGCCGCGGTGGCCGAGGTCCAGACCGAGGCCGTGGCCGAGGACATCCCGCTCGACATCCTCTACGAGGACCCCGACCTGTTCGTGCTGGACAAGCCGGCCGGGCTGGTGGTCCATCCCGGTGCCGGCAACCCGGCCGGGACCCTGGTCAACGCCCTGCTGCACCGCGACCCGGAGCTGGCGCTGCTGCCGCGCGCCGGCATCGTCCACCGCCTGGACAAGGACACCAGTGGCGTCATGGTGGTGGCGCGCACGCTGCCGGCGCATACCGGCCTGGTCGCGCAGCGGGCCGCGCGCGAAGTGCATCGCCAGTCCCTGGCGGTCGTGGTCGGCGCGCTGGTCTCCGGCGGCACCGCCAACGCGGCGATCGACCGCCACCCGCGCGACCGCCTGCGCATGGCCGTGCGCGAGGACGGCAAGGATGCGGTCACCCACTTCCGCCTGCGCGAGCGCTTCCGCGCCCACACCGCGCTGGAGTGCAGGCTGGAAACCGGCCGCACCCACCAGATCCGCGTGCACATGCAGCACCTGCGCCACCCGATCGTCGGCGACCCGCTGTACGGCGGCCCGCTGAAACTGCCGAAGGGCGCGAGCGAGGAACTGGCGGCGCAGCTGCGCGGTTTCCGCCGCCAGGCACTGCATGCGGAAACCCTGGAGTTCGCCCATCCGGTCAGCGGCGAAGCGGTGCGCGTCTCCGCCCCGGTGCCGGCCGACATGCGCGAACTGCTGCGGGGGCTGCGTGCGGACAGCCGCGCCTGGGAAGAGAGCCAGCGGCGCTGAGCCGCTGGCCGGTCGCATGGTCACGGTCGGTCCTTCCAGCGAATCCGCTGCCGGCATCGGTGGCACCGGGCCGCTCGCAGATCCCGCCTTCCTGCCGGCCGCGTGGCCGGCGCCGCCGGGCGTGGTCGCGTTCACCACGCTGCGGCACGGTGCCGGCGTGTCGGCTGCGCCGTTCGATACGTTCAACCTCGGTGCGCGCTGCGGCGACGATCCGTCCGTGGTGGCGGCCAATCGCGCCGAGCTGGCGCGTCGCGCCGGCCTGCCGTCGTCGCCGTACTGGCTGCGCCAGGTGCATGGCAGCGGCGTGCTGCGCTTCGATGCGCGGGCGGGCGATGAAGTCGCGGCTGCAGAGGAGCCGGAAGCCGATGCCGCGGTGACTTCGAAACCCGGCACGGTGCTGGCGATCCTGACCGCCGACTGCCTGCCGGTCGTATTCGCCGCACGCGACGGCAGCGAGGTCGGCGCCGCCCATGCCGGCTGGCGTGGGCTGGCCGGCGGCGTGCTGGAGGCGACGGTCGCCGCGATGGCGACGCCCGCCGCGCAGCTGCTGGCCTGGCTGGGCCCGGCCGCCGGCCCGCTGGCCTACGAAATCGGTGCCGAAGTACGCGACGCCTTCATCGGCGAAGACCCGGAAGCGGCGTCGGCGTTCACCGCCACCCGCCCCGGCCACTGGCGCGTGGACCTGTACGCACTGGCGCGGCGCCGGTTGCAGGGTGCCGGCATGCCCGCCGACGCGATCCACGGTGGCGGACTGTGCACGATCTCCGACCCGCGCCGCTTCTACTCGCACCGCCGCGACCAGCGCACCGGACGCATGGCGACGGTGGCGTGGCTGGCGGCGCGCGGCTGATCGCGACGGCAGGCAAGGGACTGAAACGGAACAGACCCGCGATGCGGGCCTGTTCCGTTGCCGCACCGGTTCTCGCCGGCTTGCACCAACCCTCAGCGGAAGTTGTAGACCAGGTTCACCGTGGTCAGGGTGTCGGTCTTCTTGACCCCGGCGGTTTCGTCCACGTCGGTGTTGTGGCGGGTCTGCAGGCCGGCCTTCAGCGCGAAGCGTTCGTTCATCGCCACGGCCACGCCCAGGTCGTTCTGGAGGAAGGTGTTGTCCTTGCCCGATTCCACCAGCAGGGTGTCCACCAGCTCGGTGTTGGCGGTGAGGCGGTGGCGGAGGTCGAGCTGGCCGCGGATGATGGCGTTGCTCTCGGTCGCGCCGGTGGCGGCGTCGCGGGCGCGGCGGTAGCCGGGGCCGATCTCGCCCAGCAGGCGAGTGCGCTCGTTGTCGACGAAGCGGTAGCCGTAGCCGATCGCGGCGGTGGCCTGGTATTCGAAGGCGGAGAAGTCGTCGTTCTCGTAGCGCAGGGTGGCCGACAGGTGCCGGCGTGGGTCGATGCGCCAGGCGCTTGAGGCGCCGAGGTCGTAGCGGTTGGCGCTGGTGCTGTAGCGAGTCTCCTCGACGCCGTCGCCGTCGAAGTCGCCGGTGGTCTCGCCCTTGGCGCGCAGGCCCGAGGCGCTGAGGGCATGGGTCCAGTCGTCGTCCTCGTAACCGAAGGCGAGCTTGGCGTTGAGGTTCTCCGAACGCGAGTTGCCGCGGGCCAGGGCCAGGCCCAGTTCGCCGCTGCCGGTCCAGCCGGCCGGCGCGGGTGCATCCTGGGCGAGGGCGGAAAGAGGCGCCAGGGCGGCGAGGGAGAGGACGACGGTGGCGGCAATGGCGTTGCGTTGGGACATGGGGGTCCTTGTGGTGGTGACGGAAACCGGGCACGACAGCGCGCCGGATCGTGCCGGCGCGGCGCGGGCATATGATGCCGTGCGTGGCTGAGCGTGGCCTGTCAGGCCGATTCCAGCGCCTGCAGATAGTCCCTGCGCCAGGCGTGGATGTCGTGCAGGCGCAGGTACTCGTACATCGCCTGCCAGCGCTCGCGGCGCTGGGCCAGCGGCATGGTCGCGGCGGTGGCGATCGCGTCGGCCACGCCATCCAGGTCGTGCGGGTTCACCTGCAGTGCCTCCTTCATCTCCAGCGCGGCGCCGGCCAGCAGCGACAGCACCAGCACGCCGGGATCCTGCGGGTCCTGCGCGGCCACGTATTCCTTGGCCACCAGGTTCATGCCGTCGCGCAGCGGCGTGACCAGGCCCACGCGCGCGCCGCGGTAGAAGCCGGTGAGGGTGGGGTGCGGGAAGTTGCGGTTGACGTAGCGCAGCGGCGTCCAGTCGGGCGCGGCGTGGGCGCCGTTGATGTGCCCGGCGATCTGCTCAAGCTGGTTGCGCAGCAGCTGGTACTCGCCCACGTCGCCGCGCGACACCGGCGCGATCTGCAGGTAGGTGAGGCTGCCCTTCTGGCCGGGGTGGCGCTGCAGGTAGCGTTCGAAGCCGTGGAAGCGTTCGGGCAGGCCCTTGGAGTAGTCCAGGCGGTCCACGCCGATCGCCATCATCCGCCCGGACAGGCTGGTGCGCAGCGCGCGCACCGCCGGCTTGTTCACCGCTGCGGCCGCCTGCCGGGCGATGTGCGCGGTGTCGATGCTGATCGGGAACGCGCCGGTGCGGAAGCGGCGTCCGCCCGGGGCTTCGAGCACGTCCGTGCCGACGATCCTGCCGCCGCCGTACAGCCGCACGTACGACTGGAAGCGGTCGCAGTCGCGCCGCGTCTGGAAGCCGAGCAGGTCGTAGGCGTACAGGGTGGACATCAGCAGCTGGTGGTCGGGCATGGCCATCAGCAGGTCGGCCGAAGGCACTGGCACGTGCAGGAAGAAGCCGATCCGGCAGCCGATCCCGCGCTCGCGCAGCATCGCCGCCAGCGGGATCAGGTGGTAGTCGTGGACCCAGACGGTGTCGTCCTCGCGCAGCAGCGGCGCCAGGCTGTCGGCGAACAGCGCGTTGACCCGCCGGTAACCCTCCCGCGTGGCGCGGTCGTAGTCGACCAGGTCCAGGCGGAAGTGCAGCAGCGGCCACAGCGTGCGGTTGGAGAAACCGTTGTAGTAGGCGTCCAGGTCGGCGCGGTCGAGGTCGACGGTGACGTAGCGGATGTCGCCGTCGCGCTGCTCGTGCAGTTCGCCGCTGCGTCCGCGCACGGACTTGCCGCTCCAGCCGAACCACACGCCGCCGCGCTCGGACAGCGCCGCCTGCAGCGCCACCGCCAGGCCGCCGGCGCGGTCCTCGCCGGGGATGGCGACGCGGTTGGAGACCACGACCAGGCGGCTCACGAGGCCTCCTGCCAGGAACGCGACAGGCGCATCGCGGCGATGATCAGGCCCACGTGCGAATAGGTCTGCGGGAAGTTGCCCCAGCCTTCGCCGTCCTCGAACGCCATGTCCTCAGACAGCAGCCCCAGCCGGTTGCGCCGCGCCAGCACCCGCTCGAACAGGTCGCGCGCCTCGTCCATGCGCCCGATCGCGGCCAGCGCGTCGATGTACCAGAAGGTGCAGATGGTGAAGCTGGTCTCCGGCGTGCCGAAGTCGTCCGGGGCGATGTAGCGGAACACGCCGTCGCCGTGGCGCAGTTCGCGGCCTATCGCCTCGACCGTGGCCACGTAGCGCGGGTCGTTGGCGTCGACGAAGCCGATGTCGGCCAGCAGCAGCAGCGAGGCGTCCAGGTAGTCGCTCTGGAACGAGGCGCTGAAGTGGTTGGCCTCCGCGCGCCAGGCACGCTCCAGCGTGGTCGAACGGATCGCATCGGCGCGCCCGCGCCAGTGCGCGGCGCGGCCGTCCAGGCCCAGGCGCAAGGCGATCCTGGCCAGGCGGTCGCAGGCGGCCCAGCACATCGCCGCGGTATAGGTGTGCACCTCGGCGCGGCCGCGGAATTCCCACAGGCCCGCGTCCGGCACGTCGTGCAGGGCGAAGGCGCGCTCGCCCAGCGGCTCGAGCCGGGCGAAGGCGTGGGCATCGCCGGGGTCGACCAGGCGCTGGTCGAAGAACAGCTGGGTCGAGGCCAGCACCACGCTGCCGTAGACGTCGTGCTGCTTCTGGATCCAGGCCAGGTTGCCGCGCCGCACCGGGCCCATGCCGCGATAGCCGGCCAGCGACGGCACCTCGTGCTCCTCGAGCTTTTCCTCGAAGCCGATCCCGTACAGCGGCTGCAGGCTGCCGTCATGGGTGGCGATATTGAAGATGTAGCGCAGGAACTCCTCCATGCTGCGGGTCGCGCCCAGGCGGTTGAGCGCGCGCACCACGAAGGCCGCATCGCGCAGCCAGCAGTAACGGTAGTCCCAGTTGCGCGGCGAACCGGGCGCTTCCGGGATCGAGGTGGTCATCGCGGCGATGATCGCGCCGCTGTCCTCGTACTGGCACAGTTTCAGGGTGATCGCGCTGCGGATCACCGCTTCCTGCCATTCCAGCGGAATCGACAGGTAGCGCACCCATTCGCGCCAGTATTCGAGCGTGCGTCCCAGCGCTTCCTCGACGTAGCCGGGGATCGAGCGGGTCAGTGGTTCGTCCGGGCCCAGCACCAGGTGCAGGCGGTGGCCGAGCACGAACGGCAGGCCGTCGCGGATGAAGCGCACCGGCACGTCGGTGGTCAGGCGCAGGGTGAACTGCGGCAGCAGCCAGCGCAGGTGGTTGCTGCCCCAGGTGTGCTCGGGCACGCGCGCGCCCCAGTCGGCCAGCGGCCTTGCGAGCACGCGGATGCGCGGGCTGCCGCTCAGCGGGGTGATCCGGCGCACGATCGACACCGGACGGTATACGCGGCTGTTCTGCTTCCAGCGCGGGGCGAAATCGACGATCTCCAGTGCGCCGCCGCGGCTGTCATGGAGCACGGTGCGTAGCACCGCGGTGTTGTGCAGGTAGCCCTGTTCGGCGTGGGAGAAGTCCTCCAGCTCGATGCCGAAGTCGCCGCCTTCGTGGTCGCGCGGCGAGAGCAGGGCGCAAAAGGCGGGGTCGCCGTCGAACGCGGGCAGGCAGGCCCAGACGACGCGGCCACGCGCATCGACCAGGGCGCCGAAGCTGCCGTTGCCGATCACGCCCAGTTGCAGGTCCGATTGATGTACTTGCATTCCTTTCCCTCGGGTCCGGGGCAGCTGGCGCTGCGCGCTAGCGTGCGGTGGCCTCCCTGTGCATGGCGTTCGCCTGCAGCCAGGCGTGCACCGCGCGGGTATCGGCCAGCGCATGGGTGGCTGCGCTGTCCGCGCGGTTGCCGACCAGCACGCTCCAGCCACCGCCGCGGTTGGCCGCTGCGAAGCCGAATTCGTCGGTCAGGTCGTCGCCGACGAACACCGGCACGCGGCCGGCGAACGGCGCGCGCGCCATCATCCGTTCCAGCGCACGGCCCTTGTCCGCGCCTTCGGGCACGAACTCGACCACGTGGTCGCCGGGTTGAAGGCGATAGCCGGGCAGGGTGGCGATGCGCTCGCGGGCGAATCCGGCCACCGCCTGCGAGTGCACGGGTGCGGCGCGCCAGTGCAGGGCCAGGCTCACGCCCTTGTGTTCGACCAGCACGCCCGGATGCGCGGCGGCCAGGTGCGCGGCATCGCGGTGCAGGTCGTGCAGGAAGCTGGAAGTGTCTTCGGGAATGTCGGCGCTGGTGCCGGCATCGCCGCGGAACTGGTGGCCGTGCAGGCCGGCGGCGGGCAGCCGCAGCGGCGCGAACAGCAGGTCGAGCTGGGCCAGCGGGCGGCCGCTGACTAGCGCCACCGCGCCATCGAGGCGGTCGCTGATCGCGCCGACGGCCTCGCGCACCTGCGGCAGCAGGCGCACGCCGGCGGGGTCGGCCTCGAACTCGACCAGGGTGCCGTCCACGTCCAGGAACAGCGCGCAGGCGTCGTCCAGCGGAGGTGGCGCCGGGCGTTGGGGATTCGCGTCGGCCATCCGGGCATTGTGCCGCATCGGCGGGTGACGGGCGGTTCACGTGTCGCCGGCCGCGTCACGCCACGCCACGCCGCGCCGCGCCGACCGGCCATCGCCTTCGTGCTACCGCCAGCGGAGCGCGGGATCCGGGCGCCGGCGCGCGGACGTTATGCTGGGCGCCATTCCGTCGCCGCCGCCCGATGAACGCCACCGTCTTCCAGCAGGTCCTGCGCGCACCGTTCTTCAACCTGCCGGATCCCTTGCGGGCGCTGCATTCCATCCGCGGCAGCGGCGAGTACGCCGGCACGGTTTCGATCGAGCGCGGCGAGCATCCGCTGTCGCGCCTGTGCGGCGCGATCGCGCGGTTGCCGCCGGCGATGCACGAATCGCCGCTGCGGGTGGAGTTCCGCGCCGACGCGCGCGCCGAAACCTGGAAGCGGGATTTCTTCGGCCATTCGCTGTCCTCGCGCCTGCACTGCCGCGACGGCCTGCTGTGCGAGCGGATGGGGCCGCTGCAGCTGCGCTTCGCCCTGCATACCGCCGACGGCGCGATCTACTGGAACTGCGTCGGCGCGCGCCTGTTCGGCCTGCTGCCGCTGCCGTCGGCGCTGTTCGCGCGGATCCAGTGCCGCGAGCGCGAACACGAGGGGCGCTACGAGTTCCGGGTCGAGGCCGCGCTGCCGCTGGCCGGGTCGCTGATCCGCTACGAAGGCTGGCTGGCGCCGGCCTGAATCCGGCCGCGCGGGGTGGCCGGCGGGGTCCCGGCAACCCTTGAAACCCTCGCCTCCAGCCCTATCTGGGTAGCATCGCCGGCAGTGCCGGCCACTTCTCCAGGGGCCTCCCGATGCGGATGGACAAGCTCACCTCGCGTTTCCAGCAGGCGCTGGCCGACGCGCAGTCGCTGGCCGTGGGCCGCGACCACAACCTGCTCGAACCGGTGCACGTGCTCACCGCCCTGCTCGACCAGTCCGGCGGCAGCACGAAGCCATTGCTGGCCCAGGCCGGGGTCAACGTGCCGCTGCTGCGCGAGCGCCTCGGCGAGGCGCTGGAGAAGCTGCCGAAGGTCTCCGGCCAGGCCGGCAGCCTGTCGGCCGGCAACGACCTCACCCGCCTGCTCAACCTCACCGACAAGCTGGCCCAGCAGCACGGCGACCAGTTCATCGCCAGCGAATGGTTCGTGCTGGCGGCGCTGGAAGACGGAGGCGAGGCCGGCCGCGCGCTGAAGGCCGCGGGCGCGAACAAGGCGAAACTGGAAGCTGCGATCGCGAAGATCCGCGGAGGCGAGACCGTGCAGTCCGAGAATGCCGAAGACCAGCGCCAGGCGCTGGAGAAGTACACCATCGACCTCACCGCGCGCGCCGAATCCGGCAAGCTCGATCCGGTGATCGGTCGCGACGAGGAGATCCGGCGCACGATCCAGGTGCTGCAGCGGCGCACCAAGAACAACCCGGTGCTGATCGGCGAACCTGGCGTGGGCAAGACCGCCATTGTCGAAGGCCTGGCCCAGCGCATCATCAACAACGAAGTGCCCGAGGGCCTGCGCGGCAAGCGCGTGCTGTCGCTGGACATGGGTGCGCTGATCGCCGGCGCCAAGTTCCGCGGCGAGTTCGAGGAGCGCCTGAAGGGCGTGCTGAATGATCTTGCCAAGAACGAAGGCCAGATCATCCTGTTCATCGACGAGCTGCACACCATGGTCGGGGCCGGCAAGGCCGATGGCGCCATGGACGCGGGCAACATGCTCAAGCCGGCGCTGGCCCGCGGCGAGCTGCACTGTATAGGGGCTACCACCCTGGACGAGTACCGCCAGTACATCGAGAAGGACGCCGCGCTGGAGCGCCGCTTCCAGAAGGTGTACGTGGGCGAGCCGTCGGTCGAGGACACCATCGCCATCCTGCGCGGGCTCAAGGAGCGCTACGCGGTGCACCACGGCGTGGAGATCACCGATCCGGCGATTGTCGCTGCCGCGACCCTGTCCAACCGCTACATCAGCGACCGCCAGCTGCCGGACAAGGCCATCGACCTGATGGACGAGGCGGCCTCGCGCATCCGCATGGAGATCGACTCCAAGCCGGAGGAACTGGACCGCCTGGAGCGGCGCCTGATCCAGCTCAAGATCCAGCGCGAGATGCTGAAGAAGGAGAAGGACGACGCCTCGAAGCAGCGCCTGGCCGACCTGGAAAGCGACATCGACAAGCTCGAACGCGAGTTCTCCGACCTGGACGAGGTCTGGAAGTCGGAGAAGGCCGCGCTGCAGGGCGCCACGAAGATCAAGGAGCAGATCGAGGCCGCGCGCCTGGAGCTGGAGGCCGCGCAGCGCCGCCAGGACTACGCGAAGATGAGCGAGATCCAGTACGGCACCCTGCCGACCCTGGAGAAGCAGCTGGCCGCCGCGCAGGAGGTCGAGCAGAAGGAATTCCGCCTGGTCCAGGACCGGGTGACCGACGAGCAGATCGCCGAGGTGGTCGCGCGCTGGACCGGCATCCCGGTCAGCCGGATGCTGGAGGGCGAGCGCGAGAAGCTGCTGCGGATGGAAGAAGACCTGGGCCGGCGCGTGGTCGGCCAGGAAGAGGCGATCCGGGTGGTGTCGGACGCGGTGCGCCGCTCGCGCGCCGGCCTGTCCGATCCGAACCGGCCGATCGGCTCGTTCCTGTTCCTCGGCCCCACCGGCGTGGGCAAGACCGAGCTGTGCAAGTCGCTGGCCGAGTTCCTGTTCGACTCGGCCGACGCGATGGTGCGCATCGACATGAGCGAGTTCATGGAGAAGCACTCGGTGGCCCGCCTGATCGGCGCGCCCCCGGGCTACGTCGGCTACGAGGAGGGCGGCTACCTCACCGAGGCGGTGCGCCGCCGGCCGTACTCGCTGATCCTGCTCGACGAGGTGGAGAAGGCGCACCCGGATGTGTTCAACATCCTGCTGCAGGTGCTCGACGACGGCCGCCTCACCGACGGCCAGGGCCGTACCGTGGATTTCCGCAACACCGTGATCGTGATGACCTCCAACCTGGGTTCGCACCAGATCCAGGAGCTGTCGGGCGACGGTTCGGCGGAGGCCTACACCCAGATGAAGGCCGCGGTGATGGGCGTGGTCCAGGCGCACTTCCGCCCGGAGTTCATCAACCGGCTCGACGACATCGTCGTGTTCCACCCGCTGGACAAGCAGCAGATCAGGCAGATCGCGCGGATCCAGCTGCGCGGGCTGGAGAAGCGGCTGGCCGAGCGCGGGCTGAAGCTGGAACTGTCGGAGAAGGCGTTCGAGCTGCTGGGCAACGTCGGCTTCGACCCGGTCTACGGCGCCCGCCCGCTCAAGCGCGCGATCCAGGCGCAGGTCGAGAACCCCCTGGCGCAGAAGATCCTCGCCGGCGAGTTCGGCAATGGCGACACGGTCAAGGTCGACGCCGAGGGCGGGCAACTGGTGTTCGCCAAGGGCTGAGCCCCGCAACGCCGCCGCCCCTTGCAGGAGCCCACTTCAGGGGGCGACCCGACGCGGCTGGAAAGCGCCGCGTTCAACGCGAAACCCTCCCGGAGAGGTGGCCGTTGAACGAAGCCGTCATCCGACCGCCTCGGTTCGCCCCCTGAAGTGGGCTCCTACAGAAGAGCGGGGGGCGGCACGTACGCCGGGCCGCCCCCGCCATGCCTCACTCCAGCAGCGAACGCAGCATCCACGCGTACTTCTCGTGGGTCTGCAGGCGCTGGGTGAGCAGGTCCACGGTCGGGTCGTCGCCGGCGTCGTCGGCGATCTTGAGCACGCTGCGCGCGGTGCGGCACACCGCCTCGTTGCCGGAGACCAGCTGGCGGACCATGCCCTTCCAGTCCGGTACACCGTCGGCGCCTTCCTCTTCGCGGATCGAGGTCAGGCGGGTGAACTCGGCGTACGAGCCCGGCGCGTTGAAGCCCAGCGCGCGGATGCGCTCGGCGACGTCGTCCAGCGCGTTCCACTGTTCGGTGTACTGGTCCATGAACATCGCGTGCAGCGAGTTGAACATCGCGCCGGTGACGTTCCAGTGGAAGTTGTGGGTCTTCAGGTACAGGGTGAAGGCATCGGACAGATAGCGCGACAGGCCTTCGGCGATCTCCTTGCGGTCGGACGCGCCGATGCCGATGTCGATCCGCGAGGTCGAGGCCACCGGATCCAGCGGCCGCGGCGTGGCCCTGGATCCGGACCTGGCCTTGGACTTGGCCTTGGACTTGGTGGCGGGGGTCTTGCTCTTGGCGGGCTTGCTCTTGGCCATGGTTCGCTCCGTGCAGGTGGGTCCACAGGTCATATATGGGGCTGTCACAATAGACAATAAACCCCGTTGCGTTATGCAAGGTTTCACACGGCGCCATAGATGGAATCGATTCCCCCCGAATTGCGCAGGACCCTGGAAGCCGGACGGCGCGGGATCGACCAGGCCATGGGCCGCGATCGCGGCCGCCTGCACGGGCTGTGGTCGCGCTGGCGCGGGAAGCCCGCCGATGAGGCATTGCGCGAACGCTTCGAGCAGGCGCTGGCCGCATCGGTGGCGGTGCGCCAGGCGCGCGCCACGGACCTGCCGCAGGTAACGGTCGACGCTGCGCTGCCGATCGCCGCCGAGGCCGAGCGCATCGTCGAGCTGATCCGTGCGCACCAGGTGGTGGTGCTGGCCGGCGAGACCGGTTCGGGCAAGACCACCCAGTTGCCGAAGCTGTGCCTGGCCGCCGGCCGCGGCGTGGCCGGCATGGTCGGCTGCACCCAGCCGCGCCGGATCGCCGCCCGCGCCGTGGCCGCGCGCGTGGCCGAGGAACTGAAGACCCCGCTGGGCGGCCAGGTCGGCTACCAGGTGCGCTTCACCGACAACGTCGGTGCCGATACCCGGATCAAGTTCATGACCGACGGCATCCTGCTGGCAGAGATCGCCTCGGACCGCTGGCTGTCGGCCTACGACACGATCATCGTCGACGAGGCGCACGAGCGCAGCCTCAACATCGACTTCCTGCTCGGCTACCTCAAGCAGTTGCTGAAGAAGCGCCGCGACCTGAAGCTGGTCGTGACCTCGGCCACGATCGACACCGCGCGCTTTTCAAGGCATTTCGACGATGCACCGGTGGTCGAGGTGGCCGGGCGCACGTATCCGGTGGAGGTGCGCTACCGGCCGCCGGGACAGGAAGGGGGTTCAGAAGAAGGGGGGGCAGGGTCCCTTCTCCCCGGACGTACCTCGAGGTCCGGAGCTGGCAGGAGCAAAAGGGACTCCGACCCTCATTCCAGTCGCGAGCTCGATCCTGTTGCCGCGATTACCGCCGCCGTCGACGAGATCACCGCCGAAGACCCGCGCGGCGACGTGCTGGTGTTCCTGCCCGGCGAGCGCGAGATCCGCGACCTGCACCGCGCGCTGGAGAAACGCCAGTACCGTTCCACCGAAGTACTGCCGCTGTACGCGCGGCTGTCGGCGCGCGACCAGGACCGGGTGTTCAACCCGGGCCCGCAGCGGCGCATCGTGCTGGCCACCAACGTCGCCGAGACTTCGCTGACGGTGCCGCGGATCCGCTACGTGGTCGATCCGGGCGAGGCGCGGATCAAGCGCTACAGCCCGCGCTCGAAGATCGACCGCCTGCACGTGGAGCCGGTCAGCCGGGCCAGCGCCGACCAGCGCAAGGGCCGCTGCGGGCGCATCGCCGAAGGCGTGTGCTACCGCCTGTATTCCGAAGCCGATTTCCTCTCGCGGCCGGAATTCACCGATCCGGAGATCCGCCGTTCCAGCCTGGCCGCGGTGATCCTGCGCATGCTGCACCTGGGGCTCGGTGGAATCGAGGACTTCCCGTTCCTGGAGCCACCCGACGAGCGTGCCATCGCCGACGGCTGGCAGCAGCTGGTCGAACTGGGCGCGATCGAAGACAGCGATGGCCGGCGCCGGCTCACCGCCACCGGCCGGCAGATGGCGCGCTTGCCGGTGGACGTGAAGCTGGCGCGGATGCTGGTCGCCGCGCAGGGCCACGGCGTGCTGCGGGCGATGCTGCCGATCGCCGCCTTCCTCGGCGTGCAGGATCCGCGCGAACGGCCGCCGGAGGCGCGCGAGGCGGCCGACAACGCGCATGCGCAGTTCGCCGACGCGCGCTCGGAGTTCGTCGGCATCCTGCGCCTGTGGCAGGCCTACGACACCGCCCACGAAGAACTGACCCAGTCGAAGCTGCGCGACTGGTGCGGCAAGCGCTTCCTCGGCTTCCTGCGCATGCGCGAATGGCGAGAGCTGCACCGGCAGCTCAAGCTGCTGTGCGAGGAGTTGGGCTGGCGCGAGGAGGCGTCGGAACAGGCGTTGCTGCCGCTGCTCGCCGGCGCACCGGCGGCCGATGCGCGCGAAGGCGCTTCCACCCGTCCGACCCGCGGCGAACTGCACCGTGCCGCGCGCCTGGCGCGCGAGAAGGAAAAGGGGACGGAGGGAATTTTCCCTGATAAGCCCCCGGTAACCGATGCACCGCCAGGGAAAATTCCCTCCGTCCCCTTTTCCGCCCGCGAACGTGCCCGTGCCTACCAGTCGTTGCACCGCGCGCTGATCTCCGGCCTGCCGACCCAGCTCGGCCACCGCACCGAGAAGGGCGACTACCAGGCGCCGAGGCAGCGCCGCTTCCAGCTGTTCCCCGCATCGCCGCTGGCGAAGAAGCCGCCACCGTGGGTGCTCGTGGCTACCCTGCTGGACACGCAGAAGGTCTGGGGCCTGACCGCCGCGGCGATCGAGCCGGACTGGGCGATCGACGAGCTGCCGCAGTTGCTCGCGCGCAGGCACTTCGACCCGCGCTGGTCGCGCGCGCAGGGCAACGTGCTGGCCTCCGAGCAGATCGGCCTGTTCGGCCTGGTGCTCGCGCCGAAGCGGCCTGTGCATTTCGGTCGCATCGACCCGGCCGGCGCCCACGACCTGTTCGTGCGCCAGGGCCTGGTGCCCGGCGAGATCGATGCGAAGGCGTCGTTCGTGGCCGCCAACCTGAAGACGCTGGAGCTGGCGCGCGAAGAGGAAGCCAAGCTGCGCCGCGCCGGCCTGGTCGCCGACGAGGACTGGCAGGCGCGCTGGTACCTGGACCGGGTGCCGGGCGAGATCCATTCGACGGCCGGCCTGGAGGCGTGGTACCGCAGGCTGGCCGAGCCGCAGCGCGCCGCACTGCGCTGGTCGGCCACCGACCTGCTGCCGGGCGAGGGCGGGCAGGACGACCTGTATCCGAAGTACTTCGCGCTCGGCGACGCGCGCCTGCCGCTGCATTACCGCTTCGAGCCTGGCGCGGCCGACGACGGCGTCACCCTGGAGGTGCCGCTGCCGCTGCTCAACGCGCTCGACCCGGCGCGGCTGTCGTGGCTGGCGCCAGGCTTCGTCGCCGACAAGGCTGCCGGCCTGATCCGTACCCTGCCCAAGGCGGCGCGCCGCAACTACGTGCCGGCGCCGGATTTCGGCCGCGCCTTCTTCGAGGCGTTCGCCAGGCCGTCGGCCGATGCGCTCGGCGGCGAACTGGCGCGCTTCCTCTCCCGCGCCACCGGCGTGGCCGTGTCCGCGCTGGACTTCGACGAAGCCGCGCTGGAGCCGCACCTGCGGATCAACCTGCGCCTGCGCGAAGAGCCGGCGCAGGGCGGCAAGGTCCTGGCCGAGTCGCGCGACCTGGATGCGCTGCGCGCGCAGTTCGGCGAACGTGCCGGTCGCGCTTTCGCCGCGCGCGCTGGCCGCGCGCTGGCCAGCGCGGCGCAGCCGCTGCGCGACTTCCCCGATGCGCCGCTCCCGCTGCAGGTCACCGGCGAGGCCGGCGTGCCCGGCTGGCCGGCGCTGGTCGACGAAGGCGACCACGCGGTGCTGCGCGTGTTCGCCGACCGTGCCCAGGCCCAGGCCGCGCATCCGCGCGGGGTCGACCGCCTGCTGCGGATCGCCCTGGCCGACAAGGCGCGGCAGGCACGCAAACAGCTCCCGGTCTCGCCGAAACTCGGCCTGCTGTACGCGGCGATCGAACAGTTTGGCAACGGCCCGGAAGCGAAGGCGAAGGAAAAGGAGCAGCTGCGCGCCGACCTGGTCGAAGCTGCGCTCAACGCGGTGCTGGCCGATGGGCTGGACGGCATCCGCGACCGCGCCGTGTTCCAGCAGCGCGCCGATGCCGCCGCCCGCCAGCTGTTCGCCGAGGCGATGGCGCGGCTGCAACTGGCCGAACAGATCCTGGCCGCGGTCGCCGAACTCAAGCCGAAGCTGCAGGCGCCGCTGATGGGTTGGGCCGGGGCCAACCTCGACGACCTGCGCGGCCAGCTCGACGGCCTGGTCCACCCCGGTTTCCTCGGCCACACCCCGGCCGAAGCCCTGGCCCAGTTCCCGCGCTGGCTCAGGGGCATGGCCCTGCGCGCCGAACGCGCGCTGCGCGACCCGGCGCGCGACCAGGCGCGGATGCTGGAACTGAAGCCGTTCGCCGACGCGCTCGCCGCCGCGCGCGCGCGCGGCGAGGACGGGGCACCCGGATGGCAGGCGCTGCGCTGGGAGCTCGAGGAACTGCGCGTGTCGCTGTTCGCACAGGAACTGGGTTCGCGCGGCGCGGTGTCGCCGAAGAAGCTCGCCCAGCGCCTGGCCGCGCTGGCGTGAGCCCGTGCCGCGCATCCGTCCCGGTGCGGTCCGGGACGGGTGCCTTCGCGGTGCCTACTTGACCCGCCGCACCTTGGCCGGTGTGTTGTAGCCGTCGAGCCGCAGGTACCAGACGTTGAGCAGGCCGGGCTTGATGGTCACCGCCGGGTTGTTCCTGTTCCTGACGCCGTCGAGCCGCGCCGGTTCCAGCTGCTCCCAGACCTGGCCGTTGGCCAGCGTGTACCTGTTGCCCTTGGCGAAGCCGCGGAATTCGCCGACCAGGTTGCTCTTGATCGGCTCGTCGGAACCGAAATCGAAGAAGCCGCGGTTCTCCTCCTTCACCTCGCGCCGGCCTTCCTCGCGGGCTTCCTCGCGCAGGCGCTCGACCTCGGCGGCGCTCAAACCGGCCGCGGCCGCGCCGACCGCCACCCCGGCGGGCAATGGAGCCGGGGTGGCGGCCGCTGCCGGCGTGGCCGTCTCGCCCGCGTGCTGCCTGCGCATCCACGCGTCCAGCACCGCCAGTTCCTCGGCACTGAGCTTGTGCAGGCCTGCGGCCTTGAATTCCTCCGGCGACATCTGCTGCTCCACGCCGGTGGCGGACGATTGCGCCATGGCAGTGGACGCCGCCACGGCCAGCGACAGGGCCAGGAACAGGACGGACCACGGCGGCAGCGGATGGCGTTTCATGCTTGTTCCTCCGGTATGTTGGCCGCTAGTGTAGTCGTCATCCCCACACGCCGGACCGGCCTTGCCACGCCCCGCCATCGACGGTCTGCATGCCCTGCTGCAGGGTCCCGCCGCGGACCTGCTGCCGCCACAATTGCGCGCGATGCTGCTGCAGGCCTGGGACGCCACGGATGCCGACCACGCCCATCGCGCGCCGTGGCCGATCATCGCCGACACCCTGCATACGCTCGGCCGGCTAGAGGCCGACGAATCGGCGCTGGCCGCCGCGCTGCTGTTCGACCTGCCCGGCCTGCGCGCGGCGGTGGCGGCGAAGCTCGCGGCGACGCAGCCGGCGCTGGCCGGCCTGCTCGAGGGCCAGGACGCCGCCGACCAGGTCTGGGCCCTGCACGCCGGGCGCGAGGCCGGGCGCAACGGCGAGGGCCTGCGCCGGCTGCTGCTGGCCATCGTCCAGGACCTGCGCGTGGTGCCGATCCTGCTGGCGCGGCAGCTGGCGAAGATGCGCGTGGCCGACCGCCTGCCCGAAGCCGGGCGCCGCGCCCTGGCCCAGCTCACCCGCGACATCCACGCACCGCTGGCCAACCGGCTCGGCATCTGGCAGCTGAAGTGGGAACTGGAAGACTTGGCCTTCCGCTTCCTCGAGGTGGACACGTACCGCCACCTGTCGCGCGAACTGGACGAGACCCGCGCCGGCCGCGAGCGCTACATCGAAACGGTGAAGAAGCAGCTGGGCAAGGCCCTGTCCGGGCACGGCATCGTCGCCGAGACCAGCGGCCGGCCCAAGCACATCTACAGCATCTGGCGGAAGATGCAGAAGAAGCACCTGCCGCTGGACAAGCTCTACGACCTGCGCGCGGTGCGCGTGCTCGTCGACGACGTCGCCGCCTGCTACGCCGCGCTGGGCGTGGTCCACGCGCTGTGGGCGCCGGTGCCGGGCGAGTTCGACGACTACATCGCCCGGCCCAAGCCCAACGGCTACGCCTCGCTGCATACCGCGGTGATCGGCCCGGAGGGGCGCACGCTGGAGGTGCAGATCCGCACCCGTGAGATGCACGAGCAGGCCGAGCTGGGCGTGGCCGCGCACTGGCGCTACAAGGAAACCGGCGGCAGCGCCGCGGGCAAGGGCGCCGGTCGCGCGTTCGAGCGCAAGATCGCCTGGATGCGGCAATTGCTCGAACAGGCCGGCGAAGGCCGCGACGGCGAAGGCCTGGCCGGCGCGCTCGATGCCGAACTGGTCGAGGAGCGCGTGTACGCGCTCACGCCGAAGGGCGAGGTGATCGACTTGCCGGTCGGCGCCACGCCGCTGGATTTCGCCTACCACGTGCACACCATGGTCGGGCACCGCTACCGCGGCGCCAAGGTCAACGGCCGGATCGTGCCGCTCGGTTACCACCTGCGCAGCGGCGACCGGGTCGAGATCATGACCGGCAAGGAGCCCGATCCCAGGCGCGACTGGCTGCTGCCGGCCAACGGCTACCTGGCCAGTGGCCGCTCGCGCGACAAGGTGCGCGCCTGGTTCCACAAGCTGGACCGCGCCCGCAACGTCCAGGCCGGGCGCGAGATGCTCGAGCGCGAACTCAAGCGCCTGGGCCTGCACCAGGCCGACCTGGCGCCGGTGGCGAAGAAGTTCCATGCCGAGACAGTGGACGACCTCTACATCCAGGTGGCGCTGGGCGACGTCGGTCCGCACCAGGTCGGCCGCGCGCTGCACGAGCTGGAACGCGCCGCCACGCCGCAGGCCACCGCGCCCGCTGGTTCCGCGCCGGCACGCCCGGCGCCACGGCAGGCGCGGCGGGAAAAGGCCGACGCCGGCTTCACCGTGCAGGGCGTGGGCAACCTGCTGGTGCAGCTGGCCCGCTGCTGCCAGCCGGTGCCGGGAGAACCGATCGCCGGCTACCTGACCCGTGCCCGCGGCGTCACCGTGCACCGCGCCCGTTGCGCGTCGTTCGCGCGCCTGGCCGCGGCCCAGCCACAAAGGGTGCTGCCGGTGGAGTGGGGCAGGGCCGGCGGCGGCTACGAGGTGGACGTGGCCGTGAGCGGCATCGACCGCAAGTGGCTGCTCAAGGATGTGACCACGCTGATCGCGCAGGAGGATGCGCACGTGGCCGACATCCGCAGCGACGTGCGTGGCGATGGCCGCGTGCAGTTGCACCTGCGCCTGCGCGTGGCCGACTACGGCCAGCTGTCGACCCTGCTGGGCAAGCTGGATGCGCTGCCGGGCGTGGACCGGGCGCAGCGCCTGGGATGAACCGCCGATTCCGCGCATCGATCGGCGCGATCGGGACGATCGATCACGCGCTGTCCGGTTTGCCGCAGGCAGGTCGCTGGCATAGGCTTCACCCATGAACCCAGGCCATTCCGCCCAGGCAGTCGCCTCCGCCCCGCCGTCCGCCGGCGAGCCGCTGCCCGACTATGTCCTCGAGCTGGAAAGGGCCGCTTCCTACCTGCCGCCGGAACAGCTGCCGCTGCTGCGCGAGGCCTGGCGCGTGGGTGCCGCCGCGCACGCCGGGCAGAGCCGCAAGTCGGGCGAACCCTACATCACCCATCCGGTGGCCGTGGCCGGGGTCCTGGCCGACCTGGGCCTGGACGTGGAGACGCTGATCGCGGCGATCCTGCACGACACCATCGAGGACACCCCGCTCACCCGCGCCGAAGTGGCCAGCCAGTTCGGCGAGGACGTGGCCGATCTGGTCGAGGGCGTCACCAAGCTGGACAAGCTCAAGTTCCGCGACCGCCAGGAGGCGGCGGCCGAGAGCTTCCGCAAGATGCTGCTGGCGATGTCGCGCGACCTGCGCGTGATCATGATCAAGCTGGCCGACCGCCTGCACAACATGCGCACGCTGGGCGCGCAGGGCGCCGAGGCGCGCACCCGCATCGCCCGCGAGACGCTGGAGATCTACGCGCCCATCGCCCAGCGCCTGGGCATGAGCCTGGTCAAGTCCGAACTGCAGAACCTGGGCTTCCGCGCGCTGCACCCGTGGCGCCACGCGATCATCGAGAAGCACATCCGCAGCCAGCCGGTGGTGCGGCGCGAAGCGATGGCCCAGGTCGAGGTGCAGCTGTCGCAGGGACTGGCGCGCGACGGACTGGAGCACCGCCTGGTGAGCCGGATCAAGACGCCCTGGAGCATCTACAACAAGATGCAGGCCGAAGGCAAAAGCTTCGACCAGGTGATGGACGTGTTCGGCTTCCGCCTGGTGGTGCGCAGCGTTTCCGACTGCTATCGCGCGCTGGGCTCGGTGCACGCGCAGTTCAAGCCGCTGGACGGGCGCTTCCGCGACTTCGTCGCCATCCCCAAGGCCAACGGCTACCAGTCGCTGCACACGGTGCTGTTCGGCCCCTACGGTTCGCCGATCGAGGTGCAGATCCGCACCGAGGAGATGGACCTGATCGCCGAGCGCGGGATCGCCGCGCACTGGACCTACAAGCACGGCGGCGACAGCCCCAACAGCGCGCAGAGCCGGGCGCACGCCTGGATCGTGGAGCTGATCGAGTCGCAGCGCGCCGCCGGTTCCTCGCTGGAGTTCCTCGAGAACGTCAAGGTCGACCTGTTCCCGGACGAGGTCTACCTGTTCACTCCCAAGGGCCGGATCCTGGCCCTGCCGCGCAACTCCACCGCGCTGGATTTCGCCTACGCGGTGCACACCGACGTCGGCAACCAGGCCGTGGCCGCGCGCGTGGACCGCAAGCTGGTGCCGCTGAAGACCAAACTGGCCAGCGGCCAGACGGTGGAGGTCATCACCGCCAGGTCGGCCGCGCCGAAGCCGCAGTGGCTGGAGTTCGTGGTCACCAGCAAGGCGCGCACCGCGATCCGCCACCAGCTCAAGCAGCTCGAGCACGAGGACGCGGTGCACCTGGGCCACCGCATGCTCGACCGCGCGCTGGAGGCGATGGGCAGTTCGCTGGAGCGGCTGCCGGCCAAGCGCCTGGAGTCGTTCCTGGTCGAGCACCGCTTCCCGCGGCTGGAGTCGTTCCTGGCCGAGGTGGCGCTGGGCAACTGGATGCCCAGCCAGGCCGCGCAGGCGCTGATGGCCTACGCCGAGTTGCGCGGTGGCGCGCACTCGAAGCATTCGCAGGAAAAGATCCTGATCAACGGCACCGAGGGCGGGGTGGTCAGCTTCGCCAACTGCTGCCAGCCGATCCCCGGTGACGAGATCATGGGTTACCACACCGCCGGCAAGGGCCTGGTCGTGCACCGGCTGGACTGTCCGAACCTGGCCGAGTTCCGCAAGTCGCCCGAGCGCTGGGTGCCGATCGACTGGGATCCGACTGTCTCCGGCGACTACGACACCTCGCTGATCGTGGACGTGGAGAACCACACCGGCGTGCTGGCGCAGCTGGCCGCGGCGGTGGCGCAGAGCCAGTCCAACATCGAGCGGGTCGACTACCTGGACCGCGACATGAACGCCGCGCAGCTGCGCTTCGCCATCCAGGTGCGCGACCGCAATCATCTGGCCGAAGTGATCCGCCGCCTGCGCCGCCTCAACGTGGTCCAGGGCGTGCGCCGCCAGTAGGGCGGGGCTCGCTGCGCTGCTTTCCTGTCGCCTCACGTGCGTGGGCAGCCGGGCAAGCCCGGCCCTGCGCGGCGAGCCGGTAGAATCCCCGCATTCCCCGTTCCAGGAAAACGCGAATGTCCCAGATCATCCAGACCGACCAGGCCCCCGCCGCGATCGGCCCCTATTCGCAGGCCGTGCGCAGCGGCAACACCCTGTATTTCTCCGGACAGATCCCGCTGGTGCCGGCCACCGGCGAGGTCGTCGCCGGCGACATCACCGCGCAGGCGCGCCAGGTGTTCGACAACCTCCGGGCCGTGGCCGAGGCCGCCGGCGGTTCGCTGGACCGGATCGTGCGCCTGGGCCTGTACCTGACCGACCTGTCGCAGTTCGCCGCGGTCAACGCGGTGATGCAGGAATACTTCTCCGCGCCGTTCCCCGCGCGCTCCACCATCGGCGTTTCCGCGCTGCCCCGCGGCGTGGCCTTCGAGGCCGATGCGGTGATGGTGCTGGACTGAGGAACAGCGCGCTGGGCGGCACGGACGGCGACCCCGCATCGTGGCCACGCGCATGAAGGCCGTGCGCACGCCGGCGCCCGCGCTGGCCGGTGGCGCCACGCCCGTGGCGGCGCTGCGTGGCGTCGGCGAAAGCGTCGCCGGCAAGCTCGCCGCGCGTGGGCTGGCCACGGTGCAGGACCTGTGGCTGCACCTGCCGCTGCGCTACGAGGACCGCACCCGGCTCACGCCTATCCGCGAACTGCAGCCCGGCGTGCCGGCGCAGGTCGAAGGCACGGTGGAAGCGGTCGAACGCGGCTTCCGCTACCGGCCGGTGCTGCGCGTGGCCATCGGCGACGGCTCGCGAGCCACGCTGGTGCTGCGCTTCTTCCATTTCCGCGCTGCCCAGGTGGCGCAGTTCCGCCCGGGCACGCGCCTGCGCTGCTTCGGTACGCCACGGCCGGGCCAGCACGGGCTGGAGATCGTCCACCCGAGCTATCGCGTGCTCGGCGACGACGAAGCGCCTGCGCTGGGCGAATCGCTCGATCCGGTATACCCGGCGGTCGAGGGCGTGGGCCCGGCCACATTGCGCCGGTTGGTTGGCCAGGCGCTGGACCTGCTGCCCGACGCGGATGCGCTTGAACTGCTGCCGGCGTCCACGCCCGGCATGGCCGGCCTGCCGGGACTGCGCGAATCGCTGCTGGTCCTGCACCGGCCGCCGGCCGACGCCGATCTCGCCGCGCTGGCCGCCGGCCAGCATCCGGCGCAGCGCCGCCTGGCCCTGGAAGAACTGCTCGCGCACCACCTGAGCCTGCGCCGGCAGCGGCTGGCGCAGCAGCAGCTGCATGCCCGCGCGCTCGACGGCCCCGGCGCGCTGGCCGCGCGACTGCTGCGGACCCTGCCGTTCGCGCTCACCGGCGCGCAGCGGCGCGTGTTCGAGCAGGTCCGCGCCGACCTCGCATTGCCCAATCCGATGCAGCGCCTGGTGCAGGGCGACGTGGGTTCGGGCAAGACCGTGGTCGCCGCGCTGGCTGCCACCCTGGCGGTGGAGCGCGGCTGCCAGGTCGCGCTGGCCGCGCCGACCGAACTGCTGGCCGAGCAGCACCTGGCCAACCTGAAGGCGTGGCTGGAGCCGCTGGGGATCCGCGTGGCCTGGCTGGCCGGCAAGGTCACCGGCAAGGCGCGCGCGGCCGCGCTGGCTGACGTGGCCTCGGGTGCGGCGCAGGTCGTGGTCGGCACGCATGCCTTGATGCAGGAAGGCGTGGCCTTCCACGACCTGGCCCTGGTAGTGGTCGACGAACAGCACCGCTTCGGCGTGCAGCAGCGCCTGGCCCTGCGCGACAAGGGGCCGGCGCATGGCCACGTGCCGCACCAGCTGGTGATGACCGCGACCCCGATCCCGCGCACCCTGGCAATGACCGCCTATGCCGACCTGGACGTGTCGGCGATCGACGAGCTGCCACCCGGTCGCACGCCGGTCCAGACCGTGGCGGTAAGCGCCGAGCGCCGGCCCGAACTGGTCGAGCGCATCCGCGCCGCCTGCGCCGAGGGCCGCCAGGCCTACTGGGTGTGCACCCTGATCGAAGAGCCGGAAGAGGACGCCAGGCCGGGGCAGGGCGCGCGCCTGCAGGCGCAGGCCGCCGAGCGGACCTTCGAGCAGCTGACCACCCAATTGCCGGGCCTGCGTGTGGGCCTGGTGCACGGACGGCTGAAGGGTGCGGAGAAGCAGGCGGTCATGCGCGCCTTCAAGGATGGCGCGCTCGACCTGCTGGTCGCCACCACGGTGATCGAGGTCGGCGTGGACGTGCCCAATGCCTCGCTGATGATCGTCGAGAACGCCGAACGCCTGGGCCTGGCCCAGCTCCACCAGCTGCGCGGCCGCGTGGGCCGTGGAGCGGCCGCGTCCAGCTGCGTGCTGCTGTACCAGCCGCCGCTGTCGGCGCTGGCCCGGCAACGCCTGGACGTGCTGCGGCAGAGCAACGACGGCTTCCTGATCGCCGAAAAGGACTTGGCACTGCGCGGCCCGGGCGAACTGCTCGGCACCCGCCAGACCGGCCTGGCCGCGTTCCGGATCGCCGACCTGGCCCGCGATGCCGGCCTGCTGCCGCAGGTGCATGCCCTGGCCGACCACCTGCTTTCCGGCGCTCCGGAAATCGCCGACCGGGTGGTCGCGCGTTGGGTCGGCGGGGCCGTCCGCTACGCCGGGGCGTAGAGCGGGGCTTGCCCCGCTGCTCCTGGCCGCATTGCTCCGCCATGCGTGACAGCCGGGCAAGCCCGGCTCTACGGAACCACCTCGCTCACCGGTTTGCCCTGCCCACGGGGAATGGCGACACTGGCCGGCCATTCCAGGACCGTCCCGCATGACCGAAAAGATCCCCCTGCTGATCGATACCGACCCCGGCGTCGATGACGCGCTGGCGCTGCTGATGGCGTTCCATTCCGGCGCCCACCAGGTCGTCGGGCTGACCATCGCCGCCGGCAACGTAGGCCTGGGCCACACCGTGCGCAACGCGCTCAAGCTGCGCGAAGTGGCCGGCCGCACCGATGTGCCGGTATTCGCCGGCTGCGACGGCCCGCTGGTGCACATGCCGCGCGAAGACGCCGCGCACGTGCACGGCCGCGACGGCTTCGGCGACATCGGCTATCCGGATCCTGCCGGCCGCGCCGAGGCCGAGCACGCCGCGCTGGCGATCCTGCGGCTGTCGCACGAACACGCCGGCCGCCTGCTGCTGGTCGCGCTCGGTCCGCTGACCAACCTGGCCCTGGCCCTGCGCCTGGACCCGACCCTGCCGCAGCGCGTGGCGCGGCTGGTGGTGATGGGGGGAGCGGTCACCGCCCACGGCAACATCACCCCCGGTGCGGAATTCAACGTCGGTTTCGACCCGGAGGCCGCCCACATCGTCCTGTCCGGCTTCCCGAAGTACGACCTGGCCGACTGGGAGGCGACCCTGGCCCACGGCTTCCACCATCGCCGGGTCGAGGAATGGCTGGTCGCCGACTCCCCACGCGCCGCTTTCTACGAGGCGATCTCGCGCCAGACCCGGCTCTGGTCCGAGGACCGGCGCGGCGACCACTGGCACTCGGCCGATTCGCTGGCCATGGCCTGGGCGCTGGAGCCGGAGGGTGCGCTGGAGCAGGTCGAGCGTCCGCTGGCGGTGGAAACCGGGGGGCGCGTGGCCCGCGGCCTGACCCTGGTGGACTGGAACCGGCAGACCGGCGCCGCCGACAACGCCCGGATCCTGCTGCGCTACGACCAGGCCCGGTTCGAGGCCCGGGTCCAAGCTGCACTGGCCGCCTCCTGAGCGCGCCACCCATCCCGGCCTTGCGCCGGGGTGGCTTACGCGGCTAGAATAGCTGGCTCTGTTCCGTCAACTACTTACGGTGTGCGCCATGAAGGCCGGCATCCATCCCGATTACCGCGAAGTCGTCTTCCATGACGTCACCTCCGATTTCAAGATCCTGACCCGCTCGACCCTGGCCGGCGGCGCCAAGGAAACCGTGAAGTGGGAAGACGGCAACGAATACCCGCTGGTGAAGATCGAAATCTCCTCCGCCTCGCACCCGTTCTACACGGGCAAGCACAAGGTCATGGACACCAGCGGCCGCATCGACAAGTTCCAGCGCCGCTACGCCCGCTGAACCCAACGCTGGCGTCGCCCCCGGGCAGGCGCCATGCTGGAGAACGGCCGCGCTTGCGCGGCCGTTCTGCTTGTCGAAGACCGCATCCCGGCCTGCTGCCGGGATGTGAACGGCGCCCGATGCGCGCGTGCACCGCACCGCCGTTCCTGCGGGCCGCTCCCGCAGTAGACGTATGGGCCCTCGTGGCCATACGACTTCCGTCCGGGTACTCCGGGGTATGGGTTATGCGATAATCCTCGGGATTCGTGGCGAATGCCGCGGACTCCCTCCCGCGAACGTTCCCGGCGCATCGCGCCAGGTGCCTCGCCTACCCCACAGAGGAGCGCACACCGTGTCCAATCTCGACCAGGTCACGCTGAATGCCGGCGACAAGTCGGTGGCCCTGCCGGTGCTCAAGCCGACCCTGGGCAACGACTGCATCGACATTTCGAAGCTGACCAGGGAAACCGGCCTTTTCACCTACGACTCCGGTTTCACCGCCACCGCCAGCTGCAAGTCGGCCATCACCTACATCGATGGCGACAACGGCGTGCTGCTGTACCGCGGCTACCCGATCGAGCAGCTGGCCCAGCATTCCAGCTTCCTGGAAGTGGCCTACCTGCTGATGAACGGCGAGCTGCCCACCGCGGCCGAGTTCCAGAAGTTCGAGCACGAGGTGACGCATCACACGATGATGCACGAGTCCCTGAAGAACTTCCTGCAGGGCTTCAACTACGACGCGCACCCGATGGCCATGCTGGCCGGCACGGTGGCCTCGCTGTCGGCGTTCTACCACGACACCCTGGACCTCAACGACCCGGAGCAGCGCCGCCAGGCCGCGATCCGCCTGATCGCCAAGGTGCCGACCCTGGCCGCCGCCGCCTACCGCTATTCGATCGGCTGGCCGTCGCGCTACCCGCGCAACAACCTCGATTACGTCAACCGCTTCCTGCACATGATGTTCGAGGTGCCGAGCGAGCCGCTGGAAATGAACCCGGTCGTGGCCAAGGCGCTGGACCTGCTGTTCATCCTGCACGCCGACCACGAGCAGAACGCCTCGACCTCGACCGTGCGCCTGGTCGGTTCCACCGGCGCCAATCCGTACGCGTGCATTGCCGCGGGCATCACCGCGCTGTGGGGGCCGGCGCATGGCGGCGCCAACGAGGCGGTGCTGAAGATGCTCGAGGAGATCGGTACCCCCGACAAGGTCGAGAGCGCCATCGCCAAGGCCAAGGACAAGGAGTCCGGTTTCCGCCTGATGGGCTTCGGCCACCGCGTCTACAAGAACTTCGACCCGCGCGCGAAGATCATCCGCGAGATGACCCACAAGGTGCTCGGCGAGCTGGGCGTGGACGACCCGCTGCTGGAAGTGGCAATGAAGCTGGAGGAGGCGGCGCTGCAGGACGAGTACTTCATCCAGCGCAAGCTCTATCCGAACGTCGACTTCTACAGCGGCATCATCTACAAGGCGCTGAAGATCCCGACCGAGATGTTCACTGTCATGTTCGCCATCGGCCGCACCGCCGGCTGGGTGGCGCACTGGCTGGAACAGCAGGTCGACCCGGAAGCCAAGATCGGCCGTCCGCGCCAGATCTACACCGGCTACGACGTGCGCGACTACAAGGGCATCGGGCAGCGCTGAGGCGCGACCCGGGCAGTCCCACCCGGCAGCTCCGATGGAACGCCCCGCGATGTGGGGCGTTTCCATTTGCGCACCGCGTGACCCGGCCCCGCTCTACGGGATGCGCTTGCCACCGCCGTCAGGGCAGGCCGCTTTCGTAGCCGGCGATCCCGTCTTCGGCCAGCAGCCGGCGCAGCTGGGCCAGCGAGGCGCGGCGCATCGGCCGCTCGTCCACGGCCGACAGCGGTGCCTGGCGCAGCGCGTGCAGCGGCAGCACGGTCACGTCGAAGGCCAGGTCCTCGGCGCTGAACACCCACACCGGCAGGTCGGCGACGCGCTCGCGGTCCAGGCGCAGTCGGCGGGTGCGCGAAACGGCAGGGATGCCATGTTCGTCGAGGTGGCGTGTCACCGCTTCGGCGTCGTCGCTGTAGGCGTGCAGCAGCACCGGCGAGGTCGCGTCGGCGGTGCCTTCCAGCACCGGCCCGACCAGCCGCGGCTCGAAGCCGGCGAGGAACTCCAGCGCCCGCGCCGCCGCCTCGCGCCGCCGGCGCAACGCCTGCGCCTGGCTGTCGCCGAGGAAGATGCGCTGGTACTCGCGCAGCGCCTCCTCGATCTCGCGGTTGCGCGGCAGCGAAGCGTCGTCGCGGATGCCCAGCCGCGCAGCGGCCTTGATCTTGGCCTGGTGGAAGTCGCGGATGCCGCCCTCGGCCATCAGCCGCGCGGCTTCATGGGCCAGGCGGCTGCGGCGTTCGCGGGTACGGGTCTCGGCGTGCTGGCGGGCGCGGTGCATCACGACACTCCCGGGAGAGACCTGGCCCGAATGTACCCGATCGGCGTGACGGTGCGGTCACGCCGCGATGCTGCGCCGGCTCCGTCGCGGAACCGGCGTCAGAAGATGTCGAACGCGCTTTCCTCGCTGCGCTCAGGCCCGAGGAAGTCCAGGCTGTCGCGCATCCGCTCCAGGTCCTCGACCTTCACGAACTCGGCCAGCCCGCCGCCTTCGGTGGACATGCGCCCGGTGTTGTCGACGTAGACCTTGACCATCCCCGGCGGCGGCTCGTTGGACGCGATCGGCTGGTCCTCCAGCGCCACCCGCATGTAGTCGATCCAGATCGGCAGCGCGGCCTTGCCGCCGTACTCGCGGTAGCCCAGCGACTGGAAGTCGTCGCGGCCGACCCAGACCGTGGTGACCAGCGCGCCGCCGAAACCGGAGAACCAGGCATCGCGGTGGTCGTTGGTCGAGCCGGTCTTGCCGCCCACGTCCTCGCGCCCCAGCACCTTGGCCGCGGTGCCGGTGCCGCGCTGGACCACGTCGCGCATCATCGACACCAGCTGGTAGGCGCTGCGCTCGTCGATCGCGCGCGGCGCGATCTTCGCGTCGGCCGCCACGGTCGCCGTGGCTGGCGCGACCTCGCCGGCACCGGATGCTTCGGCTGGCGCGGTGGGAGCCGCGGGCGGCGGGGCCGGTGCGCCGAAATTGAAGCCATCCACCACCTGCGGCGCGGCCACCGCCGCGCCGGTGCCCGGGGCGACGCCGCAACTGCGGCAGGCCACCGCCGGCGACTCCTTGAACAGCACCTTGCCGTCGCGATCGCGGACCTCGTCGATGAACCAGGTGTCCACCCGCGAGCCGCCGTTGGCGAACACCGCGTAGCCGCGCGCGATCGACAGCGGCGTCAGCGAGGCGGTGCCCAGCGACATCGACAGGTTCGGCGGCAGCTCGGCCTCGTCGAAGCCGAACTGGGAAATGTAGGTACGGGCGAACTGCACCCCGATCGCATCCAGCAGCCGCACCGAGACCAGGTTGCGCGACTGCACCAGCGCCTCGCGCAGCCGCATCGGGCCGCGGAAGCCGCCGCCGTCGTTCTGCGGCGACCAGGTGTTGCCGCGACGGTCGCGGAACACCACAGGAGCGTCGAGCACCATCGAGGCGGGGTTGAGTCCCTTCTCGAACGCCGCCGAATAGACGAAGGGCTTGAAGCTGGAGCCGGGCTGGCGCCGGGCCTGGGTGGCGCGGTTGAACTTGTTGCCTGCATAGCTGTAGCCGCCCACCAGGGCGCGCAGGGCGCCGTTGTTGGCGTCCAGCGAAACCAGCGCGGACTGTCCGCGCGGCACCTGGTCGAGCAGGTACTCGCCTTCCTTTTCGCCGCGCCGGACCCGGACCACGTCGCCGCGCTTGAGCAGCGCGGCCGGGTTCTTGCCGGTCCAGCGGGCAGCGGAGGCAGGCGGGGGGACCCTGCCGCCATCGGCCAGCACGACCCGGGCGCTGCCATCCTTCGACGTCCCGGCGCCCACCGCCGGCAGCAGCGCGGCCTGCGCCGGGGTCCCGGCCAGGGCCTTGGCCAGGGTGGCGTCGTCGGCGTCGGCGGCGACCTCGGCCTGGCGCTCGACCCCGTGCCAGCCATGGCGGTGGTCGTACAGGTGCAGGCCGTCGCGCACCGCCTGCTCGGCCGCGGCCTGCAGGTCGGGCAGGATCGTGGTGGGGACGTGGTAGCCGCGGGTCACCGCTTCCGGGCCGTAGCGGGCGATCATCTCCTGGCGGACCATCTCGGCCACGTAGGGCGCGGAGACCTCCACCGGTGGTTCGTGCGGGGTGGCGTGCATCGGCACCGCCTTGGCCGCGGCGGCCTCGGCGCGGCCGACGAAGCCCAGCTCGGCCATCCTGTCGAGGATGTAGTCGCGGCGGATCCGGGCGCGCTCGGGGTTGCTGATCGGGTTGCCGCTGGACGGGAACTTGGGAATGCCGGCCAGCGAGGCCATCTCGTCCAGGCTCAGCTCGTCCATCTTCTTGCCGTAGTAGTACTCGGCCGCGGCGGCCACGCCATAGGCGCGGTTGCCGAAGAAGCTCTTGTTGAGGTACAGCGCCAGGATCTCGTCCTTGCTCAGCGCCCGCTCCATCTTCATCGCCAGCAGCATCTCGGCCAGCTTGCGCTGGTAGCTGTACTCGGAGCTGAGGAAGAACTGGCGGGCGACCTGCTGGGTGATGGTCGAGCCGCCCGGGACCCGCTTGCCGTCGGTGGTGGCCAGCAGCCACACCGCCCGGGCCACGCCCTTGTAGTCCACGCCGCCGTGTTCGTAGAAGCGGGCGTCCTCGATCGCGATGAAGGCCTGGCGCAGGCGCTCCGGGACCTCGTCGATGGCGACCGGGTAACGGCGGTTCTCGCCGAAAACGGCCATCAGCCGTCCATCGGCCGCATAGACGTAGAGCGGCTCCTGCATCTCCACCGTGCGCAGGGATTCGACTTCCGGCAGGCGCGAGGACACCGCGGTATAGAGCATTCCCAGGCCGATCGCGGCCAGCAGGGCCAGGCCGGCGGACGCGATGAGCGCCCAGCGCAGCAGGCGGCGTAGACGGGACATCCGGGGATTCCGATTGCGGATTTCGCGGCCGCAGAGTATAGATTAGCCGCGGGCCATCTAAGGGGTGCCCGCCGGGGACGTTCAGGGGGAGCGGATCCGGTACCACGCGTGACAGGCATCGCAGCCTGCACATGGGGGAGTTGCCAAACCCGAAAAAACCGTTATCTAATGCGCGGGCGCAGGTTGTTAAGCCAAGTGCCTGTCGGCGTGGGGGAAAACTGTGGGGCTCATCCCGAAAAGTCAGTCGCCGCTGATTGGCGTCGACATCAGTTCGACTGCGGTCAAACTGCTGCAGCTGTCGCGCAGCGGAAACCGCTACCGCGTGGAGCATTACGCGGTCGAACCGTTGCCGCCCAATGCAGTGGTCGAGAAGAACATCGTCGAGGTCGAGGCGGTGGGCGAAGCGATTCGCCGCGCCGTCAACCGCTCCGGCACCAGGGCCAGGAACGCGGCCGCCGCGGTCGCCGGCTCGGCGGTGATCACCAAGATCATCCCGATGCCCGCCGACCTGGACGAGAACGACCTTGAAGCCCAGGTCGAGCTCGAGGCGGTCAACTACATCCCGTACCCGATCGAGGAAGTGAACCTCGACTTCGAGGTGCTCGGGGTGATGCCCAGCAACCCGGAGATGGTCCAGGTGCTGCTGGCGGCCTCGCGTTCGGAGAACGTGGAGCTGCGCGAATCGGCGCTGGAGCTCGGTGGCCTGACCGCCAGGGTGATGGACGTGGAGGCCTTCGCGATCGAGAACGCCTTCGCCCTGATCGCCGACGAGCTGCCGGTGGGCCGCGACGGCGTGGTCGCCCTGGTCGACATCGGCGCGACCATGACCACCCTCAACGTCCTGCGCGGCGGCCGCAGCCTCTACAGCCGCGAGCAGGTGTTCGGCGGCAAGCAGCTCACCGACGAGGTCATGCGCCGCTACGGCCTGACCTACGAGGAAGCCGGCCAGGCCAAGCGCCAGGGCGGGCTGCCCGAGACCTACGAGGTCGAGGTGCTGGAACCGTTCAAGGAGGCCACGGTCCAGCAGATCAGCCGCCTGCTGCAGTTCTTCTATGCCGGCAGCGAGTTCAACCGGGTCGACCAGGTGGTGCTGGCCGGCGGCTGCGCCTCGATCGTCGGCCTGCCGGAAATGGTCGAGGAGCAGCTGGGTGTGCCGACCCAGGTCGCCAACCCGCTGGCGCAGATGACCCTCGGCCCGCGCGTGCAGGCGCATGCCCTGGCCCAGGACGCCCCGGCGCTGATGATCGCCACCGGCCTGGCCCTGAGGAGCTTCGACTGATGGCACGGATCAACCTACTGCCGTGGCGCGCCGAGCGCCGCAAGCAGCGCCAGCGCGAGTTCCAGGGGATGCTGGGGCTGGCTGCGCTCGCCGGCGTGCTGCTCTCCTTCCTGGTCTGGTTCTACTTCGACCGGCAGATCAGCGGCCAGCATGAGCGCAACAGCTTCCTGCAGGCCGAGATCGCCAAGGTCCAGAAGCAGAACGAGGAGATCAAGGAGCTCGACGCCAAGAAGGACCGCCTGCTGGCCCGCAAGAAGGTCATCGAGGAGCTGCAGGCCAACCGTTCGCAGATGGTCCACCTGTTCGACTCGCTGGTGCGCACCATCCCCGATGGCGTCACCCTGGGCTCGATCAAGCAGGAGGGTGAGATCCTGACCCTGCAGGGCAACGCCCAGTCCAACGCCCGGGTCAGCGCCTACATGCGCAACCTCGAGGTGTCCGGCTGGATGACCAAGCCCGACCTGTCGATCATCGAGGTCAAGAAGGACGACAAGGCGCCGACGTCCGGCAGCAGCCGCACGCTGCCCTACAGCTTCAGCCTCAAGGTGCAGCTGGCCAATCCCAATGCGACGGCCGAGGGCGGGGTGCCGCTGGGTACGGCCGCGGTCGACCCGGCTGCCGTTGATGCTGCCGCCACGCCGGCGCCTGCGGCCACGACTCCGGCACCGGCACCGGCACCGGCCTCCGTGCCCGCAGGCGAGGGAGCCACGCCGCCCGCTGCCCCTGCGCCTGAGCAACAGCAACCGGCCACGCAGACCGACGGGAGGCCGGCGTCATGAGCCAGAAGAAGAAGATCAAACTCAGCGACCTGGACTTCAACAACATCGGTGGCTGGCCGCAGCAGGCGAAGATCGTCTTCTGCGTGCTGCTGGCGCTGTTCATCCTGGTCATGGCCTACCTGCTGTTGATCCGCGGCAAACGCGAGGAACTGCAGGGGCTGGAGAGCCAGGAATCGACGCTGCGCGCCCAGTTCGAGGACGAGCAGGGCAAGGCCGCCAACCTGGAGCCGCTGCGCCAGCAACTGGCGCAGATGGAGCAGGTCCTGCAGCAGATGCTCAGGCAACTGCCGAGCAAGACCGAGATGCCGGACCTGATCATCGACATTTCGCAGACGGCCCTTTCCAGCGGCCTGGCCAACGAGCTGTTCCAGCCGGGCCCGGAGACGCCGAAGGAGTTCTACGCGGAGAAGCCGATCGCGCTGCGCATGGTCGGCAACTACCACCAGTTCGGCGCCTTCGTCAGCGGCGTGGCCTCGCTGCCGCGCGTGGTGATCCTGACCATGCATGACATCCAGCTGCAGCCCAAGGAAGGCAAGACCATCACCCGCGGCGGCGCGCTGGAGCTGTCCGGTACGGTCAAGACCTACCGTTATCTGGACGAACTGGAAATCTCCGAGCAGGAGAAGGCGGCACAAGCCGGCAATGGCGCAACGACGGGGGGCGGCGCATGATCCTGGATCGCAACCGTGGGGCGCTGCGCATGCTGGCCGCCTCGCTGCTGGTGCTCAGCCTGGGCGCCTGCGGCCGCGGCGTGACCAGCACGCCGGGCGACGCGCCGAACCTGGAGAAGTGGGTGGCCGACGTGCGTGCGCGTCCCGCGCCGCCGCTGGAGCCGCTGCCGGTGATGCAGCAGTTCGAGACCTTCGAATACGCCGCACAGGACCTGCGCGACCCGTTCAGCGACGCCTGGAGCAATTCGGACGGAGCCGGCGGCCTGAGGCCGGACCCGAACCGGCGCAAGGAACCGCTGGAGCAGTACCCGCTGGACAGCCTGGACATGGTCGGCACGATCGGTGCCGGTGGTGGCCTGGTGGCGCTGGTGATGGCCCCGGACCGGGTGACCCACCGGATCCTGCCGGGTGCCTACCTGGGCCAGGCCGACGGGCGGGTGACGTCGGTGCAGGAAGACAAGATAGAACTGGTTGAACTTGTGCCGGATGGTGCGGGCGGCTGGCTGGAACGTCCGGCCTCCATCGCGCTCGAAGATCAATGATTGGGGGATAGCACGATGACCTTTACCAATGCCCAGAGCCTGCGCACGCATCGGCGCCCGCCGATCATCCGGGCCTGCGGCCTGGGCCTCGCGCTGGCCCTGACCGTACCCGGTCTCGCCGCCGCTCCGGCCGCGCAGTCCACCGTGGCCTCCCAGGCCACGACGACCGCCAAGTCGAAGGTGTCCGCAATCGACTTCAAGCGTGGCGACGGCGGCGCGGGCCGGCTGATCCTGCGCTTCGACGGTGACGGCGTGGCCCCCGACCTGAGGAACCAGGACGGCAGCGTGGTGGTGGACGTGGCCAACGCCACCCTGCCGGCCGAGCTGCAGCGCCCGCTCAACGTCACCGACTTCGCCACGCCGGTGCAGCGCATCGACGCCAAGCCCTACGGTGGCGGCACCCAGCTGGTGCTGAGCACCCGCGGCGACTACGAGTCGCTGGCCTACCAGACCGGCAACGAGTACGTGGTCGAGATCGCCCCGCGCGCCAGCGCAACGGCGGTCGGCGCGGTCAGCGGCGCGGCGGTCGCCAGTGCCCAGGCGAAGCTGGCCAAGCAGGGCTATTCCGGCCGGCCGGTGACCTTCAACTTCCAGGACGTGCCGGTTCGCACCGTCCTGCAGCTGATCGCCGAAGAGTCCAACCTGAACATCGTGGCCTCGGACACGGTGACCGGCAACGTGACCCTGCGCCTGGTCAACGTGCCCTGGGACCAGGCGATGGACATCGTCCTGCGCGCCAAGGGCCTGGACAAGCGTCGCGACGGCAGCGTGGTCTGGGTCGCGCCGCAGCCCGAGCTGGCCGCGTTCGAGAAGGCCAAGGAAGATGCGCGCATCGACCTGGAGAACCGCGTCGATCTGGTCACCGACTACATCCAGATCAACTACCACAACGCCGCGGCGATCTTCAAGGCGCTGACCGAGGCCAAGGGCATCGGCAACCAGGGTGGCGGCGGTGGCGGTGGCGGCAACGACCAGGAGAACGGCTTCCTGTCGCAGCGCGGCCGCATCGTCGCCGACGAGCGCACCAACACCCTGATGATCAGCGACATCCCGAAGAAGGTCGCGCAGATGCGCGAGCTGATCAACGTGATCGACCGCCCGGTCGACCAGGTGCTGATCGAGAGCCGCATCGTCATCGCCACCGACAGCTTCGCCCGCGACCTGGGCGCGCGCTTCGGCGTGTCGGGTTCGCGCCAGTACGGTGACAACACCGCGATCATCGGCAGCTCGGTGGCGGGCAACAACACCGGCACGCCTGGCCTGAACTTCAACCTGCCGGCGACCACTGCCAGCGGCACCAACGTGAGTTCGCTTGCCTACACCCTGCTGGGCACGAATTTCTCCATTGATCTCGAACTGTCCGCCCTGCAGCAGGAAGGCCGCGGCGAAGTGCTGTCCAACCCGCGCGTGGTCACCTCCAACCAGCGCGAGGCGATCATCCGCCAGGGCCGCGAGGTCGGCTACGTGACCCTGACCGGTGGCGGCAACCAGGCCTTCCCGACCCCGACCGTCGAGTTCAAGGACGTGGTGCTCGAGCTGAAGGTCACCCCGACCATCACCAGCGACGACCGCGTCTTCATGGCGGTCCACGTGACCAAGGACGAGGTCCTGCGCTACATCGACACCAGCATCGGCCAGGTGCCGGAAATCGCCACCCGCGAGATCAATACCGCGGTGCTGGTCGACGACGGCCAGACCGTGGTGATCGGCGGCGTGTACGAGTTCACCGACGCCAACAGCGTGGCCAAGGTGCCGTTCCTCGGCAACGTGCCCTTCGTCGGCGCCTTCTTCAAGAAGACCAGCCGCACCAAGGAAAAGGCCGAGCTGCTGATCTTCCTGACCCCGAAGGTCATGCGCGTCGAAAAGCGCGCCTGAGGAGCCGCCGGCCGACGGTCGGGATAGCACGACAGATGACGGGGCCTGCGGGCCCCGTCGCTTTTCCGGCGTTCAGCGGCCGGGGAACTCGACAGCCACGATCGGGTCAGAATGCCGCCATGGATAACCTGCCTCCCCCGCTTCCCGCCGGCGGCCTGCACGCCGCCTTCGCCACCCTGCGCGACAACCTCGCCGCGGCCATCGTCGGCCAGGCGGCGCTGGTCGAGCGCCTGCTGGTCGCGCTGCTCGCCGACGGCCACCTGCTGGTCGAGGGCGCGCCCGGCCTGGCCAAGACCACCGCGATCCGGACCCTGGCCGCGCACCTGGAAGCGGACTTCGCCCGGGTGCAGTTCACCCCGGACCTGCTGCCGGCCGACCTGACCGGCACCGAGGTCTGGCGCCCGCAGGAAGGCCGCTTCGAGTTCCAGCAAGGCCCGGTGTTCCACTCGTTGCTGCTCGCCGACGAGATCAACCGCGCCCCGGCCAAGGTCCAGTCCTCGCTGCTGGAGGCGATGGGCGAACGCCAGGTCACCGTGGGCCGCCACACCTATGCGCTGCCGCCACTGTTCCTGGTGATGGCCACCCAGAACCCGATCGAGCAGGAGGGCACCTTCCCGCTGCCCGAGGCGCAGCTCGACCGCTTCCTCATGCACGTGCGCATCGGCTATCCCGATGCCGAGGTGGAAACCGAGATCCTGCGCCTGGCGCGCGAACGCTCGCGGCAGGCGCTGCATGCACCGCCGGAGCCGGTGGCGCGCATGCCGCAGGCGCAGGTGTTCGCCGCGCGCGAACAGGTCCTGGACCTGCACGTGGCCCCGGCGCTGGAGCGTTACCTGGTCGAACTGGTGCTGGCCTCGCGCGATGCCGGCCGCTACGACGCCGCGCTCGCCCGGCGCATCGCCTGGGGCGCCAGTCCGCGCGGTTCGATCGCGCTGGAACGCTGCGCGCGGGTGCGGGCATGGCTGGCCGGCCGCGACTTCGTCACCCCCGAGGACGTGCGCGCGGTCGCCCCGGACGTGCTGCGCCACCGCGTGCTGCCCAGCTACGAGGCCCTGGCCGAAGGCTGGGACGGCGACCGCCTGGTCGCCGCGCTGCTGGAAAGGGTGCCGACGCCGTGAGCGCGCCCGGCCCGGCGCCCGCCGTGGCCGATGCCGCGCAGGAAGGCATCGTGCCGACGCTGGCCGAACTGGTCGCGCTGCGCGCCCAGGTCCAGCGCGTGCCCCTGCCACGGCGCGGCCGCCACGGCGTGCATGGCCCGGCGCCGTCGAGCCTGCGTGGCCGCGGCATGGAATACGCCGAATCGCGGGAATACACGATCGGCGACGACGTGCGCCGGATGGACTGGCGGCTGACTGCGCGCAGCGGCCGCGCCCACACCAAGCTGTTCCAGGCCGAACGTGAACGCCTGACCCTGCTGGTCGCCGACACCGCGCCGGAGCTGTACTTCGGCACGCGCACACGCTTCAAGTCGGTGCAGGCCGCGCGTGCCGGCGCGGTAGCGGTGTGGTCGGCGCTGCAGTCCGGCGACCGGATCGCCGCGCTGCGTGGCGGCGAGCCGGCGATCCCGCCGGCCACCGGCCTGCGCGGTGCGATGCGCGTGCTGGACGCGCTGGCGCGCTGGTACGCGCGACCACCTCGGGAAGACGCGGGGCTGGAGGTCGCGCTCGAACATGCGCAGCGCCTGCTGCGACCTGGTGCGCAGCTGGTGGTGCTGGCCGACGCCGGCAGCGCCGCGCAGGTGCCCTCGCTGCGCTGGACCGCGCTGGCGCGCCACCACCAGGCCACCCTGGTGTTGTTGCAGGATCCGCTGGAAACCGCGCCGCCGCGCCGTGACCTGTCCTTCATCGCCGGCGCGCGACGTCTGCAGTTGCCGCTTGGCAACGCTGGCGTGCGCCAGCGCTGGAACCGTGCCTTCGTGCAACCGGCGCAGGAACTGGCGCGCACGCTGCCGGCACGGGGCTGGCAGGTGCGCACGCTGGCTACCGACGTCGACAGCACCCACTGGCTGCGCCCACGCGATGCCGCGGCCGTGGCGGAAGCGATGGCCGTACCCGTCACCGCGGGCATGGATTGAGGACGGCCGCATGGATCCGGCCAGCCTGCCGCTGCGCGACGTGCACCTGCCGCCATCGCCACCGTGGTGGCCACCGGCACCCGGCTGGTGGTGGCTGGCCGCGGCCTTGCTGCTGCTCGCCTGCGGCTGGGCGGGCTGGCACCTGTGGCGCGCCGCGTGCCGGCGCCGCTGGCTGCGCTGGTTCGACGCCGACACTTCGCATGGCACCTTGCCGGAACAGCTGGCGGCGATGTCCGTACTGTTGCGCCGCGCAGCGCGCCACCGGCGTCCCGGCAGCGAACTGCTGCAGGGAGACGAATGGCTGCGATTCCTCGACGGTGCGCGCGGCCAGGCATTCAGCGCCGGTGCCGGCAGCCTGCTGCTCGACGGCGGCTTCCGCCTGCAGCTGGACCCGTCGGCGTTCGCGGCCGCACGTGCCGTGGCGCGCGCGCGGTTCCTCGAACTGATGGAAGGCCGCTGATGGACGCCTGGTGGTCCGCCTGGCAGGACGGTTTCGCGGGCTTCGCCTGGCCATGGGCATGGGCGCTGCTGCCGTTGCCGGTCCTCGTCCACCTGCTGCTGCCGCCGCGGCGCAGCGCGGCGCCGGCGCTGCGCGTGCCTTGGGGGCGCCGCCTCGACGGCGTGGCCGCGGCGACGGGCGCGGACCGGCTGCGCGTGGCCTGGCTGCTGCCGCTGCTGGCCTGGGCGCTGCTGTGCGCGGCGGCCGCGCGGCCGCAGCAGCTCGGCCCGGCGCAGGTGCCGCCGCGCGAGGCACGGCAGATGCTGCTGGCGGTAGACCTGTCCGGCAGCATGAGCGAGACCGACATGGAGCTGGGCGGCCGGCCGGTGGACCGGCTGACCGCGGCCAAGGCGGTGATCGCCGACTTCCTCGACCGCCGCGCCGGCGACCGCGTCGGCCTGCTGGTGTTCGGCCAGCGCGCGTACATGCTCACGCCACTCACCCTGGACCGCGATTCGGTGCGCCAGCAACTGCGCGACAGCGTCGCCGGCCTGGCTGGGCGCGAGACCGCGATGGGCGACGCGATCGGGCTGGCGGTCAAGCGCCTGCGCGAACAGCCCGAAGGCCAGCGCGTGCTGGTGCTGCTCACCGACGGCGTCAACACCGCCGGCGTGCTCAAGCCGCTCAAGGCTGCCGAACTGGCCCAGGCCGAAGGCGTGCGCGTGCACACCATCGCCTTCGGCGGCAGCGGTTCGTTTTCCTTCTTCGGCGTGCCGCTGCCGGTGCAGCGCGGCGAGGAAGTGGACGAGGACACGCTGCGCGAGGTGGCGCGGATGACCGGCGGCCAGTTCTTCCGCGCCCGGGATACTGCCGAGCTCGCCGGCATCTACGCGGAACTGGACCGGCTCGAACCGCTGGCGGTGGCCGCGGCCCCGGTGCGGCCGCGGATCGAACGCTATCCGTGGCCACTGGGCGCTGCGCTGCTGCTGGCGCTGGCCGGTTGGCCGCTGCTGCGCGCGGGCGCGGAAAGGCGCGCGGCATGAGCGGTTGGCTGCAGCTTCCAGAACTCCATTTCCAGCGGCCGATGTGGCTGTGGGCGCTGCTGTTGGTGCCGCTGCTGTGGCTGCTGTGGCGTCGCCATCGCCAGCAGGGCTGGCGCGACGTGGTCGACGCGCACCTGCTGCCGCACCTGGTCGAACCCGGACGCAGCCGTGCCGGCCTGCGCGTGGCCGGTGTCTCGCTGGCGCTGGCCCTGGCGATCGTGGCGTTGTCGGGTCCCGGCTGGCGACAGGAGGAGCGGCCGCACTGGGAGTCGCGCGCGCCGCTGGTGATCGCGCTGGACCTGTCGTCGTCGATGCTCACGCCCGCCCTGCCGCCGGCGCGGCGGGCGCAGGCGCGGGCCAAGATCGACCCGCTGCTGCGCGAACGCCAGGGTGGCGAGGTCGGCCTGGTCGCCTGGGCCGGCGACGCCTACACCGTCGCGCCGCTCACCGCCGACGCCGGCAACATCGCCCTGTTCCTCGATGCGCTGCAGCCGGACGTGATGCCGGAGGACGGCCACAACATCGAACGCGCGATCACCCATGCGGCCACGCTGCTGCACCAGGCCGGTTTCGAACGCGGCGACATCCTGCTGGTGACCGGCGAAGCCGATGCGGCCGCGGGCAACATCGCCGCGGCGGTGGCGGGGCAGGGCTATCGCGTCTCGGTGCTCGGCCTGGGCAGCCCGGTGGGCGCCATGTACCGCGATGCGGGCGACGTCGTGCGCACGGCCCGGCTCGACGAATCCTCGCTGCGTGCGCTGGCTGCCGCCGGTGGTGGCCGCTATGCGACCCTGGGCGTGGACCAGGACGATCTGCATGCGCTGGGCGTGCTCGATCCGGCCAGCGAAGTGGCCAACGAACGCGACGGCGGCGAGCGGGTTTGGCTGGACCAGGGCTACTGGCTGCTGCTGCCGTTGCTGCTGTTGGCCGCGCTGGCGTTCCGGCGCGGCGCCGGCGTGCTGGCGGCGTTGCCGCTGGCCCTGCTGCTGTCGTTGCCTGCGCCTGCGCAGGCACAGGCCGTCGGGAGCGCGGGCGATGGCTGGTGGCGGCGCGCCGACCAGCAGGCGCAGAAGCAGCTCGAGCGCGGCGTGGATGCCTATCGCGACGGTGATTTCGCGGCCGCCGGAGAGGCCTTCGCCGGTGCCACCGCGCGCGGTGCCGAGGCCGAGTACAACCTGGGCAACGCGCTGGCGCGGCAGGGCCGCTACGACGATGCGATCGCCGCCTACGACCGCGCCCTGGCGCAGACGCCGGCGATGGAGGACGCGATCGCCAACCGACGCATCGTCGACGAGGCGCGCAAGCGCCAGCCGCCGCAGGGCGGACAGGGACAGCAGGACCAGGACACGCAGGACGGAAAGGACGGGCAGGACCAGGACAGCCAGAAGGATCCGCAACAGGACCGGCAAGGCCGCCAGCAACAATCCACGGACCAGGACCCGGGACAGGAGCAGGGCGATCCCGGGTCCAGGCCGGAGGAAGACGGCGAGCAACCGCAGGGCCAGTCCCCGCAGTCCGCGTCGTCGCCGCCACCGAAGGCCGAGGACGCCCAGGCGCGCCAGCGCCAGGAACAGGCCGACCGCGAACAACGCGAACGCATGCAGCAGGCGCTGCAGCAGGGCGGCGACAGGCAGCAATCGCCGCCGTCCGCCCAGCCGCAGGAAGATGCGCAGGCACGCGAACAGCGCCAGGCGCGCGAAGCCTGGTTGCGGCGCGTGCCCGACGATCCCGGCGGCCTGCTGCGCGCCAAGTTCCGCCTCGAACAGGAACGCCGCCAGCGCGAGGGGCGATGACCAGGAACATGCATCCCGTGCCGAACCCCGATCCACGCCGCAGCGGCGCCTTGCCGCGCATCGCCCGTTTCTTCGTGGCGCTGCTGCTCGCCGCCCTCGCCACGCTGCCGCCGGCGCAGGCCGAGACCCGTGCCTGGCTCGACCGCGCCACCGTGGCGGTCGGCGAGGCGGTGACCCTCAACATCGAGACCGACCAGCCCGGCGTCGCCCCGGACTACACGCCGCTGCAGGCCGACTTCACCCTCGGCGAGCCGTACCGCAGCGCCGGATCCGGCGGCGACACCCTGTTCGGCATCGCCCTGACCCCGCGTCGTGGCGGAGTGGTGGAACTGCCGGCGCTGCGCGTCGGCGCCGAGAGCACCGCGCCGCAGCGCCTGCAGGTATCCGCGGCGCCGGTGCCGCGTGGCGACGTGTTCGTGGAGTCGCGGGTCGACGAAGCGTCGCCCTACGTGCAGCAGAGCGTAGGCCTGACCGTGCGCCTGTACTACGCCACTCCGCTGCTGTCCGGCGAGCTGGTCCAGGACGCGCCCGACGGCGCCTCGCTGCAGCGCATCGGCGACGACGTACAGAGCAGCCGCGAGGTCAACGGCCGCCGCTACCGCGTGCTCGAGCGCCGCTACCTGCTGGTGCCCGAGCGCAGCGGCGAATTGCCGCTGCCGCCCGCGCGCTTCCGCGGGCAGGGTGCAGGCGGCTTCTTCGAGGACTTCTTCGGCGGCAGCCGCGAGCTTGCGGCGGAGAGTGCAGCACAGGCCCTGCAGGTGCGCGCGCAACCCGATGGCGCGCCGCAGCCCTGGCTGCCGCTGCGCGGCCTGCGCCTGCGCTACCTGTCCACACCCTCGCAGGCGCGTGCCGGCGAGGCGGTGGACGTGGTGGTGGAGGCAGTGGCCGAGGGCGCCACCGCCGCCCAGTTCCCGGAAATCCCGGCGCCGCAGGTCGCCGGTGCCCAGGTGTTCGCCGAGCGCGCCGAGAGTACCGAGCGCTTCATCGACGGCAGCCCGCAGCTGACCGTGGTGCGCCGCTTCTCGGTGGTACCGCTGCAGGCCGGCGCGCTGCGCGTGCCCGGGCCGAGGCTGGACTGGTGGGACACGGCGTCCGGGAGCGCGCGCGTGGCGATGCTGCCGGAGCTGCGGCTGGACGTGGCGGCCGCGGGTGTCGCGGGCGATGCCGGGCAGGCCGCCGTACCGGCGCAGGTGCCGCCGGCCACCGGCGCACCGCTTTCCGACGCGGGGGCGCCTGCGCCGATGCAACCGGCCGCACGCCCCTGGGCCTGGCTGGCACTGGTCTTTGCGTTGCTGTGGCTGGCCACGCTGGCCTGGCTGTTGTGGTCGCGGCGGCGGCCGGCATCCGGCGCCGTGGCCATGGCCGGCGCGGTCGACGCCGTGCGTGCCGGTGCGCGCCCGGTCGTCGCCGACCTGCGCCGCGCGCTGGATGCCGGCAGCTTCGACGACGCGGTTTCGCTGCTGCGGCGCATGGCCGCGCCCGAGGCGGCGGACCTGGACGAGGTGCTGGCGCGCCTGGACGACCCGGTCCAGCGCGACGCGCTGCAGGCGATGCGGCGTGCGCTGTGGGCTGGCGAGGGGCAGCCGGCCGCGGCACGGGCGGCGCTGCGCACGGCCTTCCGCGATGGACCGCGCTGGCGCGCCGCCATGCCGGCAACCGTTGCACCGCTGCCGCCGCTGTATCCACCGCGTTGACGGCAGGCGTGCCGGGCCGCGAGGGCGCCCGGGCGCGTCGCGGTCCTTGACGAGCGGGGCACGCGCCCACGCTGGAGTGGCATGCACCGCACTGAAGCGGCCGCCGCCGGTTTGTTAAGCTGCGCGCTGCCTACTCCGGAAGCCCTGCATGACCGCCACTGCACGCCGTCCCTGGCCGATGCCATGGAAGATGGGCCTGGGTTTCGCCCTGGGCCTGGTGCTGGGCCTGATCGTCCACCTCACCGGTGCGGAAGCGGCCTGGGTCAAGATCTTCACCGACTGGGTGACCACCCCGGCGTCGCGCCTGTTCCTCAACCTGATCTTCATGCTGATCGTGCCGCTGCTGTTCTCGGCGCTGGTGATCGGCATCGCCGAGATGGGCGACATCCGCGCCCTGGGCCGGATCGGCTGGAAGACCCTGTCGTACACCGTGGTGCTCTCCGGCGTGGCGGTGCTGCTGGGCCTGGTCCTGGTGAACCTGTTCAAGCCCGGCGCGGGCGTGGACCCGGAACTGGCGCAACAGCTGCTGGTGCAGAACGCCGACCGCAGCCGCGAGATCGTGGCCAGCGTAGACAGCCAGCCGCGCGGCATGGACATGCTGCTGTCGATCGTGCCCAGCAACGTGGTCGACGCGGCCTCCAGCAATGCCTCGATCCTGGCGCTGATGTTCTTCGCGGTGATGTTCGGCGTGGGCATGGTCCTGGTCGACGCGGAGAAGGTGTCCACGCTCAAGCGCGGCATCGAGGGCGTGTTCGAGATCTCGATGACCCTGATCGGGCTGGTGATCCGGCTGGCGCCGTATGCGGTGTTCTGCTTCATGTTCAACCTGGCGGCGATCTTCGGCTTCGACCTGCTGGTGCGGTTGGGCGCGTATGTCGGGGTAGTGGTGCTGGCGCTGGCGCTGCACATGTTCGGCACCTACTCGCTGGCGGTGCGGATGACCGGGCGTTCGCCGCTGAAGTTCTTCCGCGACATCCAGGAAGCGGCGGTGATGGCGTTCTCCACCGCCTCCAGCAACGCCACCCTGCCCACCGCGCTGCGCGTGGCCGACCAGATGGGGCTGCCGCAGAAGGTCTCGCGCTTCGTGCTCACCGTGGGCGCCACCGCCAACCAGAACGGCACCGCGCTGTTCGAGGGCGTGACGGTGATCTTCCTGGCCCAGTTCTTCGGCGTGGACCTGACCCTGGGCCAGCAGTTCATGGTGATGCTGGTGTGCATCCTCGGCGGCATCGGCACCGCCGGCGTGCCCTCGGGCTCGCTGCCGGTGGTGGCGCTGATCTGCGCGATGGTCGGGGTGGACCCGATCGGCATCGGCCTGATCCTGGGCGTGAACCACTTCCTGGACATGTGCCGGACCACGCTCAACGTCAGTGGCGACCTGACCCTGGCCACCCTGGTGGCGCACGGCGAGACCGACGCCGCGCTCCCCGACCCGGCCCCCGCCTCCCGCCCCCTGTAGGAGCCCACTTCAGGGGGCGACCCGACGCCATCTGAAGGTGCCGCGTTCAACGCGCCACCTCCGGATCGGCCGCGTCTAACGCCACGGTGTTCCTGCCGCCCGGGGTCGCCCCCTGAAGTGGGCTCCTACAGGGGGCTTCGGGGGGACCGGCTCCACCGCACTCCGGGATCCCGCTCCGGCCGCCTGCGGCTTTCCGGGCGTTTTTCCCGCCACGCGGGACAGGACCGGACAGGGGTGGGACAATGGGCGGCCCGCAGCGCCGCGGGTGCCTTCCAGACCCCCCACACGCCAAGACATGACGACGCCGACCCGCCGACAGCTCGCCAACGCCATCCGTTTCCTCGCCGCCGATGCGGTCGAGGCCGCCAAGTCCGGCCACCCCGGCATGCCGATGGGCATGGCCGACATCGCCGAAGTGCTGTGGAACGACTACCTGCGGCACAACCCGGCCGACCCGGGCTGGTACGACCGCGACCGCTTCGTGCTGTCCAACGGCCACGGCTCGATGCTGCACTACGCGCTGCTGCACCTGAGCGGCTACGACCTGCCGCTGGACGAGCTCAAGCGCTTCCGCCAGCTGCACAGCAAAACTGCCGGCCATCCGGAGCGCCACGAGACCCCGGGCGTGGAGACCACCACCGGCCCGCTGGGGCAGGGCTTCGCCAACGCGGTCGGGTTCGCCCTGGCCGAGAAGCTGCTGGCGCAGCGCTACAACCGGCCGGACTTCGACCTGGTCGACCACCGCACCTGGGTGTTCATGGGCGACGGCTGCATGATGGAGGGCGTCTCCCACGAGGCCGCCTCGCTGGCCGGTACCTGGGGCCTGGGCAAGCTGACGGCGTTCTGGGACGACAACGGCATCTCCATCGACGGCGAGGTGCACGACTGGTTCACCGACGACACGCCAGCGCGCTTCGAGGCCTACGGCTGGCACGTGGTCCGCGATGTCGACGGCCATGACCCGGCGGCGATCAAGGCCGCGATCGACGCGGCGCTGAAGGTCGCCGACAAGCCGAGCCTGGTCTGCTGCAGGACCGTGATCGGCTTCGGCGCCCCGCACAAGGCCGGCAAGGAAGAGTCGCACGGCGCGCCGCTGGGCAAGGACGAGATCGAAGGCACGCGCCAGGCGCTGGACTGGCCGCATGCGCCGTTCGAGGTGCCGCAGGAGATCTACGCCGGCTGGCGCAGCGGCGCCGGCGCGCAGGACCAGGCGCAGTGGCAGCAGCGCTTCGACGCCTATGCGAAGCAGCACCCGGAGGCGGCCGCCGAGTTCGCGCGTCGCTGCAGCGGCGAGCTGCCGGGCGATTTCATTGAAAAGGCCGACGCCTTCATCGCCCAGGTCCAGGCCGAGGGCGCGAACATCGCCTCGCGCAAGGCCTCGCAGAACGCGATCGGCGCCTTCGCTCCGCTGCTGCCGGAAATCATCGGCGGCTCGGCCGACCTGGCCCCGTCCAACCTGACCCAGTGGAAGGCCAGCAAGCCGGTGACCGAAGCCGACCCGGGCGCCAACTACATCCACTACGGCGTGCGCGAGTTCGGCATGAGCGCGATCGCCAATGGCCTGGCCCTGCATGGCGGCTTCCTGCCGTTCGACGCGACCTTCCTGGTGTTCAGCGACTACGCGCGCAACGCGCTGCGGATGAGCGCGCTGATCCCGGCGCACGTGATCCACGTCTACACCCACGACTCGATCGGCCTGGGCGAGGACGGCCCGACCCACCAGCCGGTCGAGCACCTGGCCTCGCTGCGCTACATCCCCAACAACGACGTGTGGCGCCCGTGCGACGCGGCCGAATCGGCGGTGGCGTGGAAGGCGGCGATCCTGCGCAGCGAAGGCCCCAGCGTGCTGGTGTTCAGCCGCCAGAACCTGCCGGCGCAGCCGCGCAGCGGGGCGCAGCTCGCGCTGGTGGAGCGGGGCGGCTACGTGCTGGCCGACGCCGAGGGCGGCGCGCCGGACGTGATCCTGATCGGTACCGGTTCGGAAGTGTCGCTGGCGATGGAAGCCAAGGCGATGCTGGATGCGGCAGGGGTGAAGACGCGCGTGGTGTCGATGCCCTCGACCGAGGTGTTCGACCGCCAGGACGCGGCCTACCGCGAGTCGGTGCTGCCCAACGCCGTGCGCAGGCGCGTGGCGGTGGAGGCGGGCGTGAGCGACTTCTGGCGCAAGTACGTCGGCCTGGACGGCGCGGTGGTCGGCCTGGACCGCTTCGGTGCCTCGGCGCCGGCCGGCGACCTGTACAGGTACTTCGGCATCACCACCGACAAGGTGGTCGAGGCGGCCAAGGCGCTCTGAAGTCGTGCAAAAAGGTGCAAAAAGGGGGCGGAGGCTGAGGTTTCCCCAGGTTTCCCTTTTCCGGATCAATGACTTGCGCTGATCCTGGTTTGCAAGAGCGCGCGCATGGCGCGATCTTCGTGGTTACCAGACCAATGAGGATCGCAGACCATGCGCGCAAC
>NZ_PDWM01000001.1 GCF_010093225.1 Pseudoxanthomonas koreensis | reverse complement strand
CCCGCCGTCGATGCCCCCTCCCGGAGAACGCCCCCTGGCCAGCCAGCTCGTCGACTACGGCCGGCGCTGGCCGGACGAGGCCGAGACCGTCCACGAGTTCCTCGTCCTGCTGGCCGACACCCGTGGCCCGTTCCTGCGCGCCCGCCTGGAAGGGCACTTCACCGGCTCGGCCTGGGTGGTCAGCGCCGACGGCCGCCGCACCCTGCTGACCCACCACCGCAAGCTGGACCGCTGGCTGCAGCCGGGAGGCCATGCCGACGGCGACGCCGACCTGGCACGGGTGGCGCTGCGCGAGGCCGAAGAGGAGACCGGCGTGCCCGGACTGCGCCTGGAGGACGGGGCGATCTTCGACCTGGACCGGCACTGGATCCCGGAGCGGGGCGAGGTGCCGGGGCACTGGCATTACGACGTGCGCTACGTGGTGCGCGCCGGGACGGACGAGCAGTTCGTGGTCGGCGAAGAGTCCCATGACCTGGCCTGGCGCGACGTCGCCGAAGTCGCCATCGATCCGGCCAGCGACGGATCGATGCGGCGCATGGCTTCCAGGTGGCTGGCGCGGTAGAGCCGGGCTTGCCCGACTGCCCGGCTCCCGTCTGCCCGGCTCCCGTCAGTACAGCCCCGTCAGTACAGCACCCGCGTCCGCAGCGTCCCCGGGATCGCCGCCAGCTCCTCGCGCAGCGCCGCGCCCTGCGCCTCGTCGGCAGCCACGTCGATCACCACGTAGCCGACCTTCGCGTCGGTGCGCAGGAACTGGCCGTCGATGTTGAGCGCGTGGCGGCTGAAGATCTCGTTGATCTTCGACAGTACGCCCGGCACGTTGCGGTGGATGTGCAGGATGCGCAGGCTGTCCTCGTGCCCGGGCAGGGTGACCTCGGGGAAGTTCACCGCCGACAGCGTGCTGCCGTTGTCGCTGTAGCGCACCAGCTTGGCCGCCACTTCCACGCCGATGTTGTCCTGCGCCTCCAGCGTGCTGCCGCCCACGTGCGGGGTCAGGATCACGTTGTCGAACCGGGTCAGCGGCGAGACGAATGCTTCGGCATTGCCCTTGGGCTCCACCGGGAACACGTCCACCGCCGCGCCGCCGACGTGGCCCGACTCCAGCGCCGCGGCCAGCGCGTCGATGTCGACCACCGAGCCGCGCGAGGCATTGATCAGGTGCGCGCCGCGCCTCATCGCAGCGATCTGCGCGGCGCCGAACATGTTCTTCGTCGAAGGCGTCTCCGGCACGTGCAGGGTGACCACGTCCGAACGCGCCAGCAGTTCGTCCAGCCCGCCGGCCGAGCGCGCGTTGCCCAGCGACAGCTTGGTCTCGATGTCGTGGAACAGCACCTGCATGCCCAGCGCCTCGGCCAGCACGCCGACCTGGGTGCCGATGTGGCCGTAGCCGATGATGCCGATGGTCTTGCCGCGCACCTCGTGGCTGCCGGTGGCCGACTTCGACCAGCCGCCGCGATGGCATTCCGCGTTTTTCTGCGGGATCCCGCGCATCAGCAGCACCGCCTGCGCCACCACCAGCTCGGCCACCGACCGGGTGTTGGAGTAGGGCGCGTTGAACACCGGGACGCCGCCCAGCTCGGCCGCCTCCAGGTCGACCTGGTTGGTGCCGATGCAGAAGCAGCCCACCGCGATCAGCCGCTTGGCCTCCGCCAGCACCCCGGCGGTCAGTTGCGTGCGCGAGCGGATGCCGACGATGTGCGCCTCGGCGATCCGCGCCCTCAGCTCGTCCTCCGGCAGCGACTTCTCGTGGAATTCGATCTGCTGGTAACCGGCCGCCCGGAATGTCTCCAGCGCGGTCTGGCTGACCCCTTCAAGCAGCAGCACGCGGATGTCCGATTTCGGGAACGAGGTCTTCTTTGGCGACATGCGCGGCGGCTTCCGGTGATGGCCGATGGGGGCGGCGGGAGCGATCAACTATGCCAGAACGAACACGCGTTTTGACGCACTGCGGCAAAGCGTTTTGCGGTGTTGCGCGGAACACGGTGTGTGGTGGGTTGGGGGAATGGTGGTGCGGGTAAAGTTGCGGGTGAAACGCATTGGGTGGTTGGCGTGCTCCCGCGCTGGACGCGACACAGTGCCGCTGGCACGCTTCGACACTCCCGCACGCATGCTTCCCCAGCCAGTCCCCCCATGACCGACCCTCGCCTGGCCGACCTCCGGCAGACGCTGCCCGACCTGCGCCTGAAGACCGACCCCGCCGACCTCGAACACTACGGCCGCGACTGGACCCGGCGCTGGACGCCCGCGCCCCTGGCCATTGCCCTCCCGGCCACCGTCGAGGAAGTCCAGGCCATCGTCCGCTGGGCCAACCGCCATCGCGTCGCCATCGTCCCCTCCGGAGGCCGCACCGGCCTGTCCGGTGGCGCCGTCGCCGCCAACGGCGAACTGGTGCTGAGCCTGGAACGCATGAACCGCGTGCTCGGATTCGACCCCGTCGACCGCACCCTCGCCGTGCAGGCCGGCATGGTCCTCGAAGCGGTGCATAACGCCGCCCGCGAACACGGCCTGGTCTATCCGGTCGACTTCGGCGCCCGCGGTTCGTGCACCATCGGCGGCAACATCGCCACCAACGCCGGCGGCATCCGCGTGATCCGCTACGGCAACACCCGCGAATGGATCGCTGGCCTGACCGTGGTCACCGGCGCCGGCGAGGTGCTCGAATTCAACCGCGGCCTGGTCAAGAATTCCAGCGGCTACGACTTCCGCCAGCTGATGGTCGGTTCCGAAGGCACCCTGGGCATCGTCGTCGAAGCCATCCTGCGCCTCACCGACCCGCCGCCGCCGAGCAACGTCATGCTGCTGGCGCTGCCCTCGTTCGAAGTGCTGATGCAGGTGTTCGCCGAGTTCCGCGGCCGCCTGCGGCTGGAGGCGTTCGAGTTCTTCACCGACTGCGCCCTGCGCCACGTCCTCGCCCACGGCGCGCAGAAGCCGCTGGACGGGGAGTACCCGTACTACGTGGTCACCGAATTCGCCAGCGACGACGAGGCCACCGAGGTCGCGGCGATGGCCGCCTTCGAGCACTGCATGGAGCAGGGCTGGGTCGCCGACGGCGCGATCAGCCAGTCCGACGCCCAGGCCGCGCAGATCTGGCGCCTGCGCGAGGGCATCACCGAGGCGGTGGCGCGCTACAAGCCCTACAAGAACGACGTCTCGGTGCGGATCTCGGCGATGCCGGCATTCCTGGCCGAAACCCAGGCGCTGCTGGGCCAGGCCTACCCGCATTTCGAGGTGGTCTGGTTCGGCCACATCGGCGACGGCAACCTGCACATCAACGTGCTCAAGCCCGACGACACCTCCGATGCCGATTTCGTCGCCCAGTGCGAGCACGTGACCAAGCTGCTGGCGCAGGCGCTCAAGGCGCACGGCGGCAGCATCTCCGCCGAGCACGGCATCGGCCTGGTCAAGAAGCCCTACCTGGACAGCACCCGCAACGACGCCGAAGTGGAGCTGATGCGCGGGGTCAGGCGCGTGTTCGATCCGGACGGGATCCTGAACCCGGGCAAGCTGTTCGACCCCTGATCCGCGATGCAATTCCGGCACCCGTGGCAGTGTCCGGGTTAGTCTTTGCGCACCGGCCGCGGTCCTGCGGCAGCCAAGATCCCGTACATGAAGAAGTCCATCGTCCTCCCCGCCGCGCTTGCGCTGTTGTGCGTGGCCACGCCCGCGCTGGCCGGCAGCTTCGCCGGCACTTCGGCGGGTACCTCGGCCGGCGCCTCCTCCGCCGGCAGCGGCGCTTCCTCGGACAGCTCCTCGGGCAACGACAAGCTGGTCCGCGAGGCGCGCGAGGATGCCGCCGGTTTCGTCGCCAGCGACGGCCGCGTGCGCAGTGCCCGCCTGGAAGCTGCGCTGCGGGTGATGCGCGAACACGATGCGGACGCGCGCCAGGCCAGCGACCTGGAGCTGGCGCGGGCGATCCTCGCCCGCGACTGAGCCGCGGCAGGGCCGGGCGATGCGGCGCCTCCTGGCCGCGCTGGCCGCGGCATGGCTGGCGGTCGCCGCCACCGACGCGGCTGCCGCGCCGCTGCTGCAGGCGACGGGCGAACTGACGCCGGCGCAGCAGGAAGCAAGCGCGCAACTGGTCGCGCAGGCGCTGTCGCGCCTGCCGCCGGCCTGGAGCGACGCACTGGATCGTCCGGTCGAACTGCGCTGGCGCGACGACCTGCCCGCCGGCGTGCATGGCCGCGCCCGCGGGCGGGCGATCGGCCTGGACCGGCGCCTGCTCGAGGACTGGATGGCGCGCGCTCCCGACGCAGGCGACGGCGACCCGGCCACCCGCGCGGCGCTGGCCGCGCTGCTGCACGAACTGGCCCATCTCTACGACCGCACGCCGTCCGGCCGCCTGTCGTCCGACCCGCGCCTGCTCGACCTGGCCGGCTGGCAGGTCGCAGTGCCGGGCCCGGGCCGGCGCGCGCGCAACGATTTCCGCGACCGCAGTCCCGACGCGTACGAACTGGCGTCGCCGCGCGAATACGTGGCGGTCAACCTCGAGCACTACCTGCTGGATCCGGACTACCGCTGCCGGCGCCCGGCGCTGCAGGCCTGGTTCGATGCGCGCTTCGGCGTGGCAGTCGATGCGGACGCGGCGGCCGCGTGCGCGCCCGGGCTGCAGTTCGTCCGTGACGCGGTGCGCGAGTTCGGGGAGCCGGCCACGCTGGACCCGGAGCGCATCTTCGAAATCGACTACCTGCTGGCCGAAGGCAACCAACAGCCGATGAGCCGCTGGGGCCACAGCATGCTGCGGATCGTGGTGTGCGCGCCCGGACGCCCGCGCGGCCCCGATTGCCGGCTGGACCTGCAGCACCACCTGGTGCTCTCGTTCCGCGCCTTCGTCGGCGACGTGCAGATCTCCAGCTGGCGCGGACTGACCGGCTCCTACCCCTCGCGCCTGTTCGCGCTGCCGCTGGGACAGGTGGTGGACGAGTACACGAAGGTGGAACTGCGCGGCCTGCGCTCGGTGCCGCTGGCGCTGGAGCGCGGCGAGATCGAGGCGCTGGCCACGCGCGCGGCGCAACTGCACTGGAGCTACGACGGCCGTTACCTGTTCATCAGCAACAACTGCGCGGTGGAGACCTGGAAGCTGCTGCACGACGCGGTGCCGCGGCTGGCGGCGCTGCCGCTGGCCAGCATCACGCCGAACGGACTGCTGCGGCGGCTGCGGGCGGCCGGCGCGACCAACGAGTCGCGGATTCCCGGCGACGTGGCCGCGCAGGCCCGCCTGGGCTACTACTTCGAGGCGGCCGACGCGCACTACGACGCGATGTACGCCGTGGCCCGCGATGAGCAGGGCCTGGAGCCGGCCGATGCCGCGGCATGGTTGGCCTTGCCGCCGCTGTCGCGCCAGCCCGCGTTGCGCGCGTCGGGCCTGCGCGGTGCTGCCGCGCTGCTGGTGCTGGAAGCGGCCGCGTTGCGGCAGCAGGAGGCGTTGGCCCGGGACGAACTCAAGCGGCGCTGGCTGGGCCGCGGGCGCGGCCTTGCCGAAGCCGGGCCCGACATCGCCGGGTCGCTGCAGGAGTTCCTGCGCCTGGGCGGCGCCTTCAGCCGGCCGGCGTCATGGCTGGAGGATGTGGAAGGCTACGGCCTGCCGCAGGACGCGGAACGCGCGGTACTGGCCGGCCGCGTGCGCGAGGACGCAGCCCGTCGAGATGCGCAGGCGGCGAACCTGGAGGCCGGCATCCGCGGCCTGCTGTCGCCGGCACGCCGCGAAGCGCTGGAAGGCACCGAAGCCAACCTGGCCCTGGTGGGCGTCCGCCTGCGCGAACTCGCCGCCCAGCCCGCGAGCTCCCTGTAGGAGCCCACTTCAGGGGGCGACCCGAGGCCGTCTGGAGCAACCGCGCTCGACGCGAACGCTCCGGAGCCGGGCGGTTGAACGCAGCGCCTCCAAAGCCTGCCCGGTCGCCCCCTGAAGTGGGCTCCTACAGGGGACGGACCCGTCCCGCCTCAGTCGGCGCGGCCGCCGAACTCGCCGGTGGTGGTGTTGACCAGGATCTTCTCGCCGGTGGTGATGTACTCCGGAACCATGATCTCGATGCCAGTGCTGAGCGTGGCCGGCTTCGGCCGCTTGGTCGCGGTGCCGCCCTTGAGTTCCGGCGGGGTCTCGATCACTTCCAGGGTCACGTGCTGCGGCAGCTGGATCGCCACCGGCTGCTCGTCGATCACCTGCACGTAGATGCCGGACAGGCCGTCGGTGATGTAGCCGGCGGCGTCGCCGATCGCGTCCGGATCCAGGGTGTACGGGGTGTAGTCCTCGTCGTCCATGAACACGAACGCCTCGCCGTCCTTGTACGAGAACGTGGCCTGGCGGCGCAGCAGTTCAACCTCGACCAGGTTGTCGTCGGCGTCGAAGCTGGCGTCCAGCTTGGCCCCGCCGGGCACGCTGTACATGATGAAACGGAAGCGGACATTGCCGCCGCGGCCTTGCGGCGAGCTGCGCTCGATGTCGCGGATCTGGTAGACGCCGTTGTTGTACTCGACGACGTTGCCTTTCTTGATTTCGCTGGCTCTCATGGGTTCGACCGGTCTGGATCTGCAAGGGGATTCGGTGGTGGATCAGGCAGGCTCGCGCTCGCGCCCGGGAGGAGGCTTGGGCTGCGGCCGTGCGAGGCATCCGCGCGTGGCGGCGCATGGCATCGCGGTGGTCACTTCGGCGCCAGGCGGGTGGCACCGTCGAGGCGGATGGTCTCGCCGTTGAGGTACCGCGTGCGCAGGATGAAGGCGACGGTATCGGCGAATTCGTCCGGCTGGCCCAGGCGCGAGGGGAAGGGGATGGTGGCGGCCAGCGAGTCCTGCACGGCTTGCGGCATGCCGTCGACCATCGGCGTCCAGAACACGCCCGGGGCGATGGTCATGACGCGGATGCCGAAGCGGGCCAGTTCGCGCGCCATCGGCAGGGTCATGCCGACCACGCCGCCCTTGGAGGCGGAGTAGGCGGCCTGGCCGATCTGGCCTTCGTAGGCGGCAACCGAGGCGGTGTTGACGATCACGCCACGTTCGCCGTCCTCGCCCGGTTCGTTGTGCTGGATCAGGCTGGCCGCGGCCTTGGCCACGTTGAAGCTGCCGACCAGGTTGACCATCACGGTGCGGGCGAAGCCGTCCAGCGGCATCGGGCCGTCCTTGCCGAGCATGCGGCCGGAGCCGAGGATGCCGGCGCAGCTGACCGCGGCGTTGAGGCCGCCGAGGAACCCGCGCGCGGCGTCGAGGGTGGCGGCCACGCCGGCTTCGTCGGTGACGTCGGTGCGGAAGTAGCGGGCGTTGGCGTCGCCGAGCGTGGCGATGGCTTCGGCACCCTTGGCGTCGTTGACGTCGAGCAGGGCGACCTTGCCGCCGTCGGCGACCAGGCGCGTGGCCACGGCCAGGCCGAGGCCGGAGACGCCACCGGTGATCACGGCGCGGACGGAAGTGGGCTGCATGGCGGGCTCCGGGGCAGGGGGCGCCCATTGTACGGGCCGCGGCTCCCCCCTGTAGGAGCCCACTTCAGGGGGCGACCCGGTGGTGCCGGAACGCAGCGGGGTTCAACGCAGTCGCTCCGGGGAGCACGCGTGGTATCACGTCGTGCCTTCCGACCTCGTCGGGTCGCCCCCTGAAGTGGGCTCCTACAGGAAGCAGGGGGCGACCCGGTCGGTATTACTCGGGGTCGTAGTCCAGGTTCGAGGCCAGCCAGCGCTCGGCCTGGGCCACGTCGACGCCCTTGCGCCGGGCGTAGTCGGCGACCTGGTCCTTGCCGACGCGGCCGACCACGAAGTACTGGCTCTTCGGGTGGCTGAAGTAGTAGCCGGACACCGCCGCGGTCGGGAGCATGGCGAAGCCCTCGGTCAGCTCCATGCCGGCGTTGCGCCCGGCGTCCAGCAGCGCGAACAGGGTGCGCTTCTCGCTGTGCTCCGGGCAGGCCGGATAGCCGGGCGCGGGGCGGATGCCGCGGTACTGCTCGTCGATCAGGGCCTCGTTGTCCAGCGCCTCGTCGGCGGCGTAGCCCCAGAATTCCGTGCGCACGCGCCGGTGCAGGTGTTCGGCCAGGCCCTCGGCCAGGCGGTCGGCCAGGGCCTTGAGCAGGATCGCGTTGTAGTCGTCGTGGTCGGCGCGGAAGCGCTCCAGGTGCGGCTCGATGCCGATGCCGGCGGTGACCGCGAAGGCGCCGATCCAGTCCTGCACGCCGCTGTCCTTCGGCGCGATGAAATCGGCCAGGCAGAAGTCCGGGCGCTCGACCGGCTTGTCGACCTGCTGGCGCAGGAAGTGCAGGATGGCCTCGCCGCCGTCGTGCTCAAGGACCACGTCGTCGCCGACGCTGTTCGCCGGCCACAGGCCGAACACGGCCTTGGCCGTCAGCCATTTCTCCGCCACGATCCGGTCCAGCATCGCCCGCGCATCGCGGTACAGCTCGCTGGCCTGCGCGCCGACAACTTCGTCGTCCAGGATCGCCGGAAAGCGGCCGGCCAGTTCCCAGGCCTGGAAGAACGGGGTCCAGTCCAGGACTTCGATCACCTCGGCCAGCGGATAGTCGTCGAACACATGCACGCCCGGCTGCCTGGGCGCTGGCGGCACGTAGCCGTCCCAGTCGCCGTCGAAGCGCTGCCCGCGCGCCTTCTCCAGCGGCACCAGCCGCTTGGCGTCGCCGCGGTTGCGGTGGCGGGTGCGGATCTCGGCGTAGTCGGCCTCGTTGGCGGCGACGAACTTCGCGCGCAGCTCCGGGCTGATCAGCGACTGCGCCACGCCGACCGCGCGCGAGGCGTCCTTCACCCAGATGGTCGGCGCCTTGTAGTGCGGGTCGATCTTCAGCGCGGTGTGCGCGCGCGAGGTGGTGGCGCCGCCGATCATCAGCGGGGTGGCCAGGCCCTGGCGCTGAAGTTCGCGCGCCACGTGGCCCATTTCCTCCAGCGATGGCGTGATCAGGCCGGAGACGCCGATCAGGTCGGCGTTCTCGGCGATCGCGGTGTCGATGATCTTCTGCGCCGGCACCATCACTCCAAGGTCCACGACCTCGAAGTTGTTGCAGGCCAGGACCACGCCGACGATGTTCTTGCCGATGTCGTGCACGTCGCCCTTGACCGTGGCCATCACGATCTTGCCGTTGGACTTGCCGCTGTCGCCGGTGCGGGCCTTCTCGGCTTCGATATGCGGCAGCAGCCAGGCCACCGCTTTCTTCATCACCCGCGCCGACTTCACCACCTGCGGCAGGAACATCTTGCCGGCGCCGAACAGGTCGCCGACCACGTTCATGCCGTCCATCAGCGCGCCTTCGATCACGTCGAGCGGGCGCGCGGCCTGCAGCCGTGCCTCCTCGGTATCTTCCTCGACGAAGGCGTCGATGCCGTGGACCAGGGCGTGGGCCAGGCGTTCGCGCACCGGCTTGCCGCGCCAGGCCAGGTCCTCGGTCTTCTTCTCGCCCTTCTTGCCCTTGTACCTCTCGGCGATCTCCAGCAACCGCTCGGTGCCGTCGGCGCGGCGGTTGAGGACCACGTCCTCGACCCGCTCGCGCAGCTCGGGGTCCAGGTCGTCGTACACCGGCAGCGCGCCGGCGTTGACGATGCCCATGTCCATGCCGGCCTTGATCGCGTGGTACAGGAACACCGAGTGGATCGCCGCGCGCACCGGCTCGTTGCCGCGGAACGAGAAGCTCACGTTCGACACGCCGCCGGACACATGGCAGTGCGGCAGGGTCTTGCGGATGATCCGGGTGGCCTCGATGAAGTCGACCGCGTAGTTGTCGTGCTCCTCGATGCCGGTGGCGATCGCGAAGATGTTGGGGTCGAAGATGATGTCTTCCGGCGGGAAGCCGACTTCGTCCACCAGGATCCGGTAGGCGCGGGTGCAGATCTCGACCTTGCGCGTGCAGGTGTCGGCTTGGCCGTCCTCGTCGAAGGCCATCACCACCGCCGCGGCGCCGTAGCGCAGCACCTTGCGCGCGTGTTCGACGAACTGTGCCTCGCCTTCCTTGAGCGAGATCGAGTTGACCACGCCCTTGCCCTGCAGGCACTTCAGCCCGGCCTCGATCACTTCCCACTTCGAGGAATCGACCATTACCGGGATTTTCGCGATGTCCGGCTCGGAGGCGATCAGGTTGAGGAAGCGCACCATCGCCTTCTCGGAATCGATCAGGCCTTCGTCCATGTTCACGTCGAGGATCTGCGCGCCGCTTTCGACCTGCTGCCGCGCCACCTCCACCGCCTCGGCGTAGCGGTCTTCCTTGACCAGCTTGCGGAACTGGGCGCTGCCGGTGACGTTGGTGCGCTCGCCTACGTTGACGAACAGCAGCTCGGGCGTGATGACCAGCGGCTCGAGGCCGGAGAGGCGGGTGTGGCGTGGCAGCGTGTTGCTCATGCCGCCTGCTCCAGGACCACGCGCGGCTGACGCGGCGGCAGCCCGCGCACCGCCTCGGCGATGGCGCGGATGTGGTCGGGCGTGGTGCCGCAGCAGCCGCCGACCAGGTTGAGCAGGCCGGAGCGGGCGAATTCGTGCAGCACCACGGCCATCTCCTCCGGGGTCTCGTCGTAGCCGCCGAAGGCGTTGGGCAGGCCGGCGTTCGGGTGCGCGCTGACGTAGTACGGGGAGACGTCGGACAGCGCTTCCACGTGCGGGCGCAGGTCCTTGGCGCCCAGCGCGCAGTTCAGCCCGATCGACAGCGGCCGCGCATGCATCAGCGAGGTGTGGAAAGCCTCGGCGGTCTGCCCGGACAGGGTGCGGCCCGATGCGTCGGTGATCGTGCCGGAGATCATCACCGGCAGCCGTCCGCCGCGCGCGTCGAACACTTCTTCGATCGCGTACAGCGCGGCCTTGGCGTTGAGCGTGTCGAAGATGGTCTCGACCATCAGCGTGTCGGCGCCACCGTCGATCAAGCCCTCGACCGCCTCGCGGTAGGTCGCGCGCAGTTCGTCGAAGCTGGTGTTGCGGTAGCCAGGATCGTTGACGTCCGGGCTGATCGAGGCGGTGCGGCTGGTCGGGCCGAGCACGCCGATCACGAAGCGCGGCCGCTCCGGCGTGGCCACCTCGACCGCGTCGCACTGCTCACGCGCCACGCGCGCGCCGGCCTTGTTGAGTTCGTAGACCAGGTGTTCGAGGTGGTAGTCGGCCTGGCTGACCGAGGTGGCGTTGAAGGTGTTGGTCTCGACCAGGTCGGCGCCGGCCTCCAGGTAGGCGCGGTGGATGCCGGCGATGAGTTCCGGCTTCGTCAGCAGCAGCAGGTCGTTGTTGCCTTTGAGGTCGTGGCCCTGGGGGGCATGGTCGCAACCAGGGCCGTGCACGTGGCTCCCGTCGGCGGCCTGGCCATGCACGGCCGGGTCCTTCGCGTGTGATGCGTGCAACGAGTCGTAGCCGTCGGCGAAGCGCCCGCCGCGGTAGTCGGCTTCCTGCAGTTCGTGGCGCTGGATCATCGTGCCCATCGCGCCGTCGATGACGAGGATGCGCTCGCGCAGCGCCTGTTCGAGCAGGGCGACGCGCTCGGGATGCAGCCAGGGGAGGGGATGGCTCATGGGGCGTGACTCAGTGCTTGAGGGCGATCAGCGAGATCACCTCGAAATGTGGCGGGCGGCGTTCGCGGGTCACGGTTTCCAGGCTGGTCACCTCCAGCCCGGCCTTCTCGGCGAACCGGCGCAGTTCCTTGCCCGGGAAGCCGAGGTTGACGTGGCCGTAGGTTTCCACCACCGCCTTGTGCTCGTGCCGGGCCAGGCTGCTCAGCAGCAGGCGCCCGCCCTTGCGCAGCACCCGCGCCGCCTCGGCCACGGCCTGCGCCGGCCTGGCCGAGTAGGTCAGGGCATGCATCAGCACCACCAGGTCGAAGCTGGCGTCCTTGAACGGCAGCGCGTGCATGTCGGCCTCGCGGACCTCCACGTTCGCCAGCCTCCGCAGGCGCTCGCTGGCGGCGGCGACCACGCGCGCGCTGGTGTCGATGCAGACGTAGCGGTGCGAATGCGGGGCCAGCAGCTCGGCCAGCACGCCGTCGCCGGAGGCGATGACGAGCACGTCGCCGGTCTCCAGCAGCGGCAGCGCGCTGCGCGCCAGCGCTTCCCAGGTGCGGCCGGGCGAATAGTGGCGCTCCATGTCGCCGGCGACGCTGTCGGCCCAGTTCTGGTCGGCGGCGCGCGCGGCCAGCACGGTCGGCAGGCGCTCGGCGTCCTGGCGCAGCAGCGGGTCGTCGCTGCCGGTGCTCAGCGCCTGCCACAGCGCGCGCTGGGCCGGGTCGAGCGCGGCTTCGTCGAAGCGGTAATAGGCCGACACGCCGGCACGGCGGTCGCGCACCAGGCCGGCCTCCTTCAGCCGGGCCAGGTGGGTGGACACGCGCGGCTGCGCCAGCCGGGTGATCGACGACAGTTCGGCCACCGTCAGCTCCTCCAGCTCGAGCAGGGCCAGCAGGCGCACGCGGGTGGCGTCGGCGAAGACCTTCAGACGGGTCGACCAGTCCTCGAGATCCATCAATATCTTCCTATCGCGATATAGAGATATTGTGGCGGCGCGCGCTCGTCGCGGTCAAGCCGGCGTACGCCCGCGGATGGCCGGGTGGTTACAATTGCCACCATTGACTGACCGGAGGGGTCTCCCGTGGATTTCAGCTTCACCGAAGAACAACTGATGCTGCAGGACGTGGCGCGCCGCATCGCCCAGGACGTGATCGCGCCGAGCGCCGAGCACTACGACCGCAGCGGCGAATTCCCGCTGGACAACATCAAGGTCCTCGGCGAGAACGGCCTGATGGGCATCGAGGTACCGGACCAGTACGGCGGCGCGGGCATGGATCCCATCGGCTATGCGCTGGCGATGATCGAGATCGCCGCCGCCGACGCGGCGCATTCGACCATCATGTCGGTAAACAACTCGCTGTTCTGCGCCGGCATCCTCAAGCACGGCAGCGAGGAGCAGAAGCAGACCTGCGTGCGCGCGATCGCCGAGGGCCGCGAGATCGGCGCCTTCGCCCTGACCGAGCCGCAGTCCGGCTCCGATGCCACGGCGATGCGCTGCCGCGCGGTGAAGCAGGCCGATGGCAGCTTCGTGATCAACGGCAAGAAGAGCTGGATCACCTCCGGCCCGGTGGCGAAGTACATCGTGCTGTTCGCGATGACCGATCCGGAGAAGGGCGCACGCGGGATCACCGCCTTCATCGTCGATACCGCGCGCCCGGGCTTCCACCGCGGCAAGACCGAGCCGAAGCTGGGCATCCGCGCTTCGGCGACCTGCGAGATCGAGTTCCAGGACTACGTGGCGCAGCCGGCCGACGTGCTGGGCGCGGAGGGCGAGGGCTTCAAGATCGCGATGGGGGTGCTGGACTCGGGCCGCATCGGCATCGCCTCGCAGGCGATCGGCATCGCGCGCGCGGCATACGAGGCGACGATCGCCTACGTGAAGGACCGCAAGGCCTTCGGTGCGGCGATCGGCACGTTCCAGATGACCCAGGCCAAGATCGCGGACATGAAGTGCCGGCTGGACGCGTCGCTGCTGCTGACGATGCGGGCGGCGTGGCTGAAGTCGCAGGGCAAGCCGTTCTCGGCCGAGGCGGCGATCGCCAAGCTGACCGCGTCGGAGGCGGCGATGTGGATCACCCACCAGGCGGTGCAGATCCACGGTGGCATGGGCTATTCGAAGGAGATGCCGCTGGAGCGCTATTTCCGCGATGCCAAGATCACGGAGATCTACGAGGGCACTTCGGAGATCCAGCGCCTGGTCATCGCACGCAGCGAGACGGGGCTGCGCTGAGCGGTGCTGGCTTCATCGAAGAGGATGTGAAGGATCGGGGGCCGGTTTCGGCCCCCGTTCTTTTGGGTGGCCGTTTGCGATAGCTGCGGAATCAACAGCAACCGCAACCGCAACCGCAACCGCAACCGCAACCGCAACCGCAACCGCAACCGCAACCGCAGGAGCAACGGTGTTGGGGTGCGTCGGCTCCGGAAGGAGTCCGCCGTTGCAGCGGGGCATGGCCCACCCTTCGGGACGACATCCTGTCTTTACTCAGGGCCGTGGCACATCCATGTGCCACTTGGGCCATACCCCGCTGCAACGACGGCCTTCGGGCACGTTGGGGCCCGCGCCGTGCGGTTCGACCTGCGCTGCAAGCAACAGCGAAATCGCCGGCACTCGTTGCGCTCTTCTGTAGGAGCCCACTTCAGGGGGCGACCCGACGCTACCTGGAGACGCCACGGTCAACGCGCAATCTCCGGAGCGCCCGCGTCGAATGCTGCTGCGATCCAGCGCTTCCGGGTCGCCCCCTGAAGTGGACTCCTACAGGAAGCAAAGGCGATCGGGTCGGGAACGGGATTTGTCTGTTCCCGAACCGCAGGCGCGCACCCGAACGCGCCTGAAGGCCGTCGTCGCATGGGGGTATGGCCCAAGTGGCACATGGATGTGCCACGGCCCTGAGTAAAGACAGGATGTCGTCCCGAAGGGTGGGCCATACCCCCATGTGACGGCGGACTCCTTCCGAAGCCGACACCCTCGAAGCTTTGCGCTTGCTTTTGCTGTGCCGCCACGGTCGCCCCCGCGATCGCGACCTTCCTCTCCGGCATCAGATGGCTTCAAATGGCCGCGTGGAGCACGCGGACCGGACGGCAATGGAGCAGGGCTCAATGACGGCAGACGTGGGCAGCCGCGCGCGCGCGCGCCGGCTGCTGCCCTGGCTGCGCTGGGGCGCCGTCGCCGTGCTCCTGGCGGCGCTTGCGCTGGACCTGGCGTTCCCGCCGCCGCTGCCGCGCGCCGGCAGCGGCAGCGCCACCGTCGTCACCGTCGTCACCGCCGCCGATGGCACGCCGCTGCGTGCGTTCGCCGACGGAGAGGGAGTGTGGCGCTATCCGGCCACCCCCGCATCGGTGTCGCCGCTCTACCTGCAGGCCCTGCTCGGCTACGAGGACCGCTGGTTCCACTGGCATCCCGGCGTCAATCCGCTGGCCCTGCTGCGCGCCGGCGGGCAATGGCTGCGCAGCGGCGGGATCGTGTCCGGCGGGTCGACCCTGAGCATGCAGGTGGCGCGCATCCTCGAAGGTGGCGACACCCGCAGCCTGGCCGGAAAGCTGCGGCAGATGGCGCGCGCGCTGCAGCTGGAAGCGCGGCTGTCGAAGCAGCAGATCCTGCAGCTGTACCTGGAGCGGGCGCCGTTCGGCGGCACCATCGAAGGCGTCGAGGCGGCGAGCTGGGCCTACCTGGGCAAGCCGGCCGCGCGCCTGTCGCACGCCGAGGCCGCGCTGCTGGCGGTGCTGCCGCAGGCGCCCAGCCGGCTGCGCCCGGACCGGCACCCGGAAGCCGCGCGCGCCGCGCGCGACAAGGTGCTGGCGCGGATGCGGGCGCTGGAGGTCTGGAACGCACAGGACGTGGCCGACGCGGCGATCGAACCGGTGGTCGCGCGCGCGCTGCGCCCGCCGGTGCACGCGGCGCTGCTGGCCCAGCGCCTGCGCCAGCAGCAGCCGCAGGCGCAACGCATCGCCACCACCGTGGACGCGGACCTGCAGCGTGCGCTGGAGGAGCGCGTGGCCGCCTGGTTCGCCGCGCTGCCGCAGCGCACCTCGGCCGCGCTGCTGGTGGTCGAGAACGAGGGCATGCAGGCGCGTGCCTATGTCGGTTCGGTCGAATTCGGCGACCGCGAGCGGCTGGGGCACGTGGACATGGTCCGCGCCTGGCGCTCGCCGGGGTCCACGCTCAAGCCTTTCCTCTACGGCATGGCGCTGGACGACGGGCTGATCCATTCCGAAAGCCTGCTGGTCGACGCGCCGCAGGCTTTCGGCGGCTACCGGCCGGGCAATTTCGGCGAGGCCTTCAACGGGCCGGTTGGCGCTGCCAGCGCGCTGCGGCTTTCGCTCAACGTGCCGGCGGTGGACCTGCTCGACCGGGTCGGCCCGGCGCGCTTCGCCGCGCGGCTGGACCACGCCGGCATCGGCCTGCGCTTCCCGCGCGGTGCGCGACCGAACCTCGCGCTGATCCTCGGCGGTACCGGCGTGCGCCTGGAGGACCTGGTCGGCGCGTTCGCCGCGTTCCAGCGCGGCGGGCTCGCCGCGCAGGTGCGCTACCTGCCGCGGCAGCCGCTGGTCGAACGCCGGCTGCTGTCGCCGGGCGCGGCCTGGATCGTGCGCGACATCCTGCAGTCGAACCCGCGGCCCGGCCATGCCAGTGGCGCGTTCGACGCCGGCACGCGTCCACCGGTGGCGTGGAAGACCGGCACCAGCTACGGCTTCCGCGATGCCTGGGCGGTGGGTGGCACGCGCCGCTACACGGTGGGGGTCTGGGTCGGGCGGCCGGACGGCACGCCGCTGCCGGGCCAGTACGGCGCGATCACCGCGCTGCCGCTACTGCTGGACACGATCGACAGCCTGCCGCGCGCGCCGGGCGATGCCGATCCGCTGCCGCGGCCAGCCAGCGTGGACGCGGTGGAGGTGTGCTGGCCGCTGGGCCTGGCGGCGGCGGATACGCCGGCCGCGCTGTGCCAGCGGTCGATGCCGGCCTGGCGCCTGGAGGGCACGGTGCCACCGACGTTCGCCGAACGCGACGCGCGGCTGTGGAGCGCAGGGCGCGAGCGCTTCCGGGTCGACGCCGCCAGTGGCCTGCGCCTGTCGGCCGACTGCGCGCTCGCGCACGAGGCGCGGGAGGCGGAGATCGCGCGCTGGCCGGCGCTGCTGTCACCGTGGCTGCCGGCCGAGGCACGCCGCGCCGCGCGCCTGCCGCCGCTGTCGCCCGACTGCGCCGACGACGGCCGCGGCGCGGCCGAGAACCTGCGCATCGAAGGCATCGCCGAGCGTTCCACCCTGGCGCCACCGCCCGGCAGCACCCGCGGGCTGCGCCTGCAGGTGCGCGCGCTGGGCAGCACCGCGCCGGTGCAGTGGCTTCTGGACGGCCGCGCGATCGCCCGCACCGCGGGCGGACGCGGCTTCGAGTACGACTACGCCGGCGCCGGTCGTGGCGACCACGTGCTCACCGCGCTGGCCGACAGCGGTGCCTGGGCGCAGGTGCGGTTCCGGGTGCAGGCGCCCGCGGGCGCGATGTCGACCGCCGAGGCGGACGGCGGGGGAGGGCAACATGGCAGCGGCCTGTCGGTGCCGGAGCGGCGTGAGCACGCGTCTCCGGGGTAGGCGCATGCGTCCATGGCGAGGACGGTCATGGCCCTTGCCCCCCTCCCGGAGGAGAGGGGCATGCTTCCACCGTTCCTATCCGAGCTGTTCGAGCACGTGGTCGGCCGAGGACACCTTGAACTCGCCCGGTGCCTCGATGAACAGCTGCCTGACCACGCCGTCTTCCGCGTACAGCGCGAAGCGCCTGGCGCGGATGCCCATGCCGTAGCCGCTGGCGTCCATTTCCAGTCCGAGCGCCCGGGTCAGGTCGGCGTTGCCGTCGGAGACCAGCTGCAGGCCGTCGGGCGCGTCCAGGGTCTTGCCCCAGGCCTGCATCACGAACGGGTCGTTGACCGCCATGCAGACCACCTCGATGCCGCGGCTGCGGAAGTCGTCGAAGCGGGCGATGAAGCCGGGCAGGTGCTTTTCCGAGCAGGTCGGGGTGAACGCGCCGGGCACGGCGAACAGGAGCACCTTGCGGCCCTCGAACAGGCTGGGCGTGTCCACGCTTTCCACGCCTTCGCGGATGCGCTTGAGCACGACTTCGGGGATGGTGTCGCCGATCTGGATGGTCATGGGGGTATCCCGGGGGAGGAGGGCCGGCGCGGCCGGAGGCGGACCGAGTCTAGCGGCAACCGCGTGTGCGCGCCGTGGGGCTTGGAAGGCGAGTGCCGTCATCGCCGCGCGCCTGCGTCCCTGTGCCATGCCGCGCGGCGCATGCGCCCGCACAGTGGTGGGCGCGGCTTAGAATCGACAGGTGGCGCCCGCGCCGCAGGCCGTCCTGTTTCCAGGGCGAGCCCGTGCGGGCGGTGCGGGCCAGGCAGCGGACGGTGAACGGATGGAATTCAAGGACTACTACGCGATCCTGGGTGTGGAACCGAGCGCGGGCGAGGCCGAGATCAAGTCGGCCTACCGCCGGCTGGCGCGCAAGTACCACCCCGACGTGAGCAAGGAGGCCGACGCCGAGGACCGGTTCAAGGCGGTCGGCGAGGCCTACGAGGCGCTGCGCGACCCGCAGAAGCGCGCCGCCTACGACCAGCTGCGCGCGCGCGGCTACCGGCCGGGGCAGCAGTTCGATCCGCCGCCCGGTGGCTTCGACGGCGGCGGCTACGACTTCAACGAGATCTTCGGCGACATGGGTGGCCACGGCGGCAACGGTGGCGGCGGCTTCAGCGATTTCTTCGAGAGCCTGTTCGCGCGCCAGCGCGGCGGCGGCGCCCGCCCGGGCGCCGGCCCGCAGCCGCGCGGCGACACCCGCGCGCGGCTGGCGGTGCCGCTGGAGGCGGTGTACCGCGGCGACAGCGTGCGCATCACCCTCAACGGCCGCCAGCTCGACGTGAAGGTGCCCAAGGGCATCCGCGCCGGGCAGGCGATCCGGCTGGGCGGGCAGGGCCAGGGCGGCGGCAACCTGCTGCTGGAGATCGAATACCAGGCCCATCCGCAGTTCGAGGTGGACGGGCGCAACATCCTCCACACGCTGCCGCTGCCGGCCTGGCAGGCGGCGCTGGGTACGACGGTCAGCGTGCCGACCCTGGGCGGTGCGGTGGAGCTGAAGATCCCGGCCGGTTCCGATTCCGGGCGCAAGCTGCGCCTGCGCGGCCGCGGCCTGCCCGGCGCGCAGCCGGGCGACCAGATCGTGGAACTGGAAGTGCAGGCGCCGGCGCCGGCCAGCGAAGCGCAGCGCGAGGCCTATCGCGACCTGGCGCGCGCCTTCGGCGAGTGAGGATGCAGGCCGCGTGGCCGCATCTCCGGGGATTGCGCATGCAGCCGTGCGCGGCGTTCGCCGCCGGCGATCGGGCACGCGGCCGGCGCGGCCGTGCCCTCAGGCTTCTTCTTCGGACGCCGGGGCCGGCTGGTCGCCGCCGAGCAGGCGGCCGATCACGTCCGACAGGTCCGATTCGGAGAACGGCTTGGTCAGGTAGGCGCGGGCGCCCTGGCGCATGCCCCACATGCGGTCGGTGTCCTGGTCCTTGGTGGTGACCAGCACGACCGGGATGTCGCGGGTGCTGCCGTCGCGGCTGAGCGTGCGCGTGGCCTGGAACCCGTTGAGGTTGGGCATTACCACGTCCATCAGGATCAGGTCGGGCAGGTGCGCCTTGGCCACCTCGACGCCCGCGGCGCCGTCCTCGGCGGTGAGCGTCTCGTGCCCGAGTTTCTCGACGATGCGCTGGATTCCCATCAGCTGGGAGGGCGAATCGTCGACGATCAGGATGCGTGCCATGTAGCTTCCCCGGTGTGTTTCCCCTGCGCCGGAGTGTAGTCGGTGCGCGCAGCCGCCGGAAGCCTCCAGCATGCAGGCGCGCGGGGACGAAACTTGACCGTGCGCACACTGCGGCGGGACCGTTCAGCCCAGCCGCACCACCGTGCGGCCCAGCGAACCGCCGGCCAGCATGGTGTCGAACACTGACGGCAACTCCTCCAGCGTCGCCTCGCGGGTGCAGATCGCCGCGAGATTGGCCGGCTTCCACTCGTCGGCCAGCAAGGCCCAGATGTCGTCGCGGATGTCGCGCGCGGTGCCGGCCGAGCCGATGCCGAGCAGCGAGACGCCGCGCAGGATGAAGGGCATCACCGTCAGCGCATCCAGTGACGGGGTGGCGGCCAGGCCGGCGGCGGCGACGTTGCCGTAAGCGGCGGTCTGCGCCAGCAGGCTGACCAGCATCGGCCCGCCGACGTTGTCCAGGCCGCCGCCGAAGCGGATCGATTCCAGTGGCCGCTTCGCTTCCAGCGCGTCGCGGCCGAGCACTTCGCTGGCGCCGAGCGATCGCAGGTAGCCGGCCTGCCCGGGCTTGCCGCTGATCGCGTGGACCTCGTAGCCGGCCCGGCTGAAGATCGCCACCGCCAGCGAGCCGACGCCGCCGGTGGCGCCGGTGACTGCAAGTGGGCCGAGCTCCGGGCGCTGCCGGTTCTCGCGCATCCGGTACAGCGCCAGCGCGGCGGTGGAACCGGCCGTGCCAAGGACCATGGATTCGCGCAGGTCCAGGCCGCGGGGCAGGGCGACGACCCACTCGGCCGGCAGGCGTGCGTAGGCCGCGTAGCCGCCGTCGCGGGTCTCGCTCAGGCCACTGCCGGTGACCAGCACCGGGTCGCCTTCCCTGAACTTCGCATCGGTGGACGCAACCACGTGCCCGGCGACATCGATCCCGCCGACCAGCGGGAAGCTGCGCAGGATCCTGCCCTTGCCGGTGCCGGCCAGCGCGTCCTTGAAGTTGACCGAGGACCACTTGGCCTTGATCACCACTTCGCCGGGCGAGAGGTCATCCAGCGAAAGTGCCTCGATGCCGCTGCGATAGCCGTCGGCGTCGTTGTGGATGCGGAAGGCGGGGAAGGTGGCGGGGAGGGACATGTGCAGGGGCTCCTTCGTCCCGGCGAACGCCCGGGACCCAGTGCCTTCGATTCTTCCATCCGGATGGCGGAAATCAAAGGTTCTTCTTCTGGTTGCGGGAACCGGGGGGCCTTGAAGCGTCGGCTTCGGCGGGGGCCGCCGCACCCTGGGGATATGTCCCACCCTTCGGGACGACATCCTGTCTTTACGAAGGGCCGTGGCACATCCATGTGCCACTTGGGCCATATCCCCAGGGTACGACGTCCTCGGGCGGCTTCCAGATCGTGGCTCCGATCGCAAAGCACAACAGCGCGAGCCGCCGGGCCACGCGCCCGCGCGCCTACCGCAATGCGTCGCGCCGCTTCTCGTCTATCCACTTCGACGCCTGCGCCGGCTCGTACGCCCGCATCCACGCCAGCATCGCGTCGATGTCGCCGCCGTACCACAGGTCCGCGCGCTGGTCAGGGTGCAGGAAGCGCTCGGCGACCATCCGGTCGATCATGCCGATCAACGGGGCGTAGAAGCCTTCCACGTCGAGGAAGGCGCAGGGCTTGTTGCCGATGCCGAGCTGGCGCCAGGTCAGCATCTCGAAGATCTCCTCCATCGTGCCGAAGCCGCCGGGCAGGGCGACGAAGGCATCGGCGAGGTCGAACATGCGCGACTTGCGCTCGTGCATCGAACCGACGATCTCCAGTTCGGTCAGTCCCTTGTGCGCCACTTCCCAGTCGGCCAGCTGCTTGGGGATCACCCCGGTCACCTCGCCGCCTGCGGCCAGCACCGCGTTGGCCACCGTGCCCATCAGGCCGACGTTGCCGCCACCGTAGACCAGGCGTAGCCCTTCCTTGGCCAGGCGGTCGCCCAGGGCGATGGCACGCTCGGTGTAGGCCGGCTTGCTGCCGGAGTTGGAGCCGCAGTAGACGCAGATCGATTTCATGCGAGGATCTTTTTCGTGGAAAGACGTACGGAGTCGGCCTGGCTCAGTCCCGGCCCTTGCGCTGGCGCAGCCACATGGCGGCACCCAGCAGGGCGAAGGCGACGCCCACGGCGGCGAAACCCGGTCGCTGCGCAGCCAGCGCACCGGCGACGAACAGCACCCCGGCCAGGAAATACATCCCGGCGGCAACCCGCGGCGGCAGTCCTTTCGAAGTCATCGGCTCAAGCTCCTGATGGCATGGGGTGTCATGCGGATGGGCCAAACAGCAAAGCCGGGCAGTGCCCGGCTTCTGGCCATAGCCCCCGAGTCGGGGGCGGTTCGCGCCAACGGCGCGGGTGGCAGGGATGGCAGTACGGGGATCCTGGCGTTTGCGGGCGCAAACGCCAGGCATCCATAAAGCCAACCTTCAGTTGGCCTTGTGGATGGCGCGCTTGTCGACCGCCATCGCCGCGTCGTGCACGGCCTCGGACAGCGACGGATGGGCGTGGCAGATCCGTGCCAGGTCCTCGGCCGAGCCGCTGAACTCCATGGTCAGCACGCCCTCGTGGACCAGCTCGGACACGTTCGGCCCGATCAGGTGCATGCCCAGCACGCGGTCGGTTTCGGCGTGGGCGATCACCTTGACGAAGCCGGTCGGCTCGGCCATGGCCACGGCGCGGCCGACGGCGGCGAACGGGAAGCTGCCGGCCTTGTACGGCACGCCCTCGGCCTTGAGCTGCTGCTCGGTCTTGCCGACCCAGGCGATCTCAGGCGCGGTGTAGATGACGTAGGGGATGGTGTCGAGGTTGACGTGGCCGGGCAGGCCGGCGATCAGCTCGGCGACGGCGATACCTTCCTCGAAGCCCTTGTGCGCCAGCATCGGCCCGCGCACGCAGTCGCCCACCGCCCAGACGCCGTCGACGCCGGTGTGGCAATGCTCGTCGACCACGACCTGGCCGCGCTCGTTGAGCTGCACGCCGGTGCCCTCGGCCAGCAGGCCCTTCGACGCGGCGCGGCGGCCGACGGCCACCAGCAGCTTGTCGACCACCAGCGCCTGCTCGCCCTTGGCGTCGGTGTAGGCGATGGACACTTCCTTCTTCTTGCCCTTGCCAGTGATTTCGGCTTTGGAAACCTTGGCGCCCAGCCTGATGTCCAGGCCTTCCTTCTTGAACTCGCGCGCGGCCAGCCTGGCCACTTCGGCGTCGGCGGCCGGCAGGAAGTCCGGCAGCGCCTCGAGGATGGTCACCTCGGCGCCCAGGCGGCGCCACACGCTGCCCAGCTCCAGGCCGATCACGCCGGCACCGATCACGGCCAGGCGCTTCGGGACCTCGGTGAAGTCCAGCGCGCCGACGTTGTCGACGATGTTCTCGCCATCGAACTTCGCGAACGGCAGCTCGATCGAATCCGAGCCGGCGGCGATGATGACGTTGGTGCCCTTGAGCTCGACTTCGCTGCCGTCGTGTTGCTTCACCTTGACCACGTTGCCCGGCTGCAGCTGCCCGAAGCCGTAGTACGCGGTCACCTTGTTCGCCTTGAACAGCATCGCGATGCCGCCGGTGAACTGCTTCACGATGCCGTCCTTGCGGGCGACCATCTTCTCCACGTCGATGGCCGCATCCTTGAAGCTGATGCCGTGCTGGTCGAACTTGTGCAGCATGTTCTCGTACTGGTGGGTCGAGTCCAGCAGCGCCTTGGAGGGGATGCAGCCCACGCGCAGGCAGGTGCCGCCCAGCGCCGGCTTGCCGTCCTTGCCCAGCGCCGCGTCGATGCACGCGGTCTTCAGGCCCAGCTGCGCGGCGCGGATCGCGGCGTGGTAGCCGGCGGGGCCGGCACCGATGACGACGACGTCGAAGTTCTCAGCCATTGCAGGATTCCTTTGCCTTCCAGGCGATCAGAGGCCGAACAGGATGCGGTTCGGGTTCTCGAGCTGGTTCTTGATGTCGACCAGGAACTGCACCGCGTCCTTGCCGTCGATGATGCGGTGGTCGTAGGACAGCGCGATGTACATCATCGGCGCGATCACGACCTGGCCGTTTTCGGCGATCGGGCGCTCCTTGATCGTGTGCATGCCCAGGATCGCGCTCTGCGGCGGGTTGACGATCGGGGTCGACATCAGCGAGCCGAAGGTGCCGCCGTTGGTGATGGTGAAGGTGCCGCCCTGCAGGTCGTCCAGGCCGAGCTTGCCGTCGCGCGCCTTCTTCGCGTAATCGGCGATGCCCTGCTCGATCTCGGCGAAGCCCTGCCGCTCGACGTTGCGCAGCACCGGCGTCACCAGGCCCTTGTCGGTGGACACCGCGATCGAGATGTCGGCGTAGCCGTGGTAGATGATGTCGTCGCCGTCGACCGAGGCGTTGACCACCGGGAAGCGCTGCAGTGCGTTGGCCGCGGCCTTCACGAAGAAGCTCATGAAGCCCAGCTTGATGCCGTGCGCCTTCTGGAAGTCGTCCTGCAGTTCCTTGCGCGCGGCCGAGACCTTGGCGAGGTTGACCTCGTTGAACGAGGTCAGCATCGCGATCGAGTCCTTGGACTGCATCAGCCGTTCGGCGATGCGCTTGCGGATGCGGGTCATCGGCACGCGTTCTTCCGGGCGCGCGCCGCCGGCCTTGCCGGCACCGCCGCTGCGGGCGTAGTTGACGATGTCTTCCTTGGTCACCGCGCCGCGGCGGCCGCTGCCCTCGACCTGCGAGGCGTCGACGCCTTCGCGGGCGGCGGTGGCGCGGGCGCCCGGGGGCAGGTCGCCGCCGGCAGCCGGGGCCGGACGGGTCGAAGACGGCGCGGCGGCCTCGGCCTTGGCGGCGCCCTTCTTCTCCGGCCCCTCTTCGGCGCCGGCGGCCGGCTTCGCCGCCGGGGCTGCGGCGACGGCGCCCTCCTCGATGATCGCCAGCAGCTGCTGGCTGGTCACCGTGTCGCCTTCCTGGAACTTGATCTCCTTCAGCACGCCGTCGACCGGCGAGGGGACCTCGAGCACGACCTTGTCGGTCTCCAGGTCGACCAGGTTCTCGTCGCGCTTGACCGCGTCGCCGGCCTTCTTGTGGCAGCTGGCAATGGTGGCATCGGAGACCGATTCGGGAAGGACCGGAACTTTGACTTCGGTGGCCATGGGGCGTCCTTGATTCCTGTATGCGTGGGGCGACGGATTATTCGGCGGCGATCTGGTTGCCGGGCGGGTTGACCAGCGCATCGGCGACCAGCTTGAGCTGTTCCTCGACATGGTCGGCGAAGTGGCCCACCGCCGGCGACGGCGAGCGCAGGCGGCCGGCGTAGCTCAGCGCCTGGCCCTTGCCCAGGCAAGCCTGCAGGTGGTGCTTGATCTGGTACCACGCGCCCTGGTTCTGCGGCTCCTCCTGGCACCAGACCACGTCGGTGGCCTTGGCGTACTTCTTGAGCTCGGCGGCCAGCAGCTCGCGCGGGAACGGGTACAGCTGCTCGACGCGGACGATGGCGACGTCGTCCTGGCCGCGCTTCTGCTGGTCCTCGAGCAGGTCGTAGTAGACCTTGCCGGAACACACCACCACGCGCTTGACCTTCTTCGCATTGGCCGAGGCGTCCGGGATCAGGTGCTGGAATCCGCCGTTGGCCAGTTCGTCCAGGCTGGACACCGCCAGCTTGTGGCGCAGCAGCGACTTCGGGCTCATCACCACCAGCGGCTTGCGCGTGCCCATCTTCATCTGCCGGCGCAGCATGTGGAAGCACTGCGCCGGGGTGGTCGGCACGCAGACCAGCATGTTCTCCAGCGCGCACAGCTGCAGGAAGCGCTCCAGGCGCGCGGAACTGTGCTCCGGGCCCTGGCCTTCGTAGCCGTGCGGCAGCAGCAGGGTCAGGCCGGAGATGCGGCCCCACTTGGCCTCGCCCGAGGCGATGAACTGGTCGATCACCACCTGGGCGCCGTTGGCGAAGTCGCCGAACTGACCTTCCCAGATGTCCAGGGTGTTCGGGTCGGTGGTGGAGAAACCGTACTCGAACGCCATCACCGCCTCCTCGCTGAGCAGCGAGTCGATGATGGTGCACTGCTCGGGACTCTCGACCAGCTGGCGCAGCGGCAGGTAGTAGCTGTCGGTCTTCTGGTCGTGCAGCACCGCGTGGCGGTGGAAGAACGTGCCGCGGCCGGCATCCTGGCCGACCAGGCGCAGGCCGTAACCCTCGGACAGCAGGGTGGCGTAGGCCAGGTTCTCGGCGAAGCCCCAGTCGCCGCCGATCTCGCCGGCGGACATCTTCGCCCGGTCCTCGTAGATCTTGGCCACGCGCGGGTGCAGCGACACGCCCTGCGGGATCGTGTTGATGATCTTCGCCAGTTGCTGCAGCGTGCCCTTCTTGACCTTCGTGTCGACCGCGTCGGACAGGGTGCCCGAGAGGTACTTCGACCAGTCGATGGTCAGCTCGTAGTCTTCCGGTTTGGAGCCGGCCAGGTCGGTGGTGACCTCGCCGGCGTCGAGCTTGTCGCGGTACTCGTCCACCAGCGCCTTGCCGGCGCCGGCGGCGATCACCCCGGCCTTCTCGAGGCGTGCCGCGTACAGCTCGCGGGTGGTGGGATGCTTGCGGATGGTCTGGTACATCACCGGCTGGGTCGCCGCCGGCTCGTCGGCCTCGTTGTGGCCGTGGCGGCGGTAGCAGACTAGGTCGATGACCACGTCCTTCCTGAACTGCTGGCGGAACTCGTAGGCCAGCTTCGCGACGAACACGACCGCTTCCGGGTCGTCGCCGTTCACGTGGAACACCGGCGCGCCGACCATCTTGGCCACGTCGGTGCAGTACAGGGTGGAGCGGGCGTCTTCCTTGTTGCTGGTGGTGAAGCCGACCTGGTTGTTGATCACCACGTGCAGGGTGCCGCCGACGGCGAAGCCGCGCGCCTGCGACATCTGGAACAGTTCCATCACCACGCCCTGGCCGGCGAACGCGGCGTCGCCGTGGATCAGGATCGGCAGCACCTGGCGGCGCTCGTCGTCACCGCGGCGCTCCTGGCGCGAACGCCCCGAGCCGGCGACCACCGGGTCGACGATCTCCAGGTGCGAGGGGTTGAAGGCCAGGGCCAGGTGCACCGGGCCGCCAGGGGTGGCGATGTCGGCGGAGAAGCCCATGTGGTACTTCACGTCGCCGGCGTGGGCGCGGGCGTCGTGCTCGAACTTGCCCTCGAACTCGTCGAACAGCTTGCGCGGGTTCTTGCCCAGGGTGTTGACCAGCACGTTGAGGCGGCCGCGGTGGGCCATGCCGACCACGATGTCCTTGACCTTGTCCACGCCGGCCTGGCGGATCACCTTGTCCAGCAGCGGGATCAGCGAATCGCCGCCTTCCAGCGAGAAGCGCTTCTGGCCGACGTACTTGGTGTGCAGGTAGCGCTCCAGGCCCTCGGCGGCGGTCAGCCGCTCCAGCACGCGCTGGCGGGTTCCGGCACCGAGGTCGTAGTCGCCGCCGGCCAGCTCCAGGCGCTGGTACAGCCACTGGCGCTGCTCGACCTCGGGGATGTGCATGAACTCGGCGCCGATGGAGCCGGTGTAGGTCGCCTGCAGCCGGGCGAGCAGGTCGCGCAGCCGCATCCGCGGCTGGCCGGCCAGGCCGCCGGTGCTGAACTCGCCGTCCAGGTCGCGCTCGGACAGGTTGTGGAACGACAGGCCCAGGTCGGGCGGGTTCATCGACGGGGTCAGCGCCAGCGGGTCGAGCTTCGCGCCGAGGTGGCCGCGCGAGCGGTAGGCGGTGATCAGGCGGCCGACATTGCGCTCGCGCTCGTCGCCGGCCGGGGCATCGGCAAAGCCGTTGTTGGCGGCGTGGCGGGCGGCGTCGGCGATGTGGGCTATGACCGCCGAATGCGGGATGTCACCGGCCTGGTGGCCCTGGAAACCGTCGAAATACGCTTTCCACTTCGGATCGACACTGTCGGGGGAGACCAGGTACTGCTCGTACAGGTCCTCGATGAAGGCGGCATTGCTGCCGAGCTGCGAAGACTGCGCAAACTGCTTTAGTAGGTTGTCCACGATGCTGCCGCGTCTGGGTGGGGGACGGAACCGAGGCTGCCTCGGGCCCGGCGTAACTGGCATGACAGCCGCAAAGTATACCCCTCCGTGCGCATTCAGGGACCTATACGAAGGGCCCAGACGCCCCGTTCCGCGCCCACCGGCGGGGCCTGTTCACACTCGCGCATGACCGCCTCCGCGCACTGTGCCGGGATCGTCCGCCGCGGCGCTGGAAAGCGCATATCAGGCCCGTCCGGAGCGGTCGCGCGGCGCGTCCGCGGCAGGATTCCGTTCATGCAGGCCGCGGCCGGCGAAGCGCTAGAGGGCGCGGTATTCGGTGCAGGGCCGCGAACGCTCCCAGACCCGTTCGAATTCCAGCTGCAGGCGGCGCGCGACCGGCGCGTCCTCGACACCGCCCTCGCCGTCGAAGCGGTGACCCAGTGGCCGGAACAGCGCCCCGCCGGTGTCGTTGAAGGCGTAGGCGGACGCATAGCGCGCGTCCACCGGATCGCGGACCTCGCGGAACGCGAACACGCTGGGCAGGCGCTGGGCCAGCGGCAGCAGCGGCGTGCCATTGCGCTGCGGGGTGGCCGCGTCCTGCAGCAGGATCCGCACCCGGCGCTCGCCCGGCCGCACCGCGAAACGGCGCAGCGCCTCAAGCACGTCGGCGCGGTCGAGCAGGCCCGGGTCCATGGCCCGGCTGTAGAGCCCCAGCTCGCGGCGCGCGTGCCCGGCCAGGGCCACCAGCACCGCCGCCGCCGCGTCCACGTCCTCCACCGCGCTGGCCCCGGGCAGGCGCCGGCGCATTTCGCGGTGGGCGATCCCGGCCTCGTCGAACACCGGGCCGGCGGGGACGAAGCCGGCGCGGGCGTAGAACGGCAGCGCATGCACCTGCGCGTGCAGGCTGACCTCGGGCCAGCCGCGGCGGCGGGCCTCGTCCAGCAGCGCGGCCAGCATCGCCTCGCCGATGCCGCGGCCGCGGAAGGCTTCCAGCACCGCCATGCGCCCGATCCGGCGCTCCGGGGTCAGGCGCGCGGCGCCCACCGGCGCGCCGCCGGCGTCCACGGCCAGGACGTGGAAGCACAGCGGGTCCAGCGCGTCACGCTCGAGCGCGGCCGGGACCTGCTGGCCCTGCACGAACACCACCTCGCGCACGGCGTGCAGCCGCGCATGCTCGAGCGCGTAATCGACGCCGGCAATGGCGAAGCCGGCCGTTGTGGTGGCCGGGCTCACGCGTCCCCGTCGTCGTAGTCCGCGTCGGGGTCGTCGGCCAGCAGTGCGTAGTGGCCGGCCTGATAGAGCCCGTGCGCGGCTTCGCGGCCGGCCTCGGACAGCGCGTTCCAGGCCGCGCCGTCGAGCAGCCGGGTGTCGGCGAGCAGGCGGGCGTCGGCCAGCGGCAGGGCCAGGGTGCGGCCGCTGCAGAACAGGCTGGCGCCGCCGCCAGCGGTATTGCGCCGCCAGGCCATCCGCGACCAGGGGTGGCGCTGCAGCGCCGCGCCCTGGGTGAGGTCCCATTCCAGCTCGATCCGCGGGCGCTCGTCACCGCGCGGCATCACCTCGCCGGCGGCGCGGTAGGTGGTGATGAAGCGGCCGAACCAGTCGCCGAGCCGGTCGGGGTCGTTCATCCGGATCGCGTTGAGCGCGGCGACGACGCGGTTCATCGCGGCCACGTCGATCTCGTTCGGATCGACCGGCACCTGCAGGTCCTCGTCGTGGTAGCGCACCGACTCGTCGGTTTCCGCGAGCAGGTCGTCCAGCCAGTCGCCGATCAGTTCCGCGGCGGCCGGGGCGCGCATGCCGACCGAAATGGTCAGGCACGGATCCTCGGCGATGCCGTGGTGGGGCACGTTCGGCGGCAGGTAGAGCATGTCGCCGGGGGCCAGCACCCAGTCGTGGGTGGGGGTGAACTCGCGCAGCAGCTTCAGTTCGACGTCGTCGCGGAAGTCCAGTGGCGGGTTCGCTCCGGCATCGATCTGCCAGCGGCGGTGTCCATGCGACTGCAGCAGGAACACGTCGTACTGGTCCACGTGCGCGCCGACCGAGCCGCCGGTGGCGGCGAAGCTGACCATGATGTCGTCGATCCGCCAGCGCGGCAGGAAGCGGAAATGGTCGAGCAGGGCGGCCACGTCCGGATCCCACTTGTCCACGTCCTGGACCAGCAGGGTCCAGTCGTGGTCGGGCAGGCCGGGAAAGTCCTCTTCGGCGAACGGGCCGTGGCGCACGCTCCAGGCATCGCGGCCGCGGTCATGCCGGATCAGGCGGGACAGCGTGCCTTCCTCGCAGGCCAGGCCGGCCAGGTCCTCGGGCATCAGCGGGCTGCGCAGGCCGGGGAAGGCGTTGCGGATGAGCAGCGGGCGCTTCTGCCAGTAGTCGCGCAGGAACACCGCCGGGTCCATGCCCAGCGGCGGCAGCGCGGCGCCGTCGATCTCGATCGGTGGAGCCGCGCTGCGGGTCTCCGGGCTGCCCTTGGCGGCGGCCTTGGCAGCGGTCCTGGTGGCGGCGGGGCTCTTGCGGGTACTCATGAGGCTGTCTCGTGGTGGCGCCGGCCGGGAAGCGGGACGCACCCGCCGTACCCGCGCGGGGAGGCCGGCACGCTGCGATCCCGGGGCGAGGCGCGGGCGGGTTCGTCGACGTCGATGCGGGTGGGCGGCTGCATGTCGGCTCGCGTCGGCGTGGCGGGGCAATCAGTCCGGGCGCGGGGCGGCCGCTTCGTCCGCCAGGCGCTTGTCCAGGCGGGCGCGGGCGCCGTCGGCGTTGGCGCGGCACGCGCCGTCGCCGGACAGCGGGCGGGTCGCCGCCGGACCCAGCCGCGACCACAGTTCGCTGGCTCCCGGGTGCGGGGTGATCAGGATATCGCAGGGCAGGGCGGCGACCGTGTCCAGGGTGCGGCGGAAGGCGGCGAGGTAAGCGGCGTTGGCCGGATCGCTGAAGCGCCAGTGGTCGTCGGAGATCGCGCTGAGGCTGTCGACGTAGGCGATGTCCAGGCAGGCAACGCCGTCGCAGGAACGCCAGGTCCAGCTGCTGCCGCCGGGCGAGTGGCCGGGCGTGGCGTGCGCGGTCAGGCGCAGCGGCCCCAGCGCCAGCACCTCGCCGTCGGTGATGCGGCGGACCGCGGCCACCGGTGCCATCGCCTCGAGTTCCTGCAGCTGCGGGTCGCCGCGGTCGGCGTGGCCGCGCTCGAGCACCACGGCGGCCGGCTCGCGCGCGACCACGGTGGCGCCGCTGGCCGCCTGCAGCGCGGCGATACCGCCGGCGTGGTCGAAGTGTTCGTGCGAGCCGGCGATGTACTTCACGTCCTCGACCCGGAATCCGGCGGCGCGGATATTCGCCTCGACCAGCGCCGCGCCCCTGGCGGTGCCGCCGTCCAGCAGCACGTGCCCCTGCGGCGAGGTCACCAGCAGCGCGGTGATGCCGCAGGTGCCGACGTACCAGATGTCGCCGTGGACGTGGCGCGGCGGGGACGGCGTGTCCCAGCCGGCGTTGGCGGGGCAGGCGGTCGACGGCGCAGATGCCGGTGCCGGCGCGGCGACGCCTTCGGGCGTACCGGTGTGAGTGTGGGTGTGCGCGGGAGTGGAGGCGGACGCGGGGCCGGCAATGGCGGTGGCCATCGCAAGCACGGTCGCGAGCGCGGCGGCATCGTGCAGTCGCATGGCCGGTCGGTCAGACAGCCCGCGCCAGGCGCTCGGCCAGGCCGACATAGGCGCCGGGCGTGAGCGCCTGCAGGCGCGCGCGCGCGTCGGCCGGCAGGTCCAGCGCGGCGATGAAGGCGCGCATCGCTTCGGCGTCGATCCCGTCTCGGCCGCGGGTCAGCGCCTTGAGCTGCTCGTACGGGTTGGGCAGGCCGTGCCGGCGCATCACCGTCTGCACCGCTTCGGCCAGCACCTCCCAGGCCGCGTCCAGGTCGGCGTCCAGGCGCTGCGGGTTCACCTGCAGCTTGCCCAGGCCCTTGGCCAGCGAGTCCAGCGCCACCTGGGTGTGGCCGAACGCGGTGCCCAGCGCGCGCAGCACGGTGGAGTCGGTGAGGTCGCGCTGCCAGCGGCTGATCGGCAGCTTGGCCGAGAAGTGCTCGAACAGGGCGTTGGCCAGGCCGAAGTTGCCTTCCGCGTTCTCGAAGTCGATCGGGTTAACCTTGTGCGGCATGGTCGAGGAACCGATCTCGCCTTCCTTGAGCTTCTGCCGGAAATAGCCCAGCGAGATGTAGCCCCAGACGTCTCGCGCCAGGTCGACCAGCACGGTGTTGGCGCGGCGAACCGCGTCGCCCAGTTCGGCGATGTTGTCGTGCGGCTCGATCTGGGTGGTCCAGGGGTTGAACGGCAGGCCGAGGCTCTCGACGAAGCGCTGGGCGAACGCCGGCCAGTCCACGTCCGGATAGCTGGCCGCATGGGCGTTGTAGTTGCCGACCGCGCCGTTGATCTTGCCGGTCAGCTCGACCGCGGCGATCTGCCGGCGCTGCCGTTCCAGCCGCGCCACGACATTGGCCACTTCCTTGCCCAGGGTGGTCGGCGAGGCGGTCTGGCCGTGGGTGCGCGACAGCATCGGCTGCGCGGCCTGTTCGTGCGCGAGCCGGCGCAGGCTGGCGACGACGCCGTCGATCGCCGGCAGCAGCACGGCGTCGCGTGCCTCGCGCAGCATCAGCGCGTAGGACAGGTTGTTGATGTCCTCGCTGGTGCAGGCGAAGTGGACGAATTCCAGCGCCGGGCCCAGCTCTTCGGCAAGCGCGCCGGCATCGTCCCTGAGCTGCTCCTTGATGAAGTACTCCACCGCCTTGACGTCGTGGTTGGTGGTGCGTTCGATCTCCTTGACCCGCGCCGCGTGGGCCACGGAGAAACCCTCTGCCAGCACGCGCAGGCGCGCCTGCGCGGCGCTGGAGAACGGCGCCAGCTCGGCGATGCCGGGTTCGGCGGCCAGCGCCAGCAGCCATTCGACCTCGACCTTGATCCGTGCCTTGATCAGGCCGTATTCGGAGAAGATCGGGCGCAGCGCGTCGACCTTCGAGGCGTAGCGGCCGTCGAGCGGGGACAGGGCAAGCAGGGCGGAATCCGGCATGGGGGCGGCAGACTGGCGAACAGGGCCGCATAGTCTAGGCTCTGCGCGCCCGCCATGCCGGACCGCCGTAGAGCCGGGCTTGCCCGGCTACCCACGCCCGATTGCCCGGGAAACCGGACGGCGGCAGCAGCGGGGCAAGCCCCGCTCTACGGTGCAAGGCGCGCAGGGCCGCGCCGCGGAGGCGGTATGCTGCCTGGCCCAAGCCAGCCGCAGGCGCGGCGCCCGCCGCCCGCCGTAGTCCATTCCCACTGGAGACGGTCATGAGCAAGTCCCCCGCACGTCCCCGCGCCAAGGCGCCCGCGCCGAAGCCGCGCGCCGGCGCCGTGCCCGCCGTCCGTACCCGCACCGAACACGACTCGATGGGCGAACTGCAGGTCCCGGTCGACGCCCTGTGGGGCGCGCAGACCCAGCGCGCGGTACAGAATTTCCCGGTCTCCGGACGGCCGATGCCGCGCGGCTTCATCCGTGCGCTGGGGCTGGTCAAGGCCGCCGCGGCCGAGGTCAACGCCGGCCTGGGCCTGCTGCCGAAGAACGTCGCCGCCGCCGTGCGCGCCGCCGCGCTGGAGGTGGCCGACGGCCGCCACGACGCCCATTTCCCGGTGGACATCTACCAGACCGGCTCGGGTACCTCCTCGAACATGAACGCCAACGAGGTGATCGCCGCGCTCGCGAACATGTCGGGCAAGGCCGGCAAGGGCCAGGTCCACCCCAACGACCACGTCAACCTCGGCCAGAGCTCCAACGACGTCGTGCCCACCGCGATCCGCGTCTCCGCGCAGCTGGCGGTGGTGGAGGACCTGCTGCCGGCGCTGGCGCACCTGCGCCGCACCATCGGCAGGCGTGGCCGCGCGCTGCGCAAGGTGGTCAAGACCGGCCGCACCCACCTGATGGACGCCATGCCACTGACCTTCGAGCAGGAGTTCGGCGCCTGGGCCGCGCAGCTGGAGTCGGCCGAAGCGCGGATCAGGGACAGCCTCAAGCGGCTGCGCCGGCTGCCGCTGGGCGGCACCGCCATCGGCAGCGGGATCAATGCCGACCCGCGTTTCGGCGCCAGGGCGGCGAAGGCGCTGTCCACGCTCGCCGGCACCCGCTTCGAGAGCGCGGCCGACAAGTTCGAGGGCCTGGCCGCGCAGGACGATGCGGTCGAACTGTCCGGCCAGCTCAACGCGCTGGCGGTGGCGCTGATCAAGATCGCCAACGACCTGCGCTGGATGAATGCCGGGCCGCTGGCCGGCCTGGGCGAGATCGAGCTTCCAGCGCTGCAGCCCGGCAGTTCGATCATGCCCGGCAAGGTCAATCCGGTGATCCCGGAAGCCACGGTCATGGTCGCCGCGCAGGTGATCGGCCACCACACCGCGGTGACGGTCGCCGGCCAGACCGGCAACTTCCAGCTCAACGTGACCCTGCCGCTGATCGCGGCCAACCTGCTCGATTCGATCGGCCTGCTGTCCAACATCTCGCGCCTGCTCGCCGACTCGGCCATCGCCGGGCTGGTGGTACGCCGCGACCGGGTCCGCGAGGCGCTGGACCGCAACCCGATCCTGGTCACCGCACTGAACCCGGTGATCGGCTACGAGAAGGGCGCGGCCATCGCCAAGCAGGCCTACGCGCAGGGCCGCCCGGTGCTGGAGGTGGCGATCGAGGTCACCGGCCTGCCGGCGAAGACCCTGCAACCGCTGCTGGACCCGGCCGTGCTGGCCAGGGGCGGCATCCACGGCAAGCCGGGCGGCGGCGGAGGCTGAAAAACAGAAAGGGGACGGAGGGAATTAACGCTTGAAACGTTAATTCCCTCCGTCCCCTTTTCTTTTTCTTACTGCGGAGTCGACGAGCCGCGCGCGGCGGCGTCGGCTTCGGCCGCGGCGTCGCGGGTGTGGTCGCCACTGGCAGGCTCACCGGAAGCGTCTCCGGCCGCTGCCGCGGTGGTCGTGCCGCCATCGCCATCGCCGGAGTCGAAGTAGCCGTCCTTGCCGCAATCGTCCACGTCGGACTGGTCCATCGTCGCGTAGGGCCTGAATTCCGGCAGCGCCGCGGCGAGCGCCTGCTGCGAAGCCAGCAGCCCCGGCATCAGCGTGCACAGCTTGTTGGCCTCCGCTTCGATGAGCTTGCCCTCGGCCTCCATCTGCTTTTCGAACTCGTCGCTGGTGCCGGAGAACACGCTCTTGAGCGCGCCGGTCGCCGCCTTCACCCCCAGGTCCGCCCCGCGCATGCCGATCGCGATCCCGGCCTGGGCGATGGCGATCTGGTCCGAGCGATGGGCCAGCAGCAGTTGCCGCTGGTTGTCGTCCACCGCCACCGCCTTGCCCTCGATCAGCAGGTCGCCCTGCGGCGTGATCTCGGCCCTGGGCAGCCTGCTGCCGTCGGCGGCGCCCGGGTAGCCCTTGTCGCGCTTGCCGCCGACGCGGATGTTCTCGGTGGCCAGTTTCCTGCTGGCCTCGGCCATCGCCTGCTGGATCTTGCGGCCCAGGGCGGTGTCGGCCGGCGCCTGCGCGGCGGCGTCGCCCGATGCGGGCGTGACCGGCGTGGCCGGCGGTTCGTCGCGGCCGCAGGCCGCCAGCGGCAGCAGGGCGGCGAGGGCGAGGATCTGCAAGGTGCGCATGGTCTGTTCCTTCAAAGGGTGGCGAATTCGCTGCGCATGTCGTCGGCGCAGTCGTTGACGTCGTCGGCCTCGAGCGTGGCGTACGGACGGAACTGCGGCAGGCGGGTGGCCAGGCGCTGCTGCGAGTCCATCAGCGCCGGCAGGCTGTCGCAGATCTGCAGCAAGCCCGGCTCGATCGCTTCCTTGACCGTCTTCTCGATGCGGCGTTCCAGGCTGCCGGTCATCGCGCTGAACATGAGGCTGAACAGGCCGCGGTCGACCGCGTCGATCGCCAGCTGCGCGCTGCGTTCGCCGATGTCGATGCCGGCATTGGCGATGTCGATGACCTGGGCGCGGTAGGCCAGCAGTTCGCGGCGCTGCGCCGTGTCGATGGCCACTGCCTCGCCTTCGATCAGGAAATCGCCGTCCGGGGTGATCTCCGCCTTCGGCAGCGGCTTGCCGTCGTCGCGGTGCCGCGACTTGCCGAAGTGCATGCCGTTGCCGAGTTCAAGGTTGCCGTTCTCCAGCTCGGCGCGGGCGGCGGCCAGTTCGCGGCTGACTTCCTTGCGCGCCTGGGCAAGTTCGCTGCTGATTTCGCCTTCGACGCCGCCTTTCGCCGGCTTGGCCGCGTGCGCGGCGATGGGCAGGGTGCAGGCCAGCAGCAGTGCCGGCAGCAGGGCACGGCGATTGCGGGTTGTGTTGTCCATGTGATCCTCCCGTTGCTCGATCAATGTTCGCGTGGCAGGTCGATGCGGCCGGTGACGCCGCGGTGGTCCACGCCGCCGCTGCCGATTGAGCCGACCGACAGGCTGGCCGCGCCGCGGACCTCGGCATCACCCGATCCGATCGAGTCGATCCGGACCGCGCCAGACACGTTGTGCAGGTCGGCGTCGCCGGAGCCGATCGAGCCGATGCGGACGTCGCCGCGGGCGCCGTCCAGTTCGAAGTCGCCCGAACCGATACTGCCGACCTTGGCATCGCCGCCCACGTTGCGCACCTTGACATCGCCCGATCCGATCGACAGTACGTCCAGCGAGCCGGCGCCGTCGATCTCGATGTCGCCCGAGCCGACCTTGGCGGTCACCGGGCCGCGGATGCCACGCAGCTTCACGTCGCCGGAGCCGACGTCGGCGCTGGCCGCCGCGGCGCCCTCGAGCGAGCCGTCGCCGGAGCCGACCACCAGCTGCACCAGCACGCCCTCGGGCACCGTGCCCGACAGCTCCAGCGATGCGTGGTTATCGCCGAACAGGCTGGACAGGCCGGCCTCGCGTTCGCGGCGCGCCCGCACCACCAGGGTGTCGCCCTTGCGTTCCTGGGTCACGGTCAGGTCGTCCAGCCACTGCGGCTTGCTGGCGCAGGCGCGGCCCTGCAGCGCGTGGCTGGTGCCGGGCGCGGCCCGCAGGCGGACGTCGTGCTGGTTGGTCTCCACCCGTACCGTCTTCACCCCGGCCAGGTCCAGCGCCAGCGAGCGCGGGGCCGAGTGGGTACAGCGGCCGTCGTCGGCCAGCGCCACGGTGGGGGCCAGGAGCAGGCCGAGCAGGAGCGAGCGGCGGAAAGTCGGATGCATGGAGGGTTTCCTTGTATGTGTCCGCGGATGGCGGGGGCGGCCCGGGTCAGGCCTCGTCGCGCCAGCGGCGCAGGCGGATGGCGGCGGCGATCAGGGCCACGCCGACCAGCGCGCCGATCCAGATGTCGAACGAGGCGAAGGCGTGCCAGCTGCGGGTCAGGTCGATCGCGCCGGCCAGGTCGTCGGGCGTGTTGATCGCGCCGGTCTCGCCGACCACGCCGCCCACCACCGGGTACCAGGCACCGGGGACCACGCTCAGCAGGCCGCGGTAGACGACGGTGTACCAGACCTTGTCGTGGGCGATGTCGACGTTCGGCAGGATCGTCATCATGCTGATCACCACGCAGGCCAGCACCGGCACCAGCACCGCCCACAGGAACGGCTTGGAGCGCGCCCAGGCCGAGCAGAACATCAGCCAGCCCACGGTCGGCAGCGCCCAGACCATGTACACCGGCAGCGAGGCCAGCACGCCACCGATGATCCGCAGCGGGTGCGACTGGGTGAACACGGCATGTGCGGCGGGAACACCGTTCACGGTGATGGTCAGCGCCGAGATCACCCACAGCGCCACCCCGATCAGCAGGCCCACGCCGATCGCCCACAGCGGCGCGAGCACCAGCGCCCAGGCGGCCTTGGACAGGACCATCTGCGAATCGGACAGCGGCAGCGACTTCCAGAACAGCACGCTGCGGTCGCGGCGGTCGTCGTACAGCGCGCCCAGCGCGTAGAAGAACACCACGAAGGCGAGGACAATACAGGCCACGATCACGCCGCCGAGCAGCATGCCGTCGCCCATCGCACCCAGTGCCTGGGCGACCTGGTGCGGGTCGGCGTCGTCGAAGACGAAGCCGCTGCTGCCCATGCTGCGGCGCGCGGCAATGCTGCCGATCACCGCCAGGATCAGGTTCAGGCCAACGATGATCGCGCCGGCGATCAGCGGCGCCCAGAAGAAGCCTCCGCGGTTCTCCCAGTACTCGCGCTGCAGCAGCCACTTGAACTTCGCCGTGCCGTGCGACGGGGTGGAGGCGGCGGTGGTCAGGGCGTTCATGCGTAGGTCCCCTTCATGGTGGCGACGAACAGGTCGGCGAGGCCGGGGTTGCGGGTCTCGCCCAGGGCGGCCAGCTGCGCGCGGGTGACGCCGGTGGGCGCGCCGTCGGGGCCGTTGCCGTCGAACAGCAGCACGGTCTTGCCGAAGGGCAGGGCGCGCTCGTCGATCGGTTTGAGCGCGCGGGCCGGTTCGAGCGCGTCGGCGCCCACCAGCACCTCGGTGTAGCGCTCGGCCACGTCCTCCATCGGCGAGGACAGCACGATCTTCCCGTCGCGGATGAACAGTACGTCGGTGAGGATGTGCTCGATCTCCTCGACCTGGTGGGTGGTGACCAGGATGGTCTTGTCCTCGTCGAAGTAGTCCTCCAGCAGGCGCTGGTAGAACTGCTTGCGGTAGAGGATGTCCAGGCCCAGCGTCGGCTCGTCCAGTACCAGCAGGCGCGCGTCGATGGCCATCACCAGGGCCAGGTGCAGCTGCACGATCATGCCCTTGGACATCTCGCGCACGCGCAGCTTCGGGTGCAGCTGGGTGTTGGCCAGGAAGCGCTCGCACTTGGCGCGGTCGAAGCGCGGGTGGACGCCGGCGACGAAGTCGATCGCCTCCTTCACCCGGATCCAGCGCGGCAGCACCGCCACGTCGGCGATGAAGCAGACGTCGTTCATCAGTTCGTCGCGCTGGGTGCGCGGATCCTTGCCCAGCACCGTGAGCTGGCCCTCGAACGGGGTCAGGCCCAGGATCGCCTTGAGCGCGGTGGTCTTGCCGGCGCCATTCGGCCCGATCAGGCCGACGATGCGGCCGGCGCCGATGTCGAAGTCGGCGCCGGCGACGGCGACCTTGTTCTTGTAGGCCTTGCGCAGGCCGCGGGCCGAGACGACCGCGGCGGCGCCTTCGTGGTTGGAGGCAACGGCGTTCATGCGGGGTTCCCCGTGGCGTTGAGCAGGTCCTTCAGCGACAGGCCGAGGCGCTGGATGCGCTCCACGACGGCCGGCCATTCATCCTTGAGGAAGCGGTCGCGCTCGCTGCTGCGCAGCTGTTTGGACGCCTCTTCGGTGACGAACATGCCCAGGCCGCGGCGCTTCTCCACCAGGCCCTCGTCGGCCAGCTCCTGGTAGGCGCGTGAGACGGTGATCGGGTTGAGCTGGTACTCGGCGGCGACCTGTCGCACGGAGGGCAGGGCTTCCCCTGGCTTGAGGATTCCGTCGAGCATCATGGCGATCACGCGGTCCTTCAGTTGGCGGTAGATGGGAGCGCCGTCGCTCCACTGGATGTCACTCATGGTCAACCCCGTGAGCGCAGCGACTGCGCAAAGGAGAAATAGGGCATGGTCGACGAGGCCCGGATCCTGCGCGCCGGCCGCTCCGCGGCTGCACCCAGGCCCGTGTCGCCGCTTACCGCGGCGGCCTCGGCGAGTCCATAATCACCACCGCTTCCAGCGTGGTCGGGCAGCCACCGGGTCGCTCCCAGGACCGCGACGGCCAGGCCCAGGGCCATGAACCGGGAGCGGCGGGTGGACAGGATGCGTTTCATGCGGGTGTCCTGCGTTGGGTGACTGGTGTTGTATTCAACTATAACACCTAAACACAGGGTGTCAACACCTGCCCGGACCAACCAATGGCCTATCCGCATGCGTCCAGAGGCAGGAGCTTCCATGTCCAGCAAGAATATGATTCTCAAGGTTTTTCTTCTCCTGCTCGCGGTCCCGGCGCTGGCCGCCGGGCCGGCGCTGCTGGACCTCGAGTACCGCCCGCTGGCGTCGAAGACTGCCGTGAACCTGAACGAGCAGCAGGGCGGCAAGGTGCTGCTGGTGGTGAATACGGCCAGTAAATGCGGTTTCACCCCGCAGTACGAAGGCCTGGAGGCGCTGCAGCAGCGCTATTCGGCGCGTGGTTTCGCCGTGCTCGGCTTCCCCTCCAACGACTTCCGTGGCCAGGAGCCGGGCAGCGAGGAGCAGATCCAGGAGTTCTGCACGCTTACCTACGGGGTGAAGTTCCCGATGTACGAGAAGGTGGTGGTCACCGGCGCCGATGCCACGCCGCTGTACCGGCGCCTGCGCGCGGCCACCGGCGTCGAACCGGGCTGGAACTTCCACAAGTACCTGGTTTCCCGCGACGGACGCGTGGTCGGCAACTGGCCGAGCAAGGTCAAGCCCGACGATCCGGAACTGGTCGCGGCGATCGAGCGCGAGCTGAAGGCAGCGGCGCCGAAGCACTGGAAGCTGTGAACCGCGCGGCCGCTGCATGCGACAATGCCGCCGCGCCGGCTGTCGTCGGCGGAACGGATCAACCCTCAGGGAACAAACCCAGATGAACAACCGCATGCGCGGCGCCGTGGCGTCGCTGGTGATCGGAGCGAGCATGATGGCAGGCACGGCCGTGGCGCAGGACAGGGCTTCGCTGCAGACCGAGAAGGAAAAGATCAGCTACGCCATCGGCCTGGACGTGGCCCGTTCGTTCCAGCCGGTCGCCAAGGACGTCGATTTCGCCGCGATGCAGAAGGGCCTGGACAACGCCCTGGCCGGCGGCAAGCCGCTCCAGTCCGAAGAGCAGGCGCAGGCCACCCACGCCGCGCTGCAGGCCGCGCTTGCCGCGCGCTCGGGCCAGCGCGTCCCCGGCCAGCCGCCGGGCAGCGAGCCGGCCGTGCCGGCCAGGGACCAGGTCGGGCTGCTGCTGGGCGAGCGCATGGTCGGCCCGTCGCTGGCGCCGATGAAGGACGAGATCGACGCGGCGGTGCTGATGCAGGCCGTGCGGACCGCGCTGTCCGGCAGCGGCACCGCGCTGATGACCGAGCAGGAGGCCCAGCAGACCCTGCAGGGCTACCTGGCGCGCAAGCAGGGCGCCGTGGGCGACAAGAACCGCACCGATGGTGCCGCCTTCCTGGCCAAGAACCGCAACGAGAAGGGTGTGCTGACCACGCCGTCGGGCCTGCAGTACATGGTCCTGCGCGAAGGCAGCGGCCCGCGTCCGCTCGCCAGCGACACCGTGCGTGTGAACTACGAGGGCAAGCTGCTCGATGGCACCGTGTTCGACAGTTCCTACCAGCGCGGCGAGCCGGCCGAGTTCGGCCTCAACCAGGTGATCGCCGGCTGGACCGAGGGCCTGGGGCTGATGCCGGTGGGCGCGAAGTACCGCTTCTGGATTCCGTCCGAACTGGCCTATGGCACGCGCGGCGCGCCCGGTGGCCGGATCGGCCCGAACTCCACCTTGACCTTCGACGTCGAACTCCTCGGCATCCTTCCGTAAGCAGAGGAGGCGGCCGCATGCGCGTCGCGATCTTCGGCACCGGCTACGTTGGCCTGGTGACCGGTACCTGCCTGGCCGAGGTCGGCCACGACGTGGTCTGCGTGGACGTGGACGCGGCCAAGGTCGAAGGCCTCTCCCGTGGCGTGGTGCCGATCTACGAGCCGGGCCTGGAGCCGATGGTCAAGGCCAACCACGCCGCCGGCCGGTTGCGCTTCACCACCGACGCGGCCGTGGCGCTGGCCCATGGTGAGATCGTGTTCATCGCCGTGGGCACGCCGCCGGACGAGGACGGCAGTGCCGACCTGCAGTACGTGCTGGCGGTGGCGCGCACCATCGGCCGCCACATCGAACGGCCGGTGGTGGTGGTGGACAAGTCCACCGTGCCGGTGGGCACGGCCGACCGGGTGCGCGCCGCGATCGCCGCCGAGCTGGAGGCGCGCGGGACCGAGGTCGCGTTCGAGGTGGTCTCCAACCCCGAATTCCTCAAGGAAGGCGATGCGGTCGCCGACTGCATGCGCCCGGAGCGGATCGTGGTCGGAGCCGACAGCCCGGCCGCGGTGGCGCGGCTGCGGCGGCTGTACGCGCCGTTCAACCGCAACCGCGACCGCTTCGTGGTGATGGACGTGCGTTCGGCCGAGCTGACCAAGTACGCGGCCAACGCGATGCTCGCGACCAAGATCAGTTTCATGAACGAGGTCGCCAACATCGCCGAGCAGGTGGGCGCGGACGTGGAGGCGGTGCGCCGCGGGATCGGTTCGGACCCACGCATCGGCTGGCATTTCATCTACCCCGGCGCCGGCTACGGCGGATCGTGCTTCCCCAAGGACGTGCAGGCGCTGGTGCGCACGGCGCGGCAGCACGGCTACGAGGCGCAACTGCTGGAATCGGTGGAAGCGGTCAACGAGCGGCAGAAGGGCCATCTGTTCGAGCTGGTCCAGCGCCATTACGATCGCGGCGAGGACGAAGGCGTGCGCGGCAAGGTGTTCGCGCTGTGGGGCCTGGCGTTCAAGCCCAACACCGACGACATGCGCGAGGCTTCCAGCCGGCGCCTGCTGGCGCAACTGTGGGAGGCGGGGGCGACGGTGCGTGCCTACGACCCGGAAGCGATGGACGAGACGCGGCGGATCTACGGCGAGCGCGACGACCTGGTGCTGTGCGCCTCGGCGCAGGAAGCGCTGGACGGCGCCGATGCCTTGCTGGTGGTGACCGAGTGGAAGGAATTCCGCAGCCCGGATTTCGAACGGCTGCACGCGGCGCTGGGCGACGCGGTGGTGTTCGACGGGCGCAACCTGTACGAGCCGGAGGAGATCGAGGCCGCGGGCCTGGCCTATTACGGCATCGGCCGCGGCCGTTCGGTGCGGGTGTCGCGGGAGTCGCGGGCATGAGTCCGGCGCAGATGGAGATGCCGGGCCTGGCCGGCGGGACGCAGGTTCCCGCGGATGTCGAGCAGCGCCTGGTGGAGCTGGAAACGCGGCTGGCCTTCCAGGAACAGGCGATGGTCGAGCTCAGCGAGGCGCTGGCCGAGGCGCGGCTGGAGCGCGCGCGCAGCGACGCGCTGCTGCAGGCGGTGCTGGCCGACCTGCGCGGACTGCGCGGGGCGCTTTATGCCGATCCGGGCAGCGAGCCGCCGCCACCGCATTACTGATTTCTTCCGACCCTCCGGCCGCATCGCGGCCGCCGACCCGTCCCCCGATCGATCATGACCGACAGTCTCCGCGACCAGCTGCTCAACCTCGGCTTCAAGTCCGCACCGGCGCCCGAACGCGGGCCGAAGGAGGCCAGGCGCCCGCACGGCGGCAAGGGTGGCAGGAGTGGCCCGGAGCAGGGGCGCGGCGGGCCGGGGCGCAATGACGCCGGGCAGGGCAAGGGCGGGCCGCGCCCGGGTGCCCGGCGCGAGGGCGGTGGCCGCCAGGAGCAGCGGCATGGCGAAGCAAGGCCTGGAAAGGGGCGCGGCGCGGGCGGACCGTCGCGCGGCGCCGCGGAGATGGACCTGGGCAAGGCGTTCGCGCTGCGCGCGCAGCAGGAAAAGCGCGAGCGGATCGAGGCCGAGCAGCTCAAGCAGGAAGAGGCGCGCCAGCGGCGTGAGGCGCGGGCGAAGCTGGAGGCCCTGCTGCAGGGCAAGGCGCTCAACGATGCGGCGGCGGAGATCGCGCGGCATTTCGAGTACGGCGGCAAGATCAAGCGGATCTACGTCACCGCGGAGCAGCTGAAGGCGCTCAATGCCGGTGGGCTGGGGGTGGTGCAGCTCAATGGGCGCTACCTGCTGGTGGAGGCGGCGGTCCTGGCGGATGCGGAGGCGGTGTTCCCTGCGGCGGTGGCGCTGAAAGTGGATCCGTCGGCGCCGGCTGGCGACGATCCGTACGCCGATCCGCGCTACCAGGTCCCCGTCGACCTGGTCTGGTAACGCCGCGGTCCTTCTTGCCCCCTGGGCGCCCGCCCGGCTAGCCTCGTCGCCCTATGGACCCCACACCCCTGCGGATCCTCATCCACGGTGCCTCCGGGCGCATGGGCCAGGCGCTGCTGCGCCTGGCGGCCGAATCGCCGGAGGCGTGGCAGGTGGTCGCGGCGGTGACCCGGCGTGCGCCCGCGCAGCGGGTGGTGGAGGGAGTGCCGTTCTTCGCCGCGGGCGAGCTGGGCGGGGTGCCGGAGTTCGATGTGGCGATCGATTTCAGCCTGCCGGAGGGGTTCGACCCGGTGCTGGCGCTGTGCGTGGCGCGCGGGCGCGGGCTGGTGTCGGGGACGACGGGGCTGGAGGCGACGCAGCGGGCGGCGCTGGAAGCGGCGGCGGGTGCGATCCCGCTGCTGTGGGCGTCGAACTTCAGCGTCGGGGTGGCGGTGCTGCACGAGCTGGTGGAGCGTGCGGCGCGGGCGTTGCCCGGCTGGGACTGCGACATCGTCGAGTCGCACCACGTGCACAAGAAGGATGCGCCGTCGGGCACCGCGCTCACCCTGGGCGAGGCGGCCGGGCGGGGCGGGGCGCAGCCGCGCTATGCCAGCCTGCGGGCGGGCGACATCGTCGGCGAGCACCTGGTCCAGTTCGCGGGCCAGGGCGAGCGGGTGGAGTTGGTCCATCGCGCGACCAGCCGCGACATCTTCGCGCGCGGTGCGCTGCAGGCAGCCTCGCGCCTGGCGGGGCGGGCGCCAGGCCTGTACACGATGCGCGGGCTGCTGTTCGAAGAGGGCTGAACGGCCGGTCGTTGCCGCATTCAGGGAGGCCTCCGCGGCGTTTCCTTTTGGGGGCTTCGCCGGTACAATTCCCGCTCGCCTGTTACCCCACGCCCCGGACCGGAGAGACGCCCGTCCGCGGTTTTCTGCAGCCCGGCGTTTCGCGCGCCGGGCCGGCGACAGGGCCCCCCATCTCAAGGCGAACGACGTGACCCAACCCGCAATTCTCGTCCTCGAAGACGGCACCGTGTTCGAGGGCGAATCCACAGGCGCCAGCGGCCTGTCGGTCGGCGAAGTGGTGTTCAACACGGCCATGACCGGCTACCAAGAGATCGTCACCGATCCCTCCTATGCCCGACAGCTGGTCACCCTGACCTATCCGCACATCGGCAACACCGGCTGCACCGGCCAGGACGACGAGGCCGCGAAGGTCTGGTCGGCCGGGCTGATCGTGCGCGACGTGCCGCGCCGCCCCAGCAACTGGCGCAGCGAGGTCTCGCTGCAGGACTGGCTGGCCGCGCGCGGGGTGGTCGCCATCGCCGGCATCGACACCCGCAGGCTGACCCGCATCCTGCGCGAGCGCGGCGCCCAGAACGGCGCGCTGATGGCCGGTGACGACGTCGACGTGGAGAAGGCGCTGGAAGCGGCGCGCAAGTTCCCCGGCCTCAACGGCATGGACCTGGCGAAGGTGGTGAGCACGGAAAAGCCGTATCCGTGGACGGCCGGCCAGCTGGACCTGGACCGCAATGAGTTCGTGGCCTTGGGCAGCAAACGCATTGAAAAGTCCGCGCATGGAAGTGCGGGCTCTTGCGAGGGACACGCATACAAAGTGGTCGCGTATGACTTCGGGGTGAAGACCAACATCCTGCGCATGCTCGCCGAGCGCGGCTGCGAGGTCACCGTGGTCCCGGCGCAGACGCCGGCGGCCGAGGTGCTGGCGCTCTCGCCCGACGGCGTGTTCCTGTCCAACGGCCCGGGCGACCCGGCGCCGTGCGACTACGCCATCGCCGCCATCCAGGAATTCGTGGCGAAGAAGATCCCGCTGTTCGGCATCTGCCTGGGCCACCAGCTGCTGGCGCTGTCCGCCGGCGCGCGGACGCTGAAGATGGCCCACGGCCACCACGGCGCCAACCACCCGGTGATCGACCTGGCCAGCGGCCGGGTGATGATCACCTCGCAGAACCATGGCTTCGCGGTCGACGAGGCAACCCTGCCGGCCAACGTGCGCGTCACCCACCGTTCGCTGTTCGACGGCACCAACCAGGGCATCGAGCTGACCGACGCGCCCGCCTTCAGCTTCCAGGGACACCCGGAAGCCTCGCCCGGCCCGCACGATGTCGCACCGCTGTTCGACAGGTTCGTCGCGCTGATGTCGAACCCGGAGAAGAACTGAGATGCCAAAGCGCACCGACATCAAGACGATCCTGATCATCGGCGCAGGCCCGATCGTCATCGGCCAGGCCTGCGAGTTCGACTACTCCGGCGCGCAGGCCTGCAAGGCCCTGCGCGAGGAGGGCTACCGGGTGGTGCTGGTCAACAGCAACCCGGCCACGATCATGACCGACCCGGACACCGCCGACGCGGTGTACATCGAGCCGATCAACTGGCAGACGGTCGAGAAGATCATCGCCAAGGAAAGGCCCGATGCACTGCTGCCGACGATGGGTGGCCAGACCGCGCTGAACTGCGCCCTGGACCTGGCCGACCACGGCGTGCTGGAGAAGTACGGCGTGGAGCTGATCGGCGCCAAGCGCGACGCGATCCGCATGGCCGAGGACCGCGAGCTGTTCCGGGTGGCGATGGGCGAGATCGGCCTGGAATGCCCGAAGGCCGAGGTCGCGCATACGCTTGAAGAGGCGCTCGACATCCAGACCCGCGTCGGCTACCCGACCATCATCCGCCCGAGCTTCACCCTCGGTGGCAGCGGCGGCGGCATCGCCTACAACCGCGAGGAACTGGTCGAGATCGTCAACCGCGGCCTGGAACTGTCACCCACCACCGAGGTGCTGGTGGAGGAATCGGTGCTGGGCTGGAAGGAGTTCGAGATGGAGGTGGTCCGCGACACCGCGGACAACTGCATCATCGTCTGCTCGATCGAGAACCTCGACCCGATGGGCGTGCATACCGGCGACTCGATCACGGTCGCCCCGGCGCAAACCCTGACCGACAAGGAATACCAGCGCCTGCGCGATGCCTCCATCGCGGTGCTGCGCAAGATCGGCGTGGACACCGGCGGTTCGAACGTGCAGTTCGGCATCAACGCCCAGACCGGCCGCGTGGTCGTGATCGAGATGAACCCGCGGGTGTCGCGATCGTCTGCGCTTGCCTCCAAGGCCACCGGCTTCCCGATCGCCAAGGTCGCGGCCAAGCTGGCCGTGGGCTACACCCTGGACGAGCTCAGGAACGAGATCACCGGCGGCCTGACCCCGGCCTCGTTCGAGCCGACGATCGACTACGTGGTCACCAAGATCCCGCGCTTCGCGTTCGAGAAGTTCCCGCAGGCCGATGCGCGCCTGACCACCCAGATGAAGTCGGTGGGCGAGGTGATGGCGATGGGCCGCACCTTCCGCGAGTCGGTGCAGAAGGCGCTGCGCGGGCTGGAGACCGGCAAGGTCGGCTTCGACCCGACCGGCCTGGACCTGGCCGACGAGGACGACCTGGCCACGCTGCGCCGCGAGCTCAAGGCGCCGGGCCCGGAGCGCCTGTTCCACGTCGCCGACGCGTTCCGCGCCGGCATGAGCGTGGAGGACATCCACGCGCTGTCGTTCATCGACCCGTGGTTCCTCGACCAGATCGAGGAGATCATCGGGGAAGAGAAGCGGCTGGCCGCCGACGGCCTGGATTCGCTGGATGCCGCGCGCCTGCGCAAGCTCAAGCGCGACGGCTTCTCCGACGCGCGCCTGGCGCAGCTGGCCGGTACCAACGAGGCCGGTATCCGCGCGCTGCGCCGCGCGCTCAAGGTCAAGCCGGTGTACAAGCGCGTCGACTCGTGCGCGGCCGAGTTCGCCACGTCCACCGCCTACCTGTACTCGACCTACGAGGACGAGTGCGAGGCCGCGCCGACCGGCCGCGACAAGATCATGATCCTCGGCGGCGGCCCCAACCGCATCGGCCAGGGCATCGAGTTCGACTACTGCTGCGTCCATGCCGCCCTGGCCCTGCGCGAGGACGGCTACGAGACCATCATGGTCAACTGCAACCCGGAGACCGTGTCCACCGACTACGACACCTCCGACCGCCTGTACTTCGAGCCGCTCACGCTCGAGGACGTGCTGGAGATCGTCGAGCTGGAACAGCCCAAGGGCGTGATCGTGCAGTACGGCGGGCAGACCCCGCTGAAGCTGGCGCGCGCGCTGGAGGCCAACGGCGTGCCGGTGATCGGCACTTCGCCCGATTCGATCGACCTGGCCGAGGACCGCGAGCGCTTCCAGCAGCTGGTCGACAGCCTGGGCCTGAAGCAGCCGCCCAACCGCATCGCCCGCAACGCCGAGGAGGCGCTGGTCCTGGCCCGCGAGATCGGCTATCCGCTGGTGGTGCGCCCGAGCTACGTGCTCGGCGGCCGCGCGATGGAGATCGTCTACGGCGAATCGGACCTGGCCCGCTACGTGCGCGACGCGGTCAAGGTGTCGAACGATTCGCCGGTGCTGCTGGACCGCTTCCTCGACAACGCGGTGGAGGTCGACGTCGACCTGATCGCCGACTCCACCGGCGCCACCCTCATCGGCGGCGTCATGGAGCACATCGAGGAGGCCGGCGTGCATTCGGGCGACTCGTCCTGCTCGCTGCCGCCGTACTCGCTGTCGGCCGCGACCCAGGACGAGCTGCGCCGCCAGGTGGTCGAGCTGGCCAAGGCGCTCGATGTCGTCGGCCTGATGAACACCCAGTTCGCGATCCAGGCCAATGAGGACGGCAGCGACACCGTCTACCTGCTGGAAGTGAACCCGCGCGCCTCGCGCACCGTGCCGTTCGTGTCCAAGGCCACCGGCGTGGCCCTGGCCAAGATCGCCGCGCGCTGCATGGCCGGTCGCTCGCTGGTCGAACAGGGCGCGACGAAGGAAGTGGTGCCCGACTACTACTCGGTGAAGGAAGCGATCTTCCCGTTCGCCAAGTTCCAGGGCGTGGACCCGATCCTGGGCCCGGAAATGCGCTCCACCGGCGAGGTGATGGGCGTGGGCCGCAACTTCGGCGCGGCGATGGCGCGCGCGCAGGAAGCCGGCGGGATCAAGGCACCGCAGCCGGGCAAGGCCTTCGTCTCGGTCCGCGACCCGGACAAGAAGCGGGTGCTGCCGGTGGCGCAGGCGCTGCTCGAGCGCGGTTTCAGCCTGGTCGCCACCCGCGGCACCGCGGCCTGGCTGCAGGAACGTGGGGTGGAATGCGAGGTGGTCAACAAGGTCACCGAGGGCCGCCCGCACATCGTAGACTCGATCAAGAACGGCGAGATCGCCTACATCGTCAACACCACCGAGGGCCGCGCGGCGATCGCCGACTCGTTCTCGATCCGGCGCGAGGCGCTGCAGCAGCGCGTCACCTATTCGACCACCATCGCCGGGGCCAAGGCCCTGGTGCATTCGCTGGAATATCGCGGCACCGGCCCGGTCTGGTCGCTGCAGGAACTGCACAGGGAGCTGCAATCGTGAGGGCACCGATGACGCTGAAGGGCGCGCAGCGCCTTCGCGAGGAACTGGACCACCTCAAGTCGGTGAAGCGGCCGGAAGTGATCGCCGCGATCGCCGAGGCGCGCGGCCACGGCGACCTCAAGGAGAACGCCGAGTACCACGCCGCGCGCGAGCAGCAGGGCTTCATCGAGGGGCGGATCAAGCAGCTCGAGGGCGAACTCTCGCATGCCGACCTGATCGACGTGGCCAAGCTCAACGCCGGCAGCAAGGTGGTGTTCGGCGCGACGGTGACCCTGGCCGACGTGGAGACCGACGAGGAAGTGCGCTACCAGATCGTCGGCGACCTGGAGGCCGACATCAGGCAGGGCCTGATCGCGATCTCCTCGCCGGTGGCGCGTGCGCTGATCGGCAAGGAAGAGGGCGATGCGATCGTGATCGATGCGCCGGGTGGCAAGCGCGAGTACGAAATCGCCGGCGTGGCCTACCTCGGCTGACGATGGCGACGATCACCCTGCTGCTGCCGGAGCGGACGCGTTTGCCGGGTCCGTTGCCGGCGGCGACCGGCGGGGTGCTCGCGCGCGCCGACCGCGATGACGGCGAAGCCGGCGTGCGCGCGCAGCTGCGCCGCCACTTCCGCCTGGTCCCGGACCACTGGCCGGTCGCGGCGCTGACGCGGCTGGTCGATGCCGGCGGCGACACCGGCGGCGAAACCTGGCTGCGCGCCGACCCGGCGTACGTGGCCCCCGACATCAACGGCGCGCGGCTGCTCGGCTGCGGCGAGAACGTGGGCCTGGACGCCGACGACGCGTGGGCGTTCCTGCCGGCGCTGCGGCCGCTGTTCGGCGACGCAGGCTTCCAGCTTGACGCGCCGCATCCATCGCGCTGGTACCTGCGCCTGCCCGCGGGCACGCAGCTGCCCGAAATGCCGGGGCCGGACGAGGCGCTGGGCTGCGACCTGTTCCCCATGTTGCCGCAGGGCGACGACGCGGCCGCGCGTCGCTGGCGCGCGCTGTTCACCGAGACCCAGGTCGTGCTGCACCAGCATCCGCGCAACCGCGAGCGTGCCGCGCAGGGCCGCACTGCGGTCAACGCGCTGTGGTTCTGGGGTGCCGGCCGCCTGCCCGATGCGGTGCAGTCGCGCTACCTGCACGTGCGCAGCCAGGACCCGCTGCTGCAGGGCCTTGCACGGCTGGCGGGCGCGGCGATCGCCACGCCCGAAGCGGCAAGCGCGGCCGCCGCCGGCGACAGCCTGCTCGACCTGCGCCGCCTGCGCAGCCTGGACCTGTTCGGTGCGCAGGTGCTGCCGCCGCTGCTGCAGGCGATGGCGCGGCGCGAGTACGACGCGCTGGAGCTGGATTTCGAGGACGGCGCGCGCTTCCGCCTGCGCCACGGCCAGCGCCGCTGGCAGTTCTGGCGCCGGCCAATGGCCGCGCTGGCCGCGCCGGCGGACTGAGATGGCGCCACCGCGGATCGTGCGCCGCGCCGGTGCGAATGTGGGCGAAGACGTGGGCGTGGCCGGGCCCGATGCGATCCCGCCGCTGCTGCGCCGGATCTACGCCGCGCGCGGTGCGCACACGCCGGAGCTCGCGCGCCCGCGCCTGGCTGGCCTGCTGCCGCCCGATGCGCTGCACGGGCTCGATGCGGCCACCACGCTGCTGCAGCGGGCCATTGCCGAAGACCGCCACATCGTCGTGGTGGGCGACTTCGACTGCGACGGCGCCACCGCCTGCGCCACCGGCGTGCGCGGCCTGCGCATGCTCGGCGCGCGGCGGGTCTCGCACGCGGTGCCCAACCGCATGGTCCACGGCTACGGCCTGTCGCCGGCGCTGGTCGACGAGCTGGCCGCGCTGCAGCCGGAGCTGCTGCTGACCGTCGACCATGGCATCGCCTGCCATGCCGGCATCGAAGCGGCGCGCGCGCACGGCTGGCAGGTCGTGGTCACCGATCACCACCTGCCGGGTCCGCGCCTGCCGGCGGCCGATGCGATCGTCAATCCGAACCTGCCTGGCGATGCGTTCCCGAGCAAGGCGCTGGCAGGCGTGGGCGTGGTGTTTTATCTGCTGCTCGCCTTGCGGAGAAGGATGCGCGATGCCGGCGCCTTCGCGTCGGGTGCCTTCACCTCGGGCGAGCCCGACCTGTCCGGACTGCTCGACCTGGTCGCGGTCGGCACCGTTGCCGACCTGGTGCCGCTGGACGCGAACAACCGCACCCTGGTCGCCGCCGGCCTGCGTCGCCTGCGCGCAGGGAAGGGTTGCGCCGGCCTGCGCGCGCTGGTCGAGGCCAGCGGCCGCGACGCGTCGCGGCTGACCGCCGCCGACATCGGCTTCGCCATCGGCCCGCGCCTGAACGCCGCCGGCCGCCTGGAGGACATGGCGCTGGGCATCGAATGCCTGCTCACCGACGATCCGCAGCGCGCCCGCGAACTGGCCGGCACGCTGGAGCGGATCAACGCCGAGCGCCGCAACGTGCAGCAGGACATGACCGATGCCGCCGAAGCGGCGCTGTCGCGCGCCCGCCTGGACGAAGGCGAGCCGCCGCTGGCACCTTGCCTGTTCGACCCCGGCTGGCATCCGGGTGTGGTGGGCCTGGTCGCCTCGAAGATCAAGGAGCGGCTGCACCGCCCGGTGCTGGCCTTCGCCCCGGCCGAGCCGGGCAGCGCGACGTTGCGCGGTTCGGCGCGCTCGATCCCCGGTTTCCACATCCGCGACGCGCTGGCCGCGGTCGACAGCGCGCACCCTGGACTGGTCGAGCGCTTCGGCGGCCACGCCATGGCCGCCGGCCTGACCCTGGCGCAGGCGCACCTGCCCGCGTTCGAGCAGGCCTGGCAGGCCTATGCGACGCAGGTGCTCGACGCCGGCCTGCTGCAGTCCGAACTGCTCAGCGACGGCGAACTGCGTCCGCAGGAATTCGACCGCTTCCACGCCGAGGCCCTGCGCGACGGCGGGCCGTGGGGGCAGGGCTTCCCGGAGCCGCTGTTCGACGGCCTGTTCGAGGTGCTGGACTGGCGCGTGGTCGGCGAGCGGCACCTCAAGCTGACGCTGCGGCATCCGGACCGGCGCGAGCCGCTTTCGGCGATCCATTTCGGTGGCTGGCAGGGGCAGCCGCCCTCAGGCCATACGCACTTGGCGTACCGGCTGGTCGCCGACGACTACCGCGGCGGGCAGGCGATCCAGCTGGTGGTGGAGCATCGCGCGCCGGCCTGAGGGGCGCAGCGCGCATGCCCTGCGCCACCTCGGCGTCATGCGGCTTCCTGGCGATCCTCGAGCCGTGGCGCGCCGGTGTGCGAAGCGGCGCGCTTCAATCCGAACAGCGGCCACATCCAGCCGATCCTGCGGACGAGTGCGTAGGCGGCGAAGCACAGCGCGAACGTGGCGAGCACCAGCAGCGGTCCTTCCAGCAGTACCGGCAGGTCCAGTGGCCGCAGGTACACGGCCAGCAGCACGATCACGGTCTGGTGGAGGATGTAGACCGGGAACACTGCTTCGGCCAGCCAGCGCCGCGCCGGGCTGTCGCCGGGTGCATGACGGCGCGCGAAACCCAGGATCGCCACGATTGCGCCCCACTGCTGCACCGACCACAGCAGGCGCTGCAGCCAGCGCAGCGGCTCCGGTGGCGGTACGCCGTCGCTGTAGTGGCCGAAGTACCAGGCGATGAACAGCCAGCTGCCCAGCGCCGCGGCCAACGCCGGCCATCGCGCCGCCTCGATCCGCTCCCACAGCGGCCCCGGCCGGGCGATGGCGATGCCGAGCAGGAACAGCGGCAGGTACTGGGCGTGGTTGTACCAGTCGTCGACCAGGGCGTGGGTCGACTCGAAGCGCCCGACCAGCAGCATCCGCGCCAGGACCAACCAGGCCAGAGGCCAGAGCAGTCCGTCCGGTCGCGCGAGCAGCGTGCGCAGCCGTTCCACCGCCGCCGCACAGGCCTTCGGGGCGAAGCGCAGCAGCGCCCAGGCGACCACCGTGTAGCACCACAGGTAGGCGACGAACCACAGATGGTTCCAGGTCGGCAGGTCCAGGCAGTCGCCGTCGCGGCAGAACGAGCCGTCGCCGGCCAGGTAGCGCGCCCAGAACGCCAGGTAGCCGTCGTGGTAGCCGCCGGGCAGCTTCTCCACCACCTCGAAGTAGGACTGCGGCGGAACGATCACCAGCATGCCGAACAGCAGCGGCAGCAGCAGCCGCCACGAGCGTGGGCCGAGGAAGCGGGCGCCGTCGCGCCGGCAGCGCTCCCACAGGAAGGCGGTGGCCGCGCCGGACACCAGGAACAGCAGCGACAGCCGCCACGGCGAGGCCAGCAGCATGAACGGCTCCAGCGCCGGGCCGGCGTGCGGACTGTTCACGTGCCAGTCCCAAGTCACGTAATACATGCCCACGTGGTACAGCACGAGCACGCCGAAGGCGCAGATGCGGATCCAGTCGAGGTCGTAGCGGCGTTCCATCGGGGCGCTCGGTGGGGTGGGGCGCCCACGATGCGCGCGGACGGAGCGTTGCGGCCGCGAGCTGGTGACCGGTGGCGGGCCGCCGGGGACGAACCGCGGACCGCGGTGACGGGCGGGTTGGGGCCGCCGTGGCGCGCCCCTTAGAATGCGCGGCATGTCCGCGCGCCGTCCCACGCCCTACGAACGCTACCTGCCCTGGCGCCGCTGGGTCGAGGTCGGCTTCTGGGTCGGGCTGACCGTGGTGAATGCGATCGCCAACAGCTTTACGGTGGTCACAGACATCCGCAAGAACGACCTGCCGTACGCGACCTGGGAGCCGGTGGTCTGGGAATGGTCGAGCGGGCTGATGTGGCTGGCCCTGGCTTGGCCGATCGTCTGGTTCAGCCGCCGCTTCCCGATCCACTGGGACAACTGGCCGCGGCAACTGCCGTGGCACCTGCTGGCCAGCGTGGTGGTGTCGCTGGTGCACGTGCTGGGCATGGTCGGCCTGCGCACGCTGGCCTACGCCAGCCAGGGCCAGGCCTACGACTTCGGCGACTGGCCGCGGGAACTGTTCTACGAGTACGTCAAGGACGTGCGCACCTACGTCGGCATGGTCGTGCTGATCAGCTTCTACCGGCTGCTGCTGCGGCGCCTGCAGGGCGAGGCCAGCCTGCTGTCGGAGCCGGACGAGGGGCCGCCGGTCGAGCCGCTCGACCGTCCCGAACGCTTCCTGGTGCGCAAGCTCGGCCGCGAGTTCCTGGTCGCCGCCGGCGACATCGAATGGCTGCAGGCCTCCGGCAACTACGTCAACCTGCGCGTGCGCGGCCACGACTACCCCCTGCGCAGCACCATCGCCGGGATCGAGGCGCGGCTGGACCCGCGGGTGTTCGCCCGGGTCCACCGCAGCTACATCGTCAACCTCGGCCAGGTCGCCTCGATCGAGCCGCTGGACGCCGGCGAGGCCCGCCTGCACCTGAAGGACGGCACCGTGCTGCCCTGCAGTCGCCGCTACCGGCAGGAACTGCGCGGGCGAATCGACGGCGTCGCCGCCTGAACCTTCCCGAAGGTCGCCGTGTCGCGCCGTAGAGCGGGGCTTGCCCCGCTGCTCGAGGGTCGCGAAAGGGCAGGAGCAGCGGGGCAAGCCCCGCTCTACGGGAGGCGGGCGTGGCGGAGCGGGCGTGCTACCTGGTGGAACGGCCCGTACCGTTCCTGCGGGCCGGCCGCGACCCCGGCATGGCCTAAAATGGGCGGGTTCCCCGCCCGCCATGAGCCAGCCGTGACCGCTTCCCCCGCCAACGCCCCGTCGTCCGCCCCGGTGTCGATCCGCCAGGAGGACCTGATCCAGTCCGTCGCCGACGCGCTGCAGTACATCAGCTACTACCACCCGGTCGACTACATCCGGAACCTCGCCGCCGCCTACGAGCGCGAGGAATCGCCGGCGGCCAGGGACGCGATGGCGCAGATCCTGATCAACTCGCGGATGTGCGCCGAGGGCCACCGCCCGATCTGCCAGGACACCGGCATCGTCACCGTGTTCCTCGAGATCGGCATGCAGGTGCGCTGGGACGACGCGACCATGGGCGTGGAGGACATGGTCAACGAGGGCGTGCGCCGCGCCTACAACCATCCGGACAACAGACTGCGCGCCAGCGTGCTCGCCGACCCGGCCGGCACGCGCCGGAACACCCGGGACAACACCCCGTCCGTGGTCAACGTGAAGATCGTCCCGGGCAATACCGTGGACGTGATCGTCGCGGCCAAGGGCGGCGGTTCGGAGGCCAAGAGCAAGTTCGCCATGCTCAACCCGTCCGATTCGATCGTCGACTGGGTGATGAAGACGGTGCCGACCATGGGCGCCGGCTGGTGCCCGCCGGGCATGCTCGGCATCGGTATCGGCGGCACCGCCGAGAAGGCGATGCTGCTGGCCAAGGAAGCGCTGATGGAGCCGATCGACATCACCGACCTCAAGGCCCGCGGCGCCTCCAACCGGATCGAGGAGCTGCGCCTGGAGCTGTACGACAAGGTCAACGCGCTGGGCATCGGCGCCCAGGGCCTGGGCGGCCTGACCACCGTGCTCGACATCAAGATCAAGGACTACCCGACCCACGCCGCCAACCTGCCCGTGGCGCTGATCCCGAACTGCGCCGCAACACGCCACGCGCATTTCACCCTCGACGGCAGCGGTCCGGTCACGCTGGATCCGCCCTCGCTCGAAGACTGGCCGAAGCTGACCTACAACCCGCAGAACGCACGCCGGGTGAACCTCGACACGATCACCCGCGAGGAAGTTGCCACGTTCAAGCCGGGCGAGGTGCTGCTGCTCAACGGCAGGCTGCTGACCGGCCGCGATGCGGCGCACAAGCGCATGATCGACATGCTCAACCGCGGCGAGAAGCTGCCGGTCGATTTCACCAACCGCTTCATCTACTACGTCGGCCCGGTCGACCCGGTGCGCGACGAGGTGGTCGGCCCGGCCGGCCCGACCACGGCCACGCGCATGGACAAGTTCACCCGGCAGATGCTCGAACAGACCGGCCTGCTGGGCATGGTCGGCAAGTCCGAGCGCGGCGACGCGGCGATCGACGCGATCCGCGACAACAGGGCCGTGTACCTGATGGCGGTGGGCGGTTCGGCCTACCTGGTGTCCAAGGCGATCAAGGCCAGCCGGATGCTGGCGTTCGAGGACCTGGGCATGGAGGCGATCTACGAATTCGAGGTCAGCGACATGCCGGTGACCGTGGCGGTGGACGCCACCGGCGAGTCGGTGCACAAGACCGGCCCGCGCGAATGGCAGTCGCGCATCGGCAAGATCCCGGTGATCGTCGAAGCCTGACGGCACGCCCATCGCCGCGTGATGCCATGCCCTTCGCGGGATGGCGCCGCCCTCCGCGGGATGGCGCCATGCCCTTCGTAGAGCGGGGCTTGCCCCGCTGCCCCTGGTCGGGAAAGCAGCGGGGCAAGCCCCGCTCTACGATGCCGATACCACGACAATCGAACATCCGCCCGGGAGCCCCGATGTCCGTCGTCCTCTACGGTTCGCCCAGCACCGCCTCGCTCGTCGTCCACTGGCTGCTGATCGAACTGGGCATCGACCACGAACTGCACCAGCTCGACTTCGACCGGCGCGAGCAGAAGTCGGCGGAGTACCTGGCGATCAACCCCACCGGCCGGGTGCCGGCCCTGCTGGTCGACGGCCAGGTGCTGACCGAATCGGCCGCCATCGCCATGCACCTGGCCGACCTGCATCCGCAGGCCGGCCTCGCCCCGGCGCCGGGCACGCCGGCACGCGGCGACTACTACCGCTGGATGTGCTTCTGCGTGTACACGCTGATGCCGGCGTACCGCGCCTGGTTCTATCCGGACGAGCCGGCGGGCCAGGCCCAGGTCGAGGCGGTGAAGCAGCGCGCCCGCGCGCAGCTGGAAGCGGCCTGGGAACAGGTGGCCGCGCACCTGGAACGCCATGGTCCCTACATGCTCGGCGCCCAGCGCTCGGCGGTGGACTTCGTCCTCACCATGCTGATGCGCTGGTCGCGCAACATGCCGCGCCCGAGCGACGGCTGGCCGACGCTGCACGCGCACGCGCAGCGGATGAAGTCGCTCCCGAGCTTCCGCGAAGTCTACGCGCGCGAAGGCATCACCGACTGGACCTGAGCCGGTCCGCAGCTCAGCGCACGTGGTCGTCGTAATGTCGCGTGCGCCGGAACGGCATCAGGTGCTGGCGCACGATCCCGCGCGGCACCGTTTCCAGCTTCATCACCCCGTATTCCTGCGGCCAGCTGCCGTCGCGCGGCAGGCGGAAGGTGCCCATCAGCATGTCCACCAGCGGCAGGTGGATGGCGTAGTTGGCGTCGATCCACTCGCCGTGCCGGGCGTGGTGCCAGTGGTGGTAGCGCGGCAGCACCAGCACGTACTCCAGCCAGCCGAAGCGGATGCCGAGGTTGGCGTGCGCCAGCACCGCCTGCAGGCCGACCAGGATCACGTAGGCGTTGACCGCCGGCTGCGAGAAACCCAGCATCAGCAGCGGCAGCAGCACCACGCTGCGGGTGAGCACGATCTCGACCAGGTGCATGCGCGAACCGGCCAGCCAGTCCATCTCGCGGCTGGAGTGGTGCACGGCATGGAAGCGCCACAGCCACGGGATGTTGTGGTACGCGCGATGCAGCAGCGCCTGGGTGAGGTCGGCCACGAACACCGCCAGCAGGAACTGGGCCCACACCGGCAGCGACTGGATCGCCGACTTGAGCGCCGGGAACGCCGCCAGCGCGGCGACCGTGGAGGTGGAGGCGGTGACCAGGATCAGGATGAACTGGACCAGCACGTGACCCATGAAGAAGTAGGCCAGGTCGGTGCGCCAGCCGTTGCGCAGCGGCGACATCCGGCGCTGGCCGAGGTAGTGCTCCAGCGGCACGAACACCAGCGCCGAGAAGAACAGCGAGAGCACGAACCAGTCCATGCCCAGCGAGTACGGCGTCTGCCCGATCGCGTCGAACTTCACGTTGGTCCCGCCCAGCAGCACCGCCAGGGTCGCCGAACCGACGCCGAGCAGCGCGACCCGGCGGCCGCGGTCGCGCAGCACCGCCAGGGTGCCGAGCACGAAGGCGGCGACCAGCCCGGCCAGCAGCAGGTGGCGGGCGAACTGTTCGCTGTAGACCGCGCGGAACTCGTGGCTGGTCAGCAGTTCCGGGAAGTGGAAGCAGAGCACCGCCAGCAGGCTGAGCAGCCCGAGCATGGCCGAGGTGCTGGCGGCGACTGGACGGTGCCGGCGAGCTGGCAAGGCGGCGTTCTCCCCACGCATTCAACCGCCCCGATCATACCGGTGGTCCGCCGCACCGTAGAGCCGGGCTTGCCCGGCTGCTCTCCCGGCGTCAGTCCAGCAGCTCCAGTACCGTTTCCGGCGGCCGGCACAGCCGCGTGCCGCGCGCGGTGATCACCACCGGCCGGTTGATCAGGAGCGGATGGGCCAGCATCGCGGCGAGCAGGGCGTCTTCGCCAGCGCCTGCCAGCCCCAGTTCGCCGAACAGCGCTTCCTTGTCGCGCACCAGCCCGCGCAGGCCCAGCCCGCTGTCCGCGGCGACCTGCAGCAGCGTCGCCCGGTCCGGCGGCTCGGACAGGTAGTCCACCACCACCGGCTCGATCCCGCGCTCGCGCAGCAGCTGCAGCGCGCCACGCGAATTTGAGCAGCGCGGGTTGTGCCAGATCGTCACGCGCGTCGCGGCCATCAGAACCACTCCAGCAGGGCGAAGCCGACGCCGACGTACGTGGCACGGTGGTTGTAGTCGATCATGCTCTCGCCGTAACCATCGAATACCTGCACGTGGCCGCGCAGCAGGTTGGTGATCGGGAAGCCCCAGTCCAGTTGCAGCGAACCGTGCGAACGGTCGCCGCCGCGCAACGAATGGCGCCCGGTGAGGGACAGCTCGTAGCCATTGCGGTTGTAGACCAGCATGGCATCGCCGCGGCCGACGTAATCCTCGATGTCGGCGTTGTTGTCGTCCTCGGCGTCCTCCTTGAAGCGGTACCACGGCCGCACCACGAAGGCCCAGTTCTCGCGGTCCAGGCCGACCGTGAGGATGGCCCGGTTCCAGCTGCGCGACAGCGGGTCGCTGCGGCCGTTGGACTGGTGGTTGATGCCGATCCCGGCCATCCGCCCATTCCAGCCGAACAGGCTGTAGCTGTTGCGGAACAGCAGCATCACCTCCGGCTCGTAGTTGGTTTCGCGGAACGGCCGCGAGATCTCTGCGTTGTAGACCTGCCAGCGCGAGCTCTGGGTGTAGCCGGCCCAGATGTCGCCGTTGTCGCCGAACAGGTTCTCGGCCAGCTTGGTCTTGAAGCTGATCTGGTACTTGGCCTCGACGCTGTCCAGCACCTCCTCGTCCTGGGTGACGGTGTTGTCCGGATTGGGCGAGTGCGGCTGGTTGTTGGTGTTGCTGGTCCAGAACGCGGGCAGCAGGTACACCGGCTTGTAGGCGCGCATCTGGAAGATGCCCAGCTTGGAGTCCTTCGCCAGTTCCCAGCGGCTGGCCAGCAGCGAACCGCGGCCGGCATTGGCGACGGTGGCGAGGTCGTCTCGGGCGTATGCGAGGTCCTCGTTGCGGAACAGTTCGCCGGCGCGCTGGCGCGCACGTTCGCCCAGGCCGGCGTCGGCGGGCAGGGCGGCGGCGCGTTCTTGCGCGCGCTGCGAGTCGAGCCGTTCGGCCGCCTCGCGCGCGGCCTGGTCGGCCTGTTGCGGCGTGGGCGCGGCATAGCCGAGCGCGGCGTCGTAGCAGGCCAGTCGCTGCGGGTCGGAAGCGATGGCCATGCAGCCTTCGGCGCTGGCGCGAGGCGACATGGCTTCCTGCGCGGCCAACGGCGGTGCCACGCTGCCGGCCAGGACGCACAGGATGGAGGCAAGGGGATGGGTCCGGTTCAAAGGCTGTTCCAGCTCAGGTAGGGGCAAGGGGCGCGATGGCATCGACTCAGAACAGCCAGGCGAGGGCGAACAGCCCGAGCATGGCAAAGGCCAGCGCCAGCTTCAGCACCGTGCCCAGCAACAGCCCGACCCAGGTGGCCAGGCCGACGTGGGTGGCGCGGCGCAACTGGCGGGTATGCCACAGTTCGCCGAGCAGGGCGCCGAGGAACGGGCCCCCGACCAGGCCCAGCGGGCCGAAGAAGATGCCGACCAGGGTGCCCAGGGCGGCGCCCCAGACCGCCATCGGCCCGGCGCCGACCCGCTTGGCCCCGGCGGCAGTGGCGATGAAGTCGGCGACCACCGACAGCAGGGTCAGCAGGCCCAGCGCGACCAGCGGCACCGGCCCGATGCGCTGGAAATCCCCGGCCCAGGCCGCCACCAGCATCCCGGTGAACACCAGCGGCAGGCCCGGCAACGCCGGCAGGACCACGCCGGCCAGGCCGACCAGGACCAGAACCGCGGCGATGGCATACCAGAAAAGGGCGGGATCCATCGTCGGAAAACTCCGGTTCCGGGCAGGGGGCGGGCAAGTCCTTGCCATGATTGCATTTCCCCTGAACGAGAGGTAAGTTTGGGGCCGCTGCGCTTGGCAAGGTCACCGTGTACCCGTGGCCTGATGCGGTAGGTCTAGTAGGTGATGGTGATGGTCCGCTACATCGTTCCACCTCGCGTACTCCTTGCAACCAGCCGCCGTGGCAACGGCGTAACCACCACCCAGCACAGTTCGAGGAGTCAGCAGTAATGTCAGAGCGCGAGACGGGCACCGTGAAGTGGTTCAACGATGCCAAGGGGTTCGGATTCATCAGCCGCGAGAATGGCGAGGACGTGTTCGTGCATTTCCGCGCCATCCAGATGCAGGGCTTCAAGAGCCTCAAGGAAGGCCAGAAGGTCAGCTTCACCGTCGTGCAGGGCCAGAAGGGCCTGCAGGCGGACGCCGTCCAGGCCGCCTGAAGCATTGCCGACAACGGATATGGAACGGCCCGCCAGCTGGCGGGCCGTTTCTTTTTGCGCGTCGGTCATCCCTTCCTGCCGTGCGTGGCGCAGGGAAGGCGTACGCCGCCCGGCCGAGGCCGGGCGGCCCGGCTCAGCGCAGTACCACCTTGCCGTTGACCACGCGCACGTAGGTGTTCTCGCGGATGCCGCCGAGGTCGCGCTGGTTGATCACCACGCTGCGGCCGTCGTCCAGGCGCACGTGGATGTTGTAGGTGTCGGAGGTGGCGCGGTTCTGGATCGCGTTGCCGGCCATCGCGCCGGCCGCGGCGCCGGCGACGGCGGCCACGTTCTGGTTGCCCTTGCTGCCGCCGGTCTTGTCCGAGATCTCGTGGCCGGCGACCGCGCCGACGATGCCGCCGAGGATCGCGCCGGTGGCCGAAGGCGCGCTGCGGCCCGAGGCGATCGCGTCGATCCGGGTGACGATGCCGCAGTCCGCGCAGCGGGCCTGCGACGGATAGGCCGGGGTCGAGCTGCCATAGCCGTAGCCGGACGAAGGCGAGGTGGCGCAGCCGGCGAGTGCCAGCACGCCGAAGGCGGTGATTCCCAGCAGGTGGCGATGCTTCATCGTTTGCTCTCCTTGGTGACGAATGGCGACCGTGACGGCCAGGTACGCGGTTGCGTTGTGGCCATCCTGTTTCGGCAGGCGTGAACGCCACGCCAACCGGGCGTGGCGGCGTGCGCGATGCGAGGCCGCGGTATCAGCCGCGGTTCAGCGGAAATCGCGGTGGCAGGCCTTGCAGCCTTCGCCGATGCGCTCGTTGAGCGTGGCCAGCTGCGCGCAGTCCTGCGGCGGGGTGGCGAGCGCTTCGTCGAGCACCGCGCGCAGGCCGCTGGCGGCGGTGCCGAAGCGGGTGTCGTCGGTGAGGCCGGGGAACGCAGGCTCCAGGTCGTTGGCCAGTGCGCGCAGCGAGTGCAGCCGCGGCAGGCTGTCGCTGGTGCTGCAGCGGTTGGCCTTGGCTGCATTGCGCAGTGCGCCCCCCTGGTGCGCCATGACGTTCATCAGCGCGTCGGGGAAGGGATCGGCGCGTGCCTGCAGCGCGCGCAGGCCCATCACCGCGGCGATTGCACCGACCACCAGGCCGAGCAGGAACAGGAACAGGTAGCGTCCGGCGTTGCTCGGGCGGCGGGGTTCCTGGCTGGCCATGCGGCGGGCTCCGTGCGGTGGTGGGTGGCGAAGATGATAGGGCGGCGGCGCCCGGCAATGCACGCCCGCTAGAATGCGCGGATGGATGCATCCCTGCTCGAACGCTTCGCCGGCATCGACCGGCTCTACGGCCGTGGCGCGGCGGAATGGCTGGCCACGCGGCGGGTCGCGGTGGTCGGCCTGGGTGGCGTGGGCTCGTGGGTGGCCGAGGCGCTGGCGCGCTCGGCCGTCGGCGCCCTGGACCTGGTGGACGCCGACGACGTGTGCGTGTCCAACACCAACCGCCAGTTGCCGGCGCTCGCCGGCCAGTACGGCCGGAACAAGGCAGAGGCGATGGCCGAGCGCTGCCGCGCGATCAACCCGGCGATCGAGGCGCGCCCGGTGCCGGCGTTCCTCACAGGGGCCAACCTCGAGGAGCTGCTCGGTGGCGGCTTCGACCTGGTGATCGACGCCTGCGACAGCTTCCGCACCAAGGTCGAGGCGATCGCCTGGTGCCGGCGGCGCAAGCAACCGGTGCTGACTGTGGGTTCCGCCGGCGGGCGCACCGATGCGACCCTGGTGCGCGTGCGCGACCTTTCGCGCACCGAGCACGACGCGATGCTGGCGCTGGTGCGCAAGAAGCTGCGCGGCGAGTTCAACTTCCCGAAGAACGCGCAGCGCTACTTCGGCGTGCCGGCGGTGTACTCGCTGGAGAACGTCAAGTACCCGCAGGCCGACGGCAGCGTCTGCGGCCTGCGCCCGCAGCTGGGCGCCGACGCGGCGCTGAAGCTGGACTGCGGCGCCGGCCTGGGCGCGGCCACGCACATCACCGGCGCATTCGCCTTCGCCGCCGCCGGCAAGGCCCTCGAGATCCTGCTGAAGAACCGCTCATTGTAGGAGCCCACTTCAGGGGGCGACCCGACGAACGCCGGAACGCGCGGCGTTCAACGCGGCCCCTCCGGGGGTGTTCGCGTTGAACGCAGCGCCTCCCCACGGAATCGGGTCGCCCCCTGAAGTGGGCTCCTACAGGGGAGCCGGCGGCAGGGCGAACAGGCGTTCGGCGTTGGCGCTGGTGGCGGCGGCGATTTCCGTGGGGTCCTGGTCGCGCAGCATCGCCACCGTCTCCAGCACGGTGGGCAGGCGCGCGGGTTCGTTGCGCTGGCCGCGGATGCCGGCGTCGGGCTGGTCGGGGGCATCGGTTTCCAGCAGCAGGAACTCCAGCGGCATCGCCGCCACCAGCCGGCGCAGGCGCTGCGCGCGTTCGTAGGTCAGCGGCCCGCCCAGGCCGACCAGGAAACCCAGCTTCCACAGCTGCCGGGCCTGCTCCGGGCTGCCGGAAAAACTGTGCACCACGCCGCGCAGACCGCTGCCGCCACCGATGCGGTGGATCGCGGCGGTCACCGCATCCACGGCCCGCCGCGCATGCACGACCAGCGGCAGGCCGGTGTCGCGCGCCAGCCGCAACTGGCCCTCGAAATACAGTGCCTGCGCCCGTGGATCGAGGCCCTCGACGAAGTAGTCCAGCCCGCATTCGCCGATCGCCAGCGGCTGCTCGCGTTCGACCCAGTCGCGCAGCTCGTCCAGGTGCGCCGGCCGGTGCGCGGCGAGGAAGGTGGGATGCAGGCCATAGGCCGGGTACAGCCCCGGCGCGGCGCGGCAGACCTGGCGCAGCTTCGGCCAGCTGGCCGCGGTCACTGCCGGCACGACCTGGCGGGCGACCCCGGCGGCGCGCGCCCGCGCCACCACCGCCTCGCGGTCGGCGTCGAACTCCTCCGCGTCCAGGTGGCAGTGGCTGTCGACCAGGTCCATGTCGGGCCGGCGGGATGCGACCGCGCCGTCAGCGCCGGCTTTCGTCCGGCAGCGCCGGCGCGCCGGGTTCCTTGCGCCGCTTCCAGTTGGCCAGCAGCAGGGTGGCCAGGCCGAACGCCAGTTCGTCGACGAACGGGATCGGGTCGGGCAGCAGCAGGTTCACCGCGAACAGCGCCGCGGTCAGCTTGAACAGGGTCGGGAACCGCAGGCCGCGTGCCCATTGCATGAAGGTCAGCAGGACGGGACTGGGCATGGCGTTTCGGCTCGCAGGGGGGCTTTCGCGGAAAACTAGCATGGCGCGCGTGTAGCATGCCGGTGTGTGCTGTCGCGATGGATGCCTTGCCGCGGCATTCCTGCTCCTGTTCAGGTTTGCCATGATGCAATCCGGCCACAAGCAGCGGGGACCGCCCGCGAGGAGCCCAGACCATGAAGCAAGCCACTACCGTACTGATCGCTGCCGGTGCCCTGCTGGTCGGGGGCATCGCCACCGCAGCCTTCATGAACAACCGCGACCGCCAGCCCGAGCCGGTCATTGCCGCGGCTCCGTCCGATCCGGCGCTGGCCGCCGACGATGCCGCGCCGGTGGCCGACGACGCGCTGCCCGTCGATACCCTGCAGTACGCCGACATCGTCAAGGTCGAGCCGGTGACGCAGAAGGAAAAGCTCTACGCCACCGTGATCGGCACCGAGCCGGTGCGCGAGACCACCCAGACCACCGTGCCCAAGGAAGTGTGCGAGGACGTGGTGGTGGAGGAGCGCCTGCCGGAGAAGGACGGCAACGTCGGTGGCACCGTCGCCGGCACCGTGATCGGCGGCCTGCTCGGCAACCAGATCGGCGGCGGCAGCGGCAAGAAGGTCGCCACCGCGGCCGGCGCGGTCGCCGGTGGCGTGATCGGCAACCAGGTCGACAAGCGCCACGTGGGCGGCAAGGTCGTCACCCGCACCGAGCGCCAGTGCCACACCGAGCAGGCGGTGTCCGAGTCGAGCAAGGTCACCGGCTACAACGTGACCTACCGCAACGCCGACGGCACCACCGGCACCATGCGCATGGCCAGCAAGCCGGGCACCCGGGTGGCGATGGGCAACACCGACAAGGTCGTCGGCTACGACGTGACCTACCGCTACAACGACCGCGAAGGCACCCTGCGCCTGGACCGCAAGCCGGAAACCGACCGCCTGCCGGTGGTGGACGGCCAGGTAGTGACCTCGACCGCCGCGCTGGAGGCCGAGGGTTCGAAGCAGTAGGCCGCGGACCGCGCACCTGGAAGAGAGAAAGGCCGGCTTTTGCCGGCCTTTCTTCTGGTTCGTTGCCGGATAAGGGGGGCGGGGGAAGGCGAAACGCGAAAGGCCAAAGCGTGTGCGTGTGCGGGCTTCGGAGGGGGCCGCCGTTCTGCCGCACTGGGGGTCGTCGCTCACGTCGGCGTCCTGCCTCAGTTCGCGAGCGCGGCACATCCATGTGCCGCTCGACCCCCAATGCGACAGAACGACGTCCTGTCGCGTTGTTGGGGTCATCGCTTCGTCCGCCCCGATCGAACCGCATGGCGCAGTTGACCCTGTTGGCGCATGCCTTCGCGCATCCCGATCAGACCGCGCGGCTCTCGTGGAGCGGGGCTTGCCCCGCTGCTTTGCTGGGCGTCCGTTGATGCGGGGATCGGATTGATAGGCGACGGCAAAGAGCAGCGGGGCAAGCCCCGCTCTACGAAAGCACATCGCCATGCTGCTCTGGCAGCGTCTGCTTTGCCGCAGGCCAATAGAAGCCACGTCCTCAAAGTTCGCGAAGGACGCCGTACCTTGGGTATATGGCCCAAGTGGCACATGGATGTGCCACGGCCCTTCGTAAAGACAGGATGTCGTCCCGAAGGGTGGGCCATATACCCAAGGTGCGGCGGCCCCCACCGGAGCCAGTGCTGTAAATGCATCCGCACGGGGCGGCCGCGCCAGAGCCCGTGCTGTAAATGCATCCGGCTGCGGCGCCCCCCGCCCAAGCTGCCGCTCCTGCTTTCCTCCTCGCCTGGAGAAAAACCCTTTTTTGTGTCGTTTCCGGGCTATCCATCTCCATATCCCGGGCCGGCCCGATACAATCGCCGGCATCCTCCGCATCCGGTTCCTGCCATGGCCCTGTCGCCCTACGACCTGTTTGACGTGCGTTCCCTGCTCACCGAAGAGGAGCGCGCCGTGCAGGAGGCGGTGGCCCGTTTCACCGACGAGCGGGTCATCCCGATCATCGGCGACGCCTTCGACCAGGGCCGCTTCCCGAAGGAACTGGTGCCGGAGATCGCCTCGCTCGGCCTGCTTGGCTCCTCGCTGCCCGAGGAGTACGGCTGCGCCGGCCTCAACGCGGTCAGCTACGGCCTGATCTGCCAGGAACTCGAGCGCGGCGACAGCGGCATCCGCAGCTTCGTCAGCGTGCAGTCCTCGCTGTGCATGTACCCGATCTTCGCCTACGGCAGCGAGGAACAGCGCCGCCGCTGGCTGCCGGACATGGCCGCAGGCAAGGTGATCGGCTGCTTCGGCCTGACCGAGCCGCACGGCGGTTCGGATCCGGCCAACATGAAGACCCATGCGCGCAAGGACGGCGGCGACTGGGTGATCAACGGCTCCAAGATGTGGATCACCAACGGCAACCTGGCCGACATCGCCATCGTCTGGGCGCAGACCGACGAAGGCATCCAGGGCTTCGTGGTGGAGAAGGGCATGCCCGGCTTCACCGCCCAGGAGATCAAGCACAAGATGTCGCTGCGCGCGTCGGTGACCTCGTCGCTGTTCTTCGACAACGTGCGCGTGCCCGATTCCAGCCGCCTGCCGAACGTGAAGGGGCTCAAGGGGCCGCTGGGCTGCCTGACCCAGGCCCGCTACGGCATCACCTGGGGGCCGGTCGGCGCGGCGATCGCCTGCCTGGACGAGGCGCTGAACTACAGCAAGGAGCGGATCCTGTTCGGCCGCCCGGTGGCGGCGACCCAGAGCGCGCAGATCAAGCTGGCCGAAATGGCCCGCCGGATCACCCTGGCGCAGCTGCTGGTGCTGCAGCTGGGCCGGCTCAAGGACGCCGGCACGATGCAGCCGTCGCAGGTCTCGCTGGCCAAGTGGAACAACTGCCGCATGGCCATCGACATCGCCCGCGAATGCCGCGACCTGCTCGGCGGCGCCGGCATCACCACCGAGCACGCCGCGATCCGCCACGCGCTGAACCTGGAATCGGTGATCACCTACGAGGGCACCGAGACTGTGCACCAGCTGGTGATCGGCCGCGAACTGACCGGCATCAACGCGTTCTGAGCCCGCGGGGAAAGGCGCGGACCGGGAAAGGGACGGGGACACAGGGGGAGTATGCGCAACGGGAACTGGCTGCGCCGGCTGGCGCAGGCGACGGGCGGCCTGCTGGCGGCCGTGGGCATGCATGCGGTGGCCGCGGACTACAGGGTCGAGGTCGATGCGCGGCCACCCGCACTGGAAACGTTGCTGGAAGGCAGCACGCCACAGGATGCCTCCGACGGACTGCGCTACCTGCTGGTGCTCGACCAGGTGGACCTGGCGGCGGCGCGGCCGGCGTGGAGTCGCCGCGTCGCCTACGACGTCGCCCACGAGCGCGGGCTGGCCAGTGCCGGCCAGTTCCAGGTGGACTACCAGCCGGCCTACCAGCAGCTGGTGCTGCATGCGGTCGAGCTGCGGCGCGGCGATGCGCGCATCGACCGGCTCGGCGACTCGCGGATCGAGCTGTTGCGGCGCGAATCCGGCCTGGAGGCGGGCCTGATGGACGGCAGCCGCACCCTGGCGGTGACCATTCCCGACATCCGCGTCGGCGACCGGGTCGAGTACCGCTACACCATCCACGGCTACAACCCGGTGTTCGGGCGTGGCTACCACGATTACTGGACGCCGCGTTACGGCGTGCCGGTGGCGCTGCGCGAGATCCGCGTGCGCCATCCCGGCGCGATGCCGCTGCGCCTGCGTGCGCCCGAGCCAGGCTTCGAGCAGGACGAGGGCGTGGAAGGCGGGCTGCGCTGGCTGCGGATCCATGGCCGCGACGTGGCCGCCAGCGCGGACGAAGCCTCGGTGCCCGATGGTCATGCTTTGCTCTCGCGCGTCGAAGTCACCACCGCCGCAGGCTGGGAGGACGTGGCCGCCTGGGCGTCGCCGCTGTTTCCCGGCCGTTTCTCCGACCGCGCGCTGGCGGCGGAGCTGGCCGCGCAACTGGACCTCGCCGTAGGCGATCCGGTAGGCTCGCTGGAGCGGGCGGTGGCGTTCGTGCAGGGCGAGGTGCGCTACACCGGCCTGGACATGGGGCTGAACTCGCACGCGCCGAATCCCCCGGAACTGGTGGCGAAGCGCCGCTTCGGCGACTGCAAGGACAAGTCGCAGCTGCTGGTCGCGCTGCTGCGCGAAGCAGGGATCCGCGCGGAGCCCGTGCTGGTCAACACCGCGCTGCGCGCGCGCACCGCCGAACGCCTGCCCAGTCCGCTGGCCTTCGACCATGTCGTGGTCCGCGCGCACCTGCCGCAGGGCGAGGCCTGGATCGACGCTACCCGCGACCGCGAGAGCGGTCCGCTGGACGCGCGCGCGCCGCTGGGCTTTGGCGTCGGTCTGCCGGTGATCGCGGGCACGGACGCACTGGCCACGATCCCGTATCCGTTCCCCGGACTGCCGCAGGTCGAGGTGGAGCAACAACTGGATTTCGCCGACGAGCCGCCATACTCGGAGGCCGGGTTCCAGGTGGACACCCGCTACCGGCCTTCCTATGCGGAAGGCATCCGCGACCGTTTCCGCGACCAGGGCGCGGCCAAGGTCGGCGAGGGCTATCTGGCCTACATGCGTGGTTACTACGACGACCTGCAGGGCGACGGCGACCCGGTCCTGCGCGAGGAGGGCGAGGAGGCGGTGGTAGGCGAACGCTACCGGTTGCGCTGGAACAGCAAGGACGAGGGCAAGGTCTTCGGCATCGTCCCGTTCCAGCTGCTGGACTGGACGCCACGGCTGGCCGAGGCGCAGCGGCAGCTGCCGCTGGCTCTGGGCGGGCCGCGCTTCGGGCGGCACACCGTGCGCAGCCGGCACCCGCAGGGCTGGACCATCGCCGACGAGCACGAGCGGGTGGAGAACCCGTGGTTCCGCTTCGACCGGCATGTCTCGGTGGACGCCGAGGGCCGGCTGGTCATCGTCGCCGAGTGGCGGCGGATGGCCGACCAGGTGCCCGCCGCGGACTATGCGCGAGTGCGCGAAGACCTGCTGAAGGTGCGTGAGCTGCTGTATTACGACGTGGATCTGGAGGCTCGCTGGCAGATCTTCGGCACCCGCCCTGTCGACTGGGCCTGGCCGGCGGCCGCCCTGGGGCTGGCCCTGGCATCGCTTGCACTGCTGTGGTGGCGGCGCAAGCACTGGCTGGTCGCGGGGATGCTGTACCGGCCGCGCGCCACCGCGGCGCTGCGGCTGGCCACCAGCGGGATGGCGGCGGGCCTGGCGACCGGCGCATGCGCCGTGCTCGCCGAAGTGCTGCTGGAGCGCGGGCACCTGCTGTTCTCCGGGCCGCTGGCGTTGGCGCTGGGCATGATGGCGCTCGGGCTGATCGGGCTGGGCCTGCGCTGGCTGTTCCTGTCCTGGTTGCTGCAGGCGACGCTGGCCTGGCTCGGCCACCACGCCGCGCCGCAGGACATGCGCCGCGCCTACGGGCTGGCGCTGGTGCCGATGACGCTGTTCTGCGTGCTGGCGATGGTCGCGCTCGGGTTCCGCCTGGACTGGCTCGAAGCCGACGACTTCACACCGTCGCAACTGCCGGCGGTGCTGGTTTCGGTGTTGCTGCTGCTGGTCGGCATGGCCTGGTGGCTGGTCTCACTGGCCGGCGGCGCGGCGGCCATGGCGGGAACGCGCATGCGCCGCGGCGTGCTGGCGGTGTCGATCAGCGTGCTGCCGCTGGTGGCATTGGCCACCCTGGCGATGGTGGCGCTTTCGCTCCGATAATGCGCCGAATGGGCGTGGTGCGAAGCACCGCATGGGGTGGTGCGCAGCCGGACAGGATTCCCAGGGAGGCGGCCTTGCAGGACATCAGCATCGAAACCGGGCGCCTGCTCCTGCGCGTCCCGCAACTGGCGGACTTCGACCGCTACGCCGAATTGCTGGGCGACGAGGAGGCCTGCCGCTACATTGGTGGCCACCAGCCTCGCGCGGCGGCATGGCGCAAATTCCTCCAGATGCCGGGCGCATGGGCGGTGCAGGGCTTCGCCATGTTCTCGGTGATCGAACGCGGGTCGGGACTCTGGCTCGGCCAGGTCGGGCCGTGGCGACCGGATGGCTGGCCTGGCAACGAGGTGGGCTGGTCGTTGCATCCGGACGCCTGGGGCAAGGGCTATGCGCGCGAGGCGGCGGCTGCGGCCATCGACTGGGCCTTCGCCAACCTGGGCTGGGACGAGGTGATCCACTGCATCGATCCGGCCAACCTGCCATCGCAGCGGCTGGCCGCGCGGTTGGGTTCGCGCAACCGCGGACCAGGACGCATGCCGGCGCCGTACGAGAATGCGGCGGTCGACATCTGGGGCCAGACGCGCGACGAATGGACCATCAACCGGGAGACGTCGCGATGATCACCGTCCATGGCATGTCCATGTCCGGCAACTGCTACAAGGTGCGGCTGCTGCTGGAGCAGTTGGGCCGCGAATACCGCTGGAACGAGGTCGATGCGCCGCGCGGCGCGACGCGCACGCCGGAATTCCTGGCGAAGAACCCGAACGGACGGGTGCCGCTGCTGGAGCTGGACGATGGCCGCACCCTGCCCGAGTCCAACGCGATCCTGTGCTGGCTGGCCGAGGGCACCGGTTTCCTGCCGGCCGACGCCTGGCAGAAGGCGCAGGCGCTGGGCTGGATGTTCTTCGAGCAGTACAGCCACGAGCCGTACGTCGCGGTGGCGCGCTTCATCCGCGGCTGGACACCGGCCGACTCGCCGCGCCGCGCCGAGCTGCCGCGCCTGCACGAGCGCGGCCACCAGGCATTGGCGGTGATGGAGCGGCACCTGCAGGCGGCGGACTGGTTCAGCGGGCCGCAGTACGGCATCGTCGACATCGCCCTGTTCGCCTACACCCATTGCGCCGCCGATGGCGGCTTCGACCTGGCCGCGTACCCGCGCCTCGGCGACTGGCTGGCGCGGGTGCGCGCCACGCCGGGCTTCGTGCCGATGCAGGCCAACGACGCCGAGGCTGTCGCCCGCTTCGCGCTCGCCGACTGAACTCCCGGAAATAGTCCAGAATCGACGCATGAACGCTGCCACCATCCCCGCCTGGAAGCGCGGCATCAACCGCGCCGAGATCTGCGACCGCAACTTCAGCGAGTTCGTGCGCGCCTGGCGCGGCACGCCGGCGCCGCGGCCGCGCGAAGACGCCCCGGTCCTGCCGGGCAGTGCGCTGGACGCGCGCGGCTTCCGCGAACTGCTCGAATCGCAGCTGGTCAGCCGCCACCTGGACCTGATGGCGCGCGTGCTGCGGGTGCAGAACAAGGTCTTCTACACCATCGGCAGCAGCGGCCACGAAGGCAATGCGATGGTGGCGCGGCTGGCGCGGCATACCGACCCGGCGTTCCTGCACTACCGCAGCGGCGGCTTCATGGCCGAGCGCTTCCGCAAGCTTCCCGGCATGGACCCGGTGATGGATTCGGCACTGAGCTTCGCCGCCAGCGCCGAGGATCCCGCTTCCGGCGGCCGCCACAAGGTCTGGGGCAGCAAGCCGCTGTGGGTGCTGCCGCAGACTTCGACGATTGCTTCCCACCTGCCCAAGGCACTGGGCACGGCGGTGGCTATCGAACAGGCGCGGCGCATCGGCCACGTCCTGCCGGTGCCGGCCGACAGCATCGCCATCTGTTCCTTCGGCGACGCCTCCAGCAACCATGCCACCGCGCAGACCGCGTTCAATGCCGCGGCCTGGACCGCCTACCAGGGCCTGCCGGCGCCGGTGCTGTTCGTCTGCGAGGACAACGGCATCGGCATCTCGGTGAAGACCCCTGACGGCTGGATCGGGCGCAACTTCCGCAGCCGTCCGGACCTCGACTATTTCCATGCCGACGGCCTGGACCTGGCCGCGGGCTACGGCCAGGTGCAGGCGGCGGTGGAGCATTGCCGGCGCACCCGGCGGCCCACCTTCCTGCACCTGCGCACGACCCGGATCATGGGCCACGCCGGCACCGACTTTGAGATCGAATGGCGCAGCATCGAGGAGCTGTGCGCGGTGGAGGCGACCGACCCGTTGCTGCGCAGCGCGGCGATCGCGCTGGAATCGGGACTGATGGACGCCGACGGACTGCTCGCGCTGTACGAGGACACCCGGAAGCGCTGCTTCGCCGCCGCTGAGAACGCGGATCGCCGGCCGCGGCTGGCGACCTTGGCCGAGGTGGTCGCTCCGCTGGCGCCGTACACGCCCGCCGCGGTGGCGGCCGAGGCTGCGCGCCCGGCGCCCGCCGCCGCGCGCGCAGCCGCGTTCGGTGGCGAGGAAAAACTGCCGGAGAGGCAGGTCCCGCGCCACCTGGCGATCCAGATCAACCAGGCCCTGCACGAGCTGATGGCCAAGTATCCGGAGACCCTGCTGTTCGGCGAGGACGTGGCGCAGAAGGGCGGCGTCTACACGGTCACCAAGGGCCTGCAGAAGGCGTTCAAGGGCGCGCGCGTGTTCAACACGCTGCTCGACGAGACCATGATCCTGGGCCTGGCCCAGGGTTACGCCAACATGGGCATGCTGCCGCTGCCGGAGATCCAGTACCTGGCGTACTTCCACAACGCCTGCGACCAGATCCGCGGTGAGGCCGCCAGCCTGCAGTTCTTCAGCAACGACCAGTACCGCAACCCGATGCTGGTGCGGATCGCCGGGCTGGGCTACCAGCGCGGCTTTGGTGGCCATTTTCACAACGACAACTCGATCACCGCGTTGCGCGACATCCCCGGCATCGTGGTCGGCTGCCCGTCGCGCGGCGACGATGCGGTGGCGATGCTGCGCACGCTGGCGGCGCTGGCGAAGGTGGACGGCCGGGTGGCGGTGTTCCTGGAGCCGATCGCGCTGTACATGACCAAGGACCTGCACGAAAGCGGCGACGGCCAGTGGCTGTTTCCGTACCCGGAGCAGGGACTGGCGATGGCGCTGGGCGAGGGGCGCGTGTACGGCGAAGGCAACGACGACCTGGTGGTGTTCACCTACGGCAACGGCGTGCCGATGAGCCTGCGCGCCGCGCGCCGGATCGAGGCCGCGCACGGCTGGAAGGTGCGCGTGGTCGACCTGCGCTGGCTGGTGCCGCTCGACGAGGACTTCATCGTCGGCCAGGCGCGCAGCGCGAAGCGGATCCTGGTGGTGGACGAAGGCCGGCGCAGCGCGGGGGTGGGCGAGGGCGTGATCACCGCGATCGCAGAGGGTGGCTTCGGCAGCCGCCCGTTCGGCCGCGTGGTCGGCGCCGACACCTACACGCCGCTGGCCGGGGCCGCATTCCTGGTGATCCCCGGCGAGGACGACATCGTCGAAGCCGCGGCCAGGCTGGCCTGATCCAGAGCGGGGCAGCCGGGCAAGCCCGGCTCTACGGGCCTGGGCGCAGCGCCTCCAGCCCCGTGCGCAGCCGCTGCAGCGGGGTCGGGTCGACTGGCCCGGCGTCGGTGAGCCCGGCTGCGACGATCCGCTGGAACGGGGTGAGCGCCGCACTCGCCCGCAACGCGGCGCCGCGCAGCCAGCGCGCCGGCAGGCGTTCGTCGGTGTACAGGCCGACGATGGCGCGGGTGGCCTGGAACAGCGGCCAGCTGCCGCGACGGTGGCGGCGCTCGTAGCGCGCCAGCAGGAACGGATCGCCCAGGTCGCGCCCCTGGCGCGCGGCGATCGCGGACAGGTCGGCCAGACGTTCGACGCTGGCCAGGCCCAGGTTGAAGCCGTGCGCGGTCACCGGGTGCATGCCCACCGCCGCATCCCCGGCCAGCGCCAGGCGCGGGCCCGGGAAGCGCCGCGCCCAGGTCGCCACCAGCGGGTAGACGTGGCGGCTACCGGCCAGTTCGACCTTGCCCAGGCGGCCGCCGTAGCGGCGTTCGAGCTCCGCGCCGAAGGCGGCCTCGTCCAGCTCGGCCAGCTGCCGCGCCTGTTCGCCGGGCAGGGTGACCACTGCGCCGGCCAGGTTTTCCTCCAGCGGCAGCAGGGCCAGGGTCTGGCCCAGGCCGAACCACTCCCAGGCGGTGTGGCCGTGCGGCAGCTCGTGGCGCACGCGGCAGACCAGCATGCTCTTGCCGAAGTCGTGCAGGTCCGCATCGATACCCAGCGCGCGGCGGGTCTCGGAGAAGCGACTGTCGGCGGCGACCAGCAGCCGGGCGCGGATCGTGGTGCCGTCCTGCAGCTGCAGCCGCGCCTCGTCGGCACCGGCGTGCACGGACTGGATGCGCGCCTCCGCGTGCAGGTCGATGCCCGGGGTGTCCTGCACCGCCAGCCAGGCCGCGCGCCGGATCAGGTGGTTGGCGACCAGGCTGCCGAGCCGGTCGCCGTCGCCGCGGCGCGGCGCGACCCTCAGTTCATGGGCGAGATCGCGGTCCATCACCCGCGCGCTGCGCAGCGGGAACACCTGCGCGGCGGGGATGTGCGCCCACACGCCCAGCTCGCGCAGCAGCCGGGTCGAGCCGTGGGTCAGGGCGATCTCGCGCCCGTCGAAGGCCGGCTCGGCCAGTGCCGCCGCCGGTTGCCGCTCGACCAGCGCCACGCGCCGTCCCTGCAGGGCCAGGGCCCGGGCCAGGCACAGGCCGACCGGGCCCGCGCCGACGATGGCGACGTCATGTTCCATGTCCATCCTCCCTGTGAGAGCGGCCAGTCTAGGCAGCGCCCCGGCAACGTCCCCTGATCCCGATCAAGTCCGGTGCATGGCTGCGGCTGGGCCAGGCCTGCGGGAGGGCCGGCCATGCCGGCTATACTGCACGGTCACAATCCAGAATCCGGGCGTGTTCGACCTTGTGGATCAATCACTTGGAGCGAATTCCGGATAAACCACATCACTCCGGTGGCGCATCGCGCCGCAACACCCGGGAATCGACCGCCGCATGCGCCTGTCCACGATCAAGCTGTCCGGATTCAAGTCCTTCGTCGACCCCACCACGCTGCACCTGCCGACCAACATGACCGGCGTGGTCGGCCCCAACGGCTGCGGCAAGTCCAACATCATCGACGCGGTGCGCTGGGTGATGGGCGAAAGCTCGGCCAGCCGCCTGCGCGGCGACTCGCTGACCGACGTGATCTTCTCCGGCTCGGCCGCGCGCAAGCCGGTGTCGATGGCCACGGTCGAACTGGTCTTCGACAACTCCGACCACGCAATCGCCGGCGAATTCGCCGCGTTCAACGAAATCTCGGTCAAGCGCACGGTCAGCCGCGACGGCCAGAGCCAGTACTACCTCAACGGCACCAAGTGCCGGCGCAAGGACATCACCGACCTGTTCCTCGGCACCGGCCTGGGCCCGCGCAGCTACTCGATCATCGAGCAGGGCATGATCAGCCAGATCATCGAGGCCCGGCCCGAGGACCTGCGCATCTACCTGGAAGAGGCCGCCGGCATCTCCAAGTACAAGGAGCGGCGCAAGGAGACCGAGACCCGCATCCGGCACACCCGCGAGAACCTGGACCGCCTCAACGACCTGCGCGAGGAGGTCGACAAGCAGCTCGAGCACCTGCGCCGCCAGGCCCGCCAGGCCGAGCAGTACCAGGCGCTGCAGGCCGAGCGCAAGGTCAAGGACGCGGAGTGGAAGGCGCTGCAGTTCCGTGCCCTGGACGTGCAACTGCAGGGCCTGCGCGAACGGCTGGCGCAGGAGGAGACGAAACTCGAACAGATCATCGCCGGCCAGCGCGAGGCCGAGCGCGAGATCGAGACCGGCCGCGTGCGCCGCGAGGAAGCGGCCGAGGCGCTCAACACCGCCCAGGCCGGCGTCTACCAGGTCGGCGGCGTGCTTGCCCGGATCGAACAGCAGATCCAGCACCAGCGCGAACTGGCCAGCCGCCTCAACCAGGCCCGCGACGAAGCCGCCAGCGCGCTGGGCGAACTGGACCAGCACATCGGCGACGACCGGCAGAAGCTGGAAACGCTGCGTGCCTCGGTCGAGGACGCCGAACCGCGCCTGGAGCAGCTGCGCGAGGACGACGTGTTCAAGCAGGAAGCCCTGCGCGAAGCCGAGGCCGCGCTGGCCGACTGGCAGCAGCGCTGGGAAACCCACGGCCGTGAATCGGCCGAGGCCTCGCGCGCCGGCGAAGTCGAGCGCACCCGCGTCGACTACCTGGATCGGCAGGCGCTGGAAGCCGAGCGCCGCCGCGAGGCGCTGGCATCCGAACGCACCGGCCTGGACCTGGAGGCGCTGGCCGGGGCCTTCGAACAGGCGCAGATCCAGCACGAAACCCAGAAGGCCGCGCTGGACGGACTCAACGAACAGCTGGACGCGCGCAAGCAGGGCGTGTCCGCGCTACAGGAACAGCAGCGCACCGCGCAGGGCGAACTGGCCGAGGTGCGCAAGCAGGCGCAGGCCGCACGCGGCCGCCTGTCCTCGCTGGAAACCCTGCAGCAGGCCGCGCTCGGCCAGGAGCAGGGCGCGGCGCTGGCGTGGCTGAAGGCGCGCGGGCTGGATTCGGGCGCGCGCGTGGGCGAAAAGCTCACCGTCGAGGACGGCTGGGAGAACGCGGTCGAAAGCGCGCTGGGCCAGCTGATCGAAGGCGTGCTGGTGGAGGCCCCGGAGACCCTGGTGGAAGCGCTGGCCGACCTCGGCGAAGGCCGCATCGCGCTGGTCTCCGACGAAGCCGGCGATGCCGCGTTCGCGCCGACCTCGCTGGCGGCCAAGGTCCGCGGTCCGCTGGCGGTGCGCCGCCTGCTCGCCCGACTGCACGCGGCCGAGGACCTGGCCGAAGCGCGGCGCCTGTTGCCGCAGCTGGGCGAGGGCGATTCGATCATCACCCGCGGCGGCGAACGCCTGGGCGACGGCTGGGTGCGGGTGTCGCGGCAGGGCGCGGCGAAGCAGGGCGCGCTGCTGCGCGAGCGCGAGATCCAGGCGCTGCGCGCCGGCATCGAGGAGCTGCAGCAGCGCGAAGCGACGCTGGAGGAACGCCTGGTCCACCTGCGCGACCAGTTGCTGGCCGCCGAGCAGCAGCGCGAGGATGCGCAGCGCCAGCTGTACATGGCCCACCGCAGCGTCTCCGAACTGGCCGGCCAGCTGCAGAGCCAGCAGGGCCGCATGGACACCGCGCGCCAGCGCATCGAGCGGATCGAGAACGAAGTGGCGCAGCTGGTCCAGACCCTGGACAACAGCCGCGAGCAGGCCCGCGAGGCGCGTTCGCGGCTCGAGGACGCCGTCACCAGCATGGGCGACCTGGAAACCGCGCGGCAGGCGCTGGAGTCCGAGCGCCGCCAGCGCACCGAGGCCCGCGACCTGGCCCGCGACGCCGCCCGCGCCAGCCGCGACGCGAGCCACGCCCTGGCCCTGGGCCTGGAATCGCAGCGCACCCAGATCGCCTCGCTGACCCAGTCGCTGCAGCGCATGGATTCCCAGCGTGGGCAGCTGGATTCGCGCCTGGGCGAACTGGCCGCGCAGCTGAGCACCGGCGATTCGCCGGTGCAGGCGCTGGAATCCGAACACCAGGCCGCGCTGGCCGAGCGCGTGCGCGCCGACCGCGCACTGGCCGAGGCGCGTTCGCTGCTGGAAGGCATCGACAACGAACTGCGCGGCTTCGAGCAGACCCGCCACCAGCGCGACGAGCAGTCGCTGGCCCAGCGCGAGCGCATCTCCCAGCGCCGCCTGGACCAGCAGGCGCTGGCGCTGAAGGCCGAGCAGCTGGTCCAGGCCATCGTCGCCGAGGGCCTGGTCATGGACGACGTGGTCAACACCCTGCCCGAGGTCGCCGACGTGCGCGAATGGGAGCAGGCGGTGGGCCAGATCGACGGCCGCATGCGCCGGCTGGAGCCGGTCAACCTGGCCGCGATCCACGAATGCGGCGAGGCCGAGCAGCGCAAACAGTACCTGGACGCGCAGGACACCGACCTGACCACCGCGCTGGAAACCCTGGAAGAGGCGATCCGCAAGATCGACCGCGAGACCCGCGGCCGCTTCAAGGACACCTTCGACCGGGTCAATTCCGGCATCCAGCAGCTGTATCCGCGCCTGTTCGGTGGCGGCCACGCCTACCTGGAACTCACCGGCGAGGACCTGCTCGACACCGGCGTGGCGATCATGGCGCGGCCGCCGGGCAAGCGCGTGTCCAACATCTCGCTGCTGTCCGGCGGCGAGAAGGCGATGACCGCGGTGGCGCTGGTGTTCGCCATCTTCCAGCTCAACCCGGCGCCGTTCTGCCTGCTCGACGAGGTCGACGCGCCGCTGGACGAGGCCAACGTCGGCCGCTTCACCGGCATGGTCAAGGAGATGAGCGAGAAGGTGCAGTTCCTGTTCGTCAGCCACAACAAGGCGACGATGGAGGCCGCGCACCAGCTCTCCGGCGTGACCATGCGCGAACCGGGCGTGTCGCGCCTGGTCAGCGTGGACCTGGAGGAGGCCGCGCGCCTGGCAGGCGCGGCCTGAGCATGCCTGCACCGCGCCGCATGCCGGTTTGGTGCGGCCGTGGCGGGGCTTCGGGGCGCGATTGGCCGCGACGGGGTTTTTCCCGGGCCGTGGATCGTGACATCCTTGCCCCTTCCACCGACCATCCGAACCTGGCGGAGACGCACTAGATGTCCGACAAAGACCTGCTGCGCATCGGCATCCTCATAGTCGGCCTGCTGTTGCTCGCGGCGATCTGGTTTTTCGGTCGCAGCCCGCGCAAGGAACAGCAGGGCCGGCGCCGCGAAACCCGCAGCTCGCCGGCGATGACCGCCGAGTACGGCCATGGGCGCCGCGAGCCGTCGCTGGAGGGCGATGCGGATGCGGAAGGCGACGCCGATGGCGACTACAGCGGCGAGAGCGTCAGCCAGCCGGAACTGGGCCTGCCCGGCGAGCCGGCGGCCAACAGCCACCTGGGCCGGCGCGAGAGCCCCGATTTCGACAAGATCGTGTCGCTGTACGTGGCCGCGCGCGCTGGCAGCGTGCTGCGCGGCGAGGACATCGTGGTCGCCGCGGAGAAGACCGGGATGGTCTTCGGCCACATGAGCGTGTTCCACCGCCTGCTGGAAGGGCACCCGGAGCGCGGGCCGGTGTTCAGCATGGCCAGCATCATCAAGCCCGGCAGCTTCGACATGGCCACCATCCGCGAGCTGGAAACCCCGGCGATCGCGTTCTTCCTGACCCTGCCGGCGCCGGTGCCGGCGCTGGACGCGTGGGAGAAGATGCTGCCCACGGTGCAGCGCATGGCCGAACTGCTCGACGGCGTCGTCCTGGACGACGGCCGCAACGCCCTGGGCCGCCAGCGCATCGCCCACATCCGCGACGAGCTGCGCGCGTACGACCGCCAGCACGAGGCGCCGCCGCTGACCAAGGCGCCGCGCTGGTAGTGGCGCGCCGCGCCGCCTGCAAGCGCTGCTCCCCGCATCGCTGCCTGGCGCATCGCTGCCTCCTGGATCGCTACCTCCTGTAGGAGCTGACTTCAGTCGGCGACACGGTCCTCGCACAGGCGACGCCATCATGGTTCCGACGGCGTCGTGTCGCCGACTGAAGTCAGCTCCTACAAGGGCCCACGCCGGGTGAAGGCTTCGTGGAAGCGCACCATCCCGCCATCGCCGCGCTGAACGCGGGCGCCGGTAGAATCGGCGCATGACGCCCACGCCCGCCGAACGCGCCGCCGCGCTCCGCCACCGGATCGACGACGCCAACCGCCGCTACCACGAACTCGACGCCCCGGACATCACCGACGCCGAGTACGACGCACTGGTACGCGAACTGGAGGCGCTGGAGGCCGAACATCCGCAACTGGCCGGCCCCGATTCGCCCACGCGCCGTGTCGGCGCCGTGCCGGCGGGTCGCTTCCCGCCGGTGGTGCACGCGGTGCCGATGCTGTCGCTGGGCAACGCCTTCGAGGACAGCGAGGTCGGCGATTTCGTCCGCCGGATCCGCGAGCGGCTGGACCGCGACGAACTGGTGTTCTCCGCCGAACCCAAGCTCGACGGCCTGGCGATCAGCCTGCGCTACGAGCACGGCGTGTTCGTGCAGGGCGCCACCCGCGGCGACGGCGCCACCGGCGAGGACGTCACCGCCAACCTGCGCACCATCGCGGTGATCCCGCCGAAGCTGGCCGGCAGCGGTTGGCCCGATGTGCTCGAGGTGCGCGGCGAGGTGTACATGGCCCGCGCCGACTTCGAGCGCTGGAACGAACATGCGCGCCTGCACGGCGGCAAGGTCCTGGCCAACCCGCGCAACGGCGCCGCCGGTTCGCTGCGCCAGCTCGACCCGAAGGTCAGCGCGCAGCGGCCGCTGAGCTTCTATGCCTATGGCGTGGGGATGGTCGAGGGCGGCGCGCTGCCGGCCACGCACTCGGCCACGCTGGCGAAGCTGCGCGACTGGGGGTTCCCGGTCAGCGACCTGGCTGCCGTGGTCCACGGCAGCGACGGCCTGCTCGATTACTACCGCCGCATCGGCGAGGCCCGCGACGGCCTGCCGTTCGACATCGACGGCGTGGTCTACAAGCTCGACGACCATGCCGGCCAGCGCGAAATGGGCTTCGTCTCGCGCGCCCCGCGCTGGGCGCTTGCGCACAAGTTCCCGGCGCAGGAGCAGACCACGGTGGTCGAATCGATCGAGGTCAACGTAGGCCGCACCGGCGCGGTCACGCCCTGGGCGCTGATGCAGCCGGTACAGGTGGGCGGGGTCACGGTGAGCCGCGCCACCCTGCACAACGCCGACCACGTGGCGCGGCTGGACGTGCGCAACGGCGACACGGTGGTGGTGCGCCGCGCCGGCGACGTGATCCCGGAAGTGGTGCAGGTGGTGGCCGACCGGCGTCCGCCGGGCGCGCAGCCCTGGGCGATGCCCATGGCATGCCCGGTCTGCGGCGCCGAAGTGGTGCGCGAGGAGGGCGCGGCGGTGTGGCGCTGCTCGGGCGAACTGAGCTGCCCGGCGCAACTGGTGCAGACGGTGTTCCATTTCGCCTCGCGGCGGGCGATGGACATCGACGGCCTCGGCGAGCGCTACATCGAATCGCTGGCCGAGTTCGGCCAATTGCGCAGCGTCGCCGATCTTTACCGGCTCACGCTCGACGACCTGCTGGAGATGAAGCGCCGCGCCGACGAGCGCGACGGGACGACCCCGGAGACAGTCAAGGCCGGCAAGGTCGCCACCCGATGGGCCGAGAACCTGGTTGAAGCCATCGACCGCAGCCGCGACACCACCTTGGCGCGCTTCCTCTACGCGCTGGGCATCGAGCACGTGGGCGAGAGCACCGCCAAGGCGCTGGCGCAGTGGTTCGGCGACCTGGAAGTGGTCCGCCGGCTGCCGTGGCCGCTGTTCAAGCGGGTGCCCGACATCGGCGGCGAAGTGGCACGCGCGATCGGCCACTTCCTCGACCAGCCCGGCAACCAGCAGGTGATCGACCAGCTGCTCGAACGCGGCGTGCGCATCGGCGACACCCGTGCACCGAACCCGAAGCTGGGCCAGGACCTGGACCTGGCGACCCTGCTGGTCGACCTGGAGATCCCGAAGGTGACCGCAATCCGCGCCGCGCAGCTGGCTAGCGCCTTCGCCGACGCGCAGGCGCTGCTGGACGCGCCGGTGCACAACCTGGTCACCGCTGGCCTGCCCGGCGAGAGCGCCAACGCGCTGGTGGCTTGGCTGGAAGACGAGGCCCATGCCTCGCTGTTGCTGCGCAGCGCGCAGGCACAGGCCGCGTTGCGCGCACGCCTGCCGGCGCGCAGCGAACGCGTCGCCGGTCCACTGGAGGGCAAGACCGTGGTCCTGACCGGAACGCTGTCGACGATGGCGCGCGACGAGGCGAAGGAACGGCTGGAAGCGCTGGGTGCGAAGGCCGCCGGCAGCGTGTCGAAGAAGACCAGTTTCGTGGTCGCAGGCGAAGCCGCCGGCTCCAAGCTGGCCAAGGCCGAGGAGCTCGGCGTTGAGGTCTGGGACGAGGCCCGGCTGCTGGCGTTCCTGGAGCAACAGCGGTGACGGCCGCGGCGGCCGGGGGCGACTGGCGGCCGAGTGCCGACCTGGCCGCGCTGCGCCTGCGCGCGCGCCTGTACGCGCTGGACCGCGGCTTCTTCGCCGACCGCGGCGGGCTCGAAGTGGAAACCCCGGTGCTGTCCGCGGCCGGCCACACCGAGCCGAACATCGACAGCTTCACCGCCGGCTTCAGCGGCCACCGCGATGCCGGCCCGCCGCAACGCTGGCTGCGCACGTCGCCCGAGTATCCGCTCAAGCGCCTGCTCGCCGCCGGCATCGGCGACTGCTACGAACTGGGCCGGGTGTTCCGTAACGGCGAGGCCGGCGGCCGCCACAACCCCGAGTTCACGATGCTCGAGTGGTACCGGGTCGGCTGGGACCACCTGCGCCTGGCCGATGAAACCGTCGAGCTGGTGCAGCAGGCGCTGGCGCTGGCGGGGCGGCGTGCGCAGGTGGTGTCGACGACCTACCGCGAACTGTTCGTGCAGGGCGCCGGCGTCGACCCGTTCAGCGCCGACGAGGCGCAGCTGCGCGCGCCGTTGCATGGCGTCGGCATCGATGGCGAGGGCCTGTCGCGTGACGACTGGCTGGACCTGCTGATGACCCACCGGATCCAGCCGGCGTTCGCCGCCGACTGCATCACCGTGGTCCACGACTGGCCCGCCAGCCAGTGCGCGCTGGCGAAGATCCGGCAACTGGCGCCGGGCAGCGGCGACGTCCCGGTGGCCGAACGCTTCGAGCTGTACCTGGGCCGGTTCGAGTTGGCCAACGGCTACCACGAGCTGACCGACGCGGCCGAGCAGCGCCGGCGTTTCCAACGCGACCTGGAAGTGCGCGGACGCCGCGGCGCCGTGCAACCTCCGCTGGACGAGCGCCTGCTGGGCGCGCTGGCCGCCGGCCTGCCGGACTGCGCCGGCGTGGCCCTGGGCGTGGAGCGGCTGCTGATGGCGCTGCTGGGCACCGACCGCATCGACGACGTGCTGGCGTTCGATTTCGCCCGCGCCTGAGTCGCGGCCGTCGTGGACGCGACGCGTTTCACCCGTCTTTCCACCGTTGCGGCGAGAATCGGCACGACAGGGGCAGGAGCGGCGCGTATGGCGATGGCGTGCAGTCCGTGGGGCAGGGGGGGCTGGTGTGGAAGGATCGCCGGTGCCGTCGTGGCCGCGCTCGCGTTGTGGCTGGCCTGGCCCGTCGACGTGGCGGTGGCATCGAACGGTGTCGTGCGCTGCGAATCCGACGGCATGGCCCGCGTGCATTGCGCGATGGACACCGGCGACGGCGTCGAACTGGTCCGCCAGATCTCCGAACACGCCTGCATCCGCGAATCGGACTGGGGCGTGGACGCGGACGGCGTCTGGGTGGCGCGCGGCTGCCGCGCCGAGTTCGCCGCACGGAACGAAGCCAGCGCCGCGACGCGCAGTACGATCCGCTGCGAATCGCGCAACGGTCGCCTCAACCAGTGCCCGGTGCGGCTGCGCGGCGCGCCGGTGCGGCTGCTGCGCGAACTTTCCGCCGTGCCGTGCCGCCGCGACGAAAGCTGGGGCATCGGCCGCAACGAGGTCTGGGTGTCGCGCGGCTGCAAGGGCGAGTTCGAGATCGGGAGCCGCGACGGTGGATTCCCGCCGGGCCCGCGGCTGCTGACCTGCGAATCGAAACAGCAGCAGCGGCGCAGCTGCGGAACCACCATCACCCACGGCGCCCGGCTGGTCCGCCAGCTCTCGGGAATGCCCTGCACGGAAGGGCAGACCTGGGGCTGGGATGCCGGACGGGTGTGGGTCGACAACGGCTGCCGCGCGGAATTCAGCGTGGAGTGAGCCACGCCCGCGCGGCCGCCACCATGCCAGCCGCTACAATGCAGCGATGAACGACGCCTTCGATTTCGACCGCTACGACCACATCCGCCCGATCCTGTGGACCGGCGAGGCGCTGGAACTGCTCGACCAGCGCAAGCTGCCGTTCGTGGTCGAACACGTCACCTGCCGCGACAGCGACGAAGTGGCCGGCGCGATCCACGACCTGGCGGTGCGCGGCGCCCCGGCCATCGGCATCGCCGCGGCCTGGGGCGTGGTCCTGGCAGCGCGTGCGGTCGAAGCGGCGAATGGTGCCGAAGCCGCGGCCCGGCTCGAACCGGCCCTGCAGCGCCTCAACGCCGCGCGCCCGACCGCGGTCAACCTGGCCTGGGCCCTGGCGCGCATGCGCCGCGTCCTCGCGGGCGCGGGCGCGGACTGGCGCGAGGTGCTGGAACGCGAAGCGCGCGCCATCGCCGACGAGGACCTCGCCGCCAACCGCCACATGGGCGCCCTCGGCGCCGCCCTGGTTGCGCCCGGCAGCGGCGTGCTCACCCATTGCAACACCGGCTCGCTGGCCACCGCCGGCTTTGGCACCGCCCTGGGCGTGATCCGCGCCGGCATGGTCGAAGGCCGCATCGCCAAGGTCTTCGCCGGCGAAACCCGGCCCTGGCTGCAAGGCGCGCGCCTGACCGTGTGGGAACTGCAGCAGGACGGCATCGACGCCACCCTGATCGCCGACTCCGCCGCCGCCCACCTGATGAAGACCGGCGCGGTGCAATGGGTCGTGGTCGGCGCCGACCGCATCTGCGCCAACGGCGATACCGCCAACAAGATCGGCACCTACCAGCTGGCGATCGCCGCCCGCCACCACGGCGTGAAGTTCATGGTCGTGGCCCCGTCCTCCACCGTCGACCTGGACACCGCCGATGGCGACGCCATCGAGATCGAGCAGCGCGATCCTGGCGAACTGCACGGCCTCGGCGGCGTGCGCACCGTGGCCGACGGCATCGCCGCCTGGAACCCCGTGTTCGACGTGACCCCCGCCGGCCTGATCGACGCGATCGTCACCGAGAAGGGCGTGGTCCTGCAGCCCGACGCGGCGAAGATGCGGGAGCTGTTCGGCGGCTGACAGTAAAGGTTTCCGCCTCTGAAAAAAAAGGGGACGGAGGGAATTAAGCTCGCTTAATTCCCTCCGTCCCCTTTTTTTGCCTTTTTTTGTCTAGCCCTTGCGCGCCAGCCGCCAGATCGCGACCGCGCTGAACAGCACCGTGAATCCAACCACGCCGCCCACCGCCACCAGCACCGGCACGAACTGCAGCTTTTCGATGCCCGCCGCATGCATGGCCAACTGGCCGGCATGGAATTGCGGCCACAGCGGCACTTGCCAGTGCATCGACTGCGGCAGCGGAAAGAACATCCCCGACAGATAGCAGCCCGGCAGATAGACCAGGTTGGCATAGCCGGGCGCGGAACCGCCGCGGAACAGCGTGCCGATCATCAACCCCATCGCACAGAACGGAACCGCGCAGGCCAGCAGCGCCGCACTCATCGCCACCACGCGCACCGGCTCCAGCGGCAGGCTGCCGGCCGCCAGTGCCACGCCCAGGATCGGCAGGTAGGCGATCGCGCCAAAAGCCAGCCCGCAGGCGACCTTCGCCACCAGCCAGGACCCGGCCGGCGCCGGTTGTGCGCGCTTAAGGCGCAGCAGGCCCATTTCCCGCTCCATCGCCAGCGAAGTGCCGATGCCGAACAGCGCCGGCATGCTGACCGCCATCACCGAGAACGCCGAGAACAGGAACACGCCGACGATCGGGTCCTTGGCCGTGGCATCAGCGCTCACCACCAGCGCGATGAGCGCGTACAACGCCACCGGCATCACCAGCACCGGGAAGGCCAGGCCGGGATTGCGCAGCAGCCGCAGCGCCTCGCAGCGGATTTCCTCGGCGTACGCCGCAGCCAGCCGGCGCGACGAAGGCTGGCCGGCAAGGGCAGGGCGATCCAGGGCCCGGGTGTTCATGCGGCCTCCCGCGTGAGTTCGTTGAATGCTTCGTCGAGCCCGGCCTGGCGCACTTCCAGGCGGGCGAGCGTGGGGTCTTCGGCGAGCAGGCGGCGCACCACGGTCTCGGCGTCGCTGGCGGTGAGGTGCAGGCGGTCGCGTTCCAGGCGCGCGTCGAGCACACCGGGCCAGCCACCAACTTCCGTCGCGCTGAGCCGCGAATCGCAGCTGATCCGGCTCCGGGCTACCAGTTCACGCATTTCATCCACGCTGCCGGTGGCGACCACGCGGCCGCGGGCGATCACCGCGACGCGGTCGGCCAGTGCTTCGGCTTCTTCCAGGTAGTGCGTGGTGAGCACGATCGAGCAGCCGGCCGCGAGCAGACCGCGGATGCTGGCCCACAGCGCCTGCCGCGCCTGCACGTCCAGTCCGACCGTGGGTTCGTCGAGGAACAGCACGCGCGGTTGGCCGCAGATGGCCACGGCGAACTGGGCCAGGCGCTTCTGCCCACCGGAAAGCTTGCCGTAGGGCCGGCCGGCGAACGCGGCGACGCCGGCGCGGTGCAGCGTTTCCTGCAGTGGCAGCGGATCGGTGTAGTAGCTGGAGGCCAGCCGCACCAGTTCGCGCGCGTTCAACTCGCGAGGCAGTTCGACGTCCTGCATCATCGCGCCCAGGCCCTGGCGGCGTACGTCCTCGCGCGGATCGCCGCCGAGCAGGCTGACCTCGCCGCGGTCGGCCTCGATCAGGCCCAGCCACAGCGAGATGGCGGTGGACTTGCCGGCGCCGTTGGGCCCGAGCACGGCGAGCAGTTCGCCGCTGCGGAGCTGGAGGTCGACGCCATCCAGCGCGGCGACCTTGCCGAACATCCGGGTAACGCCGCGCAGTTCGGCGACCGGCGCACCGCCACCGCCCGACGGCGGCACCGGTGGGGGCGAAGGCGATTGCGGCGGCGTACCCGCCGGCCGGCTGCGCGGATGCCTGCGCCCGTTGAGCAACTGGCCGACGACCGTCGGCCGCACCAGCCAGTGGTAGCTGGCGAACAGCACGGCCAGGCTGGTCGCGAGCACAAACGGATACTTGATCGTCCACGGCAGCTGCCAGTGGCCGACCCACACCTGCAACGCGGTGACCACCGGCAGATGGGCGAGATAGATCCAGTACGAGGCATCGGCGACGTAGCGGCGCAGCGGGCTGTAGCCCGTCAGGAAGCGCAGGGCCGCGCCGGTGATTCCGATTGCCAGGCCCCACGCCGCCACGCCGGACATCACCGCGAAGCCGGCCTTGGTCAGCGTGATGCCGTCGGCCAGGTCGAACGGATTGGCCGGGAAGCCCGGCGGCGCCATCGCCGGCGACGTGCGCAGGCTGGCCACCATCCACGCCGCGGCCAGAGCACCGGCCAGCAGGTTCGGCAGCCAATGCCATGCGATCGAAGCCAATGCATCGTGCGAGCGGTGCACCAGCCAGCCGAAGCCGAACGCCACGCCGTAGCCCACCAGCGGCGCCAGCTGCGGGACCACGGTCTGGTCCGGCGCCGGGATCGCCGACCAGTAGAACCACGCCGGCAGCGCCATCAGCGCCAGCGCCACCGGGATGCCCAGCAGCAACACCGCCAGCGGCACCCGCAGCATGCCGGAGACCAACGCGTCCATCGCATTGCGCAGCCTGCGTGAACGGTCGATGCGGGCCACCAGCGCGCGGACCAGCAGCGCCACCGCGTACAGCTGCAGCAGCTGGCACAGGAACCACAGGTGCGCCAGCGGGAAGGTGCCGGCCGCCTTCGGCATCTCCGGCATTGGCGGCGGGTTGCCGTCGAAGGACTTGGTGACGCCCGCGATCCAGATCCACAGGATCAGCGGGTACAGCACCACCCAGCCGGCCACCAGCGGCACGCCGATGCGCAGCAGCCGGTTCTTCCAGAAGCCGCCGGTTCCCAGCCGCTGGTGCAGCAGCCGGGCGAAGAAGCCGGCGAGCAGGAAGAACAGCGACATGCGGAAGATGTGCGAGACGAACGCCGCATCGGCCAGGAACGGGCTGGGCGAGTTGTCGACCATGGCCCAGATGCCCGGCGGCCACCCGGGCATGAACGACAGCGCGGCATGGAAGGCTACCCCGAGCAGGAGCGCGAAGCCGCGCACCGCGTCGAGCGCGTGCAGGCGTTGTGGATCGGTGCGGTGCATGGGGCGGTTCCTCAGAGGAAGTCGCGGCGGCGGGCGGCCGTGGCCAGCGGCAGGGTGACGGCGGTGGCCAGGACCAGCAGCTCGACCAGCAGGACGCCGGCGATCGTGCCGTTCCACACCGGCACCGGGCCGGTCATGTGGTCCCTGATTCCGGGCAGTGCGCTGACCACGAACATGAAAAGGCTGACCGCCATGTTGGTGATGATGATCAGCGCGATCACCGCGGCTTCCGAACGCGCATGCAGCGCCCCGCACAGCACCACCGCGAAGTTGGCCAGCAGGAAGCCGGACAGCACCACCACGTACGGAAGCAGGCCGTCCGGTACGCCCGGCGAGGCCAACACCAGGACGATGGCCGCGGCCGTCGCCACCAGCCACGGCACCAGGTAGCTCAGCATCAGCCCGGCGGTCTTGGCGAACACGTAGCCGCGGATGGAGACCGGCAGGCTCAGCACGAACTGCAGCGAGTTCTCCTTGCGTTCCTGGGTGACGCCGTAGAGGGCGAGCATGACGCCGCAGGCGATGACGGCGGTGATCCAGGCCAGCGCGCCGACGTTGAACGCGGTGGCGCCGAAGATGCAGGCGAAGGCGGCGAGCGCGGCGGCCACGGCAGTACCCGCCATCAGCCAGCGGTTGAGATACAGCTCTTTGGCGACGAGCTTGCGGACGACGACGTTCATTGGCCGCGCTCCCCGCGGTGGTGCATGACATTGGCCACGAAGATCTCCTCCAGGCTCATGCGCTGCAGGCGGCGCACAGCCGGGCCGAGCAGCGCCAGCTGCCGCTCGTCGAAGCGGTTGGTGGTCAGGATGTGGAAATTGCCGTCGCAGGCGTTGTCGACGATGTCCGGCAGCGCGGGCAGGGCGGTGCCCGGCGCCAGCTGCACCTCGATCCGGCGCCAGCGCTCCAGGAATTCCTCCTTGTCGCCGCTGTCCACCACCCGGCCGCGATCGAGGAAGGTGATCCGGTCGGAGATGCGTTCCACATCGACCGTGTTGTGCGAGGAGAACAGGATCGAACGGCGCTCGTCGCGCAGCACGTCCATGAACTCGGTGAGCAGCTCGTGGCGCGCCACCGGGTCCAGGCCGGTGGTGGGCTCGTCGAGGACCAGCAGGCGCGGGCGGCGCGCCAGCGCCAGCAGCAGCGCCGCCTTGATGTGCTCGCCATGCGAGAGGCTGCGCGGCGCCTGTTCCGGGCGCAGGTTGAAGCGCTTGGCCAGCTGCGCGGCGTACTCCGCGTCCCAGTCCGGGTATACCGAAGCCACCAGTCGCATGTGCCAGCCCAGGTCGGCATTGGGCATCAGGCGCATGTCCGCCGAGACGTAGCCGATGTCGCGCTTGGCCACGGCCTGCGCCTCGGGCATCGGGCAGCCCAGCACGCGGATCTCGCCGGCGTCGGGCGCGAGCATGCCCATGGCCAGGCGGATCGTGGTGCTCTTGCCGGCGCCGTTGGGGCCGACGAAGCCCAGAACCTGCCCGGGCTCGAGGTCGAGCCAGAGGTCGCGCAGGGTGAAGAAGCGGAACGCCTTGGTGACGCCGCGCATCTCGATGTGTCGGGTCGCAGTCATTTCGGTTCCGGCTTTGCTTGCGCGCGGCGCAGGCGCGCCGCCAGTTGTTCGGGGGACAGGCCCAGTTGCAGCGCGATCGCCGCCGCCGCTTCCAGATGCCCGTCCAGCTTCTGCTGCTGGATCTCGCTGGCCAGGTTGCCGGCGTCGGCCACGAACGAGCCCTTGCCCTGGCGGGTGACGATCACGCCCTCCGATTCCAGCTCCAGGTAGGCGCGTTTGACCGTGATCACGCTGATGCTGAGCCCGGCGGCCAGCGCCCGGATCGACGGCAGTTCCTTCCCGGCCGGCCAGTCGCCGGCGGCGATGCGCGCCCGCACCTGCTCCATGATCTGCAGATACATGGGGCGGGCGTCGGTCTGCGAGATGTTCAGGCCGCTGTACATACTGTGCATATAGTGTATGCACAGTATCCGGACGAAGGGAAGCCCCTGCACCGCACCCTCCGCCTACGCGGCCGATCACCGCTGCAGGAGGTGCTTCCGCGCCGCAATCCGGGCAGCGCAAGTGCTTGTTTCTGCATGGAATGGCAGCCCTCGGGATGCCGCTTTGTGCTACAATCCGGCGGTTCCGCACCGCCTGCCGTTCCAGCCTGGCCGCAGGCGCCGATCCGCCTCAACCGAAGCGTCCTGAATGACCGAATCCGCCAAAGAAATCATCCCGGTCAACCTCGAAGACGAAATGCGCCGCAGCTACCTCGATTACGCCATGAGCGTGATCGTCGGCCGCGCGCTCCCCGACGTCCGCGACGGCCTCAAGCCCGTCCACCGTCGCGTCCTCTTCGCGATGAACGAGCTCGGCGCGCACAGCAACAAGCCGTACTACAAGTCCGCGCGCATCGTCGGCGACGTCATCGGCAAGTACCACCCGCACGGCGACCAGTCGGTGTACGACACCCTGGTGCGCATGGCCCAGCCGTTCTCGCTGCGCTACATGCTGGTGGACGGGCAGGGCAACTTCGGTTCGGTCGACGGCGACTCCGCCGCGGCGATGCGCTACACCGAGGCGCGCATGTCGCGCCTCACCCACGAGCTGATGGCCGACATCGACAAGGAAACCGTCGATTTCCAGCCCAACTACGACGAGAAGGAACAGGAGCCGACGGTCATGCCGACCCGGTTCCCGAACCTGCTGGTGAACGGTTCGGCCGGCATTGCCGTGGCATGGCCACCAACATTCCGCCGCACAACCTGACCGAGGTGGTCGACGGCCTGCTGGCCCTGATCGACGAGCCCGGGCTCGATGTCGACGGCCTGATGCAGTACATCCCCGGCCCGGACTTCCCGACCGCGGGCATCATCAACGGCGTCGGTGGCATCCAGCTGGCCTACCGCACCGGCCGCGGCCGCGTGCGCATGCGCGCCAAGGCCGACGTGGAAGTGGCCGACAACGGCCGCGAATCGATCATCGTCACCGAGATCCCGTACCAGGTGAACAAGGCGCGGCTGATCGAGAAGATCGCCGAGCTGGTCAAGGAGAAGAGGCTCGAGGGCATTTCCGAGCTGCGCGACGAGTCCGACAAGGACGGCATGCGCATCTACATCGAGGTCAAGCGCGGCGACTCGGCCGAGGTGGTGCTCAACAACCTGTACCAGCAGACCCAGCTGGAGTCGGTGTTCGGCATCAACATGGTGGCGCTGGTCGACGGCCGCCCGCAGCTGGTCAACCTCAAGCAGATCCTCGAGGCGTTCCTGCGCCACCGCCGCGAGGTGGTGACCCGCCGCACCATCTTCGAACTGCGCAAGGCCCGCGCCCGCGCCCACGTGCTGGAAGGCCTGACCGTCGCGCTGGCCAACATCGACGAGATGATCGAGCTGATCAAGACCTCGGAGAACCCGCAGGTGGCCAGGGAGCGCATGCTCGGCCGCAGCTGGGAGCCGGGCCTGGTCGGCGCGCTGCTGGCCGCCGCCGGCGCCGAGGCCTCGCGTCCGGACGACCTGCCGGCCGGCGTCGGCCTGGTCGAGGGCACGTACCACCTCACCGAGATCCAGGCCCAGCAGATCCTGGAGATGCGCCTGCACCGCCTGACCGGGCTGGAGCAGGACAAGTTGACCGACGAGTACCGCCAGCTGCTCGACACCATCCGCGGCCTGATCGAGATCCTCGAGCACCCGGACGTGCTGCTGCAGGTGATCCGCGACGAGCTGAACAGCCTCAAGGCGGAGTTCGGCGATGCGCGCCGCAGCGAGATCCGCGCCAGCGAGGAAGACCTGGACATCCTCGACCTGATCGAGCCGGAGGACGTGGTGGTGACCCTGTCCCACGCCGGCTACGCCAAGCGCCAGCCGGTGTCGGCCTACCGCGCGCAGAAGCGCGGCGGCCGCGGCCGCAGCGCGGCGGCGACCAAGGAAGAGGATTTCATCGACCAGCTGTGGCTGGTCAACACCCACGACACGCTGCTGACCTTCACCAGCAACGGCAAGGTGTTCTGGCTGCCGGTGCACCAGCTGCCGGAAGCCGGCTCCAATGCCCGCGGCCGGCCGATCATCAACTGGATCCCGCTGGAGGAAGGCGAGAAGGTCCAGGCGGTGCTGCCGGTGCGCGAGTACGTCGAGGGTTACTACGTGTTCTTCGCCACCCGCAACGGCACGGTCAAGAAGACCCCGCTGACCGAGTTCGCCTTCCGCCTGGCGCGCGGCAAGATCGCGATCAACCTGGACGACGGCGATGCCCTGGTCAACGTGTCGCTGACCGATGGTGGCCGCGACGTCATGCTGTTCGCCTCCAACGGCAAGGCGGTGCGCTTCGACGAGTCGGAAGTGCGCTCGATGGGCCGCACCGCCACCGGCGTGCGCGGCATCCGCCTGGCCCAGGGCGAGGAAGTGGTGAGCCTGGTCGTGCCGGAGGGCGAGGGCGACATCCTCACCGCCTCCGAGCGCGGCTACGGCAAGCGCACCCCGCTGGAGGAATACCCGAAGAAGGGCCGCGGCACCCAGGGCGTGATCGCGATCCAGACCACCGCCCGCAACGGCAGGCTGGTGGGCGCGATCCAGCTGTCCGAGCAGCACGAGGTCCTGCTGATCTCCGATGGCGGCACCCTGGTGCGCACGCGTGCCTCGGAGATCTCGCAGGTCGGCCGCAACACCCAGGGCGTGACCCTGATCCGCCTGGCCGACGGCGAGTCGCTGCAGGCGGTGGAACGGGTGGATGCGTCGCTGGACGACGAGGACGAACAGGCCGTCGTGCCTGCGCCCGCCGAGGCTGCCGGCGACGCTACCGGCGAGGCTGCCCCGCAGGCCTGACCGCTGACGGGTCGAAGAGAAAAAGACAACGCCGGCCCCAGGCCGGCGTTCGTTTTTCCGGGATCTTCTCCGGACTGCAGGTCCAGGGAGGAGCCCCTCTTCAGCCCGGTCGCGCGGTCACATCGTCCTGCACTGCCGCCAGCGCACCTTGTCCTCGCTGTCCGGCCGAGGGTTGAGCTGCACGCGCACGGTGCGCAGCGCCGGGTAACGCTCCAGTTCGGCGCAGATCTGCGGCCAGACCACCTGTTCGCTGCCGATGCGGTCGACCACCAGGGTCGCGCGGGTGAGCCAGTAGGCGCGGCTGACCCCGGCCATGCCGGTCACCGCGCGGGCGATGTCGCCCTGGTAGCGGGCCAGGGTTTCGTCGTCGGGGTCCGCGTCCAGCGTGCCGGTGTCGTCCGCTTCCGCAGCGATGGCGGCCGCGGGCTTGGCGGCCGCGGGGCCTGCCGCGGGCTCGCCGGCGACCACCGGGGCGGCCGGTGCCGGCTCTCCGCCGCTTCCCATCTGCGGCAGCACGACCGCCACCAGCAGGCCCAGCACCAGCGCGCCGCCCAGGGCGATGAAGGTGTGCCGCTTGGCCTGGGCAGTGGCCGCATTGACGATGCGCCGGGTGGTATCCGCCGGCATGTAGGGCTTGAGCAGCGGCCACAGGCGGCGGCCGTCGATCACTTCGATGCCACGTTCGGCGGCCGCGGACAGCGCCTCGCGTTCGGCACGGCCTTCGGTGAGCAGGATGCCCGAGCGTGCGCCGGCCAGGTCCATCGCGCCGGCCAGTTCGTCGACGCTGCCCGAGCGCAGGCGGTAGGCCATGCCGTGCTTGCACGAGAGCAGGCAGCGGCTGTCGCCGTCGGTCATCAGCAGCAACTGGCTGTTGCTGGAGTCGGCGCCGGCCTGTGCATCGGTGCCGTGGCTGGCATCGCGCAGGCCGCGCTGCTGCATGGCCTGGGCGATGAGGGTGGCGAACTCGCGCCAGCGCAGGTTGGCCAGCGCACGCAGGCCGGCGGCGGTCTCCGTCTCCGGACGCCGCACCAGCCACAGGTAGATCACCGCGAGCACGGCCGCGAGCACGGCCAAGGCCAGCCCCAGAATCCAGGAAGACATGCAGATCCCCAAAAAAAGACGTGTTGCCGGAGCGCGATGCTACACGGCCAGGGACTGCGTGCGCGCGGATGGAAGAGGCCCGCCAGTCCGGTAGCCGAGAGGGGAGGGGAGCAAACGGCAGGTGGACTGGCGGGCCGGCTTCAATTCTGCCGCAAGCACGTTGTGCCCTGCAACAAAGAACCTGCGCTCAGGCGGCGTTTCCCGGGTCGTCGCTGGCCGCTGCCGGCGCGTCCGCGGCGGCGCGCGGGCGCTGCAGTTCGCGGGTGAGTGCGTCGATGCGCGCGCCCAGTGCATCGATGTCGTCGCGGGTGGGTACGTCGAGCTGACGCAGCGACTGCTGCACGCGCTGTTCGAAGGCCCTGCCCATGCTTTCCCAGGCCTCGCCGGCACGCGCCTGGGCCTTGCCCACGGCCGCGTCCAGGCTCTGGCGCAGGCTTTCCAGGCGTCCGGCGGCGCCGGTGGCAGGCGCCTCGCCTTCGACCTGGCGGCCTTCCTCGGCGAGCTGTTCGAACAGGCGGCTGCCTTCGGACTGGGCGCGGGCCAGCGCGCCGATGCCGGCCAGCCAGACCTGGTGGGCGTTGTCGCCCAGTTCGCGGGCGATGCGGCCGGCCTGCGCCTGCAGGTCGGCGGCGCTGGCGAAGGGGCCATTGTGGGGTTCGGCGCTCATGGGTGTTCTCCTCGTGGGGCGCGGGTGACAGGAGAAGAGTCTGTCGTGCGCGGCGATAAGGAGGCGTGAGGTGCCGGCCGTCCGGCGCGGGCGCAGGCGCGTGCTGCGCGGAGCGCCGCCGGCTCAGCCCAGGCGTTCGCCGAGCACGCGGCGGATCTCGCCTTCGACCTGGCCGCGCAGCGCCGAAAGCAGGAAGCCCAGTTCGGCGGTCACCCGCACCTGGCCCGGCAGCAGTTCGACCAGGCCCTGCAGGCCGGGTCCGGCAAGCCGGACCGCGTCGCCCTGCCAGGTGCCGGACACGCCGTAGCGCTCGTGCAGCTGCCGGGTGATGTCGTCCACGATCGAGCGCGCATCGGCGTCGTCGCGGCTGTGCGGTTGCTGGATGTCGATGCTGGCCATGGCGGGGAGCGGGTCGTGGGGGTGGCAAGGTTAACGTCGGCGTGCCGCAGGGGCCAGCGCGGGCGCCGGATTTGCTAGGCTCTGCGCCGCATGTCCGACCTGCGCATCCATTTCAGCAACCGCCAGCAGGCCGACCACTTCCTGTCCCAGGGCGTCCACCGCGTGGTCCGTCAGCCCAATGGCGTGCTGGCGATCGGCGACGCGGCGCCGGGCGTGCTGCTGGCGCAGATCTGCCTGGACCGGCGCGGGCTGTGGCTGCAGGTGCCCGGCGGCGCGCGCGGCGTCCACCTCAACGGCCGCCAGGTGCGGCGGATGGCCCTGCTGCGCGCCGGCGACGCGATCTACGTCGACGGGGTCGAACTGCTGCTGCAGGCGCCGTTGCGGGCGATGCCGGCGGTGCTCGACCCCGGCGACCACCTCGGCGATCCGCGCGTGGTCCTGCGCGGCGTGGCCGGGCAGCACCACGGCCGCAGCTTCACCCTCGGACCGGCGCGGCTGGTCGGCACCTCGCGCGAGGCCGACATCCGCATCGACGCGGCCGCTTTCCCGGCGCGCCACGCCCTGCTTGAACGCCACGGCGACGTGGTCCTGCTGCGCAGCCTGGGCAGCGAGCCGACCGTGGTCAACGGTGTGCCGGTGCGCGACGCGGTGATCGGCGCCGGCGACCAGCTGGTCTTCGACGGGCAGCACCGCTTCGTCCTCGAGGTTCCCGCCGTGCCGGCGGAAGTGCCGCTCGACGCTCCGGTGGTCGCCATGGACGGACCGGTGGCGGCCGGAAAGGTGGCACGGCCGGCCACGCGATTGCCCTGGCTGCTGCTGGCCGCGCTGCTGCTGGGCCTGGTGCTCAGCGCGCTGCTGTGGTTCGGCGCGCGCTGATCGCGCGCGCCAGCCGCCAGCCGAGCAGCACCGCGGCGATCGCCGCGTAGAGCGCAGGTTCGCGCACGTCGGACTTCACCAGCCACCAGAAGTGCAGCACCGCCAGCACCGCGATCGCGTACACCAGCCGGTGCAACTGGCCCCAGCGCCGGCCCAGGCGCCGCATCCAGCCCAGGGTCGACGTCAGCGCCAGCGGCACCAGCAGCAGCCAGGCGGCGAAGCCGACGGTGATGTACGGGCGCTTGGCGATCTCCTCGAACACCTGCGCCCAGTAGCCGCCCAAGTCCAGCACCAGGTACGCGGCCAGGTGCAGGCAGGCGTAGAAGAACGCATACAGGCCGAGCATGCGCCGGAAGCGCAGCAGCACTGCCTGGCCGGTGAGCTGGCGCAGCGGGCTGATCGCCAGGGTGAGCAGCAGCAGGCGCAGCGCCCACAATCCGGTGCGGTGCTCGATTTCGGCCACCGGGTCGGCGCCGAGCGCATCGTTGCCGGTGCGCCACACCTCCAGTACCTGCCAGGCGAGCCATGCCGCCGGCGCCAGCGCCGCGGCGTGCACCACGGCCTTGCTCCAGACGAGCGCCGGCGATCTGGGCAGCGCGCGACGCCGGCCCACGCCCCCCGTAGAGCCGGGCCCGCCCGGCTGCTCCGTGCCCCCGCTCAGTACCACTTGCGCAGGTCCATCCCCGCATACATCGACGCCACCTGGTCGGCGTAACCGTTGAACGGCAGGGTCGGGATGCGCTCGGCGAACAACCGGCTGCTGCCGGCGATGCGCCGTTCGGTCTTCTGGCTCCAGCGCGGATGGTCCACGGCCGGATTGACGTTGGAGAAGAACCCGTACTCCGAAGGCTGCAACGCGTGCCACGCGGTCTCCGGCATCCGTTCGGTGAAGCGGATCGCGACGATCGACTTGATCGACTTGAAGCCGTACTTCCACGGCACCACCAGCCGCAGCGGCGCGCCGTTCTGCTGCGGCAGCGGCTTGCCGTAGAGGCCGGTGGCCAGCAGGGTCAGCGGGTGCATGGCCTCGTCGATGCGCAGGCCCTCGCGGTAGGGCCAGTCGATCGAGCGGTAGCGGATGCCGGGCATCTGCCGCGGATCGGCCAGGGTGGTGAAGGCGACGTACTTCGCCTTCGAGCCCGGCTGGAAGCGGCGGAGCACATCGGCCAGCGGCACGCCCTGCCAGGGAATCACCATCGACCAGCCTTCCACGCAGCGCAGGCGGTAGATCCGCTCCTGCGGCGCCAGGCCGCGCAGCAGGTCCTCGAGGCCGAGCGTGCCCGGTTTCGCGCATTCGCCATCCACCACCACCGACCAGGGGGAGGTGCGCAGGGTCTTCGCCGCGCGCGAGGGATCGGCCTTGCCGGTGCCGAACTCGTAGAAGTTGTTGTAGCCGGTGACGTCCTCGTAGCGGGTCTGTTCCTCGCCGGTGCTGAAGCCGGCCTTCGCATCGGCCGCGCTGGTCGTGGTCCTCGGCGGCGGTGGCGGCTCCGCTCCGGCGCAGGCCGACAGGCCGCCGAGCAGCGGGCTGGCGGCGAGCGCGGCAAGCAGCCGCCGGCGGTCGCGGTACACGGCTTCGGTAGTGATTTCGCTGGACCGGATCCTGGGCAGGCGTGGCATCCGCATCGCATGGCTCCCGGGTCGAGGGAAGGTGCCGGGAACCGCGCGGCGGCGGCAGGATTCCCGGCCTGTGCAGCAGGGCGCGCGGGGTGGCTTGGTTGCGCCCGCAACCGCTGCACTGCGGCATACTACGGGACCTTTCGTGACGGGTGGTTCATGACACGCGCCTTCAACTTCAGTGCCGGCCCCGCGACATTGCCGGAAGCGGTGTTGCGCGAGGCGCAGGCCGGGATGCTGGACTGGAACGGGGTAGGCGCTTCGGTCGTCGAACTGAGCCACCGCAGCGCCGAGTTCATCGCCGTGGCCGCGCAGGCCGAAGCCGACCTGCGCACCCTGCTGTCGATTCCCGACGACTACGCGGTGCTGTTCGTGGCCGGTGGCGCCACCACCCAGCAGGCGCTGCTGCCGCTGAATTTCGCCGCGCCCGGGCAGCGGGTGGACTACGTGCTCACCGGGCACTGGGGCAAGACCGCGATCCGCCAGGCCACGCCGTACGCGGACGTGCACCTGGCCGCCGACGCCGGACCTGGCGGCTTCAGCGACATCCCGCCGCGCGCGGGCTGGTCGCTGGGCGCCGATTCGGCCTACGTCCACATCACCGCCAACGAGACCATCCACGGGGTCGAATTCCGCGACACCCCGGATGTCGGCGCGGTGCCGCTGTTCGCCGATTTCAGTTCATCGATCGCTTCCGGGCCGCTGGACGTGTCCCGGTACGGACTCATCTACGCCGGCGCGCAGAAGAACCTGGGGCCGGTCGGGATTTCGGTGGTGATCGTGCGCCGCGAACTGCTCGGGCGCGCCGGCCAGCCGCGCGCGGACATCTTCACCTACGCCTCGCACGCGGCGCGCGACTCCATGCTCAACACGCCGCCGACCTGGAACTGGTACATGCTCGGCCTGACCGTGAAGTGGATGCTGGACGAGGGCGGGGTCGAGGAGTTCGCCCGCCGCAACGCGGCCAAGGCGGCGCTGGTGTATGCCGCGATCGACGGTTCCGGCGGCTTCTACCGCAACCCGGTCGCGCCGGCGGTGCGTTCGCGGATGAACGTGCCGTTCTTCCTTGCCGACGAGGTGCTCACCGCGCGCTTCGTCGCCGAATCGACCGCCGCCGGGCTGCTGGCGCTGAAGGGCCACAAGGCCACCGGCGGCCTGCGCGCGTCGCTGTACAACGCCATGCCGGTGGCCGGGGCGCAGGCGCTGGTGGATTTCATGCGCGACTTCCAGCAGCGGCACGGCTGACCGCCAGGGACCACGGAAAATCCACATGGCAGCAACGAAGAAGCCTGCCGGCAAGCCGGCGAAGAAGAAGGCGACGCCGGCCGCAGGCAAGGGCGCGCAGGCCGGCAAGGCAGCGCCCGCCGCCGCGCAGCCGGCGCTGGCCGACGTGCGCGCCCGGATCGACGGCATCGACCGCCAGATCCAGGAGCTGATCGCGCAGCGCGCCGGCTTCGCCCTGCAGGTCGGCAAGGCCAAGGGCAAGCTCGCCGCGGCGGTGGACTACTACCGTCCCGAGCGCGAGGCGCAGGTGCTGCGCATGGTCGTGGACCGCAACGAGGGGCCGCTGAGCGACGAAGTCCTGGTGCATGTGTTCCGCGAAATCATGTCGGCCTGCCTGGCGCAGCAGGAGCCGCTGAAGATCGGCTACCTCGGCCCGGAAGGCACCTTCAGCCAGCAGGCGGTGCTCAAGCACTTCGGTCGCTCGGCGCACGGCCTGCCGCTGGGCAGCATCGAGGAAGTATTCCAGGAAGTGGAGGCGGGCAACGCCGATTTCGGCGTGGTGCCGGTGGAGAACTCGGGGCAGGGCACGATCCAGGTGACCCTGGACATGTTCCTGACCTCCCGGCTGAAGATCTGCGGCGAAGTGGAGCTGATGGTCCACCAGTACCTGCTCTCGCGCAGCGGCCGGATCGAGGACATCGAGCGCATCTACGCCCACCCGCAGGCCTTCGCCCAGACCGCCGGCTGGCTGCGCGCCAACCTGCCCAAGGCGGAGAAGGTGCCGGTGTCGAGCAATGCCGAAGGCGCGCGACGTGCGCGCGGCTCGGACGATGCGGCGGCCATCGCCGGCGAGAGCGCGGCGCACGTGTACGGCCTGAAGAAGGTCATCATGCGCCCGATCCAGGACGACAAGGACAACACCACCCGCTTCCTGGTGATCGGGCGGCAGATCTTCCCGCCGTCCGGGCACGACCGCACCTCGGTGCTGGTGTTCATCCACGACAAGCCGGGCGCGCTGTTCGACGTGCTCAGCCCGTTCGCGCGGCACGGGATCAGCATGAACCGGATCGAGTCGCGTCCCTCGCACAACGCCAAGTGGGAATACGCGTTCTTCATCGACCTGGCCGGGCATGTCGAGGACCAGGCGATGAAGCAGGCGCTGGCGGAGCTTGAGAAGCACGTGGCCCAGGTCAAGGTGCTGGGTTCGTACCCGGTGGCGGTGCCATGACGGTGCCGCACTGGATCGCGACCGCCGGGCAGCCGCTGCGCGGCACGCTGGAGATCCCGGGGGACAAGTCGGTTTCGCACCGCTCGGTGATGTTCGCCGCGCTGGCCGACGGCGTGTCCACCATCGACGGCTTCCTCGAGGGCGAGGACACGCGCGCCACCGCGGCGATCTTCTCGCGGATGGGCGTGCGGATCGAGACGCCGTCGCCGTCGCGGCGGATCGTGCACGGCGTGGGCGTGGACGGGCTGAAGGGCGCGGACGGGCCGCTGGACTGCGGCAACGCCGGCACCGGCATGCGCCTGCTGGCGGGCCTGCTCGCGGCGCAGCCGTTCGACAGCGTGCTGGTGGGCGACGAGTCGCTGAGCAAGCGGCCGATGCGCAGGGTCACCACGCCGCTGGCGCTGATGGGCGCCAGGATCGACACCGGCGAGGACGGCACCCCGCCGCTGCGGATCCATGGCGGGCAGGCGCTGCAGGGCATCGAATACACGCTGCCGGTGGCCAGCGCGCAGGTGAAGTCGGCGCTGCTGCTGGCCGGCCTGTACGCGAAGGGCGAAACCGCGATCGCCGAGCCGCATCCGACCCGCGACTACACCGAGCGCATGCTCTCGGCGTTCGGCGTGCAGATCGATTTCTCGCCCGGCCACGCGCGCCTGCGCGGCGGGCAGCGGCTGCGGGCGACCGATATCGCGGTGCCGGCGGACTTCTCCTCCGCGGCGTTCTTCCTGGTCGCCGGCAGCATCGTCCCCGGCTCGCAGCTGCGCCTGCGCGCGGTGGGCCTCAATCCGCGCCGCACCGGACTGCTGCAGGCGCTGCGCCTGATGGGCGCGGACATCACCGAGGAAAACCACGCCACCCACGGCGGCGAGCCGGTGGCCGACCTGGTGGTGCGGCATGCGCGGCTGCATGGCATCGCCGTGCCCGAAGAACTCGTCCCGGACATGATCGACGAGTTCCCGGCGCTGTTCGTCGCTGCGGCCTGCGCCGAAGGACCGACCCGGGTGACCGGCGCGGCCGAACTGCGGGTCAAGGAGTCGGACCGGCTGGCGGCGATGGCCACCGGCCTGCGCACCCTGGGCCTGCGCGTGGACGAGACCGCGGACGGGGCGACCGTGCAGCCGGGCGCGCTCGGCGGCGGCACCATCCAGAGCCACGGCGACCATCGCATCGCCATGGCGTTCGCGGTGGCCGCCCAGCGCGCTTCGGGCGAGGTGCGGATCGAGGACGTGGCCAACGTGGCCCCCTCGTTCCCCGGCTTCGACCGGCTGGCGCAGGGCTGCGGCTTCGGCCTGCGCGCCTGAGCGCCTGAGCGCCTGAGCGCGGTGGCGCGGCTACCGCAGCTTGAAATCGATCGGCACCGACAGGTTCCCGGCCACCGGGTTGCCGGCGGCGTCGCGCGCCGGTTCGAAGCGCCAGCGCGACACCGCCTCCACCGCGGCGCGATCGAGCTCACGCGAGCCGCTGCGCCGGGTGACGTCGATCGACACCGGCCGGCCCTCCGGATCGACCGCGACCAGCAGCACCACGGTGCCGGCATCGCCGCGTCGCATCGCCTCGGGCGGGTAGCGTGGCGAGGGCGACTGGTCGGCCAGCGGCGCCGGCGCCTGCGTAGCGGGGCCGCCCGCGGTCGCGGCGTGTTCGATGTTCGGGGGCAGCGGTGCCGATTCCACCGGTGGCGGCGCCGGTGCCGGTGGCGGCGGAGCCTCCTCGACCAGGCGTGGCGCCTCTTCCCCTTCCGGTGCCGGCAGTGGCGTGGCCGCGTCACCGGCGGCCATCGGCCGCGGCCGGGGTTCGAATGCCTCCGGCGCTGCCACCAGTTGCGTCGGGCCCGCGGGCACCGCCTGGTCGCGGCGTCCGGCCAGCCAGACCATGGCGAACAGCAGCAGCCCCAGCAGGAAGGCGGCTCCGACGATCGTCCAGCGGCCGCTGGGGATGTGGGGCAGGGCGGTGTGCGGACGTGTTGCCATGGCGGGTTCGGGGCGACGTTGCGCCGATTCTGGCACAGGCACCGGCGCGCCGGCGGGCGCTGGCCGCCGCGATTGGCGATAATGCGTACTTCCATCCCACGTTGTGCCCGCCATGCTCGATCCCGCGCTGCTTCGCAACCAGACCGCCGTCCTGGCCGAACGTCTCGCCGCCCGCGGCTATGCCCTGGACACCGCAGCGCTGGAGTCGCTGGAGTCCGAGCGCAAGGCGATCCAGGTGCGCACGCAGGAGCTGCAGAACCTGCGCAACACCCGCAGCAAGGCGATCGGCCAGGCCAAGTCCAAGGGCGAGGACGTCTCGGCCCTCATGGCCGAAGTAGCCGGTTTCGGCGATGAGCTCAAGGCTTCGGAAGCGCGCCTGGAGGAAATCCGCGGCCGCATCGACGCCATCGCCCTGGGCATCCCCAACTTGCCGGCCGAAGACGTGCCGCACGGTGCCGACGAGAACGACAACGTCGAACAGCACCGCTGGGGCACGCCGCGCGCGTTCGATTTCGCGGTCAAGGACCACGTGGAACTCGGCGCGCGCCATGGCTGGCTCGACGCCGACACCGCGGCCAGGCTGTCCGGCGCGCGCTTCACCGTGCTGCGCGGCCAGCTGGCGCGCCTGCACCGCGCGCTGGCCCAGTTCATGCTCGACCTGCACACCGGCGAGCACGGCTACGAGGAAACCAACGTGCCGCTGCTGGTCAATGCCGATGTGATGCAGGGCACCGGCCAGCTGCCCAAGTTCGAGGACGACCTGTTCCAGACCGCGATCGGCGAGTCCAAGCGCTACCTGATCCCGACCGCCGAGGTGCCGCTGACCAATACCGTGCGCGAGGAGATCGTCGAGGCCGAGCGCCTGCCGCTGCGCATGGCCGCGCATTCGCTGTGCTTCCGCGCCGAAGCCGGCAGCGGCGGCCGCGACACCCGCGGCATGATCCGCCAGCACCAGTTCGAGAAGGTCGAGCTGGTGTCGGTGGTCAGGCCCGAGGACAGCGACGCCGAACACGAACGCATGACCCGCGCTGCCGAGACCGTGCTCGAGCGCCTGGGCCTGCCGTACCGCAAGGTGCTGCTGTGCACCGGCGACATGGGCTTCTCCGCGACCCGGACCTACGACCTGGAAGTGTGGCTGCCGTCGCAGGCCACCTACCGCGAGATCTCCTCGTGTTCCAGCTGCGGCGATTTCCAGTCGCGGCGGATGCAGGCGCGCTGGCGCAATCCCGCCACCGGCAAGCCGGAACTGGTGCACACGCTCAACGGTTCGGGCGTGGCCGTCGGCCGCGCCCTGATCGCGGTGATGGAGAACTACCAGGAAGCCGACGGCTCGATCACCGTGCCCGAAGCGCTGCGCCCTTACATGGGCGGCGTCGCACGCATCGCCTGACGGCGGCGCGCGTTGAAGCCCGGGCTTCGGGCTTCACCGTAGAGCGGGGCAAGCCCCGCTCTACGGATGCGGGGTCGCGCCTCAGGCCGCCTGGCGCTGCGCCGCATCCTGCGCCGCGATGCCGGCATGCGCTGCGGCGATCGCCTCGGCACGGTGCTGCGGCGACAGGCCGACGCCCTCGGCGCGCACGAACTCGACGTCGTCGATGCCGAGGAAGGCGAACACCTGGCGCAGGTACGGCTCCTGGAAGTCCGTAGCCACGCCGTGCACGCTGCCGCGGGCGCTGGCGACGATCACCTTCTTCGGTCCGGCCAGTCCCTCCGGGCCCTCGGCGGTGTAGCGGAAGGTGCGCCCGGCCACGGCGATGCGGTCGATCCACGCCTTGAGCGTGGACGGGATGCCGAAGTTGTACATCGGCGCGCCGACCACCACGACGTCGGCGTCGAGGAACTGCTGGAGGATGCGTTCGGCCGCCTCGGCTTCTCCCGGGTCGGCCTTGGCCAGGCTGGCGCCGGTCAGGTGCGGCACCGGCTCCTGGTCCAGGTCGCGGTACTCCACGAGCCCGTCCTGCTGCGCCAGGCACTGTGCGACGATGGCCGCTCCCAGTTCACGGGTGACGGAGTTCGGGCCCAGGGCGCTGGAATCGATATGCAGCAGCTTCATGCGGGTGTCCTTGTTTGCGAGGGCGGCGGGGCCGCGACCGGCACACTATCCGTCGTTGCGTTTATGGGATAAAGATGGTTATATGTCACCATCTGTTCCGAATATGGAAATATCGCCATGCAGGACCTGAACGACCTCTACTACTTCGCCATGGTGGTCGAACACGGCGGTTTCGCTGCGGCCGAGCGCGCGCTGGGCATCCCCAAGTCGCGGCTGAGCCGGCGCATCAGCCAGCTGGAGACCGACATGGGCGTGCGCCTGCTGCAGCGCTCGACGCGCCGCTTCGCGGTCACCGACGTGGGCATGAGCGTCTACCGCCACGCCCAGACCATGCTCACCGAGGCCCAGGCCGCGCGCGAGGTGGTGGACCGGCTCAGCGCCGAGCCGCGTGGCGTGGTCCGGGTCAGCGTCCCGGTGGCGCTGGCGCAGCAGCAGTTGCCCAGGCTGTTGCCGAAGTTCCTCGACCAGTACCCGAAGGTGCGCCTGCAGCTGCACGTCGGCAACCGCCGCGTGGACCTGATCAACGAAGGCTTCGACGTGGCCCTGCGCGTGCGTGCGCGGCTGGACGACGACGGCAGCCTGGTGATGCGCAGCTTCGGCCAGATCCAGGAACTGCTGGTGGCCAGCCCGAAATACCTGGACCGCGCCGGCCGGCCGAAGGATCCGGCCGACCTGGCCTCGCACCTGACCCTCAGCATCCACGAGGACGAGGCGCACCAGCGCTGGGAACTGCACGGCCCGGACGGCGAGGTGCGCCGCGTCGATCTGCAGCCGCGCCTGGCGGGCTTCGATTTCCCGTTGCTGCAGTCCATGGTCAGGGACGGTTTCGGCATCACCCTGCTGCCGGAGACGGTGTGCGCCGACGCGGTGCGCCGCGGCGAACTGGAGGTGGTGTTGCCGGAGTGGTCGTTGCCGCAGGGCATCTGCCACGCCGTGTTCGCTTCGCGCCGCGGCCTCCTGCCGGCGGTGCGGGTGTTCATCGACTTCCTCGCCGAGCACCTGCCGCAGCAGATCGAGGCCTCGCGTCTGGACTGCGGCAACTGCGGGCGCAAGCCGGGCGCCAGCGACGGGGCAGGCGACGTCGCCGCATCCGGCTGATTGCGATCGCCGCGCGTGCGACAATCGCCACCGCACGGACGGCGACGGTTCGCGGATCGTGGCGCGGCGACACCCTACGGAGAGATGGCCGAGCGGTTTAAGGCACCGGTCTTGAAAACCGGCGTAGTGGCGACACTACCGTGGGTTCGAATCCCACTCTCTCCGCCAAAAATCATGTCGCATCGCAAGCATCCGTCGAACACGGAAAGAACCGGGCCATTGTAATGGCGCAGGACGGGGCAGGATCTTGCGCAAATATTCTTGCTGGGGGAACGATGAAGAATCTGATCGCGGGCGCCATCGCGTTTCTTGTGACAATTACGGCTGGGGTCGCTTTCGCGGCAACACCTGCCCAGCTTGCCGAGATCAATAAACCGGTTGAGCAGGTGTTTGAGGCTCCAGGTTTTACTAGGGCGCAGATATACGATTCGGCGAAGGTATGGATCGCGGAAAACTTCCGTTCGGCCAAGGCTGTAATGGAGTACGAGAACAAGGATGAAGGGACGCTGATCGGCAATGGCCTGATTCCGTATCCCTGCAAAAGCGCGTTTGAATGTTTGGGAAAACCGGACTGGAAGGTCCGCTTTACGATGAAGGTTGAGACGAAGGACGAAAAGTTCAGACTCACATTCTCCAACATCGGTCTCGTATGGCCAGCCGCTGTCCACAATGGCGTAGTTTCGCGTGCCAACGACGGTAGTCCTCTCAACAGCCAGAAGGACCGCGAGAAGATCAGCGCAGCGCTTGTGGCGTTCGGGCCGCAAATCCAAGCGACACTGGGTAAGGCTAAAGCAGACGACAACTGGTAAAGAGGGATTTTTCTCCTGATTGGCAGGTCCAGCAGCGGGAAGGGAAGGCGTACGATTGCGTCGGCTCTGGTGAGAGCCTCCCACCGAGGGTAATAGAAGCCACGATCCACCAGCTGCGACAGGACGCCGTACCTCGGGTATATGGCCCAAGTGGCACATGGATGTGCCACGGCCCTGAGTAAAGACAGGATTGAACCGCCCCGACTTTCTTGGAGGCCGTTTGGTCTGAGTCAGGCCGCCTTGGCCTGACCGGCTTGCTGCCGATAGTAAGCCGCTTCGGCTTCCGCTGGCGGGATGTGCCCGATCGGCCCCAGCAGTCGCTTGTGGTTGTACCAGTGCACCCAGTCCAGCGTGGCCAGCTCCACCTGCTCGCGGTTGCGCCACGACCTGCGGTGGATCACCTCGGCCTTGTACAGCCCGTTGATCGTCTCGGCCAGCGCGTTGTCGTAGCTGTCGCCCACGCTGCCCACCGACGGGTCCACGCCAGCCTCGGCCAGCCGCTCGCTGTAGCGGATGCTTACGTACTGCGAGCCCCGGTCGGAGTGGTGGATCAGCTCGCCCTGCCGCTGGCGGGCGTGCAGGGCCTGCTCCAGGGCATCCAGCACGAAGTCCGTGGTCATCGAGCTCGACGCCTTCCAGCCGACGATCCGCCGCGCGTACACGTCGATCACGAACGCCACGTACACCATGCCCTGCCAGGTCGAGACATAGGTGAAGTCGCTTACCCACAGCGCGTTCGGCCGCTCGGCGTGGAATTGCCGGTTGACCCGGTCCTGCGGGCACGGCCGCGCCTTGTCGCTGACCGTGGTCTTCACCACCTTGCCGCGGACCACCCCGCGTAGTCCCAGCCGGCGCATCAGCCGTTCCACGGTGCATCGTGCCACCTGCCAGCCCTCCCGCAGCAACTCCTTCCAGACCTTCTTCGCGCCGTACACCTGCTTGTTCTCGTCCCAGACCCGCCGGACTTCCACTTCCAGCGCCCGATCCCGCCACCAGCGATCCGGACGTGCCTCGGGATCGGCCTTGCGGGCCGCATGGCTGTAGTACGTCGACGGAGCGATCTCCAGAACCCGGCAGATCGGCTCGACTCCGTAGGCGTCGCGATGTTCGCTGACAAACCCCGTCATGGCTTGAAGCGGCGGTCGAGCTCCGCCTGGGCGAAATACGCCGACGCCTTGCGCAGGATCTCGTTGGCCTGCCGCAGCTCGCGGTTCTCCCGCTCCAGTGCCTTGATCCGAGCCTGCTCCTCGCTGGTCGTGCCAGGACGAGTGCCCTGATCACGCTCGGCCTGTCGCACCCAGCGCCGCAGCGTCTCGGCCGTACAGCACATCTTGCCGGCAATCGACTCGATCGCCGCCCATTGTGAACTGTGCTCTGACTGGTGCTCCAGCACCATCCGCACCGCCCGCTCCCGCACTTCCGGGGAATACTTCACTGGCTTGGTCATGACTCCATCCTCTCAAGAGTTGGAGCCTCCAGGAATCCCGGGGCGGTTCAGGATGTCGTTCCGAAGGGTGGGCCATATACCCGAGGTGCGGCGGCCCCAGCCGAAGCCGACGCCTCTGCCTTCAAGTCTCCCTCGGTTGGGAGAACTAAGAAGAGGCGCGGACATAGCCTGGCCGACCGAGCCTTTCTCCGTCATCCCCGGGATCGGTACGGGCCCCGGAGCCCTGCGGACTGCAAGCGCTTCTGTACGGATCGCTGCCAGTGTTGCTTGCAGGCGGCCAAAACGGCCGTTTTGGCGCCGTTGGCGGCTTGCTGCTGCCTGTGGCGCTCGCTAGTCTGCCGCGCAGGGGAGGCATACCGAGGGAGTGGCATGACCATCCGAGTTTTCCTGGTGGACGACCATGCGCTGGTGCGTGCCGGCCTGCGCATGATCCTGTCGGTGGAGACCGACATCGAAGTGCTGGGTGAGGCGGAGAGCGGCGAGGATGCCCTGCCGCTGATCCGCAGGCTCAGGCCGGACGTGGTCCTGTGCGACCTGCACCTGCCCGGGATCAGCGGGCTGGAGGTGACCGAGCGCATCGTCCGCAGCCAGCTCGACTGCAAGGTGGTGATCGTGTCCGTGCTCGAGGACGGGCCGCTGCCCAAACGCCTGCTCGACGTCGGCGCGCACGCCTACGTCGGCAAGGGCGGCGATGCCCGCGAACTGCTCAACGCGGTGCGCGACGCGGCGCGCGGCAAGCGTTACCTCGGCACCAGCATTGCCCAGAACATGGCGCTGGCCAGCGTGGTCGGCGAGCGTTCGCCGTTCGACCTGCTGTCGCCGCGCGAACTTGAAGTGGCGATGCTGCTGGTGCAGGGCCTGCGCCAGGATGCGATCGCCAAGCGCCTGAGCCTGAGCGCGAAGACCATCAACACGCACAAGTCGCGCCTGTTCGAGAAGATCGGCGTGCAGGACAGCATCGCGCTGGCGCGCCTGGCGACGCGCTACGGGCTGATGGATCCGGGGAGTGCGCTCTAGCTTCCGGCGGGCTGTTCTTCCGGCTGCTGGAGGCGAAAACACGAAAAGCGGGGCAAGCCCCGCTTTTCGTGTCGTTTTCCTCCCCCCGCGCAGTGCGGGGGGAGGTGCCATGGTCAGGCGTGCCGGCGCGGTTCGGCGTCGTCGTCCGTGGCAGTCTCGCCATCATCAGCAGCGGTCGCATCGGCTTCTGCCGCGTCGGCCGCTGGCGGCAGCGCGTCGAACAGGCTGCGGGTGGTGGTGAACGGCGGCACCGGTGCGGCGGACGGACCGGCGTCGGTCGCAGTCGTGGCATCGGCCGTCGCGGTGGTGTCTTCGCCTGCGTCGGCGGCTTCTGCCACCGGCTCGACCAGCTTGACGGCGTCGACCGCTGCGACGGTGACAGTCTCGACCGGCTTGGCCTGGACCGCCGTGACGGCGGTGGCCTCGACCGGCTTCGTGGCTTCCGCTGCGGCCGTGGCGGCTTCGACCGCGCTGGCCGGCTCGGCGACCACCGCCGGCTCGCCGGCGCTGGCCTGCACGGCGGCAGCGGCCGGTTGCAGCGTCGCGGTTTCTTCCAGCGTCACCACCGCCGGCTCCACTTCGGGCGAAGGCGCCGCGCGGGGCGCGTCGATCGCAGTGGCGGCGGCGGCCGGCTGCGGCGCCGGCGCAGCTGGTGCCGGTGCGGCTTCCGCGGTGCGGGCGACGGGTGCCGGCACGGCTTCGACCGGCGCGGTTTCCGGCGCGGCGGCGGCAGCCGGCGTGGCCTGCTCCTGCGACGCCTGGTCCTGCCTGGCCTGTTCCGGCGCGGCGATGTCGTCGAAGTCGAACTCCGGCTGGTCGCGGGTGGCCTGCGGGGCGTTGGCAACGGTCACGGGCGCTTCGTCGGCTTCATCGAAGTCGCCTGCATCGGCATTGCCGGCCTCGTCGACGCCCTCGGCCAGCACGCCGGCGGCTTCGCCACCGCGACGGCGGCGACGGCCACCACGGCGACCGCGGCGACGGCGGCTGCCGCCTTCGCCGGTGCCTTCCTCGCCCGGAGCCGGCGCGGCGCCGGCTTCGGTGGACGCGTCCACGACCGTGCCTGCCGCAGCGACATCATCGGCCACGGGTGCGACCGGTGCGGCCGCGGCCACGGCGACCGCAGTCGTCGCGGCGATCGCGTTCTCGGCATCGGCGGGAGCCTGCGGCGCGCGTGCGGCTTCCTCGTTGCGCGGCCGCGACGCAGCCTGCGGCTGCGTGGCCTTGGCTGCGGTTTCGGTCGCGACGGATTCGCCGCCGGTCTTCGGCTGCCGTGGCTGCTTCGGCTGTTGGCGGCCGCCGGCCTGCTGCGACTGGCCGCTGCCCTGGCCCGGCTTCTGCTGCTGGCGCTCCTGCTTCTGCGACGGCTGCTGTTGGCCGTTGCCGCCCTTGCCCTGCTGCGCGTTGCCACCGCGCTGCTTCTGCTGCGCGTCGCGGTTGCCTTGGCCCTGCTGCTTGCCATCGCGGCGACCGCCGCGGTCGTTGCGGTCGTTGCGGTTGCCGCGGCCTTCGTTCTGCTGCGGGCGCTGCGGTGCCGGCGCGGCGGGGGCTTCACCGGTGCCGAACAGGCGCTTGAAGAAACCGACCACGCCACCGGAAGCCGGTGCGGCCGCGGCCGCACGCGGGGCAGCGGCGGGCGCGCCGGCCACCGGCGCCGGCGCTTCCTCGCGCCCCTCGCGCACCGGGGGCGGGCGCGGCGGGGCCACGCGGGTGACCGCCGGCGGCGGCGGGATGTTGAGCTGGGCCTTGGTCAGCGCGTGCACCGGCAGCTTGCGGGGGGTGCCGCGCTGGTAGCTGGGCTTGCCGCTTTCCTCGCCCAGTTCGTTCTCGCGCAGGCGGGTGACTTCGTAGGGCGGGGTCTGCAACTGCTCGTCGGCGACGATGATGATCGGGGCGTCGTGGCGGGGCTCGCTCTCGCGCCGCGCGCCGCGCTTCTCGTTGAGCAGGAAGTTGGCGATCTCCACCGGGGCCTGGACCAGCACCTGCCCGGTGTTCTCCTTCATCGCGTGCTCCTCGGCGACGCGGATGATGGACAGCGACAGCGACTCGACGCTGCGCATGCGGCCGTGGCCCTCGCAGCGCGGGCAGACGATCTGGCTGGATTCGCCCAGGCTGGCGCGGAGGCGCTGGCGGCTCATCTCCATCAGGCCGAAGCGCGAGATGCGGCCCAGCTGCACGCGGGCGCGGTCGTACTTGAGCGAACCCTGCAGGCGGTCCTCGACCGCGCGCTGGTGCTTGGACGAGGACATGTCGATGAAGTCGATCACCACCAGGCCGCCCAGGTCGCGCAGGCGCAGCTGGCGGGCCACTTCCTCGGCCGCCTCCAGGTTGGTGTGGAACGCGGTCTCCTCGATGTCGCCGCCCTTGGTGGCGCGCGCGGAGTTGACGTCGATCGCGGTCAGCGCCTCGGTCTGGTCGATCACCAGCGCGCCGCCGGAAGGCAGGCGGATGGTGCGCTCGTAGGCGTTCTCGATCTGCGACTCGATCTGGAAGCGGTTGAACAGCGGGATGTCGTCCTTGTAGTGCTTCAGCTTGCGCAGCGTCTGCGGCATCACCTGTTCCATGAACTGGCGTGCGTCCTGGTACATCTCCTCGGTGTCGACCAGGATTTCGCCGATGTCGGCGCGCAGGTAGTCGCGCAGGGCGCGGATGATCAGCCGCGACTCCTGGTAGATCAGGAACGGCGCCGGCTTGCTCAGCGCGGCCTCGGCGATCGCGCGCCAGGTGGCCAGCAGGTAGTCCAGGTCCCACTGCAGCTCTTCGGCGTCGCGGCCGACGCCGGCGGTGCGGATGATCACGCCCATGTCGTCGGGGATGTTCAGCGCGTCCATCGCGCGCTTGAGCTCGGCCCGGTCCTCGCCCTCGATCCGGCGCGAGACGCCGCCGGCCGACGGCGAGTTGGGCATCAGCACCATGTAGCGGCCGGCCAGCGAGATGAACGTGGTCAGGGCCGCGCCCTTGTTGCCGCGCTCGTCCTTGTCGACCTGGACGACCACTTCCTGGCCTTCGCGCAGCAGTTCGCGGATGCCGGCCTTGTTCGGGTCGACGCCGCTCTGGAAGTAGTCGCGGGAGATCTCCTTCAGCGGCAGGAAGCCGTGGCGCTCGGCGCCGTATTCGACGAAGGCCGCTTCGAGGGAGGGTTCGAGCCGGGTGATGCGGCCCTTGTAGATGTTGGACTTCTTCTGTTCCTTCGACGGCTGTTCGATGTCGATGTCGTACAGGGTCTGGCCGTCGACGATGGCCACGCGCAGTTCTTCGGCCTGCGTGGCATTGATCAGCATTCGCTTCATTGTGGCGTTCCTCGCGCGCTCTACCGCGCGGAACGCCGGGCGTTCGCTCTCTGGAATCCCGGCCGGCCTGCCGTGCACGGGGGTGCGGGGGCAGGGGCGGGTTTCGCCGTCCGTTCGCGCAGGCGCGTCGGGACGGATCCTGGTTTCCAGCGCTGCAACACCACGGCGGACCGCGGGAGCGCTTTGCTGTGTTTCTTGGAATGGTGGTGCGGGGCCGGCGGCCTGGGCCGCGCGGGACATGTTCAGCATCCGGTGCTCTGACCCACCGGGCCATGGCCGGGTCTGCCTGCAAGCCGCTAACATGGCCGCTCCGGGAGCGGTGGCCGCGCACTGTGCCGGGATCGCGGGAAGCCCGGGCTTTCGGCCCTGCAGCTTCTTCCAGCGGAATCAAACCCTTACATCGCCGGCCGAGTCTAGCAGAATTCATTCCCCATGACCCCATCCCCCCCGGAGGCCCCGGCCCGGGCCGGCGCACGCACCGTAAAGGTGCCGGACGACCGCGACGGCCAGCGCCTGGACAATTTCCTGCTGGGCCAGCTCAAGGGCGCCCCGCGCAGCCTGGTCTACAAGCTGGTGCGCAGCGGCCAGGTCCGGGTCAACGGCGGCCGGGCCAAGGCCGAGCGCAAGCTGGCCGCCGGGGACGAGGTGCGGATCCCGCCGCTGCGGCTGGAGGGCGAGGCCGAGCGGGGCACCCCGGCGCCGGGCCTGCTGCAGCGGATCGAGGCGGCGATCGTGTTCGAGGACGCGCGCCTGCTGGCGCTGGACAAGCCCTCCGGCGTGGCCAGCCATGGCGGCAGCGGCATCTCCTTCGGCGCGATCGAGACCCTGCGCGCGCTGCGCCCGGGGCAGACTCTGGAACTGGCGCACCGGCTGGACCGGGATACCTCGGGGGTGCTGGTGGTGGCCAAGAAGCGCTCGGCGCTGGCCGAACTGCAGGCGCTGATGCGCGAGGGCGGGGCGGGCGGCGGCATCCGCAAGACCTACCTGGCGCTGCTCACCGGTCGCATGCCCGACGGCACGATGAGCGTGGACGCGCCGCTGCCCGTGGGCCTGCGCCAGGGCGGGGAGCGGCACGTGCAGGTGGACCCGGCCGGCAAGCCGTCGCTGAGCCACTTCAGGATGCTGGAGCGTCGCGGCGGGCAGTCCTACTGCGAGGTGCGGATCGACACCGGCCGTACCCACCAGATCCGGGTGCATGCGCAGCACATCGGCCATGCGCTGGCCGGCGACGACAAGTACGGCGACCCGGAGGCCAACCGCCGGCTGCGCGACAAGGCCGGGCTGCGACGGTTGTTCCTGCACGCGGCCTCGCTGGAGTTCGCGCTGGACGACGGCCGCACGCCCTACGCGATCAGCGCCCCGCTGGCACCGGAACTGCGCGACGTGCTCGACCGGTTGTAGGAGCCCACTTCAGGGGGCGACCCGACATCGCCGGAAGGCGCCGCATTCAACGCGTCTTCTCCGGAGAGGGCGCTGTTGAATGCCGTTTCTCCGAACCGCCTCGGGTCGCCCCCTGAAGTGGGCTCCTACAGGGGGCGGGTCACCACTTGAACAGGACCAGGCTCAGGGCCAGCACGCCCATGCCGCTGACCAGGCCGTAGACGGTTTCGTGGCCCTTGGCGTAGCGCTTGGCCGCGGGCAGCAGTTCGTCGATGGCGAGGAACACCATTACCCCGGCGATGACGCCGAACACGGTGCCGAACACGGCCTCGTTGAGGTAGCGCGCGAGCAGGCCGTAGCCGATGATCGCGCCCACCGGTTCGGCCAGGCCCGACAGCAGGCTGGCGACGAAGGCATAGCCCTTGTTGTGGGTGGCGTAGTAGACCGGCACCGCGATCGCGATGCCTTCGGGAATGTTGTGGATCGCGATGGCGAACGCCAGCGGCAGGCCCACCGCCGGGTTCTCCAGCGTGGCGAAGAACGTCGCCAGGCCCTCGGGGAAGTTGTGCGCGGTGATCGCCACCGCGGTCATCAGGCCGACCCGGCGGATGTATTCGCGGTTGTGCTCGCGCAGCGCCGGGTCGTCGGCGGTCAGGGTGTCGTGCGGGTTGGGCACCAGCATGTCGATCACCATGATCAGCAGCAGCCCGGCCAGGAACGCGAACGTGGCATAAGTGAAGCCCAGCCGCGGATCGAACGCGTTCGAGAACGAGACCACCGACTTGGTGAAGATCTCGGTCAGCGACACGTACACCATCGCGCCGCCGGCGAAGGCCAGGCCGAAGGCGAGCAGGCGCGGGTTCGGCCCCCTGGCGAAGATCACCAGCAGGCTGCCCAGGCCGGTGGCCAGGCCTGCGGCCAGGGTCACGCCGAGCGCGACCAGGACCGCGGAAGTGGAGGGTTCGATCATGCCGTGCTCTCGTCCCTGAGCGCTGGCGTCAGTCCGCCGGGGCGCGGCCCGCGTCCAGCGCGAAGCAGCTGTCCGGGCGCACCGGCGGCGGGGTGAAGCTCACCGGCACCTGGATGGCCTGCGCCACCGGCTCACCGGCGCGAGTCGCAGGCCGGAACTTCCAGCCCTGCACCGCGTCGTGGGCGAGCTGGTCGAGCTGTTCGTTGCCACTGCCGCGCACCAGGGTGATGGCCGTCGGCGTGCCTTCGATGCCCACCTCCACGCCGAGCACGGTCTGGCCGCCAATGCCGGCGCAGGCCAGTTCCAGCGGGTACTGCGGCGGAGGCGTGTCGATCGCGGCGACCGCGGTCGGAGCCGGCACCGGTTCGGCCGGTGTCGCCGGACCGCCGCAGGCGGCGAGCGCGGCGGCAAGGACGGAGAGGGAGAGCAGGGCGGTGGAATGCCGGTTCATGGGCGGTCCTCCAGCAGGGCTGCGGCGCGTGCCGCGCAGATGAAGTCGTTTTCGCTCAGGCCGCCGACATCGTGGGTCGAGAAGCGCACCACGCAGCGGTCGTAGTGCACGCCCAGGTCCGGATGGTGGTCTTCCTGGTGAGCGATCCAGGCCAGCGCGTTCACGAAGGCCATCGTCCGGTGGTAGTCCTTGAAACGGAAGGTGCGCACCAGTGCGCGGCCTTCCTCGGCCAGCTCCCAGCCGGGGACCTGCGGCAGCAGTTCCGCCACGCGCGCCTGGCCCAGGCGGTGTTCGTGGCCCTTGCGCGGCAGGCAGTGGGCCTGCGCCAGCGGGATGAGGTCGGACATGGGGCCTCCGTCTTGCGTGGCTGAACGGCCCGGCGGCCTGTTGCAGGGCGCGCGCCGGGACGCGGCTAGAATACCCGCATGATCAACATCTCCGACAGCGCGCAGGCGCACTTCCGCAAACTGGTCGAACGCGAGGCCATTCCCGGCCTGGGCGTGCGCCTGAGCGCGGTGGAACCGGGCACGCCGCGCGCCGACGCGCGGCTGGAGTTCGCCGAACCGGCGGAACTGGCCGGCGACGAATGGGCGGTGGACTGCGAAGGCTTCACCCTGTACGTGGCCGCCGCCAGCGTGGCCTGGCTCGACGGCGCGGAAATCGACTACGTCTACCAGGGCGCCGGCGCGCAGCTGACCATCCGCGCGCCGAAGATCAAGGGCGAGGCCCCGGCCGAGTCCGCCTCGATGGTCGAGCGCGTGCGCTGGGTGATGGACAACGAGATCAACCCGCAGCTGGCCTCGCATGGCGGCCGCGCGACGGTGCAGGAAGTGTCGGCCGAAGGCGTGGTGCTGTTGCGCTTCGGCGGTGGCTGCCACGGTTGTGGCATGGCCGACGTGACCCTGAAGCAGGGCATCGAGAAGACCCTGATCGCGCGCGTGCCGGGGGTGACCGCGGTGCGCGACGCCACCGACCACGACACCGGCGAGGCGCCGTACATGCCGCGCGGCCGCGCAGGCTGACACGGCGCAGCCGGTGACGCGCGCGGCGGAAATCGTCCAGGCGCTGATCGCGCGCGCACCGCCGCGTACTCCGGTCGAACGCAGTACCGGCATGCCCTACGGCTGGGCGCTGTGGCTGCGCGCGCAGCCGCAGCCGCAGGCGCATCCGCATGCCTCGCCCGGCGCGCTGGTCGAGGTGGTCGCGCAGCGCCCGCCGGCGCCGGTCCCGCGCGGCGAGGAACTGGCGACATGGCCGGCGTTCTTCTCCCTGTTCCGCCAGGGCTGGCTGCCGCCACCGGCCGACGAGCTGCCGCTGCGGGTCGGCCCGCGCGTGGGCAGCGTGGTCCTGCACCTGCTGTTCGTCGCGTTCCTGGCCTGGGTGGCGTGGATGCAGTCGCTGGCGCGGCCGCCGCTGCCGGAAGCCGGTGGTGGCGGCGAACGCATCGAGGTCGGCTTCATCGGCGCCGGCGATCCGGGTACGCCGCGTGCCGCGGAGGAGGGGCCGCCTTCCGACGCGCCGGCAGGCGAGCCGGCGCCGCCGGCCGCTCCGGCGCCCCCTGCGCAGGCGGACGTGGAAGGCGCCAGCGCGGCCATGCCGGAGGTGCCGCCGCTGCCGCAGGTGGAGCCGGCCCCTGCCGCACCGCAGCTGCCTGCACCGGCGCTGCCCGAGGTGGCGGTGCGCGAGGTGCCCGAACCGGTGCAGGAGCCGCAGCCGCCGGCCGAGCAGCCGGTCCAGGTCACCGAAGTCGAGCAGCCGACGATCGACTACGTGCTGCCGCCGACCACGCCGCGCGAACTGCAACCGGTGCGCACGCCGGTGGAGCCGCAGCTGCGCGAGCGCGAAGTGGCCGTGGTCCAGGCGCCGGTGGTCGCCGCACCGCAGGCGCGCCCGGTCGACGTGCCGCTGCGCCAGCCACGCGAGGTCGAGCTGCGCACGCGCGAGGTCGACGAACCCTTGCCGCAGGTCGAAGTCAGGCCGGTCGCAGTGCAGGCGCCGCAGGTGGTGCCACGCCTTCCCGGCGCGCCGGAAACCAGCGTGCGCCAGCGCGAGGTGGCGATGCCGTCGCCACCGTCGCCCGAACCTCCGGGCGCGGCAACGGCCACGCAGCCGTCCACGACGGCGGGTGTGGCGCCGTCGCCCACGCCGGCCACCGGCCAGGCGGGTGCGGCCAGCGCCGCGGCCGGCAGCACCGCCGGGGCGGCGCCGACGGCTACCCCCGGCGTCGCTCCGGGTGCGTCCGCGACCCGTCCAGGCACGGGCAGTGGCTGGGAAAGCCCGCGCACTGGCGACGACTGGGGTCAGGCGGCCAGCGGCGATCGCCGTCCCGGTGGCGCGTCGGGCCTGTTCGACGAGGAAGGCCGCGTTCGCCTGCCCGGCGATGGCAGTGGCACCGGTCCCGGCGCCGGCCCGGGTACCCGCAGCGGCGATCCGGGCGAGGGCGTGGCCGGGCGCGGGGCACCGGGCGGCGACAACGACGACTGGACCCGGGCACGGCTGGCCGAGTCGGGAACCTGGCTCAAGCGGCCGCCCTACGACTACGAACCCACCAGCCTGGACCGCTACTGGGTGCCGAACGAATCGCTGCTGGCCGACTGGGTGCGCAAGGGCATCAAGTCGGTGGCGATCCCGATCCCGGGGACCAGCAAGAAGATCGACTGCGTGATCTCTCTGCTGCAGCTCGGTGGCGGCTGCGGCATCAGCGATCCCAACCTCAACGAGCAGCCAACCGACGGCCGTCCGCCACCGGACGTGCCGTTCAAGCCCGAACTGCAGGAGGACAACGGCAGCGTCAGGCCTTGATCCTGCTAGAATCTGCGGCCGTTTTCAGCCTTGTCGCTCCCGCCATGATCGAGCTCAATCCCGTCCGCCAGCGCATCGCCGACCTCACCGGCCGGGTGGTCTCGCTCCGGGGGTATCTTTGACTACGACGCAAAGAAAGAGCGTCTGGAAGAAGTAAACCGCGAACTGGAACTGCCCAACGTCTGGGACGATCCGGAACGCGCCCAGGGCCTGGGCCGCGAGCGCTCCCTGCTCGAGAAGACCGTCGGTGGCATCGCCTCGGTGCTGGAGGGCCTGGAAGGCTCGACCGAGCTGCTGGAGCTGGCCGAAAGCGAGCAGGACGAGGACACCGCGCTGGCCGTGGTCGCCGATGTCGACCGCTTCGAGAAGCAGATCGAGGCGCTGGAGTTCCAGCGCATGTTCTCCGGCAGGATGGATGCGTCCAACGCCTTCGTCGATATCCAGGCCGGCGCCGGCGGCACCGAGGCCCAGGACTGGGCCGAGATCCTGCTGCGCATGTACCTGCGCTGGTGCGAGTCGCGCGGCTGGAAGACCGAGCTGATGGAAGCCAGCGGCGGCGACGTCGCCGGGATCAAGTCGGCCACGCTGCGGGTGGAGGGCGATTTCGCCTACGGCTGGCTCAAGACCGAGACCGGCGTGCACCGGCTGGTGCGCAAGTCGCCGTTCGACTCGGACAACCGCCGCCACACCAGCTTCACCTCGGTGTTCGTGTCGCCGGAAGTCGACGACAACATCGACATCGAGATCAACCCGGCCGACCTGAAGACCGACGTCTACCGCTCCTCGGGCGCGGGCGGCCAGCATGTCAACAAGACCGAGTCCGCGGTGCGCATCACCCACGTGCCTAGCGGCATTGTCGTCGCCTGCCAGACCGGCCGCAGCCAGCACCAGAACCGCGACAACGCGATGAAGATGCTGGCGGCCAAGCTGTACGAGCTGGAGATCCAGAAGCGCAATGCCGAACGCGACGCGGTCGAAGCGACCAAGTCCGACATCGGCTGGGGCAGCCAGATCCGCAACTACGTGCTCGACCAGAGCCGGATCAAGGACCTGCGCACCGGGATCGAGCGCAGCGACACGCAGAAGGTGCTCGATGGCGACCTGGACGAGTTCGTCGAGGCCAGCCTGAAGGCGGGGCTGGAGGCTGGCGCGAAACGGTCCGACGCGGCGTGATGCGCGGGCGGCCGCCAGGCCGTCGCGCGCCGGGCCCCGCGTCCGCATCCTCCCCGAGCAGATGCCCGGTGCCGTCGAAGCGGACACCGGGATACCCTTGAATCCCACGCGCGGCTCCCGCGTCCTGCCGACACCATGACCCAGCCCACCGAATCCGCTGCCCTGACCGCGCCCGTCGATGAGAACCACCTGATCGCCGAGCGCCGCGCCAAGCTCGCCGCGCTGCGTGCGCAGGGCGTAGCCTTCCCCAACGACTTCAAGCGCGCCGATTACGCCGGCGACCTGCAGGCGGAATTCGCCGACGCGGAGAAGTGGACCGGCGAGGCGCTTGAAGCGCTGCCGCGCACCGTCGCCATCGCCGGCCGGCTGATGGCCAAGCGGGTGATGGGCAAGGCCAGCTTTGCCCAGGTCATGGACGAATCGGGCAGGATCCAGCTGTTCCTGCAGTCCAATGCGCTGGGCGAGGCCTACGAGGCGTTCAAGTCGTTCGACGTCGGCGACATCGTCGCGGTCGAGGGCGGGCTGACCCGGACCCGCACCGGCGAGCTGTCGGTCAAGGCCACTTCGCTGCGCCTGCTGGTCAAGTCGCTGCGGCCGCTGCCGGACAAGTGGCACGGCCTGTCCGACGTGGAGCAGCGCTACCGCCAGCGCTACGTCGACCTGATCGTCACCCCCGAGGCGCGCGAGGTCTTCGTCAAGCGCTCGAAGATCATCCGTGCCATGCGCGAATGGCTCGATACGCGCCGCTTCCTGGAAGTGGAGACGCCGATGATGCATTACATCCCCGGCGGCGCCACGGCCAAGCCCTTCACCACGCACCACAACGCGCTGGACCTGCAGCTGTATCTGCGCGTGGCCCCGGAGCTGTACCTCAAGCGCCTGGTGGTCGGCGGCCTGGAGCGGGTCTACGAGATCAACCGCAACTTCCGCAACGAGGGCGTGTCCACCCGGCACAACCCTGAATTCACGATGCTGGAGCTGTACGAGGCCTACGCCACCTACCACGAGGTCATGGACCTGACCGAGAACGTGATCCGCGACACCGCGCAGTCGGTGCTCGGCACCACCGCGGTGGAGTGGGACGGCCAGCAGATCGACCTGGGCCCGCGGTTCCGCCGCTGGCGCATGGACGAGGCGGTGCGCCACCACAATCCGGAGATCTCCGCGGCCGACTGCACCGACCGCGAGGCGCTGCTGCGCCACTGCGAGCGGCTGCAGATCCGGGTCAAGCCGTCGTACGGGTGGGGCAAGCTGCTGCTGGAGGTGTTCGAGGCCACGGTCGAGCACACCCTGGTGCAGCCGACCTTCATCACCGACCACCCGGTGGAAGTGTCGCCGCTGGCGCGCGCCTCGGACACCGAGCCGGGCTATACCGACCGCTTCGAGCTGTTCATCAACGGCAAGGAGATCGCCAACGGCTTCTCCGAGCTCAACGACCCGGAGGACCAGGCCGCGCGCTTCCAGGCCCAGGTCGAGGCCAAGGAGGGTGGCGACGACGAGGCGATGCATTTCGACGCCGACTACATCCGCGCGCTCGAGTACGGCATGGCGCCCACCGGCGGCCTGGGCATCGGCATCGACCGGCTGGTGATGCTGCTGACCGGCAGCACCTCGATCCGCGACGTGCTGCTGTTCCCCTACATGCGGCCCGAGCAGGCCGGCTGAGGCCGGTACCGGTAGGGCGGGGCGGAGCCCGGTGCTACGGGGCAGGGCGCCATTTCCTGCGCTGCGTCACTGTTTCCGGGCCTGCAGGGGGCGGCGCTGGCATGGTCCCTGCGTCCTTTACCGGCAGAAGCAGGGCCGAATGCCCTGCGATCCGGGAAGGACGAGGGCCATGGCTGCGGGCACGGGCGACAACGCGCTATCCTGCCGACTCGTCACTACGGCGGAACGGGGCGAAGAATTCGTGGATATCGTCATCGTCGACGATCAGGCGTCTGCGCGCACGATGCTGCGCCACATCATCGAGGACATCACCTCCGAGCTGGCCGTGCACGACTTCGGCGATGCGCGACAGGCGCTGGCCTGGTGCGATGCCAACCCCACCGACCTGCTGCTGCTCGACTACCGCATGCCGGGGATGGACGGGCTGGAGTTCGCCCGCCGTTTCCGCCGCCTGCCCAAGCACCGCGACATCCCGATCATCCTGATCACCGTGGTCGGCGACGAACCGGTGCGCCAGGCCGCGCTGGAAGCCGGGGTGATCGACTTCCTGGTCAAGCCCGTGCGCCCGCGCGAACTGCGCGCGCGCTGCCACAACCTGCTGCAGCTGCGCCAGCAGTCCGAGACGGTGAAGCAGCGCGCGCTGTCGCTGGAGCAGCGGCTGCTGTCGAGCATGCACGAGGTCGAGGAGCGCGAGCGGGAGACGCTGTCGCGGCTGGCGCGGGCGATCGAGTTCCGCGACGCCGGCACCAGTGCCTATCTGGAGCGCATGTCGCGCGTGGCCGGCCTGATCGCCGAAGGTCTGGGTCTGGCCGAGGAAGAGGTGCGCACCATCGAGATGGCCGCGCCGCTGCACGACATCGGCAAGATCGCCATCCCCGACGCGGTGCTGATGAAGCCCGGCAAGCTGGACGAGTCGGAGATGTCGGTGATGCGGCGGCACCCGCGCATCGGCCACGAGCTGCTCAGCGGCAGCCAGAACCGCTTCATCCAGGCCGGCGCGCTGATTGCGCTGCGCCACCACGAACGCTACGACGGCAGCGGCTATCCCGACGGCCTGGCAGGCGAGGCGATCCCGCTGGAAGCACGGATCGTGGCCGTGGCCGACGTGTTCGACGCGCTGATCTCGCCGCGCCCGTACAAGGAGGCGTGGACCGTGGAAGCGGCCCTGGCCTACCTGTGCGCGCAGCGCGGGCGCCTGTTCGATCCGGCCTGCGTCGATGCGCTGCTGCGCGGCCGCGAGCGCCTGCAGCAGATCTGCGAGCAGTGCTCGATCGCGCCGGCACGCCCCGGGGGACTGGGCCATGGCTGAGGCCTGGACCCGGCTGCGCGGACGGCTGGCGCAACGGCCCGACAGCGAGCATGCCCAGGGCCTGCTGCGGATCGGCCTGGTGCTGCTGGTGCTGGCCTACCTGCTGCTGCCGTCGACCCGCGAAGGCGTCGATCCGGCGCGGTACGCCACCACGGTATGGATCGTGCTGGCCGGCCTGACGGTTGGCCTGGCCCTGTTCGCCGCGTTGCTGGTCTCCCCGGGGCGTTCGCACGCGCGCCGGCTGCTGGGCATGGTCGCCGACTACGGCCTGATGGCTGCGGCGATGACCAGCCTCGCCGGGTCCCTGGCCTGGGTCTACGTGCTGATGCTCGTGGTGACGGTGGGCAACGGCCTGCGCTACGGCACGCGCTATCTGGGGCTGGCGGTGGCCATGGCCCTGGCCAGCTTCGGCAGCGTGCTGTGGCTGGGCGACTACTGGGCCCAGAACCGCGCCCTGGGCATCGGCCTGCTGGCCGGCCTGGCCGCGGTGCCGGTGTACATGGCGGTGCTGCTGCGGCAGCTCACCCGCGCCACTGCCGAGGCGCGCCGCGCCAGCGAGGCCAAGAGCCTGTTCCTGGCCAACATGAGCCATGAACTGCGCACGCCGCTCAACGGCCTGGCGGGGATGTCCGAACTGCTCGCCGACACGCGCCTGGACCGGGAGCAGCGCGAGTACGTGGCCACCCTGCAGGCCTCTTCGCGCACGCTGATGGCGCTGGTCGAGGACGTGCTCGACATCTCGGTGATCGAAGCGGGCAAGGTCCGCCTGCACTCCGGGGATTTCTCGCCGCGCGAGCTGGTGGCCGGGATCGGCCTGGTGATGCAGGGCCAGGCCCGCGCGCGCAACCTGGACTACCTGGTGGTGGTGGCCGACGAGGTGCCGGAGACGGTCAGCGGCGATGCCGGGCACTTGCGCCAGGTGCTGCTGAACCTGGTCGGCAACGCGGTCAAGTTCACCGAGCAGGGCCGTGTGCGCATCGACGTGTCGGTGCTGGACGAGCCCGCGGACGCCGCGCACGTGCGCCTGCGCTTCGCCGTCTCCGATACCGGCATCGGCGTGCCGGCGCGGATGGCCGGGCGCCTGTTCGATCCGTTCGAGCAGGACGACGCCGGCATGGCCCGCCGCTACGGCGGCACCGGCCTGGGCACGTCCATCGCCAGGGGGCTGACCGAGGCGATGGGCGGGCGGATCGGCTACGACAGCAGGGAGGGGCAGGGCAGCTGTTTCTGGATCGAGGTGCCGTTCGCGCGCGTCGATCCCGCCAGCCAGCCGCCGCTGCCGGCGCCGGTGGCCGACGAAGCCGGCGCTGCCGCTGCGCACGATGCCGGCGACAACGTGATCGCTTTCGGCGATCCGCTGCTGCGCCACCGTGCGCGGGTGCGCAGCATGCGCCTGCTGGTCGCCGACGACAACGAGGACAACCGCGCGGTGCTGCAGCGGCTGCTGCAGAAGGCCGGGCACCGCGCCACCTGCGTGGAAGGCGGCGAACAGGCGCTGGAGGCGCTGGCGGCCACCGACTACGACGCGGTGATCGCCGACCTGCACATGCCCGGGGTGAGCGGCCTGGAGCTGATGCGCCGGGTGCGCGGCGCCCAGGGCGGCAGGCGCATGCGCTTGCCGGTGGTGATCCTCAGTGCGGACGCGACGCCGGAGTCCAGGCAGCGTTGCGAGCGCGCCGGTGCGTTCGCGTTCCTGGTCAAGCCGGCCGCGGTCGGGCGGCTGCTGGAAACGCTGTCCGAACTGGCCGCGCTGCGCGACCGCCAGGCCGGCGGCGGGGCGCCGGCGCCCGCCGCGGCCACGCACGTCGCCGCCGGCGTGCTCGACGCCTCGGTGCTGGACGAACTGGCGGCGATGGGCATGGGCGCGACCTTCGAACGTGAGTTCATCGCCCACTGCCTCGCCGACGCCGACGGCTGCATCGGCGCCATGTCGCACGCGGCCGAGGCCGCCGACTGGGCGCGGTTGCGCGACCACGCGCATGCGATCAAGGGCGTGGCCGCCAACCTGGGCCTCGTGCGGGTCGCCGAGCTGGGCAGTGGACTGATGCGCCTGGCCGACTGGCAGGTGCGCAACGAATGGCGCCAGCGCCTGGCCATGCTCAACGCTGCACTGACCCAGGGCCGCGAGGCGCTGGATGCGCGCCTGGCGGCGCGCGGTGTCCGCGACGGCGGCGGCGAGCCGGGCTGAAGCCGGAACGGACGGGCAGGGCCCGTCCGCCCGGCGGTCAGCCGGTCAGTGCGCGGCGCCCTGGCCGGCGGCCAGCTCGGCGTCGCGCAGTTCCTTGCGCAGGATCTTGCCGACGTTGGTCTTCGGCAGCTCGGTGCGGAACTCGATCTGGCGCGGCTGCTTGTAGCCGGTGAGCGCCTCGCGGCAGAACGCCTTGATCTGCTCGGCGGTCAGCGCCGGGTCCTTCTTCACCACGAACAGCTTCACCGCCTCGCCGGAACGCTCGTCCGGCACGCCGATCGCGGCCACTTCCAGCACCCCGGGCATCGCCGCGACCACGTCCTCGACTTCGTTCGGGTACACGTTGAAGCCGGAGACCAGGATCATGTCCTTCTTGCGGTCGACGATGTAGACGAAGCCCTTTTCGTCGATCCGGGCCATGTCGCCGGTGTGCAGCCAGCCGTCGCCGTCGATCACCTTGGCGGTCTCCTCAGGCTTCTGCCAGTAGCCCTTCATCACCTGCGGGCCCTTGACGCACAGCTCGCCGATCTCGCCGGTGGGCAGTTCGTTGCCGTCGTCGTCCTTGACGCAGACCGTGGTGGACGGGATCGGCAGGCCGATCGAGCCGTTGAACTCGGCGATGTCCAGCGGATTGATGCACGCGGCCGGCGAGGTCTCGGTCAGGCCGTAGGCTTCCACCAGGGTAACGCCGGTGACCTTCTTCCACTTCTCGGCCACCGCGCGCTGCACGGCCATGCCGCCGCCGAGGGTGAACTTGAGCGTGGAGAAGTCCACCTCGTCGAAGCCCGGGGTGTTGAGCAGGCCGTTGAACAGGGTGTTGACGCCGGTGATCGCGGTGAAGCCCGAGCCCTTGAGCTCCTTGACGAAGCCCGGCATGTCGCGCGGGTTGGTGATCAGGTGGTTGAGCCCGCCCAGTTCCATGAAGACCAGGCAGTTCGCCGTCAGCGCGAAGATGTGGTACAGCGGCAGCGCGGTGATGATCACTTCCTTGCCCGGCTCCAGCACTTCGGCGCCGAGCCAGGCCGAGGCCTGCTGCATGTTCGCCACCAGGTTGCGGTGGGTGAGCATCGCGCCCTTGGCCACGCCGGTGGTGCCGCCGGTGTACTGCAGGAAGGCGATGTCGCCCGGATCGATGTCGACCTGGGGCAGGGTGTGGTTCTTGCCGGCGGCCAGCGCGTCGCGGAAGCGCACCGCGCCGGGGATGTCGTAGTCCGGCACCATCTTCTTGACGTACTTGAGCACGAAGTTGACGATCGCGCCCTTGGGGAAGCCGACCAGGTCGCCCAGGCCGGTGGTGATGACCTGCTTGAGCGGGGTGTCGACCAGCACTTCCTGCACGGTGCGGCCGAAGTTGTCGACGACCACGATCGCGGCCGCACCGGCATCCACCAGCTGGTGCCTGAGCTCGCGCGCGGTGTAGAGCGGGTTGACGTTGACCACGGTCATGCCGGCGCGCAGCACGCCGAAGATCGCGATCGGGTACTGCAGGCAGTTGGGCATCATGATCGCCACGCGATCGCCCTTCTTCAGGCCCAGCTCGCCGAGCAGGTACGCGGCGAACTGTTCGCTCGCCGCGTCGATCTCGGCGTAGGTCATGGTCTTGCCGAAGTTGCGGTACGCGGGGCGCCCAGCGTATTTCTTCACCGATGAGGCGAACACCGCGGAGATGGAGCGGTACTCGTCCGGGTCGATGTCGGCAGGCACGCCTTCTGGATAGCTCTGCAGCCAGGGTCGATCCGGATTCATCAGTGCCTCCCTCCCGAGGTGGTCAGTGTCGTGGTACCGCCGGCAGGCTCGCAATCCTCCGGCGTCGATGTGAGCATACCGTTCCGGATGGAAAAGGCGAAGCGATGATGCAGTGCTGGACGCAGCGGCGACGGATTTGGTGGGCCACGGCGGCCCTGGCGATGGCGCTTTCGCTGCTGGCGCTGACGGCATGCTCGCGCACGCCGCCGGAACAGCGCCTGCGCGAGCGGATCGGGCAGATGCAGGCGGCGCTGGAGCAGCGCCAGGCGCGCGGCTTCATGGAGGGCGTGGCCGAGGACTTCGCCGGCAACGGTGGAATGGATCGTGCTGCGTTGCAGCAAATGGTGCGCGCGCAGGTACTGGCCAATGCCGACATCGGGGTGGTCCTGGGCCCGGCGGAGATCGAACTGCAGGGCGACCGCGCCACGGTGCGCTTCACCGCGATGGCCACCGGCGGTGGTGGCCGCCTGGTGCCGGATCGCGCGGGTGGCTGGAAGGTCACCAGCGGCTGGCGCGACGAGGATGGGCAGTGGCTGCTCCATTACGCGGAGTGGGAGCGGTTGTAGCGGTGGTTTGGTCGCCAGGGAACGGGTGGCGGCGTCGAGGATGCCGCCGCCACCAGGCCGTCGCCTACGCCGCCTTCCGCGCCGCCAGCTGCCGCAGCACGTACTGCAGCAGGCCGCCGTGGCGGAAGTACTCCACTTCCTTCGGCGTCAGCAGCAGCACGTGTGCCTGGAAGCGGACCTCGCGGCCGTCGGCCTTGCGCGCGACCACCGTGGCCTGCTTGCTGGCGCCGTCGGCCAGGCCGGTGACGTCGTAGGTCTCGGTGCCGTCCAGTCCCAGGCCCTGCGCGTTCTGGCCCTCGACGAACTGCAGCGGCAGCACGCCCATGCCGACCAGGTTGGAGCGGTGGATGCGCTCGAAGCTCTCGGCGATCACCGCCTTGACCCCGAGCAGGTTGGTGCCCTTGGCCGCCCAGTCGCGCGAGGAACCGGTGCCGTACTCCTGGCCGGCGATCACCACCAGCGGGGTGCCGGTGGCCTTGTACTTCATCGCCGCGTCGTAGATCGACATCTTCTCCGGCGGGGTACTGCCGAAGTACAGGGTGTTGCCGCCTTCCTCGCCGCCGAAGAACAGGTTCTTGATCCGGATGTTGGCGAAGGTGCCGCGCACCATCACGTCGTCGTTGCCGCGGCGGCTGCCGTAGCTGTTGAAGTCCGGCGGCTGCACCCCGCGCGACTGCAGGAAGCGGCCCGCCGGCGAGTCCTTCTTGATGTTCCCGGCCGGGGAGATGTGGTCGGTGGTGATCGAATCGCCGAACAGGCCCAGCACGCGCGCGCCGTGGATGTCGTCGATGCCGCCCACGGCCATGGTCATGCCGTCGAAGTAGGGCGGGTTCTTGATGTAGGTGGAAGCATCATCCCAGGCGTAGAGGTCGCCGTCGGGCGACTCGATCGTGTTCCAGCGGGTATCGCCCTTGAACACGTCGGCGTAGTTCTGCTTGAACATCTCCGGGCCGATGGTCGCGGCGATGACGTCGCCGATCTCCTTGGTCGTCGGCCAGATGTCGCGCAGGTACACCGGCTTGCCGTCGCTGCCGGTGCCCAGCGGCTCGGTGGACAGGTCGATGTCGGTGGTGCCGGCCAGGGCGTACGCCACCACCAGCGGCGGCGAGGCCAGGTAGTTCATCTTCACTTCGGGGTGGATGCGGCCCTCGAAGTTGCGGTTGCCGGACAGCACCGAGGTCACCACCAGGTCGCCTGCCGCGATCCCGGCGCTGACTTCCAGCGGCAGCGGGCCGGAGTTGCCGATGCAGGTGGTGCAGCCGTAGCCGACCACGTAGAAGCCGACCTTCTCCAGCTCGGCCAGCAGCCCGGCCTTCTCCAGGTAGTCGGTGACCACGCGCGAACCCGGGCCCAGCGAGGTCTTCACCCACGGCTGGCGGTTGAGCCCGCGGGCGGCGGCGTTGCGTGCCAGCAGGCCGGCGCCGACCATCACCGCCGGGTTGGAGGTGTTGGTGCAGGAGGTGATCGCGGCGATCACCACCGCGCCGTCCCTGAGCCGCACCGACTGGCCATCGATCTCGACATGGGCCACGCCCTTCTTCAGGCCGTCGTTGCCGACCGCCGCCGCGCCGCCCTCGGCGATGAAGTCGGCCACCTCCGGGCTGCGCCGGTCGCGCGCGGCCGCCAGCGGGGCGACCGCCTCGCGGTAGGCCTGCTTCATGTCGCGCAGCAGGACCCGGTCCTGCGGGCGCTTGGGGCCGGCGAGCGAGGGCTGCACCGTGCCCATGTCCAGTTCCAGGGTGCTGCTGTACTGCGCGGGCGCGCTGCCGGGCTCGTGCCACAGGCCCTGCGCCTTCGCGTAGGCCTCCACCAGCGCGATCTGTTCCTCGCTGCGGCCGGACAGGCGCAGGTAGGTCAGCGACTCGGCATCGATCGGGAAGATGCCGCAGGTGGCGCCGTACTCCGGCGCCATGTTGCCGATCGTGGCGCGGTCGGCCAGCGGCAGGTGCTGCAGGCCGTCGCCATGGAATTCGACGAACTTCCCGACCACCCCGTGCTGGCGCAGCATCTGGGTGACGGTGAGCACCAGGTCGGTGGCGGTGGCGCCCTCGGGCAGTTTGCCGGTCAGCTTGAAGCCGACCACCTGCGGGATCAGCATCGACGAGGGCTGGCCCAGCATCGCCGCCTCGGCCTCGATCCCGCCCACGCCCCAGCCCAGCACGCCGATGCCGTTGATCATCGTGGTGTGCGAGTCGGTGCCGAACACGGTGTCCGGATAGGCCCAGGCCTGGCCGTCCCGGTCGGCGGTCATCACCACCCGTGCCAGGTTCTCCAGGTTCACCTGGTGGACGATGCCGGTGTTGGGCGGCACCACCTTGAAATCGTCGAAGGCCTTCTGGCCCCAGCGCAGGAAGGCGTAGCGCTCGCGGTTGCGCTCGAACTCGATGCGGCCGTTGATGTCCAGCGCGTCGGCGCGGCCGAACGCATCCACCTGCACCGAGTGGTCGATCACCAGCTCGGAGGGGATCTGCGGGTTGATCTGGCTGGCGTTGCCGCCGAGCTTGACCACCGCGTCGCGCATCGCCGCCAGGTCGACCACGCAGGGCACGCCGGTGAAGTCCTGCAGGACCACGCGCGCCGGCATGAAGGCGATCTCGGTGTCCGGTTCGGCCTTCGGGTCCCAGCTGGCGACCGCTTCGATATGCGCGGGCAGCACGGTGGCCCCGTCCTCGTGCCGGGGCAGGTTCTCCAGCAGGATCTTCATCGAATAGGGCAGGCGGGCCAGGTCGAAGCGCTGGCCGAGCTTGGGCAGGCTGGCGTAGGCGTAGCTCTTGCCGCCGCCGTCCAGTTGGCTGCGGGTGGCGAAGGAATCGCGCATGGGGCGGGCTCCTGTGGCTGTGCGCCGCCAGTCCCGGCGGCGTGGAGGGATGGGCGTACCGGCAGGCCGGTCATTGTCCCCGTCATTCGATGACAGGGCCGTCACGCTGGCAACCCGTCTTCGGGGAAGGTACCGGCCGGGCGGGCCGCCGGGCCGGGCCATTGTGGCCCGGAAACCGCCATGCAGGTTTGAGTATGCATGGAAAAGTACGTATCATTGCGTCATACCGTCCACGGAGGAGCGCCCCATGGAAGCCACCGTCGCCGAACGCGGCCAGATCACCCTGCCCAAGGCCGTGCGCGATGCCCTGGGCCTGACCAAGGGCAGCGTGCTCAAGGTCGAGCTGGATGGCGGCCGCATCATCCTGCGCAAGGACGTGAGCGAGGCGCTGCGCAAGGTGCGCGGCAGCGTCAGGCTGGCCGAGGGATTCACCAGCACCGACGAGGCCATGCGCGCCATCCGCGGCCGCGCCCCCGGCGACCCGCTGGAGCCGTTCGAGGTGCTGCGCGATCCGTCCGACTGGAAGCCGGAAGGCCGCAAGTGATCGCACTCGATTCCAACGTCCTGATCGACCTGCTGACCGGCGACAGCACCTTCGCCGAGTCGTCGGAAGCCTGCATCGGCGAGGCCCTGGCGCACGACGACGTGGTCGTCTGCGAAGCGGTGGTGGCCGAGGTGCAGGCCATGCTCGACACCACCGACAACCTCATGGACATGCTCTCGCCGCTGGGCATCCGCTACGAACCGCTGTCGGAGACGGCGGCCATGCGCGCCGGCCACATGGGCCAGCGCTTCCGCGCCCGCGGCGGCAAGCGCGAGCGCGTGGTCGCCGATTTCCTGGTCGGCGCGCACGCGCTGCTGCAGTGCGACGCCCTGATCACCCGCGACGCCGGCTTTTTCCGCGACTACTACAAGGGCCTGAAGGTCATCGTCCCCAAGGCCACCTGAGCAAGCCGTCATTTCCTGTTTTTCCTCCGGAGAACCCCCATGCTGGAAGCCTACCGCCACCACGCCGCCGAACGCGCCGCGCTCGGGATCCCGCCGCTGCCGCTGTCGGCACAGCAGACCGCCGACCTGGTCGAGCTGCTGAAGAACCCGCCGGCAGGCGAGGGACAGTTCCTGGTCGACCTGCTCACCCACCGCGTGCCGGCGGGCGTGGACGATGCTGCCAAGGTCAAGGCTTCGTACCTGGCCGCGCTGGCTTTCGGCAGCGAGACCAATGCGCTGATCAGCCGCGAGCGCGCCACCGAACTGCTGGGCACCATGCTCGGCGGCTACAACGTGCACCCGCTGATCGAGCTGCTCGACGACGCCCAGGTCGGCGCCATCGCCGCCGACGGCCTGAAGAACACCCTGCTGGTGTTCGACCAGTTCCACGACGTCGAGGAGAAGGCGCGCTCCGGCAGTATGCCCGGCAACGCCAACGCGCAGGCCGTGCTGAAGAGCTGGGCCGAGGCCGAGTGGTTCACCAGCCGCCCGGAAGTGCCGCAGTCGCTGACCATCACCGTGTTCAAGGTGCCCGGCGAGACCAACACCGACGACCTGTCGCCGGCGCCCGACGCCACCACCCGCCCGGACATCCCGCTGCACGCACTGGCGATGCTGAAGAACAAGCGCGCCGACGCCCCGTTCGTGCCGGAAGAGGACGGCAAGCGCGGCCCGGTCGCCGAAATCCTCGCCCTCAAGGACAAGGGCCACCTGGTCGCCTACGTCGGCGACGTGGTCGGCACCGGTTCCTCGCGCAAGTCGGCCACCAACAGCGTGCTGTGGTTCACCGGCGAGGACATCCCGTTCATCCCGAACAAGCGCTTCGGCGGCGTCTGCCTGGGCTCCAAGATTGCCCCGATCTTCTACAACACCATGGAAGACGCCGGCGCCCTGCCGATCGAGCTGGACGTGTCGCAGATGAACCACGGCGACGTGGTCGAGCTGCAGCCGTACGCCGGCAAGGCGATCAAGGACGGGCAGGTGATCGCCGAGTTCCAGGTCAAGTCCGACGTTCTGTTCGACGAAGTGCGCGCCGGCGGCCGCATCCCGCTGATCATCGGCCGCGGCCTGACCGCCAAGGCGCGCGAATCGCTGGGCCTGCCGGCCTCGGACCTGTTCCGCCTGCCGCAGCAGCCGGCCGATTCCGGCAAGGGCTTCTCGCTGGCGCAGAAGATGGTCGGCCGCGCCTGCGGCCTGGCCGAGGGCCAGGGCGTGCGCCCGGGCACCTACTGCGAGCCGAAGATGACCTCGGTCGGTTCCCAGGACACCACCGGCCCGATGACCCGCGACGAGCTGAAGGACCTGGCCTGCCTGGGCTTCAGCGCCGACCTGGTGATGCAGTCGTTCTGCCATACCGCCGCGTACCCGAAGCCGGTGGATGTGAAGACCCACCACACCCTGCCGGAGTTCATCTCCACCCGCGGCGGCATCTCGCTGCGCCCGGGCGACGGCGTGATCCACAGCTGGCTCAACCGCATGCTGCTGCCCGACACCGTCGGCACCGGCGGCGACTCGCACACCCGCTTCCCGGTGGGCATCTCGTTCCCGGCCGGCTCGGGCCTGGTCGCCTTCGCCGCGGCCACCGGCGTGATGCCGCTGGACATGCCGGAGAGCGTGCTGGTGCGCTTCAAGGGCCAGATGCAGCCGGGCGTGACCCTGCGCGACCTGGTCAACGCGATCCCGTACTACGCGCTCAAGGCGGGCCTGCTGACCGTGGCCAAGCAGGGCAAGAAGAACATCTTCTCCGGCCGCATCCTCGAGATCGAGGGCCTGCCGCAGCTGAAGGTGGAGCAGGCGTTCGAGCTGTCCGACGCCTCGGCCGAGCGCTCGGCCGCCGGCTGCACCGTGCGCCTGGACAAGGAACCGATCATCGAATACCTCACCAGCAACATCACCCTGCTGAAGTGGATGATCGCCGAAGGCTACGCCGACCCGCGCTCGCTCGCCCGCCGCATCGCCAAGATGGAAGCGTGGCTGGCCAACCCGCAGTTGCTGGAGCCCGATGCCGACGCCGAGTACGCCGCGGTCATCGAGATCGACCTGGCCGACGTGCACGAGCCGCTGCTGGCCTGCCCGAACGACCCGGACGACGTGAAGACCCTGTCCGACGTGGCCGGCACCAAGATCGACGAGGTCTTCATCGGTTCGTGCATGACCAACATCGGCCACTTCCGCGCCGCGGCCAAGCTGCTGGAAGGCAAGCGCGACATCCCCACGCGCCTGTGGGTCGCGCCGCCGACCAAGATGGACGCCTCGGAGCTGACCAAGGAAGGCCATTACGGCACCTTCGGCACCGCCGGCGCGCGCATGGAGATGCCGGGCTGCTCGCTGTGCATGGGCAACCAGGCGCAGGTGCGCGAGGGCGCCACGGTGTTCTCGACCTCCACCCGCAACTTCCCCAACCGCCTGGGCCGCAACTCCAACGTCTTCCTGGGCTCGGCCGAGCTGGCCGCGATCTGCTCGCGCCTGGGCAGGATCCCGACCAAGGCCGAGTACATGGCCGACATCGGCGTGATCAACGAGAAGGGCGAGGAGATCTACCGCTACATGAACTTCGACCAGATCGAGGAATACCAGGACGTGGCGAAGACCGTGGCGGCCTGAGCCGGGGGTAGCGCGTCAGCAGGAATGCCCGGCAATGCCGGGCATTCATGTTTGTGATGACTGTGCGAATGCCACGGTTGCCGTGGGGACCGACGGATCCAGGCCGCAACTCCCGCAAGTTGCCGCGCCTTCACACTCCGCCAACGTACTTCAATGTCAGCTGAAGGCGGGTCATTGCCCCGGCTGAAAGGCCGCTATATTTCCCAGGTCCCAAACGAAGGAGGATTGGAATCATGACCAGACAACATCTGACAACGGCGCGTACGCTCGGAGTGGCGATCGTCGTCGCCCTGGGCCTTGCCAGTTGCGCGACCTATGACGACGACTTTGCAAGGATCAATTCGCGCCTCGACCAGCTCGACACGCAGGTGCAGGGTGCGGCCCGGAGCGCCGAGTCGGCCAACCAGTCCGCGCAGCAGGCCAACCAGCGGCTGGACCAGCTGGAAAGCCGCGTCCAGCAGCTTGAATCGGCACCGCGCCGCTCGCCGCGAGGCTAGTTACTCCTGCACGATCTGTAACGAGTGGTTTGAACCCGGGATCCGGTGGCCTTTGCTGGCCACCGGCGTCCTTTTTTGCCCTGACTCTTTGTTGTGAGGAACCGTCCTATCCGTACGTGCATATTTCCTGCGTTCCGCGCCGCTGGCTGCGCGCTGGTGCTGGCGTTCGCGGGCATCGGCGTGGCCAGTGCCGGGGATGATGCCGCCGCGCAAAAGCCAGTCGCCGTCGATCAACTGCCGGAAGGCCAGGAAGTATCCGACACGGTGATCGCCCTGGCGGGCTGGGTTGTCGCTGCCAGGGACAGCGAAGGCTATCCGTTCGCGGTCATGGACAAGGCCGCCGCCCAGGTCCTGGTGTTCGGCGGCGATGGCCGGCTTCGCGGTGCGGCACCCGCGCTGTTCGGCTCGGCGATCGGCGACCATACGGCCCCGGGCATCGCCGGCCTTGCGCTTCGCGAGATCCCGGGCCGGGATCGCACCACGCCGGCCGGTCGCTTCATCGGCGGATTCGGCCCATCGATCGACGCTGGGCGCGTCCTGTGGGTGGACTACGACTCGTCGGTCTCCCTCCATCCCACGGCTACCGGCGTCCCCTCCGAGAAGCGCGCCGAGCGCCTTGCATCGCCTTCGCCGGACGACAACCGCATCTCCCACGGCTGCATCAACGTTTCGCCCGGGTTCTACGAGCAGGTCATCCAGCCGACGTTCGAGCGGGGCGGGGTGTTCTACATCCTGCCGGAAACGGCATCGCTGGCGGAGACCTTCCCGGAGTTCGCGCAAAGTCGCGTGACTGCGGAACGCAAGAACGGGAAACGCGCGCAGTCCGCCCGCCGGTAAAGGAGCAGGGAAAACCGGCTCCTCACGCCTTCCGTATCAGGTCGAACACCAGCCGCTGCAGCGCCTTGTCGTCGTCCAGGCTGCCGTGGGTGGTCGCTTCCAGCGGGCGGCGGGTGCCGCCCTCCAGCATGCCGGCGCTGGGCAGGCGGGCGATGTCCGAGCCGGGGCTGGATACCGCCATCATCTGCGCGCCCCAGGCCATGGTCGCGCGCGCCGGCACCAGGTCGCGCTCCAGGCCCAGCAGCGGCGTTTCCTTGCGATCCTCGAACGAGCGCGAGACCAGGTAGAGCAGGGAGTGGCCGTAGGGCTTGCAGGTCGGGTCGGCGCGCTCGGCCGCGTCGCTCAGGTGCGCGACCAGCAACTTGGTGCCGGTCCTGAGCACGGCCTTGCCCAGGGTGCGGTCGAATTCGTCCACCCGCACCGCCGGCGCCAGCAGGCTCACCGAGCGCAGGTCGAAGCCGGCGGCGATCGCCGCCGCGCCCAGGTGCGAATGCAGGATGCCGCCGGCCGAGTGCCCGACCAGGTGCAGGCGGAGCTTCGGCAGCCCGTATTCCTTCGCTTTGGCCTTGTAGAGGTCGAACAGCAGCCGCACGCCCGAGTCCGGGTTGGAGCTGATCTTCGCCGCGTTCTCCTTCATCTCGTTCCACAGCGGCCGTCCCAGCGGGCGGGCGATGCCTTCCACGCGCTGGTTCCACCATTCCTTCCAGCGGTCCTTGAACTTCTGCATCGCCCCGGAGGCGCGCGCCTCGTCGCGTGACAGCTTGTCCTCGATCAGGTTGGTGATGGTCTTCATCGCGCCGGTCTCCCACATCAGGAACACCGGGAAGATCTTCTCGTCGTAGAGCTTGGGCACCCACAGCCGCGCCGATTCGGCGGCCGCCTCCTCGTTGTTGAGCCCGCCGTGGGCGTAGATCGCCACGTCCACCGCCTGGTTGGCCTTGATCCCCCACTTGGCACAGGCCTGGGCCAGGTGGATGCGCAGCAGCGCGTCGACGTCGCCGGGCTGGGTGCGGAACTGGCCGCGCTGGCTCAGGCGGCCGTTGTTCTCCATGTTGACGATGAACGGCGACAGCTCGTGCGCGGCCAGCACCGGGTTGCCGGAGACCACGCCCTTGCCGCTGGCGTCGGTGCGCAGCGAGGTGGCGTCGGCGATGGCCTCGTGCTCGGCAGTGACCACGCCCAGCTGCGCCACCCAGCAGTCCATCGCGTTGTCCAGCCAGTCGCCGTAGCGCAGCACGGCCAGGCCGCCCTTGCCCCAGGCCGGGCCCCAGGAGTTGTGGACGATGAAGCCTTCGCGGGTGTAGCCGACGATGGCGATGGCGTGGCCGCCGTCGGGGTTGCCGGTCTTGCGCTTGATCGCCGGCAGCGCGTCCGGATCCTCCGGGCGCGGCACCGCCTCGTCGAGCAGCAGCGCGTCCCAGCCCGAATGGGTGAACACGCTGGCGTACAGGGCGCCGACCTGGTCCAGGGCCACGTGCATGTCGCGCAGCGAGTGCGGGTCGATGCGGTAGTAGGCGCCGAGCGGGCGCTTGATCGCATCGGTCCACCAGTCGTCTTCCGGGCGCGGGCGCGCTTCCGGCATCTCCACCTTCGGCCACAGCCGCGCACTGCTGGCGCCGTGGCGCAGCCAGCCCTTGAGCGCGCCGCGCAGCGAGGAGCCGGTGTCGGCCTCGGGGCCGGCGTCGTCGTCGTTTTCGGCCCATTCGTCGTAGCGGCGGGCCATGCTGTAGAGCATGTGCGGCGAGATCGCCTCGACGTGGCGGCCGGCGCGCACCAGCAGGTATTCGATCACCACCGCAAGGGCGTAGCCGGTGCAGGCGCTGGTGGTGCCCTGGTCCAGGACCGGGCGCACGTCGGGCGGGTAGCGCACGTCGCGCGGGGCCGAGGACACCGGCGGCTGGTATTCCCAGTCGCGCAGGTCCACCGCGTCCGGGCGCACGTTGAACACGCGGCTGCTGCGCTTGCGGGTGGTGCCGGCGGCGGTCTGTTCCAGCATCTCCAGCGGCGCCAGTTGCGGGCGCCCGGGGGCGACCAGGCGGCGCGGCGAGGGCGCGCGCGTGCCGGCGCGGCGGCGGCCGCCGGCAGCGGGCGGGCCGGCGTGGCGGGCGTAGGCCTCGGCGAGCTTGCTGTCGTAGTCGTTCCGGGCGTAGGCCGGGCCGTTGTAGAGGCGGGCGAAGCGGGCCCAGTCGCGGCGGCGCAACGCCGGCAGCAGCGGCGAGCCGGGCCGGCCGAGCAGGTTGGCGAAGGCTTCCAGCTGGCCCTCCGCACCGGAGGCATGGGCCTCGACGAAGCGGCCGACGCTGTCGTGGCCGCACAGCGCGTAGTTGAAGCCCATGATCTGGAACGCGCCCCAGCTGGCCGCCTGCATCGCCGCGGCCGGGTCCAGCTCGGCGGCCTTGTCCAGCCGCTTCCATTCGCCGGCCAGCGAACCGGAATACTTGCTGCGGTCCCACTTCGGATGGCTCAGGCCCGGGTGGCTGGCGCCGTAGCGGCCGGCGGTGAGGCGGTGGAAGACGTGGCCTTCGAACAGGATCCTGGGTCGCGCATCGGGCACGGGCAGGAAACCGCCGCCGCTCGATTCGACTTCGGCCACCGCCCTGAGCGCGGCCTCCTCGACCTGCAGCCGGGTAGCCAGCTGCTTCCACATCGCATCGCCTATCGTGCGCTTCGATTCCGCGTCCATGCCTCACGCTCCTTCGCTGGGGAACAACGGGGGACAACGCAGGCCGCCGCCGGTGCGGGCCAACGCGGCCCGCGGCGCGGCCATGGCTTCAGAACTCCAGGTCCAGTGCCGCGCAGAGATAGTCGACGAACGGGGCCAGCGCAAGCAGGTCGGCTTCCACCTGCCTGCGCAGCCGCGGCCCGGTCATGGTGGCGTCGTCCAGCGGGCGCAGCAAGGCCCAGTTGCGGTGCTTGAGGTCGTCGATGAATTCGAAGTCGGCCGGGAAGCCGCGCGGCGGCCGCACCATGACCTCACTGTCGTCCAGGGCGAAGCGGCGGCGCAGTTTCGGATCGTGCGCGGTGCGCTTCCAGCCGCCGGGATTGTCGAGGATGAACTGGCGCACCTTGCGCTGGGTATGGGTTTCCGGATGCCACAGGCCAGCGCCGACGAAGCTGTTGCCCGGCTGCAGGTGCAGGTAGAACGAAGGCGCGGCCACTTCGCGCCGGCGCTCGTGGAACAGGCGCGCGCCCTGCCAGGGCTTGTACGGCGACTTGTCGTTGGAATAGCGCGTGTCGCGATGGATGCGGAACAGCGAGCCGCCGACCGGGCGCGGATCGGCGCGATAGTGCGGGCTGATCGCCGCCAGCGCCGGCTGCAGGTCGGCGATCAGGCGCAGGAACGGCTGGCGCACCTGTACTTCGTATTCCTGGCGGTGGGCGTCGAACCAGTCCTTGTTGTTGTGCCGGGCCACGCCGCGGAGGAACTTGAACGCGGCGTCGCCGAAATAGCTGCTCATAGCGTGTCCTGCAGTTCCCGGCCCCACTGGTCGAGGTGGTCGAGCAGGACCTGTTTGCCACCGTCGCCGGCATGGCGGGCGCGCAGCGCGGCGATTTCGGCGAAATAGCCGGTGAAGCCGTATTCGGACAGGCCGCTGTCGTCGCCGAGGCGGTGGCGGCGGTAGTCGTCCCAGCGTTCGCGTTCGGAAGGCGCGAGCGTGTCCGGCCAGTTGCGGGCGCGGTAGCGGAACAGCAGTTCCGGCAGGCGCGCATCGCGGAAGTCGAAGGCGCGCGTGCCCAGTTGCGCCGGCGCGGTGGAGCGCACCTGCGCGCACAGGCGCTTGTCGCCGTCGCCGATGAAGCCGGAGTAGATCGAGCCGTCGACGTCCTCCTCGCCGCGTTCGCGTGCGCCGGCGAAGACCTGGCGCGCCTTCTCGGCCAGCGCCGGGCCGTGCGCGCGCAGGGTTCCGGCGCGGGCCTGCAGCGCGTCCGCATCCAGGCCCAGGCGCTGGAAATCGGCCTCGCGCAGGTGCGCCCATGGCACCAGCATCGGCGAGCGGTTCAGGTGTACTTCCTTCAGCGGCACCCGGGCCACGCCCGGCGGCAGGTCGGCGGCCGGCGTGTAGAGGCGGTCGGCGATGTCCCCGGCGTCCTGTTCCAGCAATGCGTCGGGATCGCCGTCCAGGTCGAACACGATCACCCGGTTCGGGATCGACGGATGCACCGCGAGCGGCAGCACCATCGCCGCGCACATCCGGCTGGCCGGATAGCGCTGGGAAACGTGCAGCACCGGCTGCATGGCGAATGTGTCCAGCAGGCCGGCGGCGTGGCGCTTGTCGCGCAGCTTCAGCGTGTAGTCCCACAGCCGCGGCTGGGCGCGCTTGAACAGCCGGGCCAGGCCGATGGTGGCGTACACGTCGGACAGCGCCTCGTGCGCGTCGCCCTCGCGCACGTCGTTGGCCAGGGCCAGGTGTTCGAGCTTGAACGAGGTGGCGCCGTCCTCGCGCTTCGGCCACGCGATCCCGTCCGGGCGCAGGGCATGGGCCAGGCGCAGCACGTCGAGCAGGTCCCAGCGCGAGTTGCCACCGCGCCACTCGCGTTCGTAGGGATCGAAGAAGTTGCGGAACAGGGCATGTCGCACGAACTCGTCGTCGAAGCGCAGCGAGTTGTAGCCCAGGGTGCAGGTGCCCGGGCGCGCCATCTCCTCGACGATGCGTGCGGCCGCTTCGGCTTCGGCCAGCCCTTCGCGCAGCGCGAGCTGCGGGGCGATACCGGTGATCAGGGTGGCGACGGGCGAGGGCAGCAGGTCGTTGGCCGGCTGTACGAACAGGCTGACCGGCTCTTCGACCTGGTTGAGCTGCGCGTCGGTGCGCACCGCGGCGAACTGGGCGATGCGGCTGCGGCGCGGGTCGGCGCCGAAGGTCTCCAGGTCGTAGAACAGGAAGCTGTCGCTCATGCCGGCATTGGAGACGTTGCGGGGCGGCGGGGCAAGCCCCGCTGCTTCCCCGTCACCCGGCCCCTTCCAGCACAGGCAGGCGGGCTTCCACCACCTGCGCCAGCGTCTCCCAGTCGATGCCGGCCAGGTCGCGGCGCCCGCGCGTGGCCAGGACCAGGATGCCACGCTGGATCTCGCTGCGTTCCAGCGCCACCGCGTACGGGATGCGCATGAAGGTGACCATCGTGTAGTGCGGGACGAAGCGCCGCGGGTGGCGCTCCTGCAGCGCCCGTTCGAGCTCCCGCTGGAGCAGGAAGTCCGGGTCGTCGACCAGGTCGCGCATCTCGATGTAGTTTTCCAGCGCCATGGCCTGGATTGCGGCGGCATCCGGCCTGCGTTCGGCCTCGAACGCGGCGAAGGCCGCCGCCAGCGTCGGCTGCCGGTCCATCGCATCGGCCAGCGCCACGCAGTCCTCGAACGCGCAGTTCATGCCCTGGCCGTGGAACGGCACCATCGCATGGGCCGCGTCGCCCAGCAGCACCGCGCGGCCGCCCAGGTGCCAGCGGTCCAGGTACAGGGTGCCGAGCAGGCCGGGCGGGTGGTGCTCCCAGTCCTGCTCCAGGCCAGGGATCAGCGGCAGCGCGTCGGCGAAATCGCGTTCGAACAGCGCGCGCACCTCCGGCCCGCTGCGCACGCTGGCGAAACTGGGATCCGTGCTGCCCGGCGCGGCGTGGTTGGGCAGGAACAGGGTCACGGTGAAGGTGCGTTCGTCGTTGGGGAGAGCAATGCACATGTAGCGGCCGCGCGGCCAGATGTGCAGCGCATGGGGTTCGATCAGCCAGCCGCCGTCCGCGCCCGGCGGGATGGTCAGTTCCTTGTAGGAATGGTCGAGGAACTCGGTGCGTTCGCCGAAACCGGCCTTGCGCACCATCTCGCCGCGCAGCGCCGAACCGGCGCCATCGCTGCCGATCAGCACGTCGAAGCGGATGTCGTGCGGCTGGTCGTCGCGGTCGTCGATCAGGCGCGCGTAGCCGGCGTCGAAATCCACCGTGTGCAGGCGGCGGTGGAAATGGACCGTGGCGCCCGCGCGCTCTGCCGCCTCCAGCAGGTCGATGTTGAGGTCGGCGCGGTGCACCGACCAGATCACCTCGGAATCGTCGCGGCCGTAGCGCTGCAGCTGCACGGAGCCGTCCAGGCCATGGACCATGCGGCCGCGCATCATCACCGCCTTGCGCATCACCACGTCCTCGAGCCCGGCCGCACGCAGCGCATGGCGCCCGCGTTCGGCCAGCGCCAGGTTGATCGAGCGCCCGGACTCGTAGCCCTTGATCCGCGGGTCGCCGCGGCGCTCGTAGACGTCGACCTTCCACCCGCGCCGCGAAAGCAGGATCGCCAGCAGCGACCCGGCCAGCCCGGCACCGATCAGGGTCAGTTCGCGTCGTGCCGGCGCGGCCGGTTCAGACCCCACGCCAGTGCTCCACTTCCTCGACGAAGCGCAGCACGTCGGCATAGCGGTTGTAGAGCGGGGCGGGGGCGATGCGGATCACGTCCGGCTCGCGCCAGTCGCCGAGGATGCCGGTGTCGCGCAGGTAGTCGAACAGTTCGCGGCCACGCTCGCGGCCGCCGGCCACGCGCAGCGACAGCTGCGCGCCGCGCCGCGCCGGCTCGGCCGGGGGGATGATCTCCAGCGTGCCGGCCAGGCGCTGGCGGATCAGCGCGTCGAGGAACCCGGTGATCTTCTCCGACTTGGCGCGCAGCCCGGCCATGCCGCCGGCGCGGTCGAACTGCTCCAGCGAGGCGCGCAGCGGCGCCAGTGCCAGCACCGGCGGGGTGGGCAGCTGCCAGCCCTCGGCGCCGGCGGCGGGCACGAACTCCGGCGCCATGCGGAAACGGGGGGCGGCGTCATGCCCCCACCAGCCCGCCATCCGCGGCAGCCCGGACCGGCCATGGCGCTCGTGCACGAAGCAGCCGGCGACCGCACCCGGACCGGCGTTGACGTACTTGTAGTGGCACCACACCGCGAAGTCGGCGCCGCTGTCGTGCAGCGCCAGCGGCAGGTTGCCGACCGCGTGGGCCAGGTCGAAGCCGGCCACCGCGCCCTGCGCGTGGGCCAGGCGCGTGATTTCCGCCAGGTCGAACGCCTGCCCGGTGCGGTACTGCACGCCCGGCCACAGCACCAGCGCCAGGCGTGGGCCATGCTCGGCGATGGCACGCTCCAGCGCGGCCATCGAGATCGTGCCGCCGGGCTCGTCGGCCTGCACTTCCACCAGCGCGGTGGCCGGATCCAGCCCATGCAGGCGGATCTGCGATTCGACCGCATGCCGGTCCGAAGGAAAGGCACCTTCCTCGATCAGGACCACCGTGCGTCCGGCGGCAGGGCGGTAGAAGCTGGCCAGCATGAGGTGCAGGTTCACCGTCAGCGTGTTCATCGCCACCACTTCGCCCGGCAGCGCGCCGACCAGGCGCGCCAGCGGCTCGCGCACCAGCGCGGGGGAGTTCATCCCGCCGGTGGCGCCGGTGAAGTGGCCCTCGACCGCTTCGCCGGCCCACTTGTCCAGCACCTCGAGCACGTGCGCGCGCGCGCCGCGTGGCTGCAGGCCGAGGGAGTTGCCGACGAAGTAGACCTGCTCGCGGTCGCGGTGCTTCGGGACCAGGAATTCGTTGCGGAACGGACGCAGCGGATCGGCGGCGTCGAGGGTGAGGGCGTGGGTGCGTGCCTGGGTCATGTCGAAGAAGGATGGGTGCGACGGGAGTGGCGGAGGCCGCTCAGGTGAAGTCGGCCAGCGAGCCGGGCTGCGCCTCGTAGCGCGCCGGTCGCGGGTTCAGGTGCCCGCAGTGGCGGCAGGTGCGGTGTTCGACCGAGGCATAGAAGCGGTCGAACACCGGCGGGAAGTCCTGCTCGATGTCGCGCAGGTGGAAGAATTCCGCGTACAGCCTGTGGTTGCACTGTTCGCAGTACCAGAGCAGGCCGTCGTCCTCGTGCGCCAGGCGCCGGCGCTCGACCACCAGGCCGACGCTGCCGGGCATGCGCTGCGGTGAGTGCGGCACGCGCGGCGGCAGCAGGAAGATCTCGCCGGCGCGGATCGGGATGTCGCGCAGCTGGCCCGGGCCGCCGTCCGGATGCTCCTGGATCCGCAGCACCATCTCACCTTCGAGCTGGTAGAACCACTCCGGGCCTTCGTCCCAGTGGAAGTCGGTGCGCGCGTTCGGGCCGCCGACGACCATGACGATGAAGTCGCCGTCGTAGATGCACTTGTTGCCCACCGGCGGCTTGAGCAGGTGCCGGTGTTCCTCGATCCAGGCCTGCAGGTTGAGCGGGGCGGGCAGCATGGCGGTTCCTGCGTGGATGCCGCGGGCGGCGGCGGGGTGGGGCGCTTCAGCGGTTCTCGCGGTCCTGGCGGATGCGTTCCAGTGCGGTGCGGTACTTGCCGGGCAGGCAGCCGGGCGAATCGATGTCCACGCCCAGGTGGTGAACGCGCCCGTCCTTGAGGCTGTAGACCCAGCCGTGCACGGTCAGTTCCTGGCCGCGCGCCCACGCGTCCAGGACGATGTTGGTGTGGCAGACGTTGACCACCTGCTCGAGCACGTTCAGCTCGCACAGGCGGTCGTGCTGCAGTTCCAGGCCGCCGGACTGCTGCAGGCATTCCTCGTGGTGCTCGGCCACGTCGGCGACGTGGCGGATCCAGTTGTCGACCAGGCCCAGGCGCAGTTTCGTCAGGCCGGCGTAGACGCCGCCGCAGCCGTAGTGGCCCACCACCAGGATGTGCCTGACCTTGAGCACGTCGACCGCGAACTGGATCACCGACAGGCAGTTGAGGTCGGTGTGGACCACGACGTTGGCGACGTTGCGGTGGACGAACACCTCGCCCGGCGCCATGTCGATGATCTGGTTGGCCGGTACCCGCGAGTCGGAGCAGCCGATCCACAGGTACTGCGGGGCCTGCTGTCGCGACAGGCGCGAGAAGAATTCCGGATCCTCCGCGCGCACGCGCTCGGACCAGGCATGGTTGCGGCGGATGAGGTCGTTCAGTTCGTCGGCCATGCCGGCATTATCACAGACATGGGTGCGGTTTCCGCGTGCCGGTGCGCATGCGGGCCGGCACGTCGTGACGACGATGGCGGGCCCGGCCGGCGGCGCGGTGCTGCCGGGGAGCTCAGGCCCGGCGGCCGAGGCTCACCGTCATCAGCCCGACCAGGGCGGCGTCGCTGGCCGCGCGCGGCGGGGCGACCTCGTCCAGCGAGAAGCCGCGCTCCAGCGCATCCTCCTCGTCGACGCCGTCGAACTCGACGAAGCCGGCATCGAGCAGCATCGAGCGCGCGGTGTCCTCGCTGTCGTAGGCGTGCAGGTTGCCGTCGTGGTCCAGCACCTCGGCGGTGCCGGCCTCGCGTTCGCGCAGGCGCGCCCAGTGCAGGGTGCGGCCGAGGGTGGCGATCCACCAGGAATCTTTCATGCGACCTCCGCGACCAGCCAGAGCAGCCCCGCCAGCAGCAGGGAAACGATCACCGTCAGCAGCGCGATCCGGGCCGGAGTGGCCAGGCCGCTGAGCGAACGGTCGGGAATGGAACGGTAGCCACCGCCCAGCAGCCAGCGCAGCGCGGCCGGGCTGGCGAAGGCGCCGGCGCCGAAATCGGCCGCGCTGCCGCCGTGGCGGTCGCGCACGTGGATCAGGGTCAGCGGCCAGAAGATCACGAAGGCGCTGGCCCCGGCGATGGCCACGCCGACGAAGCACAGGGCGAAGAACAGGATCATGACGTCCCTAGAACTCCGCGCTGCCCGGCGCGCGCGGGTAGGCGATCGCGTCGCGGATGTTGGACAGCCCGCACACGTACACCACCAGCCGCTCGAAGCCCAGGCCGAAGCCGGCGTGCGGCACGCCGCCGTAGCGGCGGAAGTCGCGGTACCACTGGTAGTGCTCCGGATCCAGGCCGAACTGGGCCATGCGCGCGTCGAGCACGTCCAGGCGCTCCTCGCGCTGGCTGCCGCCGATGATCTCGCCGATGCCCGGCGCCAGCACGTCCATCGCCGCCACGGTGCGGCCGTCGTCGTTCAGGCGCATGTAGAACGCCTTGATGTGCTCGGGGTAGTTCATCACCACCACCGGGCGGCCGACGTGCTCTTCGGTCAGCCAGCGCTCGTGCTCGGTCTGCAGGTCCAGGCCCCATTCGACCGGGAACTCGAACTTCTTCCCGGCCTTCTGCAGCAGGGCGATCGCCTCGCTGTAGTCGATCCGCTCGAACGGTGCGTTGACGAAGCCTTCCAGCCGGGGGACCGCGTCCTTCTGCACGCGTTCGGCGATGAAGGCCATGTCGTCGGCGCGCTCGGCCAGCACCGCGCGGAACAGGTACTTGAGGAAGTCCTCGGCCAGGTCGGCGTCGGCGGCCAGGTCGGCGAAGGCGATCTCCGGCTCGATCATCCAGAACTCGGCCAGGTGCCGGGTGGTGTTGGAGTTCTCGGCGCGGAAGGTCGGGCCGAAGGTGTAGACCTTGCTCAGCGCCAGCGCATAGCCCTCGACGTTGAGCTGGCCGGAGACGGTGAGGAAGGTCTCCTTGCCGAAGAAGTCGCGCGAGAAGTCCACCGCGCCGTCCTTGCCGCGCGGCAGGTTGGCCAGGTCCAGGGTGGAGACGCGGAACATCTGCCCGGCGCCCTCGGCGTCGGAGGTGGTGATGATCGGGGTGCTGATCCAGTAGAAGCCGCGCTCGTGGAAGAAGCGGTGCACGGCCATGGACAGGCAGTGGCGGATGCGGGTGACCGCTCCGAACAGGTTGGTGCGCGGGCGCAGGTGGGCGACCTCGCGCAGGAATTCCAGCGAGTGCGCCTTGGGCTGGATCGGGTAGGTCTCCGGATCCTCGACCCAGCCGACCACCTCGACCGACGAGGCCTGGATCTCGAACGCCTGGCCCTGGCCCTGCGAGGCGACCAGGGTGCCGGTGGCGACCACCGAGCAGCCGGCGGTCAGGTGCTTCACCTCGGTTTCGTAGTTGGGCAGGGCGGCCGGGGCCACCACCTGGATCGGGGCGAAGCAGGAACCGTCGCTGACGTTGACGAAGCTCAGCCCGGCCTTGGAGTCGCGCCGGGTGCGCACCCAGCCGCGGACGGTGACCTCGCCGCCGGCGGGGATCCTGCCCGCGAGCGCATGTTCGACGCTGACCACCGTCATGGCTTGAATCCTTGTGTCGTGGAGCCCATCTGTGAGGGCGGAAGTGTAGCGGCTGCGAGCGCGCGGGTGCGAGGCGCCGCACCGCAGCGTCCCGGTTCCAACGCCAATGACGGCGGCGGCGGGACGGCCGGCGGGCCTATAATCGCGCTGTTATCCAGGAGGTACCGATGGCCGTGACCCTGACCCCCCTTGCCCTGGAGCGCGTGCAGCGCTTCCTGCAGCGCGACCCGGGCGCGCTGGGCCTGCGCCTGGGCGTGGAGCGCACCGGCTGCTCCGGCTGGGGCCACGTCGCCGACCTGGCCCGCGACCGCCGCGACGGCGACGCGGTGTTCGAACAGGAAGGCGTGCGCATCTTCGTCGACGCGCAGAGCCTGCCGCTGGTGGATGGCACCCGGATCGACTTCGCCCGCCAGGGCCTGAGCGAGGGCTTCGTGTTCGACAACCCCAACGCCACCGCCGAATGCGGCTGTGGCGAGAGTTTCACCACCGGGCCGGGCTGAGCCCGGCTGTCCGGACGGGGCGGCCGGGACCGTTCCATCACGTCCGCGCGGTCCGTGGCAGACCGCCATCAGCCAGAACCCCGTCGTCCCGGCTTGACCAGACATTCGTCAGTGAAAAGCCGCCGGGACGATGGGGTACGCGCTAGGCTTGGGTTTTGCCGCCCCCCCGGAGATCCCATGCGCCGCACCCTCCTGGCCGCCGCCCTGGCCGCCTGCTGCTTCCCCGCCATTGCCGCGCCTGCCGCCGGCGAACCGGTCGTGGCCCCGGACAATGCCGCCGCCACCGCGCTGCACCGGCTGTTCGACAGCGAGTGGGAGCGGGGCCTGCGCGAGTCGCCGGAGAATGCGGCCTACCAGGGCGACCACCGCTACGACGACCGCTGGAGCGACATGAGCCTGGCCGCGATCGAACGCCGCGAGGCCGCCGACCGCGACGCGCTGGCCGCGCTGAAGCGGATCGACCGCGCCGCGCTGTCGCCGGCCGACAGGCTCGACTACGACACCTTCGCCTGGCTGCAGGAGCGGGCGGTGGCGCGGCAGCAGTTCCGCGAGTACCTGCAGCCGGTCGGCCACCAGGGCGGGGTGCAGACCGCCGACGGCATCGCCGAGCTGCTGCCGTTCGCCAGCGAGCAGGACTACCGCAACTGGATCGCGCGCCTGGATGCGTTGCCGGTGCTGCTGGAGCAGACCACCGCGCTGATGCAGGCCGGCGTGGCCGCCGGCCGCATGCCGCCGAAGGTGCTGATGCAGCGCGTGCCCGGGCAGATCGCCGCGCAGGTGGTCGACGATCCGGCCGCCAGTCCGTTCTACAAGCCGTTCCTGAAGATGCCCGATTCGATCCCGGCCGCCGTGCAGGAGGCGCTGCGCGGCCAGGCCCGCGAGGCGATCGCCGGCAAGGTGGTGCCGGCCTACCGCGAATTCGGCCGGTTCTTCGACCACGACTACCTGCCGCATGCGCGCGACAGCATCGCCGCCAGCGACCTGCCCGGTGGCCCGGCGTACTACGACTTCCTCGCCGGCTGGTACACCACCACCGAACTGACCGCAGAGCAGATCCACGGCATCGGCCTGCAGGAGGTGGCGCGGATCCGCGCGGAGATGGAGAAGGTCCGCGAGGAAGTCGGCTTCAAGGGCGACCTGCACGCGTTCTTCCAGCACCTGCGCACCGACCCGAAGTTCTTCTACAAGGAGCCGGGCGAGCTGCTGGAGGGCTACCAGGCCCTGTCCAAGCGCATCGATCCGGAGCTGGTGAAGGTGTTCCGCACCATTCCGCGCCTGCCGTACGGCGTGCGCCCGATCCCGGACAACATCGCCCCGGACACCACCACCGCCTACTACCAGCCCGGCGCGGTCGACGGCAGCCGCGCCGGCTTCTATTACGTCAACCTCTACCGGCCCGAGGTGCGGCCGAAGTGGGAGATGCTGGCGCTGTCGCTGCACGAGGCCGTGCCTGGCCACCACTTCCAGTTCGCCCGCGGCGCCGAACTGCCGGACCTGCCGATGTTCCGCCGCACCGCCTATTTCGTCGCCTACGGCGAGGGCTGGGGCCTGTACGCCGAGCGCCTGGGCTACGACATGGGCCTGTACGACGATCCCTACGACCGCATGGGCCAGCTGGCCTACGACATGTGGCGGGCGGTGCGGCTGGTGGTCGACACCGGCATGCACGCCAAGGGCTGGAGCCGGCAGCAGGCGATCGATTTCTTCATGGACAACTCGCCCAAGACCGAACAGGACGTGGTCAACGAGATCGACCGCTACATCGCCTGGCCGGGCCAGGCCCTGGCCTACAAGATCGGCCAGCTGCGGATCTCGGCGCTGCGCGAGGAGGCGGCCCGCGAACTGGGCCCGGCGTTCGACGTGCGCGACTTCCACGATGCGGTGCTGAACACCGGCTCGGTGCCGCTGGAGACCCTGGAGGCGCATATCCGGACCTGGATCGCCGCACGCAAGCAGGGGAAATCGCCGAAATAAACTCTTGAATATCATATAGATGTAGAAGCTATGTGATATTTTGCATTGCATCCGGCGCGGCGCGAGTGGCAGACGCGCTGCCGCCCCGGATCGCCCGGTTTGCACCCGGCGGTCCAGGGCTGCATAATTTTCGGCTCCCTGCGCCCGCGTGCGCCCGGGAGACCTTGCCCCACCGCTTCCATCCGGTCGACGGGGGGCTGCCAGGCCCGCAAGGGCCGCATCCACGAGGAAAGACAATGCGTCATTACGAAGTCGTGTTCCTGGTCCATCCGGACCAGAGCGAGCAGGTGCCCGCGATGATCGAGCGCTACAAGGCGCTGATCGAAGGCACCAGCGGCACCATCCACCGCCTGGAAGACTGGGGCCGCCGCCAGCTGGCGTACCCGATCCAGAACCTGGTCAAGGCCCACTACGTCCTGTTCAACATCGAGGCCACCCAGGCCGCGATCGACGAGCTGGTCGAGACCTTCCGCTTCAACGACGCGATCCTGCGCCACCTGGTCATCCGCCGCGATGGCCCGGATACCGAGCAGTCGCTGATCATGAAGAGCAAGGACGAGAAGGGCGACAAGCCCGAGCGTGGCGAGCGTCGCCGCCGCGACGAGGAAGGCGAGGGCAACACCGCCTCCAACGACACCGACGGCGACAACGCCGAAGCCGCCTGAGGAGTAACGACATGTCCAAGTTCTTCCGCCGCCGCAAGTTCTGCAAGTTCACCGCCGAGGGTGTCAAGGAGATCGACTACAAGGATCTCAACACCCTGCGCCAGTACCTGACCGAGAACGGCAAGATCGTCCCGAGCCGCGTCACCGGCACCAAGTCGCGTTACCAGCGCCAGCTGTCGACCGCGATCAAGCGCGCCCGTTTCCTGGCCCTGATCCCGTACACCGACAACCACGATGTTTGATCCGAGTCCCTCGGAAGAGCCCGCACATCCATGTGCGGACTTTTCACGAAAGGCATCGGGTTACAAACGTAGCTGTTGATTCATTACGTCCAATCCGGACAGCAATCGTTGCGGCGCCCCGGTTTCCCCGGCTGGCGTCGCTAACGGATAGAGGAGCAATACGATGGAACTGATCCTTCTGCAGAAGGTCACCAACCTGGGCAACCTGGGCGACAAGGTCAGCGTGAAGCCGGGCTACGGCCGCAACTTCCTGGTCCCGCAGGGCAAGGCCGTGCCGGCCACCGCCGCCAACGTGGCCGAGTTCGAGGCCAAGCGCGCCGAGTACGAAGCCAAGGCCAAGGCCCAGCTCGACGGCGCCAGCGCGCGCCTGGCCCAGCTGGAAGGCGCCAGCGTCACGGTCACGGCCAACGCCTCGACCGAAGGCAAGCTGTACGGCTCGGTCGGCCCGCGCGACATCGCCGAGGCCTTCACCGCCGCCGGCCTGCCGCTGGAGAAGAGCGAAGTGGTGATGGGCGAAGGCCCGATCCGCCACGTCGGCGAGTTCGACGTGCTCGTGCACCTGCACGCCGACGTCGAGACCACGGTCAAGGTCGTGGTCGTGCCGGAAGCCTGATCGGCCCCGGGAGCAAGCTGTACCGGAGGGCGCCGCAGGGCGCCCTCCGCTTTTTGGCAGAAGGCCACCTCATCTCAGCCGGTGATATTCACCGGTTGTACACAGGGCATGCACAGGTCCGGCACAAGGCCGGCACAGAACTGTCTGCAACGCACGTGTGCCTGAGGCGACTAGGATGGCCAACCCGGTTCCGTTCCCGGTGGCGCAGGCGCTTACCGCCTTCGCCACCCGCCCGCAGGAGTCCACCACCCCGATGTCCGCCCGTCCCGGCTTCCGCAACGACCGCGGCGACGCCCGCATCGAACAGCTCCGGGTGCCGCCGCATTCGGTCGAGGCCGAGCAGGCGGTGCTGGGCGGGCTGATGCTCGCCCCGGAGTCCTACGATTCGGTCGGCGACGTGCTGGTGGAGAACGATTTCTACCGCCGCGACCACCAGCTGATCTACCGCGCCATCCGCGAACTGGCCGAGAAGAGCCGGCCGTTCGACGCGGTGACCCTGGGCGAGTGGTTCGATTCGCAGGGCTTCTCCGAACAGATCGGCGGCGGCGCCTACCTGGTCGAGCTGGCCACGACCACGCCCTCGGCGGCCAACATCCGCGCCTACGCCGAAATCGTCCGCGACAAGGCGGTGCTGCGCCAGCTGATCGAGGTCGGCACCGGCATCGTCAACGACGGCTTCCAGACCGAAGGCCGCGACAGCGCCGCGCTGCTGGCCAAGGCCGAGCAGGAGGTGTTCGCGATCGCCGAGGCCGGTTCGCGCGGCCGCCAGGACTTCACTCCGGTCAACCGCGCCCTGCACGAGGCCTTCGAGGTCCTGCAGACCCGGTTCCAGAGCGGCGGCGGCGTCACCGGCCTGTCCACCGGCTACAACGAATTCGACGAGATGACCGCCGGCCTGCAGCCGACCGACCTGATCATCCTCGCCGCGCGCCCGTCGATGGGCAAGACCACCCTGGCGCTGAACATGGCCGAGTTCGCGGCGATGAAGTCGAAGAAGCCGGTGGCGGTGTTCTCGATGGAAATGTCGGCCTCGCAGCTGGCCCTGCGCCTGATCTCCTCGCTGGGCCGGGTCAACGCCACCCGCCTGCGCACCGGCCAGCTCGAGGACGAGGACTGGAGCCGGGTGACCAGCGCGATCAAGATGCTGCGCGACGTCAAGATCTTCATCGACGACACCCCGGCGCTGTCGCCGGACGTGCTGCGCTCCAAGGCGCGCCGGCTCAAGCGCGAGCACGGCCTGGGCCTGATCGTGATCGACTACCTGCAGCTGATGCAGGTGCCGGGCAACAGCGAGAACCGCGCCACCGAGATCTCCGAGATCAGCCGTTCGCTCAAGGCCCTGGCCAAGGAGCTCAACGTGCCGGTGATCGCCCTGTCCCAGCTCAACCGCTCGCTGGAAACGCGCACCGACAAGCGCCCGGTGATGGCCGACCTGCGCGAATCGGGCGCCATCGAGCAGGACGCGGACGTGATCGTGTTCATCTACCGCGACGATTACTACAACCGCGAGAACTCGCCGGACAAGGGCCTGGCCGAGGTCATCATCGGCAAGCAGCGTAACGGCCCGACCGGTTCGGTGAAGCTGAAGTTCTTCGGCGAGTACACCCGCTTCGACAACCTCAGCCACGACGCGGTCGGCGTGTTCGAGTAGCGCCGGGTCGCTGGCCGGGCGCGGCCAGGGAGGCATGGCGGCCGACTACCCGCCGCTCACGATGGCGGGATTACCATGGAGCCGCCCCGGCCGACCGGCCGGTCGTCCCTGCACAGGAGCGTGACCATGATCCGCAAGCCGACCCTTGCCCGTGCCATCTGCGTACCCGCAACCGCCGCGCTGGTCGCGGTGCTGGCCGCCGCCGGTTGCCAGACCACCGATCCGGTCACCGGGCAGACCCAGCAGAACCGCACCGGTACCGGCGCCCTGATCGGCGCCGGCATCGGCGTGGCCGCTGGCCTGCTCACCGGCAACAGTGCGGTGGAGCGGCGCCAGCACGCCCTGATCGGCGCCGGCCTCGGCGCGCTTACCGGCGGGGCGGTGGGCAACTACCAGGACCGCCAGCAGGCGGCGCTGCGCGAGAAGCTGCAGGGCACCGGCGTGGAGGTCGACCGCAAGGGCGACAACATCACCCTGAACATGCCGGGCAACGTCACCTTCGCCTTCAACAGCGCCAACCTCGACCCGCAGTTCTACCCGGTGCTCAACGACGTGGCCGGCGTGCTGCGCGAGTACAACCAGACCGTGGTCGAGGTCGCCGGGCATACCGACAACATCGGCAGCGAAGCGGTCAACCAGCGCCTGTCCGAACAGCGCGCCAGCGCCGTGGCCCAGTACCTGGCCGCGCAGGGCGTGGACCAGCAGCGCCTGATCACCGTCGGCGGCGGCTTCCGCTACCCGATCGCCAGCAACGACACCGAGGCCGGCCGCGCGGCCAACCGCCGGGTCGAGATCACCCTGGTGCCGGTGCAGTCCTGACCGGGCCGCGGCGATGGACTGGGCCGCCGAGCTGCGCATCCTGCCGGACGTCCTGTACGCGATGGCGCTCGGCGGCGCCATCGGCTACGAGCGCGAACTCAAGGACCGGCCGGCGGGATTCCGCACGCACATGCTGGTGGCCGGCACCGCCGCGCTGCTGCTGGGCCTGAGCCGGATGGTGCTGGAAGACGCGCACTACGCCGGCGCCGGCCTGCGGATCGACCCGCTGCGGCTGGTGGAGGCGGTGGTGGCCGGCATTTCCTTCATCGGCGCCGGCACCATCTTCGCCAGCCGCGGCGGCCACGGGGTCGAAGGCATCACGACTGCCGCCTCGCTGCTGGCCGTGGCCTCGATCGGGATCACCGTCGGCTTCGGTTACCACGTGCTGGCGCTGGCGGTCACCTTGCTCACGCTGCTGGTGCGGACCGTGCTGCGCTGGGTCGAAGGCCGCAAGGCCGGTGCAGCGAAGGGCGGGGCGGGGGCAGGACGGGATTAGGGCATCCGCCGCGCGGTGGGCGGAAGTGCCTGCCGTGCCGGCATGAACGGATGCCCTCCTGCCGTGGCCTGCGCCTTGAAGCGGGGCAGGGGCGCCCCTACACTGGTCCTGTCTGGCGAGATGGCTTCGCCCGAAGTTTCCGGGGGTGTCCTGGTTTCGACGGGGGTCGCGAAATCGACTGGCGCATGCCGAGGGGGCAGCTTTCCTCGTTAATCCAGCGGCAAAACTCTAGTTGCCAACGACGACAACTACGCTCTCGCCGCTTAAGGCGTAGCCCCGAACCCACTTGTGCCTGTGCTCGTGGATGTAGGGTCATTATCACGGGATCGCCGGAGGTGGTTGCCTGTCAGCCTCCGTCCAAAACAAAGCAGGCTGGTCCCTGGGTGCGCTTCGCACGCCGTGCTGCCACGGGACGAGATCCAACGGTGAGCTAAGCATGTAGTGCCGGAGATGGAGTGCCTTCGGACGGCGGTTCGACTCCGCCCACCTCCACCAATCAACCGTCCAGTGGCGGCCAAGAAGGACCCAAAACCCCTGGGAAATCAGGGGTTTTTTCTTGTCCTGCGTGCGAAGTGATCCGATGGGGGGTGAGAACCGGCGGCAACTGGCGGTAGCTCTGGCGGCAAGTCCAATGGCAGCGCGGGTTCCGGCCTTTTCTCCGTCCAGCCCAGGCCCATCCCGGTTATCGCATGCCGGGGCGCTTATGACTTGCCGTGCCCGGAGGGTTGGCCTGTCGGCCCGCGCGCCTGGAATTCCTTGCGCCACGTCCGCGGCGCCTTGCCGAATTCGCCGCTGAACCAGCGCGAGAAGGAGCTGGGCGAGGAGAATCCCAGCAGGCGGCCCACCGCATGCAGCGAGTACTGCCGGTTCTCCATGTAGCGCAGCGCCAGGTCGGTGCGGACCGAGTTCAGCGCGTTGGAGAAGGTCTCGCCGGCTTCCTCGAGCCGGCGTTGCAGCGTGCGCACGTTCATGCCGCGGCCGCTGGCCACCTGTTCGATGGTCGCCTGGCCCATCGGCATCAGGATGTAGAGGTCCTTGCGCACCTCGGTGGTGATGGAGTTGCGCGTCGGCGCCGGCAGCGCTTCCACCAGGCGCTTGACGTGGCGGGCCATCACCGGATCGGCGGAGGGGTTGGGGAACTTCAGGTCGCCGGCATCGCAGACGATGCCGTTGAACTCGCAGTCGAACTCGATGGCGCAGCGGAACACCCGCCGGGGCACCACCAGGTTGGCGGGCGCGCCATGGGTGAAGTTCATGCTGTGCGGTCTCCAGTGCTGGCCCAGCATGAAGCCGCACAGGCGATACAGGGCGCCCAGCGCCAGTTCGATGGCCTGGCGCGAGGCGGTGCCCGCATCCGGCACGAATTCCTCGCGGATGACCACGGTCCGGCCGCGGTCCTCGAAGTGGATGGCCAGCAGTTCGTTGAGCAGGTGCCGGTACTTCATCGTGGTGACCAGCGCGTCGCGCAGGGTCGGCTGGTGGATCAGCAACAGGCTGACCACGCCGAAGTCCGACAGCTGCCGCGACTCGGCCATGCGCAGGCCGAAGGTGTCGCAGCCGCTCTTCAGCGCCGACTCCTCCAGCAGGCGCACGGCGGCGGCGGCCGGGATGCGCCGCTCGGGGTCGGCCAGCATGGTCCGGCTCAGCCCGACCGCGTGCAGCAGCGGCTGCGGGTTGAGGCCGAGCTGCTGGGCGACCTCGAAATAGTTCTTCAGCGTCGCGGCGCGGATCAGGCTGCTCACAGGGTGTTTCCTACGGCGTGCGCCTGTCATGAAATGACAAGTCATTATCGCCGTTTGGCAAGAGTTGTACACCCCTCCTGCCTATAGTCCAAGGCGTCCGGCTCCTTCTGGGGCCATCCGTTTCCCCCGATCAGAGGCTCCAGAACGCTGCCATGGCCCATGCGGTTCGATTCCAGAAGACGGGTGGCCCGGAGGTCCTGCGCTATGAGGCCGTCGAGGTCGGCGAGCCGGGTCCGGGCGAGGTGCGGCTGCACCATGTCGCGGTCGGCCTGAACTACGCCGACACCTACTTCCGCAACGGCACCTATCCGATCCCGCTGCCGGCGGGCATCGGCGTCGAGGCGGCGGGCGTGGTGCAGGCGGTCGGCCCGGGCGTCGACCAGGTCGCCGTCGGCGACCGGGTGACCTACACCGGCTTCGTCAACACCCTGGGCGCCTACAGCACCGAGCGCCTGGTGCCGGCCGCGCCGCTGATCAGGCTGCCCGAGGCCATCGGCTACGAGACCGCCGCGGCGATGACCATGCGCGGCCTGACCTCGGCCTACCTGATGCGCCGGATCCATCCGTTCAAGGCCGGCGACTCGATCCTGTTGCATGCCGCCGCCGGCGGCGTCGGCCTGATCGTCTCGCAGTGGGCCAGGCTGCTGGGCCTGACCGTGATCGGCACCGTCTCGACCGAGGCCAAGGCCGAACTGGCCCTGGCGCACGGCTGCGACCACGTCATCAACTACAGCCACGAGGACGTCGCCGCGCGCGTGCGCGAACTGACCGGCGGCGAGGGCGTGTCGGTGGTGTTCGACAGCGTCGGCAAGGACACCTTCGAGGCCTCGCTGAACTCGCTCAGGCGCCGCGGCCTGATGGTCTGCGTCGGCACCGCATCGGGCCCGATCCCGCCGTTCAATCCGCAGCTGCTGGCGATGAAGGGTTCGTTGTACCTGACCCGCCCGGCGCTGGCCGATTACATCGCCGATCCGGCCGAGAAGGCCGAACTGGCCGCCGAACTGTTCGAGCACGTCGGCACCGGCCGCATCCGCATCGAGATCAACCAGCGCTACGCGCTCGAGGACGCGGTGCAGGCGCATCGCGACCTGGAGTCGCGCAAGACCACCGGTTCGTCGATCTTCGTCATCTGAGGGAGCCTGCCATGCGCGTCGAACGACTCACCTGCGCCATCGGCGCCGAACTGTCCGGCATCGACCTGGCCGACGCCGTGCACGACGACGGCCTGTTCGAGGAACTGCGCGCGCTGCTGCTTCGGCACCGGGTGCTGTTCCTGCGCGACCAGCGCATCAGCCGGGCCGAGCACGTGGCCTTCGCCCGCCGCTTCGGTGAGCTGGAGGACCACCCGGTGGCGGGCAGCGACCCGGAACATCCGGGCCTGGTGCGCATCTACAAGTCGCCCGAGCAGCCCAACGACCGCTACGAGAACGCCTGGCACACCGACGCCACCTGGCGCGTGGCGCCACCGTTCGGCTGCGTGTTGCGCTGCGTCGAGTGCCCGCCGGCCGGCGGCGACACCATGTGGGCGAACATGGCGCTGGCCTACGAGAAGCTGCCCGAACACGTCAAGCAGCAGATCGCCGGCCTGCGCGCCCGGCACAGCATCGAAGCCACTTTCGGCGCCGCCATGCCGATCGAGAAGCGCCTCGCGCTGAAGGCGCAGTTCCCGGACGCCGAACACCCGGTGGTGCGCACGCACCCGGACACCGGCGAGAAGATCCTGTTCGTCAACGCCTTCACCACCCACTTCACCAACTTCCACACGCCGGACCGCGTGCGCTACGGGCAGGACTACACCGCCGGCTCGCAGCAGCTGCTGCAGTACCTGATCAGCCAGGCGCAGATCCCCGAGTACCAGGTGCGCTGGCGCTGGACGCCGGACAGCGTCGCCATCTGGGACAACCGCAGCACCCAGCACTACGCGGTGATGGACTACCCGCCCTGCCACCGCAAGATGGAACGGGCCGGGATCATCGGCGACGTGCCGTACTGACCCGCACGACCGCCCTGCAGAGCCCCTCACGGAGAAGACCATGAATTTCCTCGATGGATCGTTGTTCCCCGAGAACCAGCAGAAGCTGGTGATCACCGTCGCCCCGTACGGCCCGGAGTGGATGCCGTCCGACTTCCCGGAAGACATCCCGGTGACGATGGAGGAGCACATCCAGAAGGCGGTCGACTGCTACAACGCCGGCGCCACGGTGCTGCACCTGCACGTGCGCGAGCTCGACGGCAAGGGTTCCAAGCGTCTGTCCATGTTCAACGAGCTGCTGGCCGGCATCCGCGCCCGCGTGCCGGACATGATCCTGCAGGTCGGCGGCTCGATCTCGTTCGCGCCGGAAGGCGACGGCGAGGTGGCCAAGTGGCTGTCCGACGATACCCGGCACATGCTGGCCGAACTGACCCCGGCGCCGGACCAGGTCACCATCGCCATCAACACCAACCAGATGAACGTGGTCGAGCAGATGTGCGAGGCCGACGTCGCCGGCACCAGCCTGGGCACGCCGGAGGGCTACCGCGCCTACCGCGAGATGACCATCCCGGCCGGCCCGGAATGGGTCGAGGAGCACATCCGCCGGCTGTCGGCCAACGGCATCCAGACCCACTTCCAGCTCGCCAACATCACCCAGCTGGAGACGGTCGAGCGCATGATGCGCAAGGGCACCTGCAACGTGCCGCTGATCCTGACATGGGTCGCGATCGGCGGCGGGTTCGACGCGCCCAACATCTACAACCTGGCCAATTTCGTCCGCGCCTGCCCGGACGGTTCGGTGCTGACGCTGGAGTCCTCGATGCTCAACGTGCTGCCGCTGAACATGATGGCGATCGCGATGGGCCTGCACGTGCGCTGCGGCAACGAGGACAACATCTGGACCCAGCGCCGCGACCGCAAGATGGGCAGCGTCGAGCAGGTCGAGCAGCTGGTGCGGATCGCGAAGGAGTTCGGCCGCGAGGTCGCCACCGCCGCCGAGGCCCGCGAGATCTACCGGATCGGCACCTTCTACCAGGATGCCGAGCAGACCCTGGCGGCGAACGGCTTCGCGCCGAACCGCCGGCCGTTCTGGAAGGGCGTTCCCACGCCCGCCTGAGCCACGATCCACCACCGGCAGCACGACATGGCGTACCACTCCCTCCCGGACCTCGGCGACGACGATCCCGGCGCGCGCATCCCGCGCCGCTACGCCTGGGTCGTGTTCGCGCTGACCTTCGGCCTGCTGCTGTCGGACTACATGTCCCGGCAGGTGCTGAACGCGGTGTTCCCGCTGATCAAGGTGGAGTGGGCGCTGACCGACGCGCGCCTGGGCCTGCTGAGCGGCATCGTCGCCCTGATGGTGGGACTGCTGACTTTTCCGCTGTCGCTGCTGGCCGACCGCTTCGGCCGGGTGAAGAGCCTGGCGATCATGGCCACCGTCTGGAGCCTGGCCACGCTCGCCTGCGCCGTGGCGCAGAACTTTCCGCAGATGCTGGCGGCGCGTTTCATGGTCGGCGTCGGCGAGGCGGCCTACGGCAGCGTCGGCATCGCGGTGGTGCTGTCGGTGTTTCCCAAGCACATGCGGGCGACGCTGACTGGCGCTTTCATGGCTGGCGGCATGTTCGGTTCGGTGCTGGGCATGGCCCTGGGCGGCGCCATCGCCGCCAGCATGGGCTGGCGCTGGGCCTTCGCGGCCATGGCCCTGTTCGGCCTGATGCTGGCGCTGGCCTATCCGATCGTCGTCCGCGAGAAGCGCATCGCGCCGACACCGCCGGCCGGCGAAACCGCTCCGGTCGCCACGGCGCCGGCGGCCAAGGTGCCGCTGAGCCACCTGGTCAACAGCCGCTCGGTGCTCGGGGCCTACATCGGCAGCGGCCTGCAGCTGTTCGTGGGCGGCACCGTCATCGTCTGGATTCCCAGCTACCTCAACCGCTATTACGCGATGGCGACCGATGCCGCCGGCGGCGTCGCGGCGATGATCGTGCTGTCCGCAGGCCTGGGCATGATCGTCTGCGGCATGCTCAGCGACCGCCTGTGCCGGAACGGACCCGAGCGCAAGTTCGGCCTGGCGATCGGCTACAGCCTGGGCAGCTGCCTGTTCCTGTCGCTGGCCTTCGCCCTGCCGCACGGCACCCCGCAGCTGCTGATGATCGCCCTGGGCATGTTCCTGGCGGCCGGCACCAGCGGGCCCGCCGGGGCCATGGTCGCCAACCTCACGCCGCTGCCGATCCACGGCACCGCCTTCGCCATGCTGACCCTGGTGAACAATCTGCTGGGACTGGCCGCCGGACCGCTGGTCACCGGCCTGCTCGCCGATGCCTTCGGCCTGGCGACGGCGTTCCAGCTGGTGCCCCTGGTCAGCCTGGCCGCGGCCACGGTGTTCTGGTTCGCCAAGCAGCATTACCTGGTCGACGTCCAGCGCGTGGGACATCCGCGCGGCCTGCACACCGGTAGGGAGGCGTCGGCTTGAGCGGCGGCAACCGGCTCACGATCGGCATCGATTTCGATCTGGTCTGTCCGTGGTGCTTCATCGGCAAGCGCCAGCTCGATCGTGCGCGCGACCAGTTCGCACGGCAGCACCCCGAGGTCGACGTGGTGGCGGTGTGGCATCCGGTCCAGTTGTTGCCCGACGTGCCGAAACAGGGGCTGCCCTTCGCCGAGTTCTACGAGCGGCGCCTGGGCTCGCCGGAAGCGGTGCGGCAACGGCAGCAGCAGGTCGTGCGGGCGGCCCGCGGTGCCGGCCTCGACATAGACCTGGCCCGGATCGAGCGGATGCCCAATACGGGCCGGGCGCATGGACTGCTGCGCCGGGTCGCGCGCCTGGGCGAGCCTGACCTGCATGAAGCGTTGCTCGAACGTCTCTTCGCCGCCTACTTCCAGCGTGGCGAGGACATCGGCGATGCCGCGACGTTGCTTCGGCTGGCGGGGGAGGTTGGCGTGCCGGTGGACCGGATCGCCGATGCCGCGCCCGGTGCCGCCGTGGCTCCGGCCGGGCGTGCCGCCACCGGCGTGCCCCATTTCGTGTTCAACCAGCGCCTGGCCCTGTCCGGCGCGCAGGATGCCGCCATCCTGGTTGCGGCCATGCGCCGGGCGATACTGGTGCCGGCTCCGCCCGCCGCCGCATGAACCGGTGGCGGACATCCGCCGGGCGCTATCTGCCCGGCCTGCTGGCCAGCGTCGTCGTCGCCATCGCCGCGCGTTCGCTGGCCAGCCAGTACGATGCGCCGGTGATGCTGTTCGCGTTGCTGCTCGGCATGGCGATGAACTTCCTGTCGGCGGACGGCCCCTGCAAGCCGGGCATCGACCTGGCCGCGCGCGGCGTGTTGCGCCTGGGCGTGGCCCTGCTCGGTACGCGCATCACCCTCGAGCAGATCGCCGCCCTGGGCTGGCATCCGGTGCTGGTGGTGGTGGTCTCGGTCGTGGCCACCATCGTGGTGTCGATGCTGGTGGCGCGCGCGATGGGCTTCAACGTCCTGTTCGGGCTGCTGTCCGGCGGCGCGACCGCCATCTGCGGGGCGTCCGCGGCGCTGGCGCTGGCCGCGGCCCTGCCGGCGCATCCGGGCAAGGAGCGCGCGACGCTGTTCACCGTCATCGGCGTCTCGGCGCTGTCGACCGCGGCGATGATCGTCTACCCGGTGATCGTGCGCGCCCTCGGGCTGGACCCGATCGATGCGGGTGTGTTCATCGGCGGCACGATCCACGATGTCGCCCAGGTGGTCGGCGCGGGTTACAGCCTGTCGCACGAGATCGGCGACACCGCCACCGTGGTGAAGCTGCTTCGCGTGGCCATGCTGCTGCCGGTCATCCTCGTGGCGGTCATGATCACCCGTACACGCGGCGGCCACGACAGCGGCGAACGCCCGCCCTTGCTGCCCTGGTTCGCGGTGGCCTTCTTCGGCCTGGCCGTGCTCGGCAGCCTCGGCGTGATCCCGGCGCCCCTGCAGCAGTTCGGCAGCAACCTGTCGACCTGGTGCCTGGTCACGGCGATCGCGGCACTGGGCATGAAGATCCAGATCAGGGAGCTGACCAGGGTCGGCATCAAGCCGGTGCTGCTGATGCTCGGCGAGACCGCGTTCCTCGCGGCCCTGGTGCTGGGGCTGCTGTGGCTGGGGGTCTGATCCCCCGGCATTCCGTTGTGAACAGGGATATTCCATGACCGGCGACACCACCGTCCTCATCGTTCCCGGCCTGCGCGACCACGTGCCGGAGCACTGGCAGACCCTGCTGGCGGCCAGGCTGCCCCGGGTGCGCACCGTGCCGCCGCTGGAGCAGGACAGGCTCTCCCGCGCCGTGCGCGTCGATGCGCTGGACCGGGCGCTGTCCGCGATCAGCGGTCCGGTCATCCTCGTCGCGCACAGCGCGGGGGTGATGATGGTCGCGCACTGGGCGCGGCTGCACGGACCGGCTCGGCCGATCAAGGGAGCGCTGCTGGCGACTCCGGCCGACGTGGAGAGCCCGTTCCCGGCCGGCTACCCGACGACGGAGCAACTGGAAGAGCACGGCTGGTTGCCGATCCCGCGCGGTCCGCTACCGTTCCCGAGCGTGGTCGCGGCCAGCCGCAACGACCCGCTGTGCGCGTTCACGCGGGCGCAGGCGCTGGCGCAGGACTGGGGCAGCGGGCTCGTGGATCTCGGCGAGGTCGGCCATCTCAACCCGGCGGCCGGTTTCGGCGAGTGGCCGCAAGCGCTGGAACTGATCGCCCGGCTCGATCGCTGAGGCCAGTCGCGGCTAGGACACCGATGCACCGCATCAAGGCCGAAGCGCGGCGCGCTCCGGCCTGGCGGCTCAGGCGTCGGCGAACCGGTAGTCGCGGAACTGCTCGCGCAGCGCCGTCTTGAGCAGCTTGCCGGTCGCGGTGTGGGGCAGTTCGCGCACGAACAGCACGTCGTCGGGCAGCCACCACTTGGCGACGCGACCATCGAGGTAGTGCAGCACCGACTCGCGCTCCAACACCTGGCCGGGCTTGACCACCAGCAGCAGCAGCGGCCGCTCCTGCCACTTCGGGTGCGCGATCCCGATCACGGCGGCTTCGGCGACCAGCGGGTGCCCCATGGCCGCGTTCTCGATGGCGATCGAGGAGATCCATTCGCCGCCGGACTTGATCACGTCCTTGGAGCGGTCGGTGATGTGCATGTAGCCATCCGGATCGATGGTCGCCACGTCGCCGGTATCGAACCAGCCCTCGTCGTCCAGGATCGGGCCGCCTTCGTCGCGGTAGTAGGCGCGCGCGACCCAGGGTCCGCGGATCTTCAGGTGGCCGGCCGCCTGGCCGTCGTGCGGCAGGGCCCGGCCCTCGTCGTCGGTCAGCTTCAGGCGGACGCCGAACACGGCGCGGCCCTGCTTGGCCTGCACCTGCAGCCGCTGTTCCAGGGGCAGGGCCCGGTGCTCCGGCAACAGGTTGCAGACCGTGCCGACCGGCGAGGTTTCGGTCATGCCCCAGGCGTGCACGACGAAGGCGCCGAAGTCCCGTTCGAACGCCTCGGCCATCGACCGCGGCGCCGCGGCGCCGCCGATCACGACCCGGCGCAGCGCCAGTTCGGTGGCCGGCTCCAGGCCCGCGGCCGAGACGTGCTGCAGCAGCATCAGCCACACCGTCGGCACGCCCAGTGCCAGCGTGACCTGTTCGTCGCGCAGCAACGCATAGACGCTGGCGCCGTCCAGGGCCGGACCGGGCAGCACCAGCCTGGCGCCGCTCATCGCGGCCGCGTAGGGCATGCTCCAGGCGTTGACATGGAACATCGGCACGACCAGCAGCGCGGTATCGTCGCGGGAAACCGCAAGGCTGTCGACGGTGCAGGCGCCGAAGGCGTGCAGCACGGTCGAGCGGTGCGAATACAGCACGCCCTTGGGCTTGCCGGTGGTGCCCGAGGTGTAGCACAGCGAGGCGGCCGCGCGCTCGTCCAGGTCGGGCCAGGCGTAATCGTCCGATTGCGCCGCCAGCAGGTCCTCGTAGCACAGCAATCCCGGGATCGAGGACTCGGGCATGTGCGCACGGTCGGTCATCAGCACGAAGGCGCGCACGCTTTCCAGTTGCGGCGCCAGCTTTTCCACCAGCGGAACGAAGCTCAGGTCGAAGCACAGAACGCTGTCTTCGGCGTGGTTGACGATGTACTCGAGCTGCTCGGGGAACAGGCGCGGGTTGAGCGTGTGCAGCACGGCGCCCATGCCCGACACGCCGAAGTACAGCTCCATGTGCCGGTAGCCGTTCCAGGCCAGGGTCGCGACCCGGTCGCCCGGCCGCACGCCGAGCGCGGTGAGGGCGTTGGCGGCCTGTTTCGAGCGCCGGTGGACGTCGCGCCAGGTGCAGCGGTGGACCGGGCCTTCGACCGTGCGCGAGACGATCCCGGCGCCGGGATGGGCGGCCACGGCATGCTCGATCAGCGACGAGACCAGCAGCGGGTGTTCCTGCATCAGACCGAGCATGTCAGACCTCCACCTTGCGCAACAGGAAATGCGAGAGCGCCGGAATGAGCACCAGGGCACCGATCATGTTCCACAGGAACATGAAGGTGAGCAGGATGCCCATGTCGGCCTGGAACTTGATCGGCGAGAACGTCCAGGTGACGACGCCCGCCGCCAGGGTGACGCCGACCAGGGCGACGACCTTGCCGGTGAACATCACCGCATGCCGGTAGGCGGCTGCCAGCGGCGCGCCGGCCCGCTGCTGGGCCAGCTGCACGCTGAGCAGGTACAGCGCGTAGTCGACGCCGATGCCGGCGCCGAGCGCGATCACCGGCAGGGTCGCCACCTTGACGCCGATGCCGAGCCCGACCATCAGCGCCTCGCACAGGATCGAGGTCAGCATCAGTGGCAGCACCGCCACGACCACCGCGCGCCAGCTGCGGAAGGCGACGAAGCACAGCAATCCCACCGCGCCGTACACGTACAGCAGCATCAGGCGGCTGGCGCGGCCGACCACCTCGTTGGTCGCGGCCTCGATGCCGGCAGAGCCGGCCGCCAGCTTGAAGGTCACGTCCGCGTCGTTGTGCTTGGCGGCGAAGTCTTCGGCGATGGCGGCCACCCGCTTGAGCGAGGCCGCCTTGTGGTCGGAGAGGTAGGCGATCACCGGCAGCACCGAGCATTCGGTGTTGAACAGATCAGGGTTCAGCACCGTGGCCTGCTGGCCCGAATAGTTGATCACGCCCTGGTTGCGGTTGAGCGTGAGCCACTTCGGGTTGCCTTCGAACGAGCCGGCGGTGATGTTGCGCACCGCGTCGGCCAGCGACACCGTGGTCTGCACCGACGGATCCTGCTGCAGCGCCCAGCCCAGGCGGTCGGCCTGGACCAGGGTCTTGTAGTTGAGGCAGGCATCGTCCGGCGTCTGCACGATCACCGCGAACAGGTCGCTCGACAGGGCGTAGTTCGTGGTGATGTAGGCGTTGTCCCGGTTGTAGCGCGAGTCCTTGCGCAGCTCGGGCGCGCCCGGGTCCAGGTCGCCGATCTGCAGGCCGCGGCTGACCCACAGGCCGCCGGCCGCCAGCACCACCGCGCAGCCGATCGCACCCAGCGCCCAGCGCCGTTCGGTGAAGCGGACGAGCAGGTTCCAGACCGCGCCCAGGCCGCGGCCGCGCGCCTGTTCGGTGTCCTCGCGCAGGCTGCGCGCCGCCGCCGCCGGGCTGACGCCGGTGTAGGACAGCAGCACCGGCAGCAGGATCAGGTTGGTGAACACCAGCACGCCGACGCCGATGCTGGCGGTCAGCGCCAGCTCCTTGATCACCGGGATGTCGATCACCATCAGCACCGCGAAACCGACCACGTCGGCGAGCAGCGCGGTCAGGCCGGCCAGGAACAGGCGGCGGAAGGTGTAGCGGGCGGCGACCAGTCGGTGGGTGCCGCGGCCGATGTCCTGCATGATGCCGTTCATCTTCTGCGCACCGTGGCTGACGCCGATGGCGAAGATCAGGAACGGCACCAGCACCGAGAAGGGATCGAGCTCGAAGCCGAACAGCTGCACCAGGCCCAGCTGCCAGGACACGGCGATCACCGAACAGGCGACCACCAGCAGGGTGCTGCGCACGCAGCGGGTGTACAGGAAGATGATCAGCCCGGCGATCACGGCTGCGGCCAGGAAGAAGCTGGCGACCTTGACCAGGCCTTCGATCAGGTCGCCGACCAGCTTGGCGAAGCCGATCACGTGGATCTTCGTCTTGCCGTCGCTGCCGTCCTCGTACCTGGCGCGGATGCGCTGTTCGAGTTCCTGCGAGAACGCGTGGTAGTCCAGCCGCTGGCCCGTGTCCGGGTTGGTCTCGAGCAGGGGCACGAACACCATGCTCGAACGGAAGTCGTTGGCCACCAGGTTGCCGACGATGTTGGCGCGGCGGATGTTGAGCTTGAGCGCGTCCACGGAAGCGGGCGAGCCGTCGTAGTTGTCGGGCATCACCGGCCCGCCGACGAAGCCTTCCTCGTTGACCTCGCTCCAGCGCACGGCCGGCGTCCAGATCGACTTCATCCAGGCGCGATCGACGTCGCGCATCAGGAACAGCTCGTCGTTGACCTGCTTGAGGACTTCCAGGTACTCCGGGTCGAAGATGTCGCCGTCGACGTTCTCGACCACCACGCGCACCGAATTGCCCAGGCCGCGCAGGCTGCCGCGGTTCTCCAGGTAGTTCTTCACGTATTCGTGGCCGTGCGGGATCATCTTCTCGAAGCCGGCGTTGATCGTCAGCTTCGTGGCCTGGAAGCCGAGCAGCAGGGTCAGCAGCAGGCAGGCGAAGACGATCCAGCGCCGGTGGTTGAAGATCGCGCGCTCGAAGAAGTGGCCCGAGTGGTGGTCGAAGTCCTCGATGGAGCGGACGACCGGCATCTCGTCGGGCAGGGGGTGGGACGTGTTCAAGCGGAATCCTTGCGGGCGAGCGGGTTACTGCGGATCGATGCGGGGCGGCAGGCGTTCGACGCGCACGCCGCGCAGGCCGCTCAGGAGCACGGTGTCGCCGGAGGCGGCGATGCCGGCGTAGGACATCGGCGCTTGCAGCGCGAGCCGGCGGAAGCTCGCGCCGTCGTCGTCGCTGACCAGGACGTCGCCGGCCTGCGAGCACAGCAGCAGGCGGCCATCGGCCAGTACCTGGCCGCCGGTGATCGAGGCGGTGACGCCGGTGGGCGCCGCTTCCCAGGTCTGGCCGCCGTCGAGCGAGCGGTAGGCGGTGCCGCGCAGGCCGTAGGCGAGCACCAGGCCGGGTTTGGCCAGCAGGCCGAACCAGCTGCCGTCGTAGGGCGTCTGCAGCGCGACGAAGCGGCCCGTGGCGGCATCCAGGCGCAGGGCCAGGCCCAGTTCGCCGGCGATGTACACGCCGTCTTCGCTGCCGCGGATGCCGTACAGGTGGTAGAAGCCTTCGTTCTGCGTGCGCTCGACCCACGGTTCCCAGGTCTTGCCGCCATCGCGGGTATGGAAGATCAGGTTGTAGGCGCCGACGATGAAACCCTGTTGCGGATCGGCGAACCAGACGTCGAGGAAGGGCAGGCTCGGCCCCTCCGCCGCCGCGCGCTCGGCCTCGGCCTTCAGCGATTCGGACACGGACGGGTCGGTGCCGGCGGGCAGCTTGGCGACATGCTCGAGCACGAGCGCATTGGCGCGGCGGCCGTCCAGTTGCACTTCCCAGGAAGCGCCGCCGTCACGGGTGTGCAGCACCACGCCCTCGTGGCCCACCGCCCAGCCCAGCTTCGCATCGACGAAGAACAGCGAAGTCAGGTCGGCGCTGACCGGGACGGTGGCCTGTCGCCAGGTCGCACCATCGTCGTCCGAATACACGACGTGGCCGCGTGCACCGGCGGCGACCAGGCGTCGGCCGGCGAAGGCGCTGGCCTGCAGCAGCCGCTGCATGGCCAGCGTACTGTGCCCGGCGGGCTGGTCGAGGACATCGACGAAACGCACTTCCGGTGCGGAGTGTGCGGCGAACAGCGTCGCCACGCCGAGCAGGGCGGCCAGTCCGGACGGGACGGCCAGGCGTCGGGCAGTGGAATTCATGAGCGGTGTATGTCCAGCAGTGGGGCTGCCCGGGTGCGGCACTCCGGCGGCGGCTCGCCGCCGGAGTCCCGGGCGTCAGGGTTCAGCGGATGCCGGCACCGGCCAGGGAGTCGGGCGACCACTGGTTGGCCGGCAGCGGGTCGGTGTAGGTCACGCCGTCGTATGGGCCCATCAGGAAGCTGACGTTGTAGACGCCCGAGGTCAGGTCGTAGAACACCTGGGTTTCGGCGTTCGGCGTCTTCGCGTCGTAGCTCGGGGCCATGTGCGCGAAGGAGGCGCGGTACAGCTGGCCGCTGGCGTCGTACTGGTCGGCCGACAGCGCAGTCCAGCTGTCCTCGTCCAGGTAGAAGGTGCGGCGGGCGTAGATGTGGCGCTTGCCGGTCTTCAGCGTGGCCTCCACGACCCAGACGCGATGCAGCTCCCAGCGCACCAGGTCCGGATTGAGGAAGTGCGGCGTGGTCACTTCGGCGGCCTTCTTGTGCGTGGTCAGCCGGTAGGTGTTGTACGGGACCAGCATTTCCTTCTTGCCGACCAGCTTGAAGTCGAAGCGGTCCATCGCGCCGTTGAAGATCCACGAATCGTCGTAGGTCGCCGAGCCGGCGGTGCCCGGGTTCGGGGTGTCGTAGGAGATGTCGGGCGCGAGCTTGACCCGGCGCTGGCCCGGCAGGTACAGCCAGGCGCGGCGCGGCCGCGCGAGCGGGTTGACCACGTCGACCGCCATCAGCGCCTCGCCGGCGCGGCGGGCCGGGGCGTTGTAGAAGATCTTGGTGCGGAAGTAGACGTCGGTTTCCGCGGCCGGCTGGGTGTTCTTCGGGTCGTAGTACGGGTATTCGACGAACAGCTTGCCGCTGGTGGCCAGCGCCGGCCTGCCGGAGGCGTCCACGTTCCAGTTGTCGTAGCGGAAGTTGCTGGCGACGCCGACATAGCGCAGCAGGTGGTTCCACATCGCCTCGTGGCCGTCCTTCGGGATCGGGAACGGGTAGCCGCCGATGGCGCCGGAAATGCCCAGGCCGCCGTTGCTGGTGCTGGCGCGGGTCGCGTTCGCCGCGGTGGCGTCCAGCACGCGGTCGGGCAGGGCCACCGTGCGGTGGGTCGGATACACGTCGATGCGGTAGTTCGGGTACTTCTTCAGCAGTGCCCGTGCGCCCACCGTCAGCTGCGCCTCGTACTGCGCCATGTTCCTGGAGGTGATGGTCAGTCGCGGCTTTTCGCCGGCGAAGGGGTCGGGACGGATCGTGCTGCCGGGCTTGAAGCTCGCAGGCGGCTTGGTCAGGCCGCCGGTATAGGCCGGGATGGTGCCGTCGGCATTGCCGGCGGCCTCGGCGCCGATGCGGGTCAGGTTCTTGCCCAACTGCCGGGCCTGCTCGGGGTTGACCGCCGCCTGGGCGGTGCCGAGGGCGACCAGCAGCGCGCCGGCCAGGAACGTCTTGGCGTATTTCATTGAGTACTCCTGATGGGATGCCTGGACGTCGGTCACAGGGTGGTCTTGAAGGTCAGGACCACGAAACCACGGTCGGTGAGCAGCGAGTTGGCGCCGCCGCTGGAGGTGATCGCTCCGAGCTGATTGGTGGTGAAGTCGCCCAGGAAGTCCACGTACTTGAGATCGAAGCGGTACCTCGACCGCAGGTCGAGCGCCAGGCCGACGGAATAGCTGCCGGCGCCCTCGTTGCCGCCCAGCAGCACGGCGGAATTGCCGCTCAGGCCGCGGGAGAAGCTGATCGGCGCCGACAGGTCGGCGCCCGGGAAGACCTGGTACGTGGTCGGCGTGAAGTTGATCGCCAGGCCGTAGAAGTCCTTGGTCACCTTGTCGGCCGGGGTCACCGGGGTACCGGCGGGACCGACGACCATGTAGTCGTTGCGGCCCTTGAACACCGCGGCGCCGGAAGTGACGTCGCTCCAGTGGCTCCAGGTCAGCTCGACGATCAGGTTGGCCGAATCCCACAGCGGCGTCTCGCCGAACGTGGTGAAGCTGTTGAGCACGCCGTGCCAGGTATTGCCGCGCGCACCGCCGGTCTCGCCGTCTCCCGGCGGCGCGAACAGGGCGCCCGGCGGCATCAGCGGGGCGAACGCGGCGAACGAGGCGGGCAGCACGCTCACGGTGTCGCTGAGCAGCGGCATGTTGTCGCGGTAGTTCAGGTCGGCGCCGATGCTGGTGCCCCACATGTTCTTGGACAGGCTCAGGCCGTAGATCTTGATGTCGCCGGCATAGGCCGCGGCGTAGCGGCCGATGGTGCCGCGCAGGATCTCGGGCACGGTCGCCGCGTCCGGATTGATGTAGCAGGTGGTCGCGTTCAGCATTACCCGGCCCAGGGCGCTGCACACCGCCGCCGGTGTGTTCGGCCGCACGGCCGGGGTGGCGTTGCCCTGCGGCAGGATGTCGGTGGTGACGCGGTAGTACGCGCCGAGCGTGCCGTCGAGCCAAGCCGGACTCCAGCGCGTGGACAGGCCCCAGTCGCCGGTCGTGTCCGGATCGGCGTCGGTGCCGCGGACCAGGCGGTTGATGCCCCACGGGTTGGCCGGGGTCACCGCCGCGGGTCCGAAGATGAAGGACTCGCCGCCGCGCAGCAGGTGGTCGTTGAAGCCGAGGAAGGAGCCGGCCTCGGGGATGCGCGCCTGTTCCCAGTCGAAGAAGAACTGGCCGGCGAAGGAGAGTTCGGGCGTGACCTGGAGCTGGGCCGACAGCGCTTCGCGCGGCAGGAACAGTTCCTTGGTTTCGGTGCCCGGCACGGAGAACAGCTTGCCCAGGTCCAGCGCCGACTGGCCGTAGCTCAGGCTGTGCACCGGGCTGAGCATGGCCTCGCCCCAGAACACGGTGTGGCGGCCGAGCTTGACGTTGAGCGGCATGCCGCCCATGTCGAGCTTGGCGAACACGAAGGCGTCGAGCAGTTCCCCCGCCGGACCGTGGAAGTACTTGTCGGTCGCCTCGCTCAGGCCCACCGCGGGCTGGCCGTTCTCCAGGTGGTTGGAGGTGGCCGGGCTGCCCCGGTCCAGGTTGGCGTAGGCGGCGTCGTACCAGCCGGCGGCGCTGACGCGGAAGCCCAGGCGGTCCTGCCAGACCAGGTCGAACTCGCTCAGCAGGTCCAGGCGCTGGGACACCGTGCCCCGGCCGAAATTGCGGTTGCCGTCGTCGAAGTTCGGGCTGGCCAGGATCGCGGGATCCTCGTCCTCGACGCGGTTGGCCAGGTTGACGCGGAAGGTGTTGTCCCAGCGCAGGACCAGGTCCGGGTTGCTGGTCTTGATCTCGGCCGCTCCGGCGCTGCCGGTGGCGGCCAGCGCCGCCAGGATCATGGTGCCGAGCAGGTGTTTCGACGTGTTCGGGAACGCCTTTCTGTTGCGCGATGACTTCACTAATCACCCTCCCAGGTGCTTCTAGCCGAGCCTCCTGGAACCGCCGTTCTGTCGCGACGGATTCAGGGTTCAAAAGCCCCTTGCGGGGGCCGTATGCGATCGACTATAGGGACGAAGGGAGCTGCAGTTCTTGCCAAACGGCGATAACAACTTGCCATTTCATGACAGAGGGGTGGCCGGGAGATATGCCTTCGCGCGGGGGTACCTGGCCCGGCGGCGGGCGCTCCTCCATCGCCGCGGTGGCGGCCCGGAAGGCAGGGATCTCTCCCGCCCTCTGGGTGACTTGCCGGGGCTTTCAGGGGGAGAGGCGGCCGGTTCGAGTTGGCCGCGTCCGTTCCCGGCCTCGATCCGGGTCCGGATGGAGGGCAGCCCGGCGGCGGCGGGCCCGCGCGCTCAGAACGGCTTGCCGATCTCCAGGAACAGCACGCCGTTCCCGCCCTCGCGCATGCCGTAGCCGAACAGCATCGGCCCGATCCATGAGTCGAAGCCGATGTAGAGGCTGCCGTTGAAGATGCCGTCGCTCCAGTCCATGTCGCGGCGCAGGTCCCAGGCGTTGCCGTACTCGAAGGTGGAGCCGACCACCGCCGAGCGGCCGAAGACTTCCGCCAGCTGGTAGCTGTAGCCGAGCATCACCACCGCGTAGTTCTGGCCGACCAGCTCGTTGTAGCGGAAGCCGACCAGGCGCCCGCGCCCGCCCATGCTGTGGCGCTCGTACAGCGGCAGGGTGCCGGACAGGGTGGACTGGTAGCTGGCGCCGTACTGGATGGCGTGGCGGCCGAACGGGGTGGCGCCGAGCACGTCGAGCCCGGCCTCTTCGAAATCGGCCTCGCCGCCCAGCCAGCCGGCGGTGCCGCGGTAGTCCAGCCGCGCCCAGTAGCCCCTGCGCGGGAAGTACAGGCTGTCGAGCCGGTCGATGGAGACGAAGCCGAACCAGGCGCCGGTGCCGACCTCGATGTCCGGCAGCGCCGGGTCGCCGACGTCCAGGCCCGCGCGGCTTTCGCTGCGCTCGATGCCGAGCTCGGCCGCGCCGTACAGGCCGAAGGTGCGTCCCAGGCTGGCGCGCGCGCCGCCGACCCACGAGTCGTAGGTGGCGATGCGGTCCCCGACGTCGTTGAAGTACGGCATGCTGCGGTTCTGCACGCCGAGGCGGCTGTAGAAGTACCAGCGCGCCTGCGGGTCGAACGGATGGTAGTACTCGCCCTGCAGGCCAGGTTCGCTGCCCAGTGCCAGCAGCACCCGCGCCTCGGCGCCGTACGGGGTCACCGGTGCGCGCAGCAGGCCCACGCGCAGGCTGGATTCATAGGTGCCGCTGAAGTCGGTCTCCAGGCGGAAGCCGGCCTGGATGTAGTTGGGGCCCTGCGGCTTCTCGCGCGCCTTGAACACCACGCCGGTGCGGCCGTCTTCCTCCACCACCTCGTAGGTGACGCTGGCGAACGTGCCCTGGCTGTAGGCGCGCAGCGTGGCCTCTTCCAGCTCGTCCGGATCCACCGGGCGGCCGACTGGCACGTCGACGATCGCCTTGAGTACCTCGTCGTCGTAGCGGCTGTCGTTCTCCAGCCGGACGAACTCGACCACCGGCGTCGGTGGCGCCTTGAACGGCGCCGGCGGTGCGCCGCGGTAGCGCGGCAGGCCGGCCAGGCTGGAGGTCGCCGCCTCGGCCGCCTCGGCGCCGATCAGCAGCGCTTCCTTGGCCTTGGCGAAATCGCCGGTGGTCACCTCGGTGCCCAGCTCGGGCACGATCAGTACATCGTGCTCGGCCAGCTTCGCGGTCGACGTGCGGGTGTTGCCGACGGTGAGCATGCCGGTCAGCTGCGAGATCACCTGCAGCATGCTGGCGTCGGCATCGAGCTTGGTCAGTGGCGTGCCCACGTCCACGGCGATGACGATGTCGGCGCCCATCCGGCGCACGGTGTCGACCGGTACCTGTTCGGCGATGCCGCCGTCGATCAGCACGCGGCCGTCGATCTGCACCGGCTGGAAGATGCCCGGCAGCGACATCGAGGCGCGCATCGCCTCGGCCAGGCTGCCGCTGCCCAGCTCCACCGATTCGCCGGTGTTGAGGTCGGTGCCGGTGGCGCGGAACGGGATCGGCAGCTTGTCGAAATCGGTGACCGTGCTGACCGCCAGGGTCTTGCGTTCGAACATGGCCAGGATCCGCTCGCCCTGCAGCATGCCCGGGCTGACCTCGAGCTTGCCCTTGCCCAGGCCGACGCCGAGCGTGGCCACGCCGTCGCGGTCGTCCTGCTTGCGCCGGTAGGAGCGCTCCTCGCGCGGGATGCTGTCGTCGAACAGGCGCTTCCAGTCCGTCTCCAGGACCAGCGCTTCCATGTCCTCGATCGGTACCCCGGCCGCGTACAGGCCGCCGACCAGCGAGCCCATGCTGGTGCCGGCGATGCAGTCGACCGGGATCTTCAGCTCTTCGAGCTTGCGCAGCACGCTGATGTGGGCCACGCCGCGCGCGCCGCCGCCGCCCAGGGCCAGGCCGATGCGCGGCCGCGAGGTGTCGCCGTCGCGTTGCGGGCAGGACTGGCCGGGAGGAGTCGCAGCCCAGGCCTGGGCAAGGGAACTGCCGCAGAGCAGGAGGAGGAACAGGCAGATGGAACGGGAACGGACTGGGAGCGGGTTCCGCACGCGGTGGATCCTGGATGGTCTGGGTGTGTGGTCCGGCAGCGCCGATGCCGGGCCCTTCGGGCCGGATGCGGCAGAGCTTATGCCGCCGGCGCCGTCATGGAAACGGGACCTTGGGCCCATGTGCCGCCGATGGTCCGGAACGAACGGATGCCGGCGGGCAGGGCAGCCGCGGGCGCATCCGGCACCGGTGCCGGCCGACGGCGGCCTCAGGCGTCCTTGTTGTGCCGGCGCATCGCGCGCTGCTTCTCGCGCTGCCAGTCGCGCTCCTTGGCCGTATCGCGCTTGTCGTGCTCCTTCTTGCCCTTGGCCAGGGCGATCTCGAGCTTGACCTTGCCCTTGCTCCAGTACATCGCGGTGGGCACCAGGGTGTAGCCGTCGCGCTCGACCCGGCCGACCAGCTTGTCGATCTCGTGCCGGTGCAGCAGCAGTTTGCGGGTGCGGCGGTCGTTGGCGACGACGTGGGTCGACGCCTGGATCAGCGGGGTGATCTGGGCGCCGATCAGGTAGATCTCGCCGTCCTCGATGTAGGCATAGCCGTCAGTCAGGTTGGCGCGGCCGGCGCGGATCGACTTCACTTCCCAGCCCTGCAGGGCAAGGCCGGCCTCGAAGCGGTCGACCAGGTGGTATTCGTGGCGTGCGCGCTTGTTCAGGGCGATGGTGCGGTTGGCCGGTTCGGCCTTGGCCTTGCCCTTTGCCTTATCATGGGCCGGTTGCTTGTTCATCCCGCCATTGTCGCCCAATCCGGGCGTCCGGACACTTCACCGCCGCATGCCCAGCATCCACCGCAGCGCCCTGGTCGAGCACTCGGCCGCGCGCATGTTCGACCTGGTCAACGACGTGGCCGCCTATCCGCGGCGTTTCGCCTGGTGCGAGCAGGCGCAGGTGCTGGAAGCGGACGAGGCCCGCATGCTGGCCCGGCTGGACCTGGGGCTGGGTTCGCTGCGCACCTGGTTCACCACCGAGAACCTGCTCGAGCGCCCGCACCGGATCGACATGCAGCTGCGCGACGGGCCGTTCCGCCGGCTGCACGGGGTGTGGACCTTCCACGTACTGGACGAGTCCTCGTGCAAGGTCTCGCTGACCCTGGACTTCGAACCGCATTCGCGGCTGCTGGCGCCGGTGCTCGCGCTGGGCTTCCAGGGCCTGGCCGACCGCATGGTCGACGACTTCGTGCGCGTGGCCGACCGCGGCGGATGAGCGCGCTGCGGGTCAGGGTGGTGCTGGCCTGGCCGCACCGTTTCCTCGAGCGCGAACTGGTGCTGGACGCCGGCGCCACCGTGGCCGACGCGGTCCGCCATGCGGCGCTGGGCCACGACGGGGAGGTGGCGGGCTATGCGGTGTTCGGCAACGCGGCGGACGCGTCGACGCCGCTGCGCGACGGCGACCGGGTGGAACTGCTCAGGCCGCTGCAGGCCGATCCGAAGGACGCGCGGCGCCGGCGCGCGGCGCGCCAGCGCGGTGGCTGAGCCGGTTCAGCGGCGGCCCTTCTTGTCCTTGTCGCGGGCCAGGTTCGGGCCGAACTTGCGGATCGAACCCTGCGCCAGCTCCAGGTCCTGCTCGGGGAAGTAGTCGCCTTCCCAGCGCACCAGGGTGTCGTTCTCGAAGTGCAGGGTCAGGGTCTTGCCCTCGACGGTGCCGCGGCGGTTGGTGCGCTCGGTGGCCGAATAGTCCCAGCGCTGCGCGTGGAACGGATCGGCGATCGACGGCGTGCCCAGCAGACCGGCGACCTGCTGCTTGCTCAGCCCGGGCTTGAGCTGGTCCACCGCTTCCTTCTCCATCAGGTTGCCCTGGTAGATCGGCTGCTTGTAGAGCACGCCGCAACCGGCGACGGCGAGCGAAAGAGGGGCGATCAGCAGCAGGCGGCGGAAGCTGGGCATTGCGGGCACACGGGACGGAAAGTGGTCCGATGATACACTCCCGGCACGCCGGGAAACCGGTTGCAGCGGCGCTGGCGGTAAACCCGCGGTTCACGCGGGGCGGCTGGCCGGCCACTGCAGGAATGCGTCCACAGGAGAGGCCATGGAAACGTCGAACGACCTGCGCCGCGTCGGCCTGAAGGTCACTCATCCGCGCATGCGCATCCTCGAACTGCTGGAGGAAAAGCAGCCCCAGCACCACCTCACCGCGGAGGACATCTACCGGCGCCTGCTCGACAACGGCGACGAGATCGGCCTGGCCACGGTCTACCGCGTGCTGACCCAGTTCGAGGCCGCCGGGCTGGTGATCAAGCACAACTTCGAAGGCGGCCAGGCGATGTACGAACTGGACCGCGGCGGCCACCACGACCACATGGTGGACGTGGACACCGGCAAGATCATCGAGTTCGAAAGCCCGGAGATCGAGAAGCTGCAGCGCGAGATCGCCACCAGGCACGGCTACGAGCTGGAGGAGCACTCGCTGGTCCTGTACGTGCGCAAGAAGCGGCGCTGACTGCCGGCGCTTTTTGTAGGAGCCCGCATGAGGGCGACCACGCGGCGGCAGGTCACGCGGCGTTCGACGCGACGCCTTGGAGATGCCGCGTTGAACGCTGTCTCCGGACGCGCCATCGGGTCGCCCTCATGCGGGCTCCTACAGGGGGCGTGACGTTCAGCCTGCGGCTGCGCGCCGCGTCCGTCGGGTCGTTGCGGGCGCAGGTGCGTCGGCGGCGGCCGCCTCGTCGAGCAGCCGGCGCGCCGCGGCGTGCGCTTCGGCGCCCACTTCCACCCCGCCCAGCATCCGCGCCAGTTCGCGTTCGCGGCCGGCGTCGTCGAGCCGTTCCACCGCGCTGCGGGTGATGCCCTCCCCCGGCGCCTTGCTGACCCGGTAGTGGGCGTGGCCCTGCGCGGCGACCTGCGGCAGGTGCGTCACGCACAGCACCTGGCGCGCACCGCCCAGCGCGCGCAGCTTGCGGCCGACGATCTGCGCCACCGCGCCGCCGATGCCTGAATCGACCTCGTCGAAGACCATGGTCGGCACCGCGTCAGAACCCAGCGCGGCGACTTCGATGGCCAGCGAGATGCGCGACAGTTCGCCGCCGGAGGCGACCTTGCGTAGTGGCCGTGGTGGCTGGCCGGCGTTGGCCGCGACCAGGAACTCCACGCGCTCGGCGCCGTTGGGATCGGGACGCTCGCCGCCGACCGGTTCCAGTTCGACCAGGAAGCGGCCGCCGCCCATGCCCAGTTCGTCGATCAGGGCGGTGGTGGCGGTGGACAGCGCCTCGCCAGCGGCCAGGCGGGTGGCGCTGAGGGCGGCGGCGGCGGTGCGCCAGGCGACCGCGGCGTCGGCGATCTCGCCATCGAGCCGGTCCAGGCGTTCGCCGGCACCGCGCAGGCGTTCCAGTTCGATGGCGATGCCGTCGCGGTGGGTGGCCAGGTCGGCCGGGGCCAGGCGGTGCTTGCGGGCCAGGTCGTGGACCCGGCCCAGGCGGCGCTCGAGTTCGTCCATGCGCGCCGGATCCAGTTCCAGGTCGTCGCGGATGCGGCCGACCAGAGCCAGCGCTTCTTCGACCTGCACGCCGGCGCCCTCGAGCAGGACGTCGGCTTCGGCCAGGCGCGGTTCGTGCTCCGCGGCCCGGGCCAGGCCGGCACGCACCTGCTGCAGCTGGCGGGCCAGCGATGGAGCTTCGTCGCCGCCGAGGCGGGCGAAGGCGTCGTCGCAGGCGGCGATCAGGCCGGCGGCATTGGCCTGGCGGCGATGGGCCACGGCCAGGGGTTCCAGCGCCGCCGGATCCAGGGCCTCGCGTTCCCGTTCGGCCAGCTGGTGCTGCAGCCAGCCGATCCGGTCGGAGACATCGCCCTGCGCCTGCAGCGCGTCGCGCTCGGCCAGCAGCGCCTGCCAGGCGGCCGCGGCGGCGCGCACCGCGGCGCGTTCGGCCTCGTTGCCGGCGTGGCCGTCGAGCAGGGCCAGCTGGCTGGCGCGCGATAGCAGCGACTGGTGTTCGTGCTGGCCGTGGATCTCGACCAGCAGGCCGGCCAGTTCGCCGAGCTGGGCCAGGGTCACCGGGCGGCCGTTGATCCAGGCGCGCGAACCGCCGTCGGCGCGCAGGATCCGGCGCAGCTGGCACTGGCCGTCCTCGTCCAGTTCATGGTCGCGCAGCCAGTCGCGCGCGGCCGGAGTGCCGGCCAGGTCGAAATCGGCGGCCAGTTCGGCGCGCTCGCTGCCGTGGCGGACCACGCCGCTGTCGGCGCGCAGCCCGGACAGGAAGCCCAGTGCGTCCACCAGCAGCGACTTGCCGGCACCGGTCTCGCCGGAGATCACGGTCATGCCGGGGCCGAACTCCAGTTCGGTGGCGCGGACGACGGCGAAGTCCTTCAGGGCGAGGTGGGTCAGCATGGGCGCATTGTAGGAGGGCGGAGGCGCACGTGGATGCTGCGCGGCTGTAGTCGCATGCCGCGCGACGGGCTAGGGAAGGACGAAGCCCCCCTCCGTCGTCCCGGCGCATGCCGGGACGACGGAGGGGGGCTCGATCGGCGGGCCGCATGCGCACCGCAGTACGCCGCCTGCACGCGCGCGCTTGCGGTGCGGCGGCATGATGGCTATCTATTCGGCATGACCGTGCCCGCGAAGCCGCCGCTCGACCCCCGCGCCCGCCAGTTGCTGCGTACCCTGATCGGCCGCTACATCCACGATGGCGAACCGGTCGGCTCGCAGACCCTGGCCCGCCATGCCGGCCTGGACGTGAGCCCGGCCACGATCCGCAACATCCTCGCCGACCTGGAGGACAGCGGCCTGCTCAGCTCGCCGCACACTTCGGCCGGGCGGGTGCCGACCGTGCAGGGCTACCGGGTGTTCGTCGACAGCCTGCTGCAGGTGAAGTCGCTGGGCGAGCGCGAGCTGGCGCGGTTGCGCGCCGAACTGACCGCCGGCGCCGGCAGCACCCAGGCCCTGCTCGGCAATGCGTCGGAACTGCTGTCGGCGATGACCCATTTCGTCGGCGTCGTGGGTGCGCCGCGGCGCGGCCAGTTCGCCTTCCGCCAGATCGACTTCGTGCCGCTGGGCGGGCGCCGCGTGCTGGCGATCGTGGTGTTCGCCGACGGCGAAGTACAGAACCGGGTGATCGAGCCGCAGCGTGCGTTCGAACCGGCCGAGCTGGAGAAGGTCGCCAACTACCTCAACGCGCACTGCGCCGGGCGCCCGCTGGCGCAGATCCGCGCGACCCTGCTGCACGAGCTGCGCCAGGCCCGCGACGAGATGGAGCAGCTGCTGGCGCAGTCGGTGGAACTGGCCGAGCAGGCGCTGGAGCCGCCCGGCGACGACATGGTCCTGGCCGGGCAGACCCGGCTGATGGGCCTGCAGGACCTGTCCGACGTGGAGCGGCTGCGCGAGCTGTTCGAGGCCTTCGCCCGCAAGCGCGAGATCCTGCAACTGCTCGAACGCACCCAGCGCGCGCCGGGCGTGCGCATCTTCATCGGCGAGGAAACCGGACTGGCGCCGCTGGACGGGGTCTCGCTGGTCACCGCGCCCTACGGCGCCGGTGGCCAGGTGCTGGGCGTGCTCGGCGTGATCGGGCCGACGCGGATGGCCTATGACCGGGTCATCCCGGTGGTGCAGGCCGCCGCCGACGTGCTGGGCGCGGCACTGCAGCCGCCGGGCGAGGGCTGAGCCGCTCTCCGATCGGGGCTCTTGAATCGCTGCGGGGCGATCCCCATTGGGTCGGGGATGGGCGGCCGGGAGCGCCGCCACGGAGCCGACCTGATGACCGAAGAACCCACCCCGATCCCCGGCGACGAAGCCAGCCTGGAGGCGCAGCTGCGCGACGAGATCGAGGCCCTGCGCGGCGAGCTTGAACAGCTGCGCGCCGATTCGCTGCGCGAGCGCGCCGACCTTGAGAACCAGCGCAAGCGAGTGGCCCGCGACATCGAGCAGGCCCGCCGCTTCGCCAACGAACGCCTGCTGGGCGAGATGCTGCCGGTATTCGACAGCCTCGACGCCGGCCTGGCGGCCGCCGCTGCCCAGGAAGGGCCGCTGAAGGACGGGCTGGAGCTGACCTATCGCCAGCTGCTGAAGGTGGCCGCCGACAATGGCCTGGCCGTGGTCGACCCGGCCGGCCAGCCGTTCGACCCCGAGCACCACCAGGCCATCAGCCAGGCCGATCCGGGCCAGGCCGCGCCGGGCAGCGTGCTGCAGGTGTTCCAGAAGGGCTACCTGCTCAACGACCGCCTGCTGCGCCCGGCGCTGGTGGTGGTCGCCCGCCACGACTGAAACGCCGGCCTGAACAGCGCCGGGCCCGGCATCGGGCCTGGCCACCGCGACGGCCACTTGAACGGCGCCGGCGCGACCCTATCTAGCGAACAGGGCCCGGCGTCATGGGGGCCAGCCAAATTCCCGAGGGAGCACACGCAATGAGCAAGATCATCGGCATCGACCTGGGCACGACCAACTCGTGCGTCGCGATCATGGACGGCGGCAAGGCCCGCGTGATCGAGAACGCCGAAGGCGACCGCACCACGCCTTCGATCGTCGCCTACACCAAGGACGGCGAAGTCCTGGTCGGCGCGCCGGCCAAGCGCCAGGCGGTCACCAACCCGAAGAACACATTCTACGCGGTCAAGCGCCTGATCGGCCGCAAGTTCACCGACGCCGAGGTCAAGAAGGACCTGGACCTGGTGCCGTACGGCATCGTCGCCCACGACAACGGCGACGCCTGGGTGGAAGCCAGCGACGGCCGCCGGATGGCGCCGCAGGAGATCTCGGCCAAGACCCGGGAGAAGCTGAAGAAGACCGCCGAGGCCTTCCTTGGCGAGAGCGTGACCGAAGCGGTGATCACCGTGCCGGCGTACTTCAACGACAGCCAGCGCCAGGCGACCAAGGACGCCGGCCGCATCGCCGGCCTGGACGTCAAGCGCATCATCAACGAGCCCACCGCCGCGGCGCTGGCCTACGGCCTGGACAAGGCCGGCGGCGACCGCAAGATCGTGGTCTACGACCTGGGCGGCGGCACCTTCGACGTGTCGATCATCGAGATCGCCTCGGTCGACGGCGAGAAGCAGTTCGAGGTGCTGGCCACCAACGGCGACACCTTCCTCGGCGGCGAGGACTTCGACGCGCGCGTCATCGACTACCTGGTCGAGGAGTTCCAGAAGGACCAGGGTATCGACCTGCGCAAGGACCCGCTGGCCCTGCAGCGCCTGAAGGACGCGGCCGAGCGCGCCAAGATCGAGCTGTCGAGCGCGCAGCAGACCGAGGTCAACCTGCCGTACATCACCGCCGACGCGTCGGGTCCGAAGCACCTGACCATCAAGCTGACCCGGGCCAAGCTCGAGGCGCTGGTCGACGACCTGGTGAAGAAGACCATCGAGCCGTGCCGCACCGCGCTGAAGGACGCCGGCCTGCGCGCCAGCGACATCGGCGAGGTGATCCTGGTCGGCGGCCAGACCCGCATGCCCAAGGTGCAGGCGGCGGTGGCCGAGTTTTTCGGCAAGGAGCCGCGCAAGGACGTCAATCCGGACGAGGCCGTGGCCCTGGGCGCAGCGGTGCAGGGCGGCGTGCTGGCCGGCGACGTCAAGGACGTGCTGCTGCTGGACGTGACCCCGCTGTCGCTGGGCATCGAGACCCTGGGTGGCGTGTTCACCAAGATCATCGAGAAGAACACCACCATCCCGACCAAGGCCTCGCAGACCTTCAGCACCGCCGAGGACAACCAGTCCGCGGTGACGGTGCACGTGCTGCAGGGCGAGCGCGAGCAGGCCCGCTTCAACAAGTCGCTGGCCAAGTTCGACCTCACCGGCATTGATGCGGCGCCGCGCGGCATGCCGCAGGTGGAGGTGTCGTTCGACATCGACGCCAACGGCATCGTCCACGTGACCGCCAAGGACAAGAAGACCGGCAAGGAGCAGAAGGTCGAGATCAAGGCCGGTTCGGGCCTGTCGGACGACGAGATCCAGCGGATGGTCGCCGATGCCGAGGCGCACCGCGAGGACGACCGCAAGTTCCACGAGCTGGTGCAGGCGCGCAACCAGGCCGACGGCCTGGTCCACGCCACCCGCAGCGCGATCACCGAGCATGGCAGCAAGGTGCCGGGCGACGTGATCGGCCGCGTGGAGACGGCGATCGCCGACCTGGAGACCGCGCTCAAGGGCGACGACAAGGGCCAGATCGAGGCGAAGTCCAAGGCGCTGGAAGAGGCCGGGCAGTCGCTGTACGCGGCCGCGGCCGCCGCCGCGCAGGGCGAGGCCGGCGCTGCCGGTGGCGCTCCGGGTACGGGCGGCGCGGCGCAGGACGACGTGGTCGACGCCGAGTTCACCGAAGTCAAGGACGACGACAGCAAGTAAGGCCGCGACGGCGCCCCGGCGCCGGCGGCCCATGCAGCCCGCGCCATCCCCCAGGTGGCGCGGGCTGTCGCATGAAAGTCCCATGGAAACAGCCCGATGAAAGCCCGATGAGCAAGCGCGACTACTACGAAGTGCTGGGCGTGGCCCGCAATGCCGGCGACGACGAACTGAAGAAGGCCTATCGCCGCTGCGCGATGAAGCACCACCCGGACCGCAACCCGGGCGACGCCGCCGCCGAGGCCGCGTTCAAGGAGTGCAAGGAGGCCTATGAAGTCCTGTCCGATTCCGGCAAGCGCCGCGCCTACGACGCGCACGGCCACGCCGCGTTCGAGCACGGCATGGGCGGTGGCGGCGGGCCGCAGCCGGACATGGGCGACATCTTCGGCGACATCTTCGGTTCGATCTTCGGCGGCGCCGGCGGCCCGCGCGCGGCGCGGCGCGGCGCCGACATCGGCTACGTGATGGAGCTGGACCTGGAAGAGGCCGTCGCCGGCATCGAGAAGCGGATCGAGATCCCGACCCTGGCCGAATGCGGCCCCTGCAAGGGCAGCGGTTCGGAGGACGGCAAGGTCGAGTCCTGCAACACCTGCCACGGCCGCGGCCAGGTCCGTTTCCAGCGCGGCATCTTCACCATGCAGCAGGCCTGCCCGGAATGCGGCGGCCGCGGCCAGGTGGTGCGCAACCCGTGCAAGGAATGCCACGGCGCCGGCCGCATCGAGGACGAGAAGGTCCTGTCGGTGAAGATCCCCGCCGGCGTGGACAGCGGCGACCGCATCCGCCTGCAGGGCGAGGGCGAGGCCGGCCCGCCGGGTACGCCACCGGGCGACCTGTACGTGGAAGTCCGCGTGCGCGAGCACGACATCTTCCGCCGCGACGGCGACGACCTGCACTGCGAAGTGCCGATCCGCATTTCCCAGGCCGCGCTCGGCGACATCGTCAACGTGCCCACGCTCGACGGCGAGGCCGAGATCCGCATCCCCGTCGAGACCCAGGCCGGCAAGGTGTTCCGCCTGCGCGGCAAGGGCGTGCGCTCGGTGCGCAGCCGCAGTGCCGGCGACCTGTACTGCCGCGTGGTGGTGGAGACCCCGGTCAACCTCACCGCCGAGCAGCGCGAGCTGCTGGAGAAGTTCGAGGCCACCTTCAGCGGCGAGGAGGGGCGCCGGCATTCGCCGCGTTCGGCCACCTTCCTCGACGGGGTGAAGTCGTTCTGGGGCCGGATGACCTCGTCCTGAGCCGGCGGGGGCCGGCACATTTCCGTTGCAGCTGAAACGCTGCGCGCCGGCGCACGGGCCGCGCGCTAGCATGCGGGGCCCTTTCCCACGGCCGAGCCGATGAGCGACGCGCTGCACAGCCACCTGGTCCACGAACGCGGCAACCGCCCGCGCGGGCCGTCGCCGGTGGACCTGGTATCGGTGCAGTCGCAGCTGGCCTACGGCTATGCCGGCAACAGCGCCGCGGTGCCGGTGCTGCGCATGCTCGGGGTGCGCGTGGCCGAGGTGCCGACCACGCTGCTCAGCAACACGCCCTTCTATCCGACCCTGCGCGGCCGCGTGCTGCCGGCCGACTGGCTGGCCGACCTGCTGCGCGGGCTGGACGAACGCGGGGTCACCGCGCGCGCGCCGCTGCTGCTGTCCGGCTACTTCGGCAGCGTCGCCAACGGCGAGGCTTTCGCCGACTGGCTGGAGGCGCACCACCGCGCCGGCGCCGCGCCGCGCTACCTGCTCGACCCGGTGATCGGCGACACCCACACCGGGGCCTACGTCGAGCCCGGGCTGGAGGCGGTGTTCGCGCAGCGCCTGCTGCCGCTGGCGTGGATGGCCGCGCCCAACGCCTTCGAGCTGGAACGCCTCGCCGGCCAGCCCGCGCTGCGTGAAGCCGATGCGCTGCGGGCGGCACGCACCCTGCTTGGACGCGGCCCCGAGTGGGTGCTCGCGCACAGCGTGGCGGGCACGGACGACGACCTGGTCACCCTGCTGGTGGGGCGCGACGGCGCCTGGCGCCTGCGCTCGCCGCGGCTGGAGGTGGACGTGGCCGGCACCGGCGACGTGCTCTGCGCGCTGCTGGCCGCCTTCCTGCTGCGCGGCGAAACCCCGGTGCGCGCCGCCGAGCGCGCCCTGGCGGGGGTGCATGCGGCACTGGAATCGACTTTGGCCCAGGGCTGGGAGGAACTGGACGTGCAGGCGGCCGCGGCCGCGGCGCTGGCCGACGGCCCGGCGCGTTCCCCGGCGGTGGCGCTGTGAACGCGCCGGCACGCCTGCAGGACGCCACGCCGCCCGTGCCGCCGCCGGCCGAACCGGTGATCGGCCTGGTCGGCAGCGCCGGCGCCTACGGGGTGTGGCTGCGGTGCTTCTTCGAGCAGCGCATGGGCCTGCGCGTGCTCGGCCACGACCCGGCCGACCCGGCCAGCGATGCGCCCGAGGCGCTGCTCGGGCAGGCCGACGTGCTGGTGTTCGCCGCGCCGATCCGGCACACCGCGGCGCTGATCGCGCACTACGTGGCGCAGTCGGCCGGGCGCGAGCGCGGCCGGCTGTGGCTGGACATCACCTCGCTCAAGCAGGCGCCGGTGGCGGCGATGCTGCAATCGCAGGCCGAGGTGGTCGGCCTGCATCCGATGACCGCGCCACTGAAGACGCCCACGCTCAAGGGCCGGGTGGTGGTGGTGTGCGAGGAACGCCTCGACGCCTGGCGGCCCTGGCTGCAGCGGCTGCTCGATGCGCTGCAGGGCGAATACGTGCGCACCACGCCCGCCCACCACGACCGGGTCATGGCCGTGGTCCAGGCGATGGTCCATGCCGCGCACCTGGGCCAGGCGGGGGTGCTGCGCAGCTTCGCCGGCGAACTGGGAGGGCCGGAAGCGCTGCTGCCGTACCGTTCGACCGCGTTCGAGATGGACACCGCGGTGATCGCGCGGATCCTGTCGCTGAACCCGCAGATCTACGAGGACATCCAGTTCGGCAATCCGCACAGCGGCGAGGTGCTGGCACGGCTGGGCGCGGAGATCGCGCGCCTGCAGGCGCTGGTGGCGCGCGGCGACGAGGGCGCGCGGGTGGAGTTCCGTGAACATTTCCTCGCGGCCAACCGCGCGCAGTGGGGCGAGGTGGCGGAGGAGGGCAGCTATACCTTCGAACGCGTCGGCTACCTGCTGGCCGACCTCACCGAGACCCGGTGCCTGAGCGTGCACCTGCCGGAGGACCGCGCCGGTTCGCTGCGCGCGCTGCTGCACGTGTTCGAGGAACACGGCATCAGCCTGTCCTCGATCCACTCCTCGCGCACGCCGGCCGGCGAGGTGCATTTCCGCATCGGCTTCGACGCCGGCGCCGACGTGGACACGCTGCGCGCGGCGGCCGAGGCGATCGACCGCAGCGGGGTGGGGCGGGTGCTGGAGCGGCCGTGAGGGTAGAGCCGGGCTTGCCCGGCTGCGGGGCCTTGCAGGTGTGCAGCGGGGCAAGCCCCGCTCTACTCAGTCGGCGGTCAGGACCAGGGTGGAATCGGCGTTGGTGTAGCGGTCGTCGTGGCGCTGCAGGCGCTGGCCGTCGGCCAGTTCGTAGCGCAGCGCCGGCTTGCCGTCGGGGCCGTGCGCGTCGTGGAACTCGATGATGATGTAGGGGTTGCCATCGTTGCCGGTGGCGGGGAACTGGCGGAAGGACATGCCTGGCCTCCTTCGGGTGGCTGCGCGTTCGCGTGGACGGTTCCGATTATTGGCCCGGCGGCTTAAACAACCGTTTCCACGGCGTGAAGTTTCCATGTGCGGCCGGGCCCGCGAGGCGCGGGGGCAGGCCTGCGCCCGGGCCGGTACAATGGGCCCATGACTACCCAATACACCCTGTCCCGTCGCGCCCAGGCGCTCACCAGTTCGGCCATCCGCGAGATCCTCAAGGTCACCGAGCGCCCCGAGGTCATTTCCTTCGCCGGCGGCCTGCCGTCCCCGGCCACCTTCCCGGTCGAGCGCATGCACCAGGCCACCGAGAAGGTGCTGCGCGAGGCCCCGCACGCGGCGCTGCAGTACGGCCCGACCGAAGGCTTCACGCCGCTGCGCGAGTGGATCGCCGAGCGCCTGAGCCGTGGCGGTGCGCGGATCCCGGCCTCGCGCGTGCTGATCACCACCGGTTCGCAGCAGGCCCTGGACCTGCTGGGCAAGGTGCTGATCGACGAAGGCAGCAAGGTGCTGGTGGAAACCCCGAGCTACCTCGGCGCGCTGCAGGCGTTCTCGCTGTTCGCGCCGCAGTTCGGTTCGCTGCCCAGCGACGAGCAGGGCATCGTCACCGACGCGCTGACCCCCGAGCAGCTGGCGGGCGCCCGCTTCCTGTACTGCCTGCCCAACTTCCAGAACCCGACCGGGCGGCGCATGCCGCTGGAGCGGCGCAAGGCGCTGGTCGCGCTGGCTGACGCGGCCGGGGTGCCGCTGGTGGAGGACGACCCGTACGGCGAGCTGTCCTACGGCGGCGAGGCGCTGCCGAGCCTGCTGTCGATGAATCCGGACGGCGTGATCTACATGGGCTCGTTCTCCAAGGTGCTGGCCCCGGGCCTGCGCCTGGGCTATGTGGTGGCGCCCGAGGAAGTGCTGGCGAAGATGATCCAGGCCAAGCAGGCCGCCGACCTGCATACGCCGTCGTTCTCGCAGCGGATCGTGTACGAGACGGTGCAGGACGGTTTCATCGACCGCCACATCCCCGAGATCCGCACCCTGTATGCGGCGCAGTGCCGGCACATGCTGGCCGCGCTGGAGCGCGAATTCCCGGCCGGGGTGACCTGGAACCGTCCCGCGGGCGGCATGTTCATCTGGGTCGACCTGCCCGAGGGCGTGGACAGCGGCAAGCTGCTGGCCAAGGCGGTGGAGCGCAACGTGGCCTTCGTCCCCGGCGCGCCGTTCTACGCGGTGGAGCCGAAGACCAATACCCTGCGCCTGTCCTTCGTCACCGTGCCGGGCGAGAAGATCGATGCCGGCGTGAAGGTGCTCGGCGAACTGCTGAAGGCCGAGATCGCCGCGTTGCCGAAGGCGGGCTGAAGCCCGGCGCGGCTGCGCCCCGGGCGATCACGATGGCCGTGCGCGTGCTCGCCCGGATCGATGCGGTGCTGACCGGCAAGGCGGTGGCCTACACCCGCCCGGACAGCCGCAGCGCGATCGCCAAGCAGCCGGTGGCCGGCGCGGTGGCCATCGGCGCCGAAGGCCTGCAAGGCGACGAGCAGGGCGACCGCCGCGTGCACGGCGGGCCGGACAAGGCCGTCCACCACTACGCGCGCGAACACTACGTCGCCTGGCGTGGCGAGATCGGTGCGCATCCGCTGCTGGGAGCGCCGGGCGCGTTCGGCGAGAACATCAGCAGCACCGGGGTGACCGAGGCCGACCTGTGCCTGGGCGACCGCCTGCGCCTGGGCAGCGCGGTGGTCGAGCTGGCCCAGGGACGCCAGCCGTGCTGGAAACTTTCCGACCGCTTCGGCATCGCCGACATGGCGCGGCGGGTGCAGGACAGCGGGCGCAGCGGCTGGTACTACCGCGTGCTCGAGCCCGGTACCGTGCAGGCCGGCGACGATCTGGTGCTGCTCGAGCGCCCGCATCCGCAATGGCCGCTGCCGCGGCTGGCCGAGCTGCTCTACCGCCGCACCCTGGACCGCGCCGAACTGCTCGCCGCGCTGGAACTGCCGCTGGTGCCGTCATGGCGCACGCTGTTCCAGCGCCGCCTGGAACAGGATCGGACGGAAGCGTGGGACAACCGCCTGTCCGGCCCCTCCGTCCCCTGACGGCCTTCCTGTAGGAGCCCACTTCAGGGGGCGACCCGAAAGCGCCGGATCGAAGCGACATCCCACGCGATCGCACCGGAGGGTGCGCGTTGACCGCGGCGCCTCCGGGCGGCATCGGGTCGCCCCCTGAAGTGGGCTCCTACAGGGAGCGCGGCGCGGATCAGGCGCCCTGGCTGGTGGCGATGCGGTGGGCCAGTTCGTCGGGGGGCAGGCCGGGGGCGAAGAGGAAGCCCTGGCCGACGGGGACGCCGAGCTCCAGCAGGAAGCGCCGCTGCGCCTCCAGTTCCACGCCCTCGGCGACCAGGCCCAGGCCCAGGCTGCGTGCGATCGCGCTCACCGCCTCGCACACGGCCACGTCCGAGCGGTTCTCCGGCACGCCCTCGACGAACAGCTGGCTCAGCTTGAGCCCGTGGATCGGCAGCCGGCGCAGGTAGTTGAGTGCGCTGTAGCCCTCGCCGAAGTCGTCGATGGTCAGTACCACGCCCATCCGCCGCAGCTCGGCGAAGGTGCGCAGGGTCGCCGGTGCATCCTCGATCAGCACCCGTTCGGTGAACTCCAGCTCCAGCGCCGAGCCGGGCAGGTCGAATTCGCGCAGGGTCTCGCCGACCTTCACCGCCAGGTCCTCGGCGACGAACTGGCGGTAAGACACGTTGATCGCCACGCGCACGACGCCCAGCCCCTGCTCGCGCCACTCGCGCACCTGGCGGCAGGCCTCGCGCAGCACCCAGTCGCCGATGCGGACGATGTCGCCGGTGGTTTCGGCGTGGCTGATGAACAGGTCCGGGCGCAGTTCGCCCAGCTGGTGGCTCTGCCAGCGGATCAGCGCTTCGGCGGCGACGATCTGGCCGTGGCGCAGGTCCACCTGCGGCTGGTACACGAGGCGGAACTCGGCGTTGTCCAGCGCGCGCCGCAGCTGGGTCTCGATCTGCAGCCGGTCCTGCTGCTTCTGCGCCAGGTCCGGGGTGAACACCTGCCAGCCGTTGCGGCTGCGGCGCTTGCAGTCGTACATGGCGATGTCGGCGCTCTGGATCAGCTGCTGTGGCCGGGTGCCGTCGGCCGGGGCGTACGCGATGCCGATGCTGGCGCTGACCGTGAACTCGTCCTCACCGAACAGGAACGGGGGCACCAGCGACTGCAGGATCGCCTCGGCCAGGTGCGGCGCCTGTTCCGGGTCGTTGCCGTCGCACAGGACCAGGAACTCGTCGCCGCCGAAGCGGGCGAGCAGGCCTTCGGTGCCGATGGCGTGGGCGATGCGCTGGCCGGTGCGCACCAGCAGGTCGTCGCCGGCACCGTGGCCGAGCACGTCGTTGACCGTCTTGAAACGGTCCAGGTCGATGTACAGCACCGCCACCGCGGCCTGCGCCGGTTCGCGCAGGCGCGCGTCCAGTTCGCCCAGGATCGCATCGCGGTTGAGGATGCCGGTGAGCGGGTCGGTGCGCGCCTGGATGCGCAGGGTCTCCTCGGCCTGCTTGCGCTCGGTGATGTCCTGCAGGGTACCGGCGATGCGCGGCGAGACATGGTTGCCGGGCTCGACCTCGCCGATGATCCGGATCCAGAAACTGTGCCCGTCGCCGCGCTGGCCCTGCAGTTCCAGGTCGAATGGCGAGCGCCGGGCGAAGGCGTCTTCCAGCGCCTCGTCGAGCAGGTGGCGGTCGCGCGGGCGCAGCCGCTCCATCAGTTCGTCCATGCCGCGCCGGCCCGGTTCCAGGTCGATGATGCGCGAGGCCTCGCCGGTCAGGTACAGGCGCTGGCGGCCGCGGTCCCACTCCCAGCCGCCGATGTGGGCCAGCGACTGGGCGCGGTCGAACAGGGTGCTGTCGCGCTTGAGCTCGGTGATGTCGCTGAACAGCACGAACACGTGGTCGGCTTCGTCGCGCCCGGACGAGAACACCGGCACCGTCGTCGCCGAGATCCAGACCATGCGGTCGCTGGGCAGGTGGTGCAGGCCGATGGTGGTGCTGGGGATGATCTGGCCGGTGGCCAGCGAACGCTGGGTCGGCCATTGGTCTTCGCTCAACACGCGTCCGTGTTCGTCGACGATGGTCCATTCGCGCGGTTGCGCATGCACGTCGGTTTCCACGCCCGGGCCGAGGATGCGGTGCGCGGCCGGATTGGCCGAGAGCAGGTTCAGCTGGCGGTCCAGCAGCAGCACGCCCTTGTCGATCGACTCCATCAGCAGGCGGTAGCGCGACTCGGCCTGCCAGCGGCTGCTCAGGTCGCGTGCCACCGCCACGATGCAGCGCCGTCCGCCGTGCCGGAAGCCGGCCGAATGCACTTCCACCGGGAAGCGGCTGCCGTCGCCACGCATGTTGGTGACTTCGATGACGTAGGTCTCGCCGCGGTTGAGCGTTTCCCAGACCGGCATCAGGTGGTCCGGTGGCAGGTCCGGATTGAGCACCTCGATCGGCTGGCCGACGATTTCCTCGCGCGGTCGGTGGTAGGCGCGGATGCCGGCCTTGTTGAGGTCCAGGACGATGCCGGTCTCGCTGAGGATGCTGACCGGGTCGGGCACCGCGTCGAACAGGGCGTGGTAGCGCAGGCGCGCCGACTCGCCCTCGGCCAGGGCCTGGTGCAGGGTGTCGTGGGCCTGCTGCAGCAGGCGGCGCATGCCAGGCGCCAGCGACGGATCGCGCAGGGCCGCGGCCAGTGCGGCCAAAACCGCCTCCGGTTCCACGCCCTGCGTGGACCCGGAGACGCCCTGGCCGGCGGCGCTCATGCGGCCGCCAGGGCCCGCCCGACCTTGCTGCCGGTGTCCCGGCCCAGGCGCGATGCCAGCCAGCGGCCGGTCGCGGCCAGCGCCTCCAGGTCGATCCCCGTTTCGATCCCCATGCCGTGCAGCATATACACCAGGTCCTCGCTGGCAACATTGCCGCTGGCGCCCTTGGCGTAGGGACAGCCGCCGGTCCCGGCCACGGCCGCGTCGGCCACGCGCACGCCGGCTTCGACGCAGGCGGCGACGTTGGCCAGGGCCTGGCCCCAGGTGTCGTGGAAATGCACGGCCAGCGCAGCCATGGGCACTTCGGTGGCGACCGCGTCCAGCATCGCCCGCGCCTTCAGCGGCGTGCCCACGCCGATGGTGTCGCCCAGCGAGACCTCGTAGCAGCCCAGCGCGTGCAGGCGCGCAGCCACGCGGACCACGTCGGCCAGTGGCACCTGGCCCTGGTAGGGACAGCCGAGCACGGTGGAGACGTAGCCGCGCACGCGCACGCCGTCCTGCCGCGCCTGCGCCAGCACCGGTGCGAAGCGTTCGATCGACTCGTCGATGGAGGCGTTGATGTTGCGCCGGTTGAAGGCCTCGGACGCGGCGGTGAACACCGCCACCTCGTCGGCGCCGGCGGCGCGGGCACGTTCGTAGCCCTGCAGGTTGGGCACCAGCACCGGATAGGACACGCCGGGACGGCGCTGGATGCCGGCCATCACCTCGGCCGCGTCGGCCAGCTGCGGCACCCACTTCGGGCTGACGAAGCTGGTCGCCTCGATGCTGCGCAGGCCGGTGGCCGAGAGCCGGTCGACCAGCGCGATCTTGTCGGCGGTGGCGACCATCGCCGCTTCGTTCTGCAGGCCGTCGCGCGGGGCGACCTCGACGATGCGGACGAAGTCGCTCATGCCTGCTCCTCCGCCGTGCCTGGCGCCGTGCCTGCCGCCGCGCCGTCCGGCGGCGGCGCGACCACCGCCAGCACCGCGTCGGCCTCGACGAAATCGCCGGCCACCGCCCGCAGTTCGGAGACGATGCCGTCGCGCGGTGCCTTGACCGTCAGCTCCATCTTCATCGCCTCCATCACTAGCAGCTCGGCGCCGGCAACCACGGCCTGGCCGGCGCTGGCCTTCACCAGTACCACCCGGCCGGGCATCGGCGCCAGCACCCGGCCGTCGCCCGCGCCGCCGCCGGTGCCTTCGCCGCGCTCGGCCGGCAGCAGGCGCAGCTGCGCGCGGCGGTGGCCGTCGTGCAGTTCGAGCAGGTCGCCTTCCATGAAGACCGCCAGCCTGTGCCCCTGACCGTCGATACGCAGGTCGAGCAGGCCGTCGGCCAGGCGCGCGCCGGCCACCGCATGGCTGGCCTCGGCCACGGCCACCTGCCAGTCGCCGCCATGGCCGCGGGCGTGGAGTTCGTGCACCTGGCCGCCGGCCTGCAGGCGCGGCCGCCGTGGCGCGCGGCCGTGCAGGCGCCAGCCGTCGGCGACCGCCCACGGCGAAGCCGGGTCGCCGCTGCCGCGGGCCGAGCCGGCCTCGCGGGCCTGTGCGCGCAGGAGCAGGGCGGTGCCGGCGGCCGCCAGCAGCGGGGAGGGCAGTGCCGCACCGGTATCCAGGAATTCGTCCAGGTGCCGGTCCAGGTAGCCGGTGTCGATCCGGCCCTCGACCACGGCCGGATGCCGCGCCAGCGCCTCGAGGAAGGCGAGGTTGGTCTTCGTGCCGGCGACATGGCAGCGGGCCAGCGCCGCGCGCAGCCGCGACAGCGCGCGCGGGCGGTCGGCGTCGTGGACGATGAGCTTGGCGATCATCGGGTCGTAGAACACGGTGACCGTGTCGCCGGCCTCCACTCCCGCATCGACCCGCACCCGCGGCGACGGCGCCGGCAGTTCCAGCGCGCGCAGGGTGCCGGAGGCGGGCAGGAAGCCGGCGTCGGGGTCTTCGGCGTACAGCCGCACTTCGATCGCATGGCCTTCCTGCGGCACCTGTTCCTGCCGCAGCGGCAGCGGCTCGCCGGCGGCCACGCGCAGCTGCCATTCGACCAGGTCCAGGCCGGTGACCATCTCGGTGACCGGGTGTTCGACCTGCAGCCGGGTGTTGATCTCCATGAAATAGAAGTTGCCGTCGGCGTCGACGATGAACTCCACCGTGCCGGCGTTGACGTAGCCGATCGCGCGCGCGGCGGCGACCGCGGCCTGGCCCATGGCCGCGCGCAGCTCCGGGGTGAGGAACGGCGAGGGCGATTCCTCCAGCACCTTCTGGTAGCGGCGCTGGGCCGAGCATTCGCGCTCGTTGAGGTGGATCACCTCGCCATGCGCATCGCCGAACACCTGGATCTCGATGTGCCGCGGGGTGGCCACGTAGCGTTCCAGCAGCACGCGGTCGCGGCCGAAGGCGTTGCGCGCCTCGCGTTGGCAGCTCTCAAGCGCCGGCACGAAATCATCCAGGCGGTGGACCACGCGCATGCCCTTGCCGCCGCCGCCGTGGGCGGCCTTGACCATCAGCGGAAAGCCCGTCCGCGCGGCCTCGCGCGAGAGCGTGGCCAGGCTCTGGTCCTCGCCGTTGTAGCCGGGCACCACCGGCCCCCCGGCCGTGGCCATCAGTTGCTTGGCGCCGGCCTTGCTGCCCATGCGCCGCATCGATTCCGCGCGCGGGCCGATGAACACCAGCCCGGCCGCGGCCACCGCCTCGGCGAAATCCGCGTTCTCGGACAGGAAGCCGTAGCCGGGATGGATGGCCTGGGCGCCGCTGCGCACCGCCGCCTCGATCACCGCCTCGCCGCGCAGGTAGCTGTCTGCGGGTGCGTTGCCGCCGATGCGGTGCGCTTCGTCGGCCAGGCGCACGTGCAGCGCGTTGGCGTCGGCGTCGGAATATACCGCCACGCTGGCGATGCCCAGCCGGCGGCAGCTGCGGATGATGCGGCAGGCGATTTCGCCGCGGTTGGCGATGAGGATCTTCTCGAACATGGGGTCCTGGAAGTCGGGCCGGGAGGCGTCAGGCCGGGAGCACGGGCGTGCCGCGGCACAGGCGGGCGAAGCGTGCGGGCATGGGGTTCATTCCCCGGGTGCCCAGGCCGGGGCGCGCTTTTCGAGGAAGGCGCCGATGCCTTCCTGGCCTTCCGCGGACACCCGCAGGCGCGCGATCAGGTCGGCGTTGGCCCGGTCGCAGGCCGCGGCCTCGCCCGGGTGCGCCGCTTGACGCACCAGCGCCTTGGCCAGCCCCGCCGCGTTCGGCGCGGCGCGGCACAGCAGCGCGCCCTGCGCGGCCACCGCCGCATCCAGCGCGTCGGCGGGCACGACCTCGTGCAGCAGGCCTATGCCCAGCGCGGCACCGGCGTCGAACATCTGCGCCGTGGCGAACCAGCGCCGCGCCTGGCGTGGCCCGATCGCGGCGACCACATAGGGCGAAATCACCGCCGGCAGCAGGCCCAGCCGGCTTTCGGTCAGGCCGAAGCGCGCCTGCGGGGTGCCGATGGCGATGTCGCAACAGGCCACCAGGCCCACGCCGCCGCCGAAGGCCGGTCCGTGCACCCGGGCGATGGTCGGCCGCGGCAGTTCGTCCAGGGTGCGCATCAGCCGCGCCAGGGCCAGGGCGTCGGTGCGGTTCTCGTCCTCGCTGGCGGCGGCCATGCCGCGCATCCACTGCAGGTCGGCGCCGGCGGAGAAGGAGGCGCCTTCGCCCTCCAGCACCACCACGCGGACACCGGGGTCGGCGCCGGCGGCCTCCAGCGCTGCGGTGAGCGCGGCGATCAGCGCGGCGTCGAAGGCGTTGTGCAGCTGCGGCCGGTTCAGGCGCAGGCGCAGCACCGGCCCGGCGCGTTCGGTCAGCAGCGGTTCGGCCATGGTCGGTCCCGATGGATCAAGGCCATGGATGATAGCCGCCGGCACGGCATCGACCATGACGCAGCGCGGCGCGCGCCCGGCCCCGGCCGTGCCGGGAATGGTACAATTGAGAACAATTCTTGATAAGCCAGACCGCCTGATGCCCCCCGTGACGCTGTCCGAGCTGCCGCCACGCACCCCCGTCACCGTCGAGTCCGTAGAGGACCACCAGCCCAACGACGCCATCGCCCGCCGCCTGCGCGAGCTGGGCTTCGTTGCCGGGGAGCAGGTCGAGGTCGTCGCCAGGGGGCCGTTCGGCGCCGAGCCGCTGCTGGTCCAGGTCGGCTATACGCGCTTCGCCCTGCGCCGCAGCGAGGCGGCGCGGGTGCGGGTGGCGGGCATTCGGGTGACGGGCATGCGGGAGGCGACGACATGAGCGCCGCCACCGACACCTTGCGCCTGGCCCTGCTGGGCAACCCGAATTCGGGCAAGACCGCGTTGTTCAACCAGCTCACCGGCAGCCGGCAGAAGGTCGCCAACTACGCCGGCGTGACCGTCGAGCGCAAGGAAGGCCGGCTGCACTCGCCGTCCGGGCGCAGCTACGCGGTGCTCGACCTGCCCGGTGCCTACAGCCTCAAGCCTGCCAGCCTGGACGAGGCGATCACCCGCGACCTGTGCCGCGGCTTCTACCCGGGCGAAGCGGCCCCGGACGTGCTGGTGTGCGTGGTCGATGCCACCAACCTGCGCCTGCACCTGCGCTTCGTGCTGGAAGTGCGGCAGATGGGCAAGCCGATGATCGTGGCGCTGAACATGAGCGACGCGGCGGCGCGGCGCGGCATCGCCATCGACCGCGAAGCGCTGGAGCGCGAGCTCGGCGTGCCGGTGGTGGAGACGGTGGCGGGGCGCCACCACGGCGCGCGCGCGCTGGTCGAGGGCATCGACCAGCTGGCCGCGCACCTGCATGCGCCCGGGGTGCAACTGGCCGACGATGCCGACCTGCACGCCGAGACCCGGCGCCTGCTCGCTGCCACGGTGTCGATGCCCACGCGCACGGCGAAGGTCGACGACGCCCTGGACCGCTGGCTGCTGCATCCGCTGTTCGGGCTGCTGACCCTGGCGGTGGTGATGTTCCTGATCTTCCAGGCCGTCTACGCCTGGGCCACGCCGATGATGGACCTGATCGAAGCCGGCACCGCCGCGCTCGGCGAATGGGTGGGCTCGCGCATGGCCGAGGGCCCGCTGGCCAGCCTGCTGGTGGACGGCATCATCGCCGGCCTGGGCGGGGTGATCGTGTTCCTGCCGCAGATCCTGATCCTGTTCGCCTTCATCCTGGCGCTGGAGGAATCGGGCTACCTGCCGCGCGCGGCGTTCCTGCTCGACCGGCTGATGGCCGGCGCCGGCCTGTCCGGGCGCTCGTTCATCCCGTTGCTGTCCAGCTTCGCCTGCGCGATCCCGGGGATCATGGCCACGCGCAGCATCCAGGACCCGCGCGACCGCCTGGCCACGATCCTGGTGGCGCCGCTGATGACCTGCTCGGCGCGGCTGCCGGTGTATGCGCTGCTGATCGGCGCCTTCATTCCCTCGCGCGAGGTCTGGGGCGGGTTCAACCTGCAGGGGCTGGTGCTGTTCGGGCTGTACATGGCCGGCATCCTCAGCGCGCTGGCGGTGTCGTGGGTGATGAAGAAGTGGCGCCGCGACAAGGGCGAGCACCCGCTGATGCTGGAGCTGCCCTCGTACCGCCTGCCCAACCTGCGCGACCTGGGGATCGGCCTGTACGAGCGCGGCATGATCTTCCTCAAGCGCGTGGGCGGGATCATCTTCGCCCTGACCGTGCTGCTGTGGGTGCTGCTGTCGTTCCCGGCCGCGCCGGCCGACGCGACGATGCCGGCGATCGACTACAGCTTCGCCGGCCGCATCGGCCACGCGCTGGCGGTGGTGTTCGCGCCGCTGGGCTTCAACTGGCAGATCTGCATCGCGCTGATCCCCGGCCTGGCCGCGCGCGAAGTGGCGGTGTCCTCGCTGGCCACCGTCTACGCGCTGTCGGCCGCCGACGACGAGGCCGCTACCCTGGCGCTGACGCCATTGATCCAGGACGGCTGGTCGCTGGCCACCGGCCTGTCGCTGCTGGTGTGGTTCATCTACGCACCGCAGTGCATCGCCACCTGGGCGGCGATCAAGCGCGAGACCGGCTCGTGGAAGACGATGGCGATTGCCGCCGGCTACCTGTTCGCGCTGGCCTACCTGGCTTCGCTGCTGACCTACCAGGTCGCGGTGCGGCTGGGGGCGGGCTAGGGGAGCGCGGCCGTGCCGATGTGGCTGCAGTACGCGATCGTCGGCGCGATAGTGATCGTGGCGCTGTGGGTCTTCGCGAAGAAGCAGCTGCCGGGCACGCTGCGCAAGGCGCGGCTGGCGCTGGCCGCACCGCTGGTGCGCGAAGGCAGGCCGGCGTGGATGCGTGCGCTGGCGCGCCGGATCGCGCCCCCGGGCCGCGGCAGCGCCACCCTGGCCTGTGGCGGCTGCGACAACGACAGCTGCGACCCCGGGCCGAAGCAGCACTGATCCGTCGCCGGGCTCCCTGTAGGAGCCCACTTCAGGGGGCGACGCGGGCGCAGGAAGAAGCTGTGTTCAACGCATCGCCTCCGGAACCGCCGCCTTGAGCGACGCTGCATTCCGGTCATCCCGGGTCGCCCCCTGAAGTGGGCTCCTACAAGGGCGCCGCATCGGCCACGGGGGCCGCAGCTGCCGGTGGCGTCGCATCCGCCGGCAGCCAGGCGCGGAACTTGCCGCTGCAGTGGAGCAGGGCCATCATGTACAGCATCCCGTCGTAGTAGCGGTGCTGCCCTTCCGGCACCGGCAGTTCCCACAGCGCGCGCACGAAATCCAGCCGGCGCGGATGGTCGGCGGCGAGGCTGGCGACCGCGTTTGTCGCCACCAGCCCGGTGGCCTGGCCGCCGCCCAGCGGCGTGCCGTCGAGCGTGTACAGGCTCTGGTAGCCGGCCATCCCCTGCGATGCGAAGAACGCCTGCAGCCGGTTGCTCATCTCCACCTGGCGCGGGTCGCGCGCCCACCACGACCAGTCCACCGACCAGTTCATCGCGCTGCGCCAGGCGTCGTAGCGGAAGTCCACCGCTTCCGGTCGCCACGGCGCGGCCCATGGCGTGCCGTCGAAGTTGCCGTAGTCGGGCGTGAGCGCAGTGTCCGGGTGCGCGGCCTTCGCGAAATAGTCGCGGCTGGCCTGCGCGGCTTCCTTCCAGAACGCCCGGTCGGCCTGCGGCCCGACCCGCGCCCAGACCTCGTAGAAAGCGGGCAGGTGGTAGGAGGCGTCGGTGTGCGCGGCACTCACCAGGTCCGGCGTGAAGCGAACCATCTTCGCCTCATGGTCGAACAGGTTGCCTGCGGCCATCTCGCCGCGTGCGGTCGGCCCGGTGATCCGCTGCCGGTGCAGTACGTCGCCGAGCAGGCGGTCGGCGTGGGCGCGGTAGTCGTACAGGCCTTCGCCATCGCCCCAGCGCTGCGCGGCGAAGTACAGCGCGGTGATGAAGTACTCCTCGCCGTCGGGCGCGGGCATTTCGTCGTTGGCCACGCCGTCGGTGCGCACCGACCAGGCGAAGTAGCCCAGCGCCGGGTGCGCCGGATCGACCTGGTACATGTGGGCCATCGCCCAGTTCCAGATCGCGTCGAACTCGCGCTTCCGGTCCATCTGCACCGCGATCATCATGCCGTAGGACATGCCTTCCGAGCGCACGTCGCCGCTGTTGACGTCGTGGATGTAGGCCATGGGGCCGTGTGCATTGCTGCCGGTCTCGTAGTAGACCAGCTGTTCCTTCGCATCACCGTGGAACAGCTGCGCGAACGCGGCCTGCAGCCGCGCGTCGACCTCCTCGCGCGGGTAGCCGGCTTCGACGAACAGGTCCGGATAGCGGCCGCTGGCGACCGCTCCCGCCGGCGTTTGCGCCGCTCCCGCCGTCGCTGCATCGGTGGCCCGTTGTGCTTCGGTCGCCGGGCGCGCGCAGGCAGCCAGCGCCAGGACCAGGAGCAGCGCGGCGGAGCGACGGAGGGTGTGGAACGGGCGGATGGCCATGCGAATTCAACGCATCCCCTTGTGTTGCCCACCATCGATCGGCACGCACGCGCCGGTCACCCACTGCGCGCGCGGCGAGGCCAGGAACACGGCCACGTCGGCGATCTCCTGCAGCGTGCCCATCCGGCCCCAGGGGATGCTGCCGCGCACCGCCTCGTAGCGCGGCGGGTCCTGCCGGCGCACCTGGTCCCAGAGCCCGCCGTCGAACTCGACCGAGCCGGGCGCGATGGCATTGGCGCGGATCCGGTCCGGCCCGTGGAAGATCGACAGCTTCTTGGCGTAGGCGATCAGCGCGGCCTTGGCCGAGGCGTAGCCGAAATCCGGCCCCGGGCTGGCCTCCAGCCCGGAGATCGACGCCACCAGCACGATGCTGCCGCCACCGGCGGCCTTCATCCACGGGATCACCTGGTCGCAGGCGCGCGCGGCGGCCATCACGTCCAGCTTCAGGCTGGCCTCGAAATCGGCCAGCGACGGCCCCAGCGCCAGCGCCGAGGCGTTGTGGACCAGCACGTCGACGCCGCCGAAGGCCTGGCGCACGCCGTCGAGGAAGTCGGCCAGCGACGCGGCCTCGCCCAGGTCGCAGGGGCGCACGTGCACGCGCCGGCCATGCGCCTGCAGGGCGGTCTCGACCTCGTTGAGCGCACCCTTGCCACGAGCGTCGGCGCCACGCGCGCACACCGCCACGTCGGCGCCCTCGGCCGCCAGCCCCAGCGCGATCGCGCGGCCGATGCCGCGGCTGCCGCCGAGCACCACGCAGCGCTTGCCTTGCAGTTGCAGGTCCATCGATTCCCCTCCAGGCCGATGCGGTGGCGAGTGTGCCGGTCGCGGCGTGGCCGCGTGCGCTGCACTACATCCGGAACACGCCGAAGCGCGCCGGCTCGATCGGCGCATTGAGCGAGGCCGACAGCGCCAGCCCCAGCACCCGGCGCGTGTCGGCCGGATCGATGATGCCGTCGTCCCACAGCCGCGCGGTGGCGTACCACGGGCTGCCCTGGTGCTCGTACTGCTCGCGCACCGGCGCCTTGAACGCTTCCTCTTCCTCCGCGCTCCACTGGCCGCCGCCGGCCTCGATGCCGTCGCGACGCACCGTGGCCAGCACGCTGGCGGCCTGTTCGCCGCCCATCACGCTGATCCGCGCGTTCGGCCACATCCACAGGAAGCGCGCCCCGTAGGCGCGCCCGCACATGGCGTAGTTGCCGGCGCCGAAGCTGCCGCCGATGACCACGGTGAACTTGGGCACGCTCGAGCAGGCCACCGCGGTGACCATCTTCGCTCCGTCCCTGGCGATGCCGGCGTTCTCGTACTTCCTGCCGACCATGAAGCCGGTGATGTTCTGCAGGAACACCAGCGGGATCCCGCGCTGGTTGCACAGCTCGATGAAGTGCGCGCCCTTGAGCGCGCTCTCGGAGAACAGGATGCCGTTGTTGGCGACGATCCCGACCGGATAGCCGTGCAGGTGGGCGAAGCCGGTGACCAGGGTCTTGCCGTAGCGCGCCTTGAATTCCTCGAACTCGCTGCCGTCCACCAGCCGCGCGATCACCTCGCGGATGTCGAACGGGCGGCGGGTGTCGACCGGGACGATACCGTACAGCTCTTCGGCCGGGTACAGCGGCTCGCACGGCTCGCGCACGGCCACCGGCACCACCTTCCTGCGGTTGAAGTGGCCGACGATGCCGCGCGCGATTTGCAGCGCGTGGGCGTCATCCTCGGCGTAGTGGTCGGCCACGCCGGACACGGACGTGTGCACGTCGGCGCCGCCCAGCGACTCGGCATCGACCACCTCGCCGGTGGCCGCCTTCACCAGCGGCGGGCCGCCGAGGAAGATCGTGCCCTGATTCTTCACGATCACCGACTCGTCGCACATCGCCGGTACGTAGGCGCCGCCGGCGGTGCAGCTGCCCATCACCACCGCCACCTGCGGGATGTTGTCCGCGCTCAGCCGCGCCTGGTTGTAGAAGATCCGGCCGAAATGCTCGCGATCCGGGAACACCTCGTCCTGCAGCGGCAGGAAGGCGCCGCCGGAGTCGACCAGGTAGATGCAGGGCAGGTTGTTCTCGCGCGCGATCTCCTGAGCGCGCAGGTGCTTCTTCACCGTCATCGGGAAGTAGGTGCCGCCCTTGACCGTGGCGTCGTTGGCCACGACCACCACTTCCTGGCCCATCACCCGGCCGATGCCGCAGACCATCCCGGCCGCGGGCGCGGCGGCGTCGTACATCTCCTCGGCCGCCAGCGGGGCGATCTCCAGGAACGGCGAACCGGGGTCGAGGAGGGCATCGATGCGCTCGCGGGCCAGCAGCTTGCCGCGCTCGGTGTGGCGTTGCCGCGCCTTCTCGCCGCCGCCGTCGGCGGCACGCCGCAGGCGGCGCTCCAGCTCTTGGGCGAGCTGGCGGTGGTGGGCGGCATGGGCGGCGAACTCGGGCGAGCGCGAGTCAAGCTGGCTGCGGAGGGCGGGCATGGGCATCCTGGGGTGTTGGTGCCCGAAGGATACGGCAGCGGCCGCGATGCGCCTTCTGGCGGCGCAGCAAGTGCGGCCGGGCGGGAGAGCCAGGCAAAGAAAAAGCCGCCGGTTTCCCGGCGGCTTTCCCTGTACAACTGGAAGGTCAGCAGATTACTGCTTGACTTCTTCCTTGGCTTCCTCGGCAGCGTCCTTGGCCTGCTCGGCGACGTCCTGGGCGGCGTCGGCGGTGGCGGCGGCAGCGTCGGCGGCGGCGTCGGTCACGGCGCCAGCGGCATCGGCCGCGGCATCGGCGGCGGTGTCGGCAGCAGCAGCGGCGGCGTCGGCGGCGCCCTGGGCGGCGTCGGCGGTCTCGGCACCGGCGGCAGCGGCCGAATCGGCGGCAGCCTGGGCCTCGGCGGCGGCGGCGTCAGCGGCGGCGGCGGCGTCGGCAGCCTGCTCCTGCTTCGAGCACGCGGCCAGGGCCAGACCCAGGGCCAGGGCGATCAGCAGCTTGTTGATGCTCATGATTGGATGTTCCTCGTCGTTAGTTTGGGCAACGCGCCATTGCGCGCCGGCAACATGATGACAAGCCGGAGTCAGCTGTCAAGCGCCGGTTTGGTCATGTTCTTCAAAGGCAGGTGAAAAACGGTTACACCACCTCGACCGCGATCGCGGTGGCTTCGCCGCCGCCGATGCACAGCGCGGCGACCCCCTTCTTCAGGCCCCGCTTGCGCAGGGCATTGACCAGGGTGACCACCAGGCGGGCGCCGGAGGCACCGATCGGATGGCCCAGGGCGCAGGCGCCCCCGTTGACGTTGACCTTGGCATGGGGAATGCCCAAGTCCTTGATCGGCGCCATCGCGACCACGGCGAAGGCTTCGTTGATCTCGAACAGGTCCACGTCCGCGACCGACCAGCCGACCTTGTCGAGCAGGGTGCTGATCGCGCCGACCGGGGCGGTGGTGAACCACTCCGGCTGGTGCGAGAAGGTCTGGTGGCCGACGATCTTCGCCAGCGGCTGCACACCGCGCTTGGCGGCCTCCGCGGACGACATCAGCACGGTGGCCGCCGCGCCGTCGGAGATGGAGGAGGAGCTGGCGGCGGTGACGCTGCCGTCCTTCTTGAACGCCGGCTTCAGCGTGGGGATCTTGGCCACGTCCGACCTGCCGGGCTGCTCGTCGCTGGCGTACTCGACCTCGCCCTTGCGGGTGGCGACCTTGACCGGGACGATCTCGCCGTCGAATGCGCCGCCGGCCTGCGCCGCCTGGGCGCGCTTGACCGACTCGATCGCGAACGCATCCTGCTCCTCGCGGGTGAAGCCGTACTTGGCCACGGTGGCCTCGGCGAACACGCCCATGGCCTGGCCGTCATACGGGCTGGTCAGGCCGTCCCAGGCCATGTGGTCGACCGCCTGGAAGCCGCCGTAGCGGTTGCCGGTGCGCGAGTTGGGGATCAGGTGCGGTGCGTTGGTCATCGACTCCATGCCGCCGGCGACGACGATGCTGGCCGAACCGGCCTTGATCAGGTCGTGGCCGAGCATGATCGCCTTCATGCCCGAGCCGCAGACCTTGTTGATGGTGGTGGCGCCGGCGCTGGTGGGCAGGCCGGCGGCCAGCGCGGCCTGGCGCGCGGGGGCCTGGCCGAGGTTGGCCGGCAGCACGCAGCCCATGATCACCTCCGACACGTCGGCGGCGGCGATGCCGGACTGCTCCAGGGCGGCGGCGATGGCGGTCGCGCCCAGGGTCGGGGTCGGCACGCCGGTGAACTGGCCGAGGAAGGAGCCGATGGCGGTGCGCTTGGCGGCGGCGATGACGATGTCGGACATGGGACTGGACCTCGCGTGGGGAACCCCGATTATCGCGGCGCCGGCACCGGTGTGCCACCGTCCGCGCGGGCAGGCGACAGCCCGGGCCCGATTGCGGTATAGAACCGGGTCAACGGGAAATCCGGGCGGCGGGCGCCGGAAACCGAGCAAATGGGTGATCCGATGCACATTCTGGGCAGGGGGGCGGCGGGTGCCGGCATGGCACGGTCGCTGCTGGCGGTGGCGATCGTGGGCGCATTGGCGACGGGCCTGGCCGCGTGCGGCGGTGGAAACAGCAAGTCGACCCCGCCGGTGGCGCCGACCTCACCCCCGACTTCGCCGCCCACCACCTCTCCGCCGCCGCTGGTCCAGCCGCCCACCGACGCGCACCTGACCCTGACCCATGCCACCGCCGCCGAGCGCCAGGGCTACACCGGCGCCGGCTACCGCATCGGCGTGATCGACAGCGGCGTCAACCGCAACCATCCGGCGCTGGCCGGGCGCGTGCTGGCGAACCTGAACTACGTCAACACCAGCACCAACGACATGAGCGTGGACGACAAGGTCGGCCACGGCACTACCGTTGCCCAGCTTGCCGCCGGCGCGGCGCTGGGCACCTGGCCCGGCGGCGTGGCCCCGGGCGCGTCGATCCTTTCGGCGCGCATCATCAACGACGAGCGGCCGACCGACGACGGCTCGGGGCAGGGCAACGAGGTCACCGGTGCGATCGGCATCAAGTCGATCAACCAGGACCTGGCCACACGCGGCATGCGGATCATGAACAACTCCTGGGGCGGGCTGTACTGGACCCGCACCAGCGCCACCGCCCCGATCGCCGACGAGTACCGCTTCTTCATCCAGGACTACGACGGGCTGGTGGTGTTCGCCACCGGCAACGAGAGCCGCGCCGACCCGACCAACATGGCCGCACTGCCGAGCCAGCCCGGTCCCGGCAACACCCTGCCGGCGGCGGACCTGGAGCAGGGCTGGCTCGCGGTCGCCGCCCTGGACACGTCCAACCCGACCGAGTTGATGTACTACTCCAACGCCTGCGGGCTGGCGATGAACTACTGCCTGGTGGCCCCGGGCACGGTGGTGTTCAGCGGCCACAACGATACGGCCGACAACATCACCTTCTATTACGGCAGCGGTACTTCGTACGCCGCGCCGCTGGTGTCCGGCGCGGCGGCGGTGCTGTGGGAGAAATTCCCGTACTTCAACAACGACCTGATCAGGCAGACCCTGCTGGGCAACGCCACCGACCTGGGCGACCCGGGGGTGGACGCGGTGTTCGGCTATGGCCTGCTCAACCTGGGCAAGGCCCTGGGTGGGCCGTCGCAGTTCAATTGGGGCGATGTCACCGTGGATTTTTCCGGCTCATCGACCTGGAGCAACGGGATCACCGGCGACGGCGGCCTGGTCAAGCGTGGCAGCGGCACGCTCACCCTGGGCAACGCCGGCCTCTACCTCGACTACCGCGGCGACACCCGGATCGAGGGTGGCACCCTGAGCATCCAGGGCGACCTGCATTATTCGGACGTCACCGTGGCCGCCGGCGGGCGCCTGGCCGGGACCACCTGGCTGGGCGCGGACCTGAGCAACGCCGGCGTGGTCCAGATCGACGACGCCAGCGCAGGCCGCGGCGGCTTCACTGTCGAGGGCAACTATGTGCAGAAGGCCGGTGGCCGGCTGTCGATGATCCTGGGCTACGGCCAACTGCTGGTCGACGGCACCGCGACGATCGAAGGCGGCGACGTCCACGTGTCCGGGGTGCGCAGCGGCTACGTCGCCCAGGCGCGCGAATACGTGCTGACCGCCGACGGCGGCCTCACCGGCCGCTTCAGCGGCGTGGGCGCGGCCTCGAGCATCTTCCTCGATGCCACCCTCGGCTACAGCGCCAACTCGGCGTGGATGGACATCACCCGCCTGGACGTCAGCGTCGCCGCGGCGAGCCTGGCCGACATCACTCCGGCCGCGATCGGTGCGGCGCAGCGGGTGGAGGCGGCCTTCGACGGGATCGACGCGCAGCAGGACGGCGGCCACGGCAGCATCGACGACGGCTTCATCCGCATCGCCGGGGATTTCCAGCAGATCACCCGCGCCGACACCGCGCGCGCCTCGCTGCGCAGCCTGTCCGGCGAAGTGCATGCGGCGGCGCTGGCGGCGACCTTCGACACGATGGACCTGGGCCGGCGCACGCTGTCCACGCGCTTCGACGCGCTGGCATCGGGCGGCCAGCGCACCGGTGCCTGGATGGAAGGCCTGGCCGGCAGCGGCTCGGCCGGCACCGGCGCCGATGCGCAGTACAGCGGCTGGCTGGCCGGGCAGGACTTCGCCGGGGACGGCGCCATCGCCGGCCTGGCCTTCGGCGAGACCCGCAGCGACAGCCGCTTCGACGGGCTGGTCGACCGCAGCCGCGAACGCCAGGCACAGGCGCAGCTGTACCTGGGCCGGCAGTGGGGGCAGGGCTACGTGCTGGGCCGCTTCGGCGCCGGCCAGTGGCAGCGGCAGATCGACCGGCAGTTACTGCTGGGCGCTTCCAGCTTCGGGCTGCACAGCGACTACGACGGCGATTTCAGCAGCGCCGGGCTGGAGGCGGGATACCGTTTCGACGCCGGTGGCGTCGCGCTGGTGCCGTACCTGGTCACCGAGCATGCGCGGGTGGCCAGCGACGGCTTCCGCGAGGCCGGCGCGGCCGGTTTCGGCCTGCGCAACGACGGCAACGTGGCCAGCCGTTCGCAGGCGATCGCCGGCCTGCGGCTGCAGCGTGCCTGGGGCGCGTTCGAGCTGGACGGCTATGCCGAATGGCAGCAGACCCTGGCCAGCGACGGACTGTCGCTGTCGGCCAGCTTCGTCGGCGTGGATGCGTGGTCGCCGCTGGCGGCGACCGATCCGGCGCTGTCGGGCGGGCTGTTCGGGGTGGCGGCACGGGCCTGGCTGACGCCGCGCTCGGCGCTGTCGTTCGGCTACGACCAGCGCTTCGGCCCGCGCGGCGACGCCGGCATGGCCTCGCTGCGCTACGCCGTCGGCTTCTGACCGGCGCCGCCGCTCCTCTGTAGGAGCCCACTTCAGGGGGCGACCCTACGCGGTAGGGAGGTGCCGCGTTCAACGTGGAACCTCCGGATGGATCTCGTTGAACGTGGCTGCGCCCATGCGTCTTCGGGTCGCCCCCTGAAGTGGGCTCCTACACGGGCGGCGGCGAGGAGGGCAGGTCGGTCAGGCCTTGCCTTCGAACAGTTCGCGGCCGATCAGCATGCGCCGGATCTCGTTGGTGCCGGCGCCGATGGCGTAGAGCTTGGCGTCGCGCAGGATCCGGCCGGTAGCAAACTCGTTGATGTAGCCGTTGCCGCCCAGCGACTGGATCGCTTCCAGCGCCACCTGCACCGCCGCCTCGGACGCGTGCAGCAGGCAGCCGGCCGCCGCCGCGCGCGAGGACAGCCCGGCGTCGAAATCGCGCGCGACCTGGTAGGCGAACGCGCGCGAGGACTGCAGCGCGGTGTACATGTCGGCCAGCTTGCCCTGCATCAGGCCGAAGGTGCCGATGGCCGCGTCGAACTGCCGGCGCTCGCGCACGTAGGGCAGGGCGATGTCGATGGCCGCCTGCATCAGCCCGATCGGGCCGCCGCTGAGCACCAGCCGCTCGGTGTCCAGGCCGCGCATCAGCACGCGCACGCCCTGGTTCACTTCGCCGAGCACGTTCGCCGCGGGGATCTCGCAGTCCTCGAACACCAGCTCGCAGGTGTTGGAACCGCGCATGCCCAGCTTGTCCAGCTTCTGCGCCGTGGAAAAACCCTTCATTCCGCGCTCGACGAGGAACGCGGTCATGCAGCGGCTGCCCGCCTCCTTGCCGGCGGTGCGCATGTACACGATCAGCACGTCGGCCTCGGGGCCGTTGGTGATCCACATCTTGCTGCCGTTGGCGACCCACGCGCCGTCGGTGCCCCGGTCCGGCACGAACTGCGCGGCGCAGCGCATCGAGCCGACCACGTCCGAACCGGCGCCCGGTTCGCTCATCGCCAGCGCGCCCTTCCATTCGCCGCTGCACAGCTTCGGCAGGTACTTCGCGCGCTGGGCGTCGTTGCCGTTGAGGTAGAGGTTGGACACGCACAGGTTGGAGTGCGCGCCGTAGCTCAGGCCGACCGAACCGGAAGCGCGCGAGATCTCCTCCATCGCCACCAGGTGGGCCAGGTAGCCCATGCCGCTGCCGCCGTACTGCGGATCCACGGTCATGCCCAGCAGGCCCAGCTCGCCCAGCTTGGGCCACAGGTCCTGCGGAAAGGCGTTTTCCTCGTCGATGGCCGCCGCCCGCGGCGCGATCTCCGCCTCGGCGAAGCGGCGCACGGCCTCGCGCAGGGCGTCGATTTCCTCTCCCAGCTGGAACGTTCGCATGGGGTCCCCTGATGGTTTCACATGAACCCATTGTAGGCCCGGCAGCGCCCGGGGACACGTGCGCCCGCAGCAAATCCCCCGGGTGCGTCAGCGCTCGCCGCGCAGGTGGTTCATCCGCGGACGGGTGCGGCCCAAGGGCAGTTTCAGCTTGCCGATCGCCTGCAGGCGCGCTTCGGCGATGCGGTCGGCGGCGTACTGCGGGCTGATGCCTTCGCGCTCGGACAGGTCGAAGATCCTGGCCACGTTGTAGTAGATGCTGCGGATCAGCCGCATCGCCCGCTCGCGGTTGTAGCCGTCGATCTCCAGCGACACGTTCATCACCCCGCCGGCGTTGACCGCATAGTCGGGCGCGTACAGGATGCCGCGCCGGTACAGCTCGTCGCCGACGGCATGGCTGGCCAGCTGGTTGTTGGCCGAGCCGCAGACGATCTTCACCTTCAGCCGCTCCAGGATGGCGGCATCGATCGCGCCCTCCATCGCGCAGGGCGCGAACACATCGGCGGCCACGTCGTAGATCTCGTCGGGCTTGACCGCCTCGACCCCGTACTCGGCCACCGCGCGCTCGACCAGCGTCGGGTCCAGGTCGGTGGCGTAGAGCTTGGCGCCGCGCTCCTTGAGCAGCTTCACCAGTTCCATGCCGATGTGGCCCAGGCCCTGCACCGCGATGCTGGTCTTGCCCACCTCCTCGTGGCCGAGCTTGCGCTGCAGCGAGGCCATCAGCCCCTGCAGGGTGCCGTAGGCGGTGAACGGGGCCGGGTCGCCGGAGCCGCCGTGCACCTGGTGCACGCCGGTGACGAACTCGGTCTCCAGGTAGATCTGCTCCATGTCGTTGACGTCGGTGCCCACGTCCTCGGCGGTGATGTAGCGCCCGCCCAGCGCCTCGACCTGGCGGCCGAAGGCGCGGAACAGCACCTCGGTCTTGGCCGTCTTCGGGTCGCCCAGGATCACCGCCTTGCCGCCGCCGATGTGGAGCCCGGCCAGCGCGTTCTTGTAGGTCATCGTCCGGCTCAGGCGCAGGACATCCCTTACGGCATCGGCCTCGTTGGCGTAGTGGCGCATGCGCACACCGCCCACGGCCGGGCCGAGCACGGTGTTGTGCACGGCGATGATCGCCTTCAGGCCCGCCTCGGGGTTGTTGCAGAAAACGACCTGTTCATGGCCGGAGGTGGCGAGGGTTTCGAAAAGCATCGGCTGGCTCCGCGTCGTGTCGCGCATGCGGCAGGTGGCGCGCGACAGTACCCTGTGGCTTGCCCGGCTCGCACCGGGTCCGGAAAACAAAAAAGCGACGTGGCCGGGGGGAGGGGGCATGCGTCGCGGGCGCCATTCTAACCCCAGCCCCGCGACCCGGCGCCCCCTGCGCCCGCGTACGGCTCACCCCGTCCCGCGCATCCCCTTGTAGGAGCCCACTTCAGGGGGCGACCTGGCAGGCGCCTGGCGTCGTCGCGGACAACGCGGGGCCCAGTGGAGCGCGCTGTTGAACACCGCATTGGCATGCGTTCGCGGGGTCGCCCCCTGAAGTGGGCTCCTACAGGGGGGCGTCGGCATGGAGCAGGCACGTCCCGCGGGAAGCCGGCTCCAGCGCACTGCTCGGTTTCCGGTGAAAGTACTAGAATCGGGATTCAAGTCCTTGATTCCAGCAGCGCCCGAATGAGCACCTCCGCCAGCCCGCGTTCCCCCGACACGACTCCGCAGGCGCAGCCCGACGCCACGCCGTTGCGCTTCGTCACCGCCGCCAGCCTGTTCGACGGCCACGACGCGGCGATCAACATCATGCGCCGGCTGATCCAGGCGCAGGGCGCCGAGGTCATCCACCTGGGCCACAACCGCAGCGTCGAGGACGTGGTCCGCGCCGCGCTGCAGGAGGACGCCGACGCCATCGCCCTGTCCAGCTACCAGGGCGGGCACGTCGAATACTTCAAGTACATGGTCGACATGCTGCGCGAGCGCGGCGCCGCGCACATCCGCGTGTTCGGCGGCGGCGGCGGCACGATCACCCCCGAAGAGATCCGCGAACTGGAGGCCTACGGCGTCGAGCGCATCTACCACCCCAACGACGGCATGAAGATGGGGCTGGTGGAGATGATCGAGGACGTCGTCGCCCGCGCCGGCGCGGCGCGGGATGGGCGCCTGGCGGCGCCGTCGGATGCTTCGGGTGCGCTGCCGAACGCCGGGATGCATGCGGGCGTCGGGTCGCCCATGAATGGGGCTCCTACAGAGGGCGAAATCGACATCGGACGAGTGCTCAGCGATATCGAAGACGGCGTATACGGCGACGCCGACCTGGCCAGGCTGCGCAAGCAATGGCAGCTCGCCGCCGGCCGCACCCCGGTCATCGGCATCACCGGCACCGGCGGCGCCGGCAAATCCTCGGTCACCGACGAACTGCTCAACCGCTTCCTGTCCAGCTTCCCGGCCATGCGCATCGCGGTGGTCTCGGTCGATCCGACCCGTCGCCGCAGCGGCGGCGCGCTGCTGGGCGACCGCATCCGCATGAACTCGCTGCGCAGCCACCGCGTCTACATGCGCTCGATGGCCACCCGCCGCCAGAACGTGGCCACCAACGCCGTGCTCAAGGACTGCATCGCCTACCTCAAGTCGCTGGCGTTCGACCTGGTGCTGGTGGAGACCGCCGGCATCGGCCAGTCCGACTCGGAGATCGTCGACCTGGTCGACTTCCCGATGTACGTGATGACCTCCGACTACGGCGCGGCCAGCCAGCTCGAGAAGATCGACATGCTCGACTACGCCGAGCTGATCGTGCTCAACAAGTACGACCGCCGCGGCGCCGAAGACGCCCTGCGCGACGTGCGCAAGCAGTGGAAGCGCAACCGCACCGCGTTCACGGTGAAGGATGAGGACATCCCGGTCTACCCGACGATTGCCTCCCAGTTCAACGACCCCGGCATCAGCTGGATGTTCGCCAACCTGTGCCGGCTGCTGCGGGAGAAGACCGGTGCAGGCGCAGGCGAGGGCAACCGTTGCGACTTCCAGCCGGTCATCGACACCTCGCTGAAGGAGCCGCGCGCCACCGTTCTGATCCCCGGCGCCCGCGTGCGCTACCTGGCCGAGATCGCCGAGCAGGGCAGGGGCATCAACCGCCGCATCGAGAGCGAGGCCGAAACCGCCAGCCGCGCCCAGTCCTACTGGGAGTCGCTGCGCGACCTGGGCGATGCGAAGCTGCCGGCCGCGCTCGCGCTGTACGACAGCGCCGACCTGCAGGGGGAGGGCGACCGCTCGCTGCTGACCCTGCGCCAGCGCTACAACGACGCCATCCAGTCGCTCTCCAGCGAATCCCTGCGCCAGCTGCGCGAATGGCCGCAGCGCCTGAAGTCCATCACCGACGACGTCACCGAATACCAGGTCCGCAACAAGACCATCCGCGTCGAGAACTACCGCGAATCCCTCAGCCACCAGAAAGTCCCCAAGATCGCCGCCCCCACCTATCGCAGCTGGGGCGAACTGCTGACCTTCCTCGGCAAGGAAAACCTCCCCGGCAGCTACCCCTACACCGGCGGCGTCTACCCGTACCGGCGCACCGGCGAAGACCCGATCCGCATGTTCGCCGGCGAAGGCACGCCCGAGCGCACCAACCGCCGCTTCCACTACCTGTCCGCCGGCCAGCCGGCCGCGCGCCTGTCCACCGCGTTCGACTCGGTCACCCTGTACGGCGAAGACCCGGCGCCGCGCCCGGACATCTACGGCAAGATCGGCAACTCCGGGGTCAACATCCCCACCCTGGACGACATGAAGAAGCTGTACTCCGGCTTCGACCTGTGCGCGCCGACCACCAGCGTGTCGATGACCATCAACGGCCCGGCACCGATCATCCTGGCGATGTTCATGAACACCGCCATCGACCAGCAGGTGGAGAAGTACCTCAAGGCCGACGAGACCCGCTGGGCGCAGGCGCGGAAGAAGATCGACGCCTTCTTCGAAGGCCGCGAGCGTCCGCGCTACCACGGCGACCTGCCGGCCGGAAACGACGGCCGGGGCCTGGGCCTGCTCGGCATCACCGGCGAGCAACTGCTCGATGCGGAGACCTACGCGAAGATCAAGGCCGAAACCCTGAAGACCGTGCGCGGCACCGTGCAGGCCGACATCCTCAAGGAAGACCAGGCCCAGAACACCTGCATCTTCAGCACCGAGTTCGCCCTGCGCATGATGGGCGACATCCAGCAGTACTTCGTCGACCACCAGGTCCGCAATTTCTATTCGGTGTCCATCTCCGGCTACCACATCGCCGAAGCCGGGGCGAACCCGATCAGCCAGCTCGCCTTCACCCTGAGCAATGGCTTCACCATCGTCGAGTACTACCTGGCGCGCGGCATGCACATCGACGATTTCGCGCCCAACCTGAGCTTCTTCTTCAGCAACGGCATGGACCCGGAGTACACCGTCATCGGCCGCGTCGCCCGCCGCATCTGGGCCCGCGCCATGCGCGAGCGCTACAGCGGCAACGAGCGCAGCCAGATGATGAAGTACCACATCCAGACCTCCGGCCGCTCCCTGCACGCGCAGGAGATCCAGTTCAACGACATCCGCACCACGCTGCAGGCCCTGTACGCCCTGTTCGACAACTGCAACAGCCTGCACACCAACGCCTACGACGAGGCCATCACCACGCCGACCGAAGAGAGCGTGCGCCGCGCGGTGGCGATCCAGATGATCATCAACAAGGAGCTGGGGCTGAACTTCTGCGAGAACCCTTGGCAGGGCAGCTTCGCCGTGGAGTACCTGACCGACCTGGTCGAGGAAGCGGTCTACAAGGAGTTCGAGGCCATCAGCGAGCGCGGCGGCGTGCTCGGCGCCATGGACACCATGTACCAGCGCGGCAAGATCCAGGAAGAGTCGCTGTACTACGAACACAAGAAGCACGACGGCTCGCTGCCGCTGGTGGGCGTCAACACCTTCCTGCCCCGGGAACACGGCGGCGAAGTGGCCACCGAGATCGAACTGATCCGCTCCACCGAGGCCGAGAAGGCTCAGCAGATCGCGAACGTCGCCGGCTGGCAGGCCAACCGCAACCGCCTGGCCCCGGAAGGGGAGACCATCACCGGCCACATCGCCGGCGCCGACGAATCAGGCAGCGGGCTGGCCGAAACCGTCCACGACGGCCACGGCCTGGCGTATCTTCAGGACACGGCGCGCAGGCGGGGGAACGTCTTTGCGGCGCTGGTGGATGCGGTCAAGACGCATAGCCTGGGGCAGATCAGCCATGCGTTGTATGACGTGGGTGGGGAGTATCGGCGGAATATGTGACGAAAAATCCGAGGATTGATGAAAAGTATCGGTGTCTTACTGAAGACAATCGGTGGATTCAAGCCTGGTGCGCCCCTTAAGGGGTACATCGGATCAATCCGATTTCCAAATTTTAAGAATATCGAGCCCGGCACGAAGATCGAATTCGACTTTCCTTTGACAGTGCTCGTTGGGCCGAATGGCAGCGGAAAGAGCTCCGTCCTTCATGCGCTGTATGGCGCTCCCGATAAGTATTCTATTCGCGATTTCTGGTTTTCGACTGAGCTCGACCCTATCGTGGAGGGCAAGGGTGGGGTATCAAGGTTCATCTACTCGCACTGGAATTATCATGTGGGTGGTTTCGTAGAAACACGAAAAGCACGAGTTCGGTCTGGAAGTAAGTTGGATTACTGGGAGCCGACGAAGATTGTTCTCGGCGACGACATGGCGCCGCTACCGGCGGCTCCTGCTGGCGGAGCCGCTTCTGATCGATGGCTGCCTGTTGATCGGTCAGTAGTACACATCAACTTCAAAGCAGAAATCAGCGCGTTTGACCGTTTTTTTTACTTCGAAACCGGCCAAACAAAAGAGGAAAAGCATGCGGCGATGCTACGAGAAGCTCGCCGGCTGAAACTTGTGATCGATGCGGGGCACAAGAGCTATCCGCTTTGGAATCGAGAGCGGGTTTTTGAGAATCGAAAACTCGACGCAGAAGAGATTAAGTGGGTAAGGCACATTTTGGGGCACCAGTACTCATCTGCAACTATCGTGCGGCATACGTTGTATCCAGGTTATCGTGGTCAAGATATTAGTGTGCTATTCGAGCGGCCCACACTTAAGTATTCCGAGGCATTCGCCGGAAGTGGTGAGGTCGCGGTTGTCAGTTCTGTCATCAAGCTGTTGTCGGCTGATAACCATGCTTTGGTTTTGCTTGATGAGCCAGAGACGTCGCTTCATCCGGGGGCGCAGCGGAGGTTCCTGCAGTTCCTGCTGCATTGCATAGCTGAAAAGAAGATGCAGGTCGTTATATCGACTCATTCAGGTGAGTTTCTTTGGGATTTGCCCGATCCGGCAATCAAGGTTCTTGAGGAGACCCCGAATGGGCGGGTTACCGTTGCCAATAGTTCCTCTGCTTTAGTCGCCTTCAATCGCCTTGGTTCAAAGTCGCCTGGCCGCATCCGCGTAATAGTCGAGGATGAGTTGGCGCGTAAGGTTGTGGATGTGGCGAAGCGTCGACTACCTGAAGGCGAGCGGGATATCATAGAGGCCGTTGTAGTGCCGGGCGGTGCTCCTATGATTCTTGGTCACTACGTTCCATCGGCGATGGTCGCCCGGGATGACACATTTGTCCTGCTGGACGGCGACCATGCATTCGGTTGTCCGTTGCCGGATATTTCCGCGCTCGCGCCTGCTGATGAATCAGATTTAGGTGATCTGATCAAGGCATGCATAGGCACCGAGCCATCACTGTACCTTGGCGGCGGAAAGGATCCTGCCTTAGCAGACAAGAAGATTTCTTCTCAGAAAAATTACGTCAAATGGGTTGATGAGAGGGTGAGGTTTCTTCCCGGGAGTGTTCCTGAGGAGATTGTTATACGTGCTGCTTTCCCGGATCTAGTTCAGTATTTGGACGGTAGTTCCGCTAAGGCAAAAAGTGTTCTTTACGAGAAAATTGAGGGTGACGTTCCGCATGCAAATGCAGGCCAGGTAATTGAGATCGCTGGATACGAACTATCCAAGCATGCGTCCGGGTGCGAAGACGTGACGAAGGTGGTTGACGCGCTTTCTTATTTCGTCGGTGTGTGGCGAGCTTCGCATGCGTAACGACCACTTGACTGCAATTGATCTGTTCTCCGGGTGTGGGGGGTTATCACTCGGATTGAAGATGGCCGGCTTCAAGGTGCTTGCGGCGATTGAGATCGATCGGCGAGCTTCTGAGACTTATCGCTTGAATCATCCTGACGTCCGCCTTTTCTCTGATGACATCAGGAGTGTGTCTGCAGCCGATATGGGCGAGAGCCTTGGATTGAAGCCCGGTGAACTTGGCCTCTTGGCGGGTTGTCCGCCGTGTCAAGGTTTTTCTAGGATTCGGACGAAGAATGGTGCGCGTGGAAATAGCGATCCCCGTAATGACCTGGCGCTCGCCTTCTTGGAGTTCGCGCAAATTCTTCGGCCAAAGAATCTTCTCCTCGAGAATGTTCCAGGGCTTAGGCGGCAAAGCATCTGGGTGACACTGAAGGCGGGGCTTGTGAAAGTGGGCTACCGGTTGGTTGAGGAGGTGGTTGATGCATCCGACTACGGCGTTCCCCAACGCCGAAAGAGATTGATCTTGCTCGGATCTCTCGATCGCGATCCCATCAAGCCAGATAGATGTTCGACTCGTCTCACCGTGGGCGATGCGCTATCGCAGGTCCCAATGGATGATGATCTTCATCTTCTTAGAGTTAATCACTCCGAGGGTGCAATGAGGATAATCCGTGCTGTACCCAAGAATGGGGGGAGTAGGTCAGATATTCCGGATGAGCTTACGTTGCCGTGCCACAGGCGCATAAATGGGTTCGGTGATGTCTATGGGCGGATGCAATGGGATAAACCTGCGCCTACGATCACAAGTGGTTGCCACAATCCATCAAAGGGTCGATTTGTTCACCCATTCGAAGATAGGGCCATCTCGCTGCGTGAGGCAGCTGTTCTTCAGGGATTTCCTGTTGAGTACAGGTTTCTGAAAAGTCATGGAAAAGAAGCTATAGCGCTGATGATTGGTAATGCTTTGCCGCCGCCGATGATATGTGCGCACGCAAGCGCTTTGCGGTCGAGCTAGTTTTTTAGGTCTACTAACGAGGGCGAATGGTTCCGGGCAGCGCGCGCTCCCTGATTGCGGCTGCGGGGCATATTTTGAAATCCATGCCTCAACTATTAGTCGATCTGCGTTTTCTCGGAGTGGTCCTAAAATTAGTTGAAGTTTTGCGAGCGCGGTGGCCGGTAGGGGTGGGTCGATATGTGCGAACCGGGTTAGGTCCACTTTCGCCGTGCCAAGGTGGAGTCCGTTACCAACATTGCACTCGTCCGGCGGCCTCAGTCCCAGAGCACTTCTTCTGGTCTCCGGCTACTTACCTGGGATTCGTAGTCCGCATCGATGTGTTCGAGGAACTTGTCCACGCTGTTGAATCCCGATGCCAGCTTGAGCTTGGTGACTTCATTGGCGAGGCCGGCACCATTCAGTAGAAGCACCGGGTATTGATCCTCGAACACCTCGCGTTGCACCGCCTCGGAAAAGAACGATGTGGTGACGTAGGCACCGACCCAGCCACGACGCAGTCGAGCGACCGTTCGGGCGATATGAACGCCTCCGGTGGGGGCATCGATCTTTTCGCATTTGGCCTGTCCCAAGACCACGAGCTTGGTCCGGGACAAGCCTTCGCCGATGTCGATGCGGCCGACGAAGTCCAGGCCGCCATCGCCGGTCCCACGGGTCAGCCAGCCACGGTGATAACTCGCGCCGGTACCGCGGATCATGGATTCGCAGGCCAAGCTGGCCAAGGCTTCGAACCGATGCCGCCGTGGTTCGTAGAATTTGTAGATCGTTTCCAGTGTTTTGCTGTTCTCCGAACCGGCCGGTGCCACTTGTCCCTTCCTGGGCAAGATGTGGTGTCGCGAGACTCGGCGACGAATGCGCTCGATCTCCGGGCTGCCGTATTTGATCCACTGCAGCCAAGCCTTCGGCGCCATGGCGTTGGCGGCGACGGCATCGAGGCTGGCGTCGCGGCGGTCTTTGATCCACATCATCGCTAGGCTCTCGTCTTCCTCGGTGAGCGAGAGGACGGCCAGATCGAAGAGGTAGTTGGTGAAGAACCCACCGTTCTTTTCCGAGTATTGGGTGACCCGATGCGCGCCAACGATGAGGGCAAGGCCCGCGAACTCCTTGATTCCTTTGCGCGGCGAACTGAAAAGAAGGATGGGGGCCGCCGAGGCGCGCTTGGTCTTGTCTGCTGAGGTGTGGAGTTCGAATTGCTTTAGAAGGGTCCGGTTACCGGGAGCAAGGCCGGGATCGACATCGGGCGTCTTGTTGTCGCCGAAATAACGAGCGAAGCCCTCGTCGGGAGAGAGGGTGTCATGCCATGGATTCTCGGCCGAACCGAGCTTATGTTCATTGCTCGACAACAAAATGACGGCCAGGCGCTCGCCATCGGGCGCCCGAGTCGGGCTGGGCGCGTTGATGCCCCGTTCGAGCTGCAGGCTTGGCGACCCGGGGTTGGAGACGATGTAATAGAAGTTCGGCAGGCCATCCACCTCAGAAGTATCGATCTGAGCGGGTTTTGGGTAGCGGTAGAGCTGGCCCATCCTGAATCGCTTCAACACGTTCATCATTCCCAATCTCCCCTCGGACTCGGACGGCAGCGCCGGAGGCTGCTCCGTGGCCGGGCTCCCCGAGTACCAGGTTACCCCGTGAGCAGGCAGGTGGGCAGGGTGTGTTCGTGGTGGTGGGCTTGGGCCTTATCTGCCGTCTTAGCAGTACGGTGACAGCCTGCAGTCCCACCGCCGCTTTGCCATCGAAAATAGTTTTCCGACCTCCTCCGCGGAAACCGTCTGTGTCGCGCTTTTGAGGTCGTCGTCAGTCGCCGGCCGCAATTCGAAGAACTCATGGAAGGCGTGGTCTAGATCCTCATCAGCGCCGCCGTACTCGGCGTTATGGCGACGCTGCAGTGCCGGAAGCTTGACCTGTTCGGCAACGAAGTAGAGCCCGCTATCGAGGGAATCGACAATCTGGGCCTGCATCGTAGGCGGGCAGGGGCCTTGCAGCAGGACCAAACCATGCGTCTTCCAGTTGGCGGCGTCGCGATAGAGGTACTCCAAGGCATGGAGCGGGACTGGCTTGGGATGGGTTTTCTTGGTCATAGCGCTATTCCGGCGGGTGGCCAGCGCACGTTGTCCTGGCTTTGTCTCAGCAGCGGAGACGGGCATTACCTGACCGCCCCCAGCCGCTCCCCACGTTGACCCACCATCGGCCCCACCGGGCCATGACGCGAGTTGGCCCATGCACATCACCCGACGCCGCTTGCTCGCGGCCCCGGCCGCCCTGTCCGCCGCCCTGTTGCCAGGCGGCCTGCTGGCCGCGCTGGAAGCGCAGACCCCGCCCATGGCGGACCTCTCCACCTGGGACGCGGTCCGTGCCCAGTTCGTGCTGGATCCGGAGTGGATGCACTTCGCCAGCTTCTTCATCGCCAGCCATCCGGCGCCGGTGCGCGCGGCGATCGAAGGCTACCGGCGTGCGATCGACCACAATCCCTTCGTTACCGTCGAGCACGGCATGTTCTCCGAAGGGGCGGACAACCTGCACGTGCAGGTGCAGGCCGAGGTCGCCGACTACCTGGGCGCGCGGCCGCAGGACGTGTGCCTGACCGGCAACACCACCACCGGCCTGGCGCTGGTGTACCAGGGGCTGCCGCTGCAGGCCGGCGACGAGGTGCTGTGCACCACCCACGACCACTACTCGCACCATGAGTCGATCCGGCTGGCCGTGGACCGCGCCGGCGCGGGCATGCGCATGATCCCGCTGTTCGCGGAGTCGGCGACGGCCACCACCGAGTCGATCATCGACGCGCTGCTCAAGGGCATCGGCCCGCGCACGCGGGTGGTGGGGCTGACCTGGGTGCATTCCAGCAGCGGCATCCGCCTGCCCATCCGCGAGATTGCTGCGGCGCTGCGTGCGCGCCCCGGGCCGCCGCTGCTGCTGGTGGTGGACGGCGTCCACGGCCTGGGCTCCACCGACGAGACCGTCGTGACGCTGGGCTGCGACTACTTCTGCGCCGGCACCCACAAGTGGATGTTCGCGCCGCGCGGTACCGGGCTGGTGTGGGCCAACGCAGAGAACTGGGCGCGCCTGCGGCCGCTGATCCCCAGCTTCACCGACCTCGACCAGTACCTCGCCTGGGAACAGCAGGTGCCGCCGGCCACGCCCACCACCGCCGACCGCATGAGCCCCGGGGGCTTCCACGCCTACGAGCACCAGTGGGCGGTCGCCGCGGCGTTCCGCATGCACCGGCAGATGGGGCGCGCACGGGTGGCCGCACGCATCCGCGAGCTCAACGACCAGTGCAAGGCCGGGCTGGCGGCCAACCCGAAGGTGAAGCTGCACACGCCGATGTCCGCCGCGCTGTCGGCGGGGCTGGTCGCGTTCGAGGTGGACGGCGTGGCGCCGGCGGAGGTGGTGAAGCAGTTGCTGGCGCGCAGGATCATCGCCAGCACCAGTCCCTACGCGATCACCTGGGCGCGGCTGGCGCCAAGCCTGGTCAACACCGCCGACGAGGTCGAGCGCGCGGTGCGTGCGGTGCGGGAGATTTCGGGGTAGGGCGCCGTGGACCCTTCGCCCGGTTAATTCGCGTCGGCAGGCGGGTTGGTGTTCACCATCCACGGCACGCCGAAGCGGTCGATCAGGTTGCCGTAGCCCGGCGACCAGAACGTCTGGCCGAAGGGCATGACCTGCTTTCCGCCTTCGGACAGTTGCTCGTACCAGCGCCGGGCTTCCTCCACGTCGTTGGTGTGGAGGCTGATGTCGAAGCCGCTCTTGGGCTTGTCGACGCCCGGGGCCCAGTCCACGTCCATGTCGGCGCCGATCAGCGCCTGGTCGCCGACCTCGAGCCAGGCATGCATCAGCCAGTCCTTGTACTGCTCGCCCACGGGCATGTCGACCGGCGCCCCGCTGTAGGGAAAGGCCGCGGTGATCTTGCCGCCAAGCACCTTGGCATAGAACTCGAACGCCTCGCGGCATTGGCCGCGGAAGCTGAGGCTGGTCACGATCTTCATGGGGTTTCTCCTTGGGGATTACCGCTGGGGCGCGAGCGGAGGACTATGCGATCTGGAGCGCCGGCTTGCCTGAACCGGGGACCTGGTGCGCCCGGCAGCGGTCGCCGTCCAGTGTGCCTGCTGTCGGGAACGCCATCTGCGCGGGCATATGGCCGCTCGGTGACGATGCCCGCGCCGCATGGGGTACCTACATCATCCGCATGGCCGACAAGGCCGGCGGAGCCGAGTTCTCCAGCACTGGCCGCTTCACCGATGTGCAGAAGAAGATCGATGGACGCTGGCTGTACGTGGTCGACCATCCCTCGGGCGATCCGCCCGCCAGGCCGGCGGCACCGGCCACGCAGGGGGCTTCCGGAAACTGACGCGTTTCGCCGGAATGCATCCGGTGCTGGTCTTGCCGGCGCGGTGCCGTGTCCGAAGGTTTGAAGCCCATGACGCGCAGCGTTATAGTCGCGCCGTGAGCCGATTGAAGACCCTGCCCAACATCCACCCTGGTGAAGTCCTGCAGGAGGAATTCCTGCAGCCGCTGGCGATCAGCCAGAACGCGCTGGCGCGGGCGATGGGCGTGCCGCCGCGGCGGATCAACGAGATCGTGCTGGGCAAGCGCAGCGTGACCGCCGACACCGCCGTGCGGCTGGCGGCGGCGCTGGGCACCAGCGAGCGCTTCTGGCTGGGCCTTCAGAACGACTACGACCTGGAGCAGGCGCGCCGTGCCCTGGGCGCGGCGGTGCGGCGGATCGAGCGGATCGCGGCCTGAGCGACGGCTGGATGACTTCGAAGACCTTTATCGCGGCCTTGCTGCTGGCGCTGGCAACGGCCATCTCCACCATCGCCGGCGCCGCATCGCGGCCCGCGGCAGCCGCCGACCGCGCGATGCCGCGCTCGGTGGTCCAGCCCAGGCCTGCGGCGGGCCAGCCGCGTGCGCACCCGGCGGTGCCTGCGTTCGAGTACGCCTACGCGCCGCCGGTCTCGCCGGGCCTGCAGGAGATCTACTGGCGCGTGCGCGACGCCGACCTGTGGCAGCAGCTGCCGGAGGTGCACGCGATCGACGGCATGTTCGCGCTGCCGCGGCGGCTGCGTTTCGTCACCGCCGAGTGCGGCGAGTTCGGTGCGTTCTACCGCCCCGGCGATGCCGAGGTGGTGCTGTGCTACGAGACGCTGCGCACGCTCTACGAGCGCGGGGTGGAGCACCAGCAGGCGCTGGGGCTGGGCGAGGACCATCCGCTGCGCTATGTGCGCGCCAACGTGCGTTTCATCGTGCTGCACGAGACCGGGCATGCGCTGGTGCACCTGCTGGACCTGCCGGTCACCGGCCGCCAGGAGGACGCGGTGGACCAGCTGGCGGGGATCCTGATGCTGCGCTTCGCCGGGCTGGACGAGACGCCGGAGGAGGTAACCGGCAACCTCGGCCTGGCCGCCAACTGGATGCTGTCGGACAGCACCGGTGCCTACAACCTGCAGGCCTATGCCGACGAGCACGCGCTGGCCGAGCAGCGCTTCTTCAACCTGCAGTGCCTGATCTATGGCACCGATCCGGACGGGTTCGCCGGCATGGTCGCCGTCGGCGACCTGACCGCGGCGCGGGCCATGGTCTGCCCGCGCGATACGCGCCGGGTCAGCCGTGCCTGGCTGCGGTTGCTGCTGCCGCACCTGGCGCCGGGCTACGAGGCATACGGGGACGAGGCGGCGCGCTACCTGGAGCGCAGCGGCCGGGAGGAACAGGCCGCACAGGTGGCCGGGTAGGCGTACTGCCTGCGGCGCGCGGCCGCGGTGGCAGCGGTGCCGGCACCGCCGCGACCGGTTAGCATCGGCCATCATCCGAGCCGGAGCGATCGCATGGACCTGTCCGTTCCCTCCCGCCGCCGTGCGGTTCCCGCCGGTCCGCTCCCTGCAACGCGCGGCCTGCTGAAGCCCCGCCTGGCGCTGCTCGGCCTGGCACTGCTCACCCTGCCGGTGCTGGCGCCGGCGGAGGAGCCGACGACCGAGCCGGCGGCCGGGCCCGACCTGGCCGCGATCGAACGCACCGTGGCCGCCCAGCACGACGTTTCGCTGAGGCGGTTGCGCGACTGGATCGCGCTGCCTTCCATCGCCGCCGAGGACCTCAACTCGCGCGAAGGCGCCAGGTACATGGCCAGGCTGGCGCGCGACGCCGGTTTCCAGCAGGTCGAGATCCTCGACACCGACGGCAAGCCCGGCGTGTTCGCCATCCTCGATGCGGGCGCGGAGAAGACGGTCGGCCTGTACTTCATGTACGACGTGAAGCAGTTCGATCCGGCCGAGTGGTCCTCGCCGCCGCTGGAGTCGCGGCTGGTCGAGCGGCCCGGCCTGGGCAAGGTGCTGATGGGGCGCGGCGCAGTGAACCAGAAGGGGCCGCAGGCGGCGTTCCTCGGCGCGCTGCACGCGATCCGCGAATCCGGGCAGCAGCTGCCGGTGAACCTGGTGCTGGTGGCCGAGGGCGAGGAGGAGATCGGTTCGCCGCACATCGGCCAGCTGGTGCACCGGCCGGAGGTGGAGGAGGCGCTGCGCGACACGGTCGGCGTGTTCATGCCCTACGCCGCGCAGGACTCCGACGGCAACGTGACCATTTCCCTCGGCGCCAAGGGTGTGATCGAGCTGGAGCTGGTCGCCAGTGGCGAGAAGTGGGGCAGGGGGCCGGAGAAGGACGTGCATTCCTCGCTCAAGGCCATGGTCGACAGCCCGGCCTGGCGGCTGGTGAAGGCGCTGGGCACGCTGGTCTCTGACGATGGCAACACCATCACCATCGATGGCTACCCGAAGGCGCCGCCGCTGGGCACCGAGCACCGGGTGATGATCGCCGCCGCCACCAGTGTGCGCAGCGAGGAGAAAGTCAAGGAGCAGCTGGGCGTGCCGCACTGGATCGACGACCTGTCCTGGCAGAAGGCCAACGAGCGGCTGGTGTCGCAGCCGACGGTGAACATCGAGGGCCTGGTCGCCGGCTACACCGGCCCCGGCGGCAAGACCGTGCTGCCCGGTCGCGCGGTGGCCAAGATGGACTTCCGCCTGGTGCCGGGGATGAAGAAGGACGATGCGGTCGCCGCGCTCAAGGCGCACCTGGAGAAGCGCGGCTACGGCGACATCGAGGTCAACGTCAGCGGCGGTTACGACAGCACCCAGACCGACGCCGGCGCGCCGCTGATCCAGGCCCAGCGCGCGGTGCTGGAACGCCGCGGCATCACGCCGCTGATGTGGCCGCGCAACGCCGGCTCGTACCCGGGCTTCGTCTTCACCGATGCGCCGCTGTCGCTGGCCGCCGGCCACTTCGGCCTGGGCCATGGCGGCGGCGCGCACGCGCCGGACGAGTACTACCTGATCGAATCGGAGAACCCGGCGGTGCAGGGCTACGACGGCGCGGTGATGTCGTTCGTGGAGTACCTGTACGAACTCGGAAAATAGCTGGCCCCCGTAGAGCCGGGCTTGCCCGGCTGCTTTGCGCGGAGACGCAACGTGACGGAGGGCTGCGGGGCAAGCCCCGCTCTACGGGTGGTCACTCCCCGTCCAGCCGGGCGCGCAGGAATCCGGTCGCGCTGTAGCGCGTCACCCGGGTGTAATGGTGCTGGACCAGGTCGTGGACCATGTCCACCCATTCGTCTTCCAGGTCGTCGGGCAGGCGGAAGTGGTCGTAGTTGACGATGGCGTGCACCCTGCGGTCCAGCGGCGCGACCAGGGCCTGCACCTGCTGATGGACGGCGTCGATATCGGCCTGGCTGCGGATGGTCATGTGCTCGAAGTCGATGTAGAGCGTGCCGGCCTGCGCATCCAGGCTGAAGCGCTGCGCCAGCGGGCGCTCCAGCAGGCGGTCGCGCAGGCCCAGCGGTTCTTCGCCCGACAGCGCCGGGTCCATCGTCCGCAGGTGGCCGGCGATGCGCGGGCGGAAGTCCATGTGCGCCAGGATGTCGCGCTCCAGGTCGATGCCCGGCGCGATCTCCAGCAGTTCCAGCCCTGACCCGTGCAGCCCGAACACGCAGCGCTCGGTGACGTAGAGCACCGGCTGGCCGCGGCGCAGCGCCTCGTGCGCGGAGAAGGTGCGGTGCTCGACCTGTTGCACGAACTTGCGCACCGCCGCCTCGCCGCTGCCTGCCTGGAAGCTGCCGACGAACACCAGCCGGCGCGCGTTCTGGCTGATGTTGATGAAGCCGCCGGCCCCGGCCAGGCGCGTGCCGAAGCGGCTGACGTTGATGTTGCCCTCGGCGTCGACCTGGGCCATGCCGAGCACGGCGATGTCCAGGCCGCCGCCGTCGTAGAAATCGAACTGGTAGGGCTGGTCGATCACTGCCTGGGCGTTGACCGCCGCGCCGAAGCTCAGGCCGCCGGCGGGAATGCCGCCGATGGTGCCCGGCTCGGTGGTGAGGGTGATCAGGTCGGTGATCCGTTCCTCGGCCACTACCGCGGCCACGCCCTCGGGCATGCCGATGCCGAGGTTGACGATGTCGTTGGGCCGCAGTTCCTGCGCGGCGCGGCGGGCGATGGTCTTGCGCGGGCCCGGCGACATCGGCGCGACGCTGGCCGCCGGCACGCGCAGTTCGGACGAGTAGGCCGGGTCGTAGGGCACGGCGAAGGTCTGCTGGTGGTACTCGGGCCGTTCGGCCAGCACCACCGCATCGACCAGGGTGCCGGGGATCTTGACCTGGCGCGGCGGCAGGCTGCCGTTCTCGGCGATGCGCTCGACCTGGGCGATGACGATGCCGCCGCTGTTGTGCGCGGCCATCGCGATCGACAGCGCTTCCAGGGTCAGCGCCTCGCGCTCCATGGTCAGGTTGCCGTCCAGGTCGGCGGTGGTGGCGCGGACCAGGGCGACGTGGACCGGGAAGGTGGGGTAGTAGAGGTAGTCCTCGCCGTCGATCTGCAGCAGCTTCACCCGTTCTTCGGTGGTGCGGGCGTTGAGGCGGCCGCCGCCGTGGCGCGGATCGACGAAAGTGCCCAGGCCCACCCGCGTGACCTGGCCGGGCTTGCCGGCGGCGATGTCGCGGAACAGGTGCGAGATCACCCCCTGCGGCAGGTTCCAGGCCTCGATGCGGTTGTCCACCGCCAGCTTCTGCAGGCCCGGCACCAGCCCCCAGTGGCCGCCGATCACGCGCGAAACAAGGCCTTCGTGGGCCAGGTGGTTGAGGCCGCGGCCGCGGCCGTCGCCCTGGCCGGCGGCGTAGACCAGGGTCAGGTCGCGCGGGTGGCCCTCGTCGAGGAAGCGCTGTTCCAGGGCGACGGCCAGGTTCTCCGGGAAGCCGATGCCGACGAAGCCGCCGGTAGCCACGGTGTCGCCGTCGCGGACCAGCCGCACCGCGTCGGCGGCGGAGACGCGCTTGCCCTGGTGGATCAGCGGAGGCACGGCCAGCGGCCGCGCATGATCTGGACTGGTCATCGTGTCACAGGCTCGGATGCCGGCGATGCCGGTGGCGCCAATACTACGTGCGCGGGCCTGGGGCTCCATCGGACCTTCGGGAAGGCGGCCGCACGCGCTACGATGCGCACCCCCCTCCATTGCGCGCCGTGATCCCCGCATGCGGGCCTGCAATCCCCACGAC
>NZ_PDWM01000019.1 GCF_010093225.1 Pseudoxanthomonas koreensis | reverse complement strand
ACGCGGGGAGGAGGGCGGGAAACTGCATGCGGGAACGTCGATGCCACGCGGAGGACGGGCGCGATGATCGGTGCCGTGTTGTCGGAAAGCGGTCGGAGATCCATGGCCGCCGGGTTAATCCGCTGCCACCGCATGAATCGCCGTTCAGCCCATGGCACGGCGCTGGACAAAGCGCCGCATGCGCCGGAAGCTTCGCCTCATTCCCCGGAAGCGGCCATGCGGATTCTCGTCGTCGAAGACAACCGGAGCCTGGTCGCCAACCTCTTCGAATACTTCGAGGCGCGTGGGCATGTGCTCGACGCGGCGCCCGACGGGCTCACCGGCCTGCACCTGGCGGTGACCCATGCGTTCGACGCGATCGTGCTCGACTGGATGCTGCCGCGCATGGACGGGCCCGACGTGCTCAGGAAGCTGCGCGAAGCGGGCATCGAAGCGCCGGTGCTGATGCTCACCGCGCGCGACGAACTTCCCGACAAGATCGCCGGGTTCCGCGCCGGTGCCGACGACTACCTGACCAAGCCGTTCGAACTGCCGGAACTTGAAGTGCGGCTGGAAGCGCTGCTGGCGCGGGCAGGCGGGCGCCGCAAGGGCAGGATCCTGCAGGTCGCGGACCTCAAGCTGGACATGGCGACCCTGGAGGCCACCCGCCGCGGGCAGTCGCTGCATCTGTTCCCGGCCGGCCGCAGGCTGCTGGAGGAACTGATGCAGGCCAGCCCGGGTGCGGTGACGCGCCAGCGCCTGGAGTTCGCGCTGTGGGGCGACAGCCCGCCGGACGGCGACATGCTGCGTTCCCACATCTACGAACTGCGCCGCAGCGTCGACGGGCCGTTCGAGGAGAAGCTGATCCAGACCATTCCCCGGATCGGCTACCGTCTCGCCGCGGCGACGGCGAAGGAGTCCGCCGATGGCCGCTAGAAGCAGCCTGCGCCGGCGGATCCTGATTGGCCTGCTCGGTTACGCCTTCGTGCTGACCCTGGCGGTGATCGTCCATGGCGTGGTGGTCAACGAGCATGCCGAAGCCCTGGTGTGGCAGACCCTGCTGGACTCGGAGATGGACCACATCCAGCAGCGGCTCAGGGAGGATCCCGGTTACCGCTGGGTCGACACTTCGAGCATGGCGCTGCTCGACGGCCGCACCGCGCCGCTGCCGGCGGAACTGCGGGGGCTGCCGCCGGGCGTGCATGACGAGGTGTTCATCGGCGGGATCGAGCGGGTGGCCCTGATCCGCGAAGTCGACGGCGGCCGCATCGCGCTGGCCCTGGACATCACCGACCTGGAGCGGCGCGAGGTCGACATGTGGCTCACCGTCATGGGATCGGCGGTCACCACGATGGTGCTGGTCAGCCTGGCGGTGTTCTGGGGCGTCGATCGCCTCGTCCGCCCGCTGACCATCGTCGCCAGCCGGATCGGCGCGTTGAAGCCGGACCAGCCCGGCCAGCGGATCGATGTCCCGGACCGGGCCACGACCGAACTGGTGGTGATCACCGACGCGCTCAACGATTACCTGCGCCGCAACGATGCCTTCGTCGAGCGCGAGCGCGCCTTCATCGACATGGCCAGCCACGAGCTGCGCACCCCGATCGCGGTCATCGCCGGGGCCAGCGAGATCGCGCTGGAACAGGCGGACATGCCGGTCCCGGTACGCCGTCAGCTGGGCCGGATCCGCGGTACCGCCCGCGACGTGGAAAGCCTGGTCAGCATGCTGCTGGTGCTGGCGAAGGATCCCTCGCGCCTGGCGCGGGCGGCGGAACGGATTCCGCTGGGCCCGTTGATCGCGGAAATCATCGAGCAGCATGGCCACCTGAGCCAGGGCAAGGACCTGTCCATCGCCTTCCCCGGCGACTCCGGCGCCGAAGTGGTGGCGCCGCTGCCGGTGCTGCAGACCGCGATCGGGAACCTGCTGCGCAACGCGATCGAGAACAGCGATCGCGGCACCATCGAAGTCCGGGTGGAGGCGCCGGCGACCGTGGTGATCTCCGATCCGGGGCATGGCATGACGCCGGAGGAGATCAGCGCGATCTACGCCAGGCTTGCCCGGGGCGGCGGCGAGCGCATGGGCGGCGGTATCGGCCTGGACCTCATCGCCCGCCTGTGCGAACACCTGGGCTGGACGCTGGAAGTGCGTTCGGATGCCGGCCGGGGCACGGTGGCGCGCCTGGTCCTGCCGGCCCCTCCTGCGGATCCGTGACCGCGCGGGATCGCGGCCAGCGCAACTCCGGATTCCACCGCCGGTGGCGCCATCACGGGACGGGCATCGGCTCGCGCGCAACAGGAACGGCACAGTCCCCGGTCATGGCCGTTCCGGGCACCAGCAGCCACGTATTGCGGTTGGACTGGCCCACCTCCAGCACCTGGTCGCGGTCCAGGCAGGCGTGCAGCGATTGCCGCGACGCAAGGACCCATCGCTGCCGCGGCCATTCGCCAAGCCATGCGAACGCGCGCTGCCACTGCGTATCCACTGGGGCCTTGAAGCCGAAGTCCACCGGTGCGCGGCGTGCCTGCAGGTAGTTCTGCTCGCGCCAGTCGACCATGCCCAGTGCATCGCCGGGCGCCATCCGCTCCTCCACCTTCTGCATGAGCCGGGCGGAGGAGGCAAACGGATCGAGCGTGGGCATCAGTCCGATCCCGTACACGGTCCAGAGCAGGACGGTGGCCGCCACCGTGGCCCGCCCGGGATGCGCGCGGAAGATGCCGGCCACCAGCACCAGTGCGACGCCCAGCACCAGCAGCCAGGTGGCGAGCGCGTGCACCGCGCCCGGGTCCAGGTCGCGGCCGGACAGGCTGGCGCGGAACAGCCCCGGTTCGAACATGAGGATCGCGCCGGTCGCCAGCGCGGCGATGGCCAGCACGATGGCATAGGCCCGCAGGCAGCGTCGCGCCCAGGCCATGCGCAGCAGCCCGGGAAGCAACGGGGCGGCGGCCACGCACAGGGCCGGCAGGGCGGGGAGGATGTACACCTCGCGCTTGCCCGGCGTCGCACTGAAGAACACCAGCACCAGCGCGGCCCAGCCGAGCAGCAGTACCTGGCGTGGATCCCAGCGGCGCAGGCGCCTGTACCAGGCAGGCACGAGCCTGGGCAGCAGCAGGCTGCCCGGCAGCCACAGGGTCAGGATGACCTGCAGGTAGTACCAGGCGGGCTGGACGTGGTGCCAGGCGGCGACGTAGCGGGTGCCGGTCTGGCGCAGCAGGATGTCGCGTGCGTAGACATCCAGTTCGGCGCCATGCGGGCGCAGCAGGGCCAGGCCCAGCGGCACCAGCCAGATGCCGACGCCGGCAAGGAATCCCGTGGGAAGCCATGCCCAGCCGAGTGGCGCACCCGCGACCACGGGAGCCTTGCGCCGCCACCGCAGCACCACCCACGGCAGCAGCACCAGCAAGGGCAGGAAGCCCACGCCCTTGGTCACCGTCCCCAGGCCCGCGGCGAAACCGGCCAGCGCCAGGCAGGGCAACGACGGCCCGCGCAGCAGGTGCCGGCACAGCGCCCACAGCGCAAGCGTGGTCATCGCCACCAGGACCATGTCGATTTGCGCGCGCTTGGCCATCAGCCCGAACTGCAGCGTGCAGAACAGGGCCAGCGCGGCATGCCTGGCCACCTTCCTGCCCCACAGCCGGCGCCCGAGGTCGTGGGTCAGCCACAGGCAGAGCAGGCCCGCCAGCAGCGAAGGCAGCAGGAAGGCCAGGTTCCAGTCGCCCAGCAGCCGGTGCGACAGCGCCTGCAGCCACATGAACACCGGCGGCTTTTCGGCGTAGAGCTCGATGCCGCGATGCGGGAGCAGCCACTGCCCGGAGGCCTCCATCGCCTTCGCGGCGAGGACGAAGCGCGGTTCGTCCGGCGGCGAAGGCGCGCGCATGCCGATACCCGCCGCCAGGGCCAGGGCCACCAGCACCCAGGCCAGCCAATGCCTGGCCGAACTCCGTTTGCCGGAATCTCCCCCGGCCGCTGCTCCTGCGCTGCCCATGCGACCAGTACCCCTTCCGGATGCCGCGGATGCCGCGGATGCCGCGGGGGCGCTGGAGGCTCCTGCGCGCTCCGGGCGCAACCGCCGTGGCCGGCGAGGTTGGCGCATGGCCTGTCGGAAGAATGTAGGAAAAGAAAAAGCCCGCCAGAAGGCGGGCTTTTCCAGAACCGGAAGGCGACCGGGCTTACTTGATCTTGCCTTCCTTGTAGATCACGTGCTTGCGAACGACGGGATCGTACTTCTTGATCTCCATCTTGTTCGGCGTGTTCTTCTTGTTCTTGTCGGTGGTGTAGAAGTGGCCGGTGTTGGCCGAGGAGATCAGGCGGATCTTGTCGCGCTTGGATGCCATGGTCGATTACTCCTCAGATCTTCTCGCCGCGCGCACGCAGCTCGGCCAGGACGGCGTCGATGCCGTTCTTGTCGATGGTGCGCAGGGCAGCGGTGGAAACACGCAGCTTCACCCAACGGTTCTCGGAGGCCACCCAGAAGCGGCGCTCGTGCAGGTTGGGGAGGAAACGGCGGCGGGTCTTGTTGTTTGCGTGCGAGACGTTGTTGCCGGTCTGCACGCCCTTGCCGGTAACTTGGCAAACGCGGGACATACGCACCTCGAAAGGTCTGGTGTCGCCCATAGCCCGGGAGACGGCGGCCCTGCGGACGGGTCCCCGCGCCTGGAAGGAGCGTCGAGCCGGCCGTACGCGATGCGGGAAGGAGTTCGATGCCGTGGCGGCCCCGGATCGCGTTCCCGGGCCGCCGATCCGGACAGGCCGGACGCAGCGAGCCGGTAATTATGCCGGCCCAAGTGGCTGATTGCAACCGGGTTCCCGCCCGGCTCAGGGCGCCCGGGTGGCCCCGCCGGTTCCGGCCCGGGACCGCTCGATGAAGGCGCCGATCCGCTCCTCCAGCACCGGCAGCGGCACCGAGCCTTCGGCCAGGACCGCGTCGTGGAAGGCGCGGATGTCGAAGCGGTCGCCCAGTTCGGCTTCGGCCCTGGCCCGCAGGCGGACGATGGCGATCTCGCCCAGCTTGTAGCTCAGCGCCTGCCCCGGCCAGGAGATGTAGCGGTCGACCTCGGTGGTGACCTCGTGCTCGGACAGGGCGGTGCGGTCGCGCAGGTAGGCCAGGGCCTGGTCGCGGCTCCAGCCGTAGTGGTGGAGGCCGGTGTCGATCACCAGCCGGGCCGCGCGCCACATCTCGTAGGTCAGCCGGCCGAAGTCCTCGTAGGGCGTCTCGTAGATGCCCATCTCCTTGCCCAGCTTCTCGGTATACAGCGCCCAGCCCTCGCCGTAGGCGGAGATGTAGCTGTCGCGGCGGAACGCCGGCAGTTCGCCCTGCTCCTGGCTCAGCGCGGCCTGCAGCGAATGGCCGGGCGAAGACTCGTGCAGGGTCAGCGCCGGCAGGTTGTACAGCGGGCGCGAGGGCAGGTCGTACGTGTTCAGCCAGTAGGTGCCCAGGCCGCCGCGGCCGGCGGTCCAGAACGGGGCGATGTCGTCGGGCACCGGCACGATGGTGAAGCGGCCGCGCGGCAGGGTGCCGATGAACTTGCCGACCTCGCCGTCGGCGCGCTTGGAGATCCAGGCGGCACGGTCGAGCAGCTGCTGCGGCGTGGTGGCGTAGAACTGCGGGTCGCTGCGCAGGAAGCGCAGGAAATCCTGGAAGCGGGTCGCCTTGCTGTCGCCCTTGAAACCGACCTGGTCGATGATCGCGTCCATCTCGCGCTGGATGCGCGCCACTTCGGCCAGGCCGATGCGGTGGATCTCCTCCGGAGTCAGGTCCAGGGTGGTGTATTCGCGGATCTGCTGGCGGTAGTAGTCCTTGCCGCCGGGCATCGCGCTGGCGGCCAGCGTGGTCCGCGCGCCCGGCACGTACTCCTCGCGGAAGAACACCTGCAGCCGCGCGAACGCCGGCACCACCGAATCGCGGATCGCCGCCTGCGCGGCCTCGCGCAGCGCCTGCTGCTCGGCGGCGGGGATGCGTGCCGGCAACTGCTTGAACGGCGCGTACAGCGGCGACTGGGTCGGATCCTGCAGGTTGGCGACCGCGGCGATCGAGCCTTCGCGGCCGTCGAGCACCGCGCGCGGCACGCTGAAGCCGCGCGCCAGGCCGGCACGCATGTTGTCGACCTGCTGGTCGAAATAGCGCGGCACGTCGTTGAGCCGGGCGATGTAGGCGCGATGCGCCTCGGCGGTGTGCATCGGCCGCCGCGCCATGAAGTTGAGGTTGGCCCAGAACGAGCTGTCCGAGTTGAACGGCATCTCGTAGCCGCGCAGCCGGGTCTCGTCGGCCAGGTTGCGGACCTGGTCGCGGTAGATCGCCAGGTTGATCCGGTTGGCCGGCGACAGCCGTGCCGGGTCGATCGCTTCGAGCTGGCGCAGCACGTCGTCCCACACCTGCAGCCGCGCCTGCTGCGCGGCCGGCGACACGTCGGGCAGCTTCGGGTTGAGGTTGCCCTCCTCGGCGACGCTGTCCTCGTCGCCCGCGCCTTCCTGCGCGCGTCGCCAGGCCCATTCCTTCGTATAGATGGCGCGGAACGCGGCATCGGCTGCGGTTTCGGCGCTGGCTGCGGCGGCGGGCGTGTCGGCAGCCGGTGCCGGCAGGGCGTGCAGGGACAGGGCGAGCAGGAGGGCGGCGGAAAGCGGACGGATCATGCGGGGCTTGGACATCGGCGGGAAAGCCCGATCATCCCATCGCCCGCACCGGGGGGTCATGGCCCGGAAGTGGGGGCTGCGGCTCCGCGCCGTCATCCCCTAGTGCGTGGCCCGTTCGCGCCGCCAGCCGCGGTGGCGGATGTCCAGTACCAGGTTGTAGACGGCCACGAAGCTGGGGAACAGGTTCTGCAGCACGCCCACCGAATCCTGCTTGGCCGAGAACAGGAAGTAGCTCAGCGTCATCAGGCTGCCGATGACGCTCATGTACCAGAACAGCCGCGGGATCACCGGCTTGCCGGCGCGGCGGGTGGCGACGAACTGGACCAGCCAGCGCGCGCCGAACATCAGCGCGCCGGTATAGCCGATCAGCTTCCACCCGGTGACGTGCAGGCCGGTCCAGAACAGCCAGGTCAGCGGCTGGTCGAGCCAGTGCAGTTCGGCGCCCATCTCAGAATTCCTCCACCGCGGTGCGGCGGCTGCGGGTGATCAGCCAGGCCACGCCGCGCAGGTCGCGGATGCCGACCAGGGCGCGGCCCAGGTTGTTGTACTTGGACACGCCGGCGGTGCGGTGGCGGTGGTTGACCGGCACGCTCTGCGTCTTCCAGCCCGCGCGCTGCACCAGCGCCGGCAGGTAGCGGTGCATGTGGTCGAAGTAGGGCAGCTCGAGGAACACGGCGCGTTCGAACAGCTTGATCCCGCAGCCGGTGTCGGGCGTGTCGTCGCGCAGCATCCGCGCGCGGATGCGGTTGGCCCAGCGGCTGGCCCAGCGCTTGGAACCGGAGTCCTGCCGCGCCACGCGCCAGCCGGCGAACAGCTTCACCTCCGGCGCGGCGGCGTCGCGCGCGGCCAGCAGCTTCGGGATGTCGGCCGGGTCGTTCTGGCCGTCGCCGTCGAGGGTGGCGATCCAGGCGCCGCGCGCAGCCTTGGCGCCGTTGCGCACCGCGGTGCTCTGCCCGCTCTGGCTGGCATGGTGCAGTACGCGCAGCTCCGGCACCCGTGCCTTGAGCGACTGCAGCACGGCCAGCGAATCGTCCTTCGAATCGTCGTCGACGTAGACGATCTCGAAAGGCACGTGGCCGCGCAGGGCGGCCACGATCTCGTCGACGAGCGGGGGGATGTTGTCGCGTTCGTTGAACACCGGAACGACGACGGAAAGCTCAGGGGAGGTCATGGGGGGGGACCCTGGTCGGCTGCCGGCATTGTCGCAAGCGCCGGATGAACAGTGAATCGCGGCGCGGGGTCAGGCCTGGCGGGTGCGCAGGCGCTCGAGCACGCCGTCGAGGGTGTCCAGGTCGGTGTAGTGGATCACCAGCCTGCCCTTGCCGCCCTTGCCATGGGCGATCGCCACCCTGGCGCCGAGCGCTTCGGACAGTTCGTTCTCCAGCGAGGCGATGTCCGGCTGCTGCGCCGCCGCGGCCTTGGCCTTGCGGGCGGCATTGCCGCCGGCCGGCAGCTTGCCGGCGGCGAACTGCTGGGCGCGGTGTTCGACCTCGCGCACCGACCAGCCGTGCTCGGCCGCCTCGTAGGCCAGCTTGCTGGCCAGTTCCGGCGACAGCGTGAGCAGGGCGCGGGCGTGGCCCATTTCCAGCCGCCGTGCTTCGAGCAGGGCGCGGATCGCCGGCGGCAGGTCGAGCAGGCGCAGCAGGTTGGACACCGCCGCGCGCGAACGGCCGACCGCGGCGGCGGCCTCGGCGTGGGTCAGCGAGAATTCGTCGATCAGCCGCTGCAGCGCCTGCGCCTCTTCCAGCGGGTTGAGGTCCTCGCGCTGGATGTTCTCGATCAGCGCCATGGCGATGACGGTGCGGTCGTCCAGCTCGCGCACCACCACCGGCACTTCGCCCAGGCCGGCCAGCTGCGAGGCGCGCCAGCGGCGTTCGCCGGCGACGATCTCGTACTGGCCCGGCGCCAGTTCGCGGACGACGATCGGCTGGATCACGCCCTGGGCCTGGATCGAGGCCGACAGCTCCTCGAGCTTGGCCGGGTCCATGTCGCGGCGCGGCTGGTACCTGCCCGGCTGCAGCTGGGCCACCGGCAGGCTGCGCAGCACGTCGCCCGGCTGCGGCTGCCCGACCTGTTCGGGCTGGGTGGCGGCGGCGGCGCCCTTGGGACCGAGCAGCGCTTCCAGTCCGCGGCCGAGGCCGCGCTTCTTCGCCGTGGCCATCAGGCGACCTCCACCGGGCGGGCGGGGCCGCGCGCGCGTTCGGCCTGGCGGCGGATCACTTCGCCGGCCAGGCCCAGGTAGGCCACGCCGCCGCGCGAGGCGCGGTCGTAGCCGACGATGCTCTGGCCGTGGCTGGGCGCCTCGGCCAGGCGCACGTTGCGCGGCACGATGGTGCGGAACACCTTGTCGCCGAAGTGTTCGGTCAGTTCGGCCGACACCGCATTGGCCAGGTTGTTGCGCACGTCGAACATGGTCCGCAGCACGCCTTCGATCTCCAGCGTCGGGTTGAGCCGCTGGCGCAGCGCCTCGATGGTCTCCACCAGCGCGCTCAGGCCTTCCAGTGCGTAGTACTCGCACTGCATCGGCACGATCACCGAGTCGGCGGCGGTGAGCGCGTTGAGGGTCAGCAGCGACAGCGCCGGCGGGCAGTCGATGATGATGAAGTCGTAGTCGCCGCGCAGCGGTTCCAGCGCCACCTTGAGCTTCTGCTCGCGGCCGTCGACGTCCATCAGCTGGATCTCGGCGGCGGTCAGGTCGATGTTGCCCGGCAGCAGGTCGAAGCCCTCGGCGGTGGTGACCACGACCGGGCGCGCGTCGCTTTCGCCCAGCAGCACGTCGCAGGTCGACGCTTCCAGCTCGCGCTTGTCCACGCCGCTGCCCATGGTGGCGTTGCCCTGGGCGTCCAGGTCCACCAGCAGCACGCGCTTGGGCGTGCGCGCCAGCGCGGCGGCCAGGTTGACCGCCGTGGTGGTCTTGCCGACGCCACCCTTCTGGTTGGCGATGGCGATGATGCGGGCCATGCGGGGACTGCCTCGACTGCGGGACCGCGAAGGTCCGGAACGGGCCATTATGCAAATTTCACGCCGCCCGGCCCACCTCGACCAGGTGACGCTCGGCGTCCAGCCCCGGAACCGTGAGCGGATGCACCGCCAGCGCGGCCCAGCCGGGGGGCAGGGCGGCGATTTCCGCGGCCGGGTGCACGCCCTTCATCGCCAGCAGCCGGCCCTGCGGCGCCAGCAGGTGGCCTCCGACCTCCAGGATCCCGGCCAGGGTGTCCAAGGCGCGGGCGGTGACCTGGGCGTAGGCGCCGGGTTCGTCCAGCGCCTCGGCGCGGCACTCGGCCACCCGTGCGCGCTGGCCCAGCCCGAGCTGGCGCACCGCCTCGCGCAGGAAGCGGGCCTTCTTGCCGTTGCTTTCCACCAGGGTCACGCGCAGGCCCGGGCACGCGATCGCCAGCGGGATGCCGGGCAGGCCCGGGCCGGTGCCAAGGTCGGCCAGCGCGCCGGGCTGTACGTACGGGTGCATGGCCAGCGAATCGAGCAGGTGGCGGGTGACCATCTCGTCCGGGTCGCGGATGGCGGTGAGGTTGTAGGTGCGGTTCCAGCGCAGCAGCAGCGTCAGGTAATCCAGCAGCGGCGCGGCCAGGGCGCGGTCCAGCCCGAGCGCGGCCAGGCCGTCGTCCAGGCGCTGGCGCAGGGCCGGGGAGAAGTCGGTGTCCATCTGCCGATTATCGTCGATGGCGCCAGGCGAGGGCGGCGAGGTAGCCGGGCTGCGGGGCCCATTCGTGCAGTTGCCAGTCCGCCGGGTCGCCCAGTTCCGGATCGCTGGCGCGCAGGCGCAGCGGCGCTTCGCCGCTTTCGCCGTCGAGGTCGAACTGCAGCCGGTGCAGGCCGAAGGCCAGGCCGCGGCCATGCGCTTTCAGCACCGCCTCCTTGGCGCACCACAGGCGCAGGAACGCGGCCTCGCGTGGTTCCGGCGCGAGTGCGTGCAGGTACTCGGCCTCGGCCGGGGCGAAGTAGCGCTGCGCCAGTTCCAGCGCGCGCGGGCGCGGGCGCCGCCGTTCCAGGTCCACGCCCAGGGTGACGTCGCGGCCCAGCGCCAGCAGCAGGCGTTCGCCGCTGTGGCTCCAGCCGGCGTCGCGGTCGCCGAAGGGCGCGATCAGGCGTGGCCGGCCGCTGTCCTCGCGCACCAGCGGCAGGCTGTCCTCGTCGCCGGCCCCCAGCCAGCCGGCGATCAGGCCGCGCACCTGCGGTTCGCCGCGCTGGCCGGGCACGTGCGCCAGCGCCTGTACCTGCACCGGGCCGAATCGCCATTGCGCCAGCGGCCGTGGGTCGCTCATGGCCGCAGTGCCCGGTGCCGGTCCGTATGCAACCGGCGCACAAGCGGGCGCGGCCGGGGATATACAGGCGCTTCACGCCGGCGCGCGTCTGATGGCCGGGCCCACCCCGGTTGCCGGGGTGACCCTTGAGGACCTGAGGAGAAGCACAGCATGGGCATCATCATCTGGTTGATCATAGGCGGCATCGTCGGCTGGCTGGCCAGCCTGGTCATGCGCCGCGACGCGCAGCAGGGGATCCTGCTCAACATCGTGGTCGGCATCGTCGGCGCGGCTCTGGCCGGATGGATCTTCGGGGGCGGCATCAACCAGGCCATCACCCTGCGCACCTTCCTGTTCTCGGTCATCGGCGCGGTCATCCTGCTGGCGATCGTGAACCTGTTCACCCGCGGCAAGGTGCGCTGACGCTGTTGCCGGCGGCCCCGGGCCGCGGCACGACGAGGGGACGGAGGCCCGGCCATGCCGGGCCTTCGTCTTTTCCGGCGCGGCCGCTCAGCCGGCCAGCTCGATCCAGGCCGGGGCGTGGTCGCTCGGCCGCTCCCAGGTGCGTGGTTTACGGTCGATGCCGGCGGCGGCGACCCGGGCGCGCAGCGCGTCGGAGACCAGGGTCAGGTCGATGCGCAGGCCCAGGTTGCGGCGGAACGCGGCCTGGCGGTAGTCCCACCAGCTGAACACGCCGCCGTCCTGGTGCAGCAGGCGGTAGCCGTCGTGCAAGCCGGTGGCGAGCAGGTCGCGCAGTGCGGCGCGCTCGGGTGCGGAGGTGAGGATGTGGTTGTCGCTCCACACCGCCGGGTCGTGCACGTCGCGTTCGTCCGGGGCGATGTTGAAGTCGCCCAGCACCACTAGCCGCGGATGCGCGCGCGCCTCCTGTTCCAGCCAGTCGCGCACCGCCGCCAGCCAGGCGAGCTTGAGCTCGTATTTCTCGGTGCCGATGTCCTGGCCGTTGACCACGTACAGGTTGACCACGCGCAGGTCGCCGATGGTGGCGCTGATCGCGCGGCGGTGCTCGTGCTCGAAGCCGGGAACGCCGACCAGCACGTCGCGCGGTTCCTCACGGGAGAGGATGGCCACGCCGTTGTAGGTCTTCTGCCCGGAGAACACGCTGCGGTAGCCCAGCGCGGCCAGCGCGGTGTCAGGGAACCTGTGGTCTTCCAGCTTGGTTTCCTGCAGCCCGACCACGTCCGGGCCGAACGCGCGCAGCCACTGTTCCAGGTGCGGCAGGCGCACGTTGAGCGAGTTGACGTTCCAGCTGGCGATCTTCATGGCGCGTCGGCACAAGGGCGGGAGCCAAGGATAGCCTCCCCGGCGCCGTGCTCAGCGCAGCAGCAGGTCGATCATCCGCCGGATGCGCGGATACGGCGGGCGCAGCAGGTCGGTGGCGCTGCGCCGCGCCTGCCACAGCACCGGCAGCATCCGCGACAGCGCGTCGAAGCCGGCGCGGCCGTGGTAGGCGCCCATGCCGCTGGCGCCGACGCCGCCGAACGGCAGGTTCTCGGCGGCGAAATGCAGCAGGGTGTCGTTGACGGTGACGCCGCCGGCCACGGTGGAGCGCAGGATCGCCTCGACCTGGCCGCGGTCGTGGCTGAACGGATACAGCGCCAGCGGCCGCGGCCGCGCGTGGATGAAGCCGATCGCCTGCTCCAGCGAATCCACCCGCAGCACCGGCAGCACCGGGCCGAAGATCTCCTCGCGCATCAGCGCCAGGTCGTCCGGCGGGTCGAGTACCAGCGTCGGCGCGAACAGGCGCCGGGCCGGATCGTGCGTCGCGGCCAGCGGCAGCACCTCGCAGCCGCGCGCGCGGGCTTCGTCGAGGTAGCCCTGCAGCCGCGCGAACTGGGCGTCGTTGATGATGCGGGTGTAGTCCGGCGCGTCGCCGGACAGGGCGCCGTAGCGCGCGGCGACCTGCGCGCGCAGCGCCTGCACCAGTGCGTCGCCGCGTTCGCCGCCAACCACGAGCACATAGTCGGGCGCGATGCAGGTCTGCCCGGCGTTGAACCACTTGCCGGTGGCCAGCCGCGCGGCGGCGCGCTCGAGCGGATAGTCCTCGCACAGGACCAGCGGCGACTTGCCGCCCAGCTCCAGGGTCAACGGCGTCAGGTTGGCCGCGGCGGCGGCCATGACCTTGCGGCCGACCGCGGTCGAGCCGGTGAACACCAGGTGGTCGAACGGCAGCGCGGCGAACGCGCCGGCCAGTTCGGCGCCGCCGTCGGCGACCGCCACGCGCGTGGCCGGGAACACCTCGGCCAGCAGCTCGTACAGGAAGCGGGTGGTCCGCGGCGTGTGTTCGGACGGCTTGAGGAAGACGTGGTTGCCGGCGGCGATCGCGGTGGCCAGCGGGATCAGCGCCAGGTTCACCGGGTAGTTCCAGGGCGCGATCACCCCGACCACGCCCAGCGGCATCGGGCGCAGCTGCGCGCGCGCCGGCCACAGCCGCCAGCCGGCGCCCACGCGCCGCGGTTTCATCCAGCCGCGCAGGTGGCGCAGCAGGTGGTCGATACCGGCCAGGACGGTCATGCCGTCGGCGAGCAGGGTTTCGTCGTGCGAGCGATGGCCGAAATCGGCGGCGATCGCGGCCGCCATGTCCGGCAGGCGGCGCTTCAGGGCCGCGCGCAGGCGCTGCAGGTCGGCGCGGCGCTGCGGGTAGCCGGGAGGCTGCGCCTGCCAGGCATCGCGCAGCTGCCGCAGCGCGGGCTCCAGGCCTGCGACCGTGGTCACCGGCTCCCGCGGCGTGCCGCCAGCGGCGGTTGCCACGCGGGGCGTTGCGCCGGCGGCGGCGATCGCGGCACTGGCGGCGGTGATCGTCGCGGTGGCGGCAGTCGTAGCGGCGGTCGTGGCGGCAGTCGTGGCGGCAGTCGTGGCGGCAGTCGTGGCAGGCGAAGTCATCGCCGCAGTCTACGGCCAGCCATGGAGGGGAATTCAATACAATGGGCCATGGCCGGATTTCCCCCCTCGCAGCGCCCCTACCTCGACCAGCTCCCCCGCCTGGGCGAGCGTGTCTACGTCGACCCGGCCGCCACCGTGATCGGCGACGTCGAACTGGCCGAGGACGTGTCGGTGTGGCCCGGCTGCGTGCTGCGCGGCGACGTCAACTTCATCCGCGTCGGCGCGCGCAGCAATGTGCAGGACGGAACCATCGTCCACGTCAGCCACCACAGCCCGTTCAACAAGGCCGGCCATCCGACCCTGATCGGCGCCGACGTGACCATCGGCCACGGCACGATCATCCATGCCTGCACCATCGAGGACCTGTGCCTGGTCGGCATGGGCGCGTGCATCCTCGACGGGGCGACGGTGAAGAAGTACGGCTTCGTCGGCGCCGGCGCGGTGGTCGGTCCGGGCAAGGTGGTCGGCGAGGCGGAGTTGTGGGTGGGCAACCCGGCGCGGTTCGTGCGCCGGCTCGGCGACCGCGAGATCGAGAGCCTGCACTACTCGGCGGCGCACTACGTGCGCTTGAAGGACCGGTACCTGGGGATGGCTGGCTGAAGCCAGCGGGCAAGTCCCGCCCTACGGGGTGGTGGCGGCTTCGAGGGCGGCCAGGATCGCCATCGCTTCGGCGCGGCTGGCGCCGCACATGTCCGGGCCCGGTTTCAGCGAGGCGCAGAACGCGGGGCGCTCCGGGCGGCCGAACAGGCGGCAGCGCAGCGCTTCGTCCAGCTGCACGCAGGGCACGCCGGCCGGCTTGCCCTGCGGCATGCCCGGGATCGGCGAGCGGATCGACGGCGCCGTGCAGCAGGCGCCGCAACCGGCGCGGCAGGTGAAGGCGGTGACCATCGACACAGTGTAGGCGCGACGACGCTGCGGTAGCCTGTAGGCCATTCCACCGGTGAGCGGGAGAGGACGATGGCACAGGGTTCGACCGGCAACGTGATTGCCGCGCTTTGCAGCTTCTTCGTGCCCGGCCTGGGGCAGCTGATCCAGGGCCGGCTGGGTTCGGCGATCCTGTGGTTCCTCGCCGCCTGCCTGGCGTTCGTGGTCACCTGGCTGATCACCCTGTCGCTGTTTCCGTTCGGCTGGTTCGTGGTCAGCGTGTTCGCCTGCATCAACGCGGCGGTCTACAAGGGGCCGCGCGGCTGACCCGGGCCGGCGGCCTCAGCGGCCGCCGCGCTCCGCAGGTTCGATGCCCTTGCCGGTGGCGGCCCACCACAGGCCGCCGTACAGGTGTTCCAGGTACTGGCGGTCCGCGTACAGCTCGGGCGTGTGGCCGAGCGCGGTGACGAAGACCCGGCCGCCGTCGTAGGCGTGGTACCAGGCCACCGGATGCACCGCGCCCATCCCGCGTGCGACCTGGCCGGGCCAGATCCGGGCCGGGTCGTAGCTGCGTTCGTCGACCGACAGCACCGTGCGCAGGCCCGGGACCAGCGGCTCGTTGAATTCGTACCACTCGTCGGTCCAGATCCAGCGCGCGGGCAGGCCGAAGGCGGCCGGGAACGACGCGTCCTCCACCCGCACGGTCGCGGTCTGCACCATCGGGTGGATCCGGAACGTGCGCCCGACCAGTTTCTCGAACCAGGGCCAGTCGCCGGGCGGATTGAAGATCAGCGCCCGGTGCACCGCGACCACGCCACCGCCGGCGCGCACGTAGCCCTCGAGTGCCGTGCGTTGCGCGCCCGCGAGCTCGTCGCCGGGCGTGTTGAGCAGGACGATGGCGGCGTAGCGCGACAGGTCGCCGTCGAACGGGCTGGTGTTCCAGCTCCAGTCCATGTCGAACCCGTGCACCAGCGCCATGCGCTCGAACTGCGGCCTGGCCACGACCGCATAGTCGTGGTGGTAGCGGTTGGGGATGGCGACCACCAGCACCCGGAACTGGCCTTCGGCGAAGGCGGGGGCGGCGAACGCGGCGGCGAGCAGCAGGCAGGCGAGGAGGAAGCGCTTCATGACCCGATCGTAGCGGCTGGGGCCGCATGGCGGGCGCATGCGCCTATTCCGGTTTTGCCGCGTGGTATGCCTTCGCGGCGGTGGCGGTGGCGCTTGCCCGGCGCTGTGGCGCGATCGCCGCCGTGGAAGTCAGCGCGCCTCGCGGGCGCCCGCCGCGTCGAGTGCGCGCAGCAGCGGTTCCAGCGGCAGCGCCGGTGCGGTGCCGCGGTGGCCGTGCACGGTGCGCGCGCGCAGCAGCGAGTTGAGGATCGCCTCCTCGGTCGCTTCGGCGGTGGCCTGGAACAGTGCGGTCATGCCGTCGTTGGCCACGCTCGCGGCAGGCTGCACCGCGGGCCCGGCGGTGCGGCGGGTCGGCGCGGCGGTGGAAAACGCGATCCCGTAGTCGCCCGAGCCGTTGGACATGTCCGAGCCGGTGCGCGCCAGGCCGGTCAGCGCGCGCGTGGCCAGCCTGCGCAGCGCGGACGGGTCCAGCGGGGCATCGGTGGCGACCACGATCATGATGCTGCCGTCGCCGCGCCAGGGCGGTGGCTCGCGCGCGGCGAGCTTCGCCATCGCCTCGGGATCGGGCAGCGATTTCCACACCGGGACCCCGGCCACGGTCAGGTGGCCGCCGAAATTGCTCTGCACCAGCACGCCCACGGTCCAGCCGCCGTCGGCGGCGGGCAGCGCGCGCGAGCTGGTGCCGATCCCGCCCTTCCAGCCGAACGCCACGGTGCCGGCGCCGGCACCGACCGCACCTTCCTCCACGGCGCCGTACGACAGGTGCGACAGCGCCTGCTGCACCTGCGCCGGACCCACCGGCCGCGCGCGGATGTCGCTGAGCCAGCCGTCGTTGGTCTCGCCGACCACCGGGTTGATCGAACGCACCTGCTCCATGCCAGGCTGTGCCAGCAGGTGGCCGGCCAGCGCATCGGCCGCGTTCCACACGCTCAGGGTGCCGGTGAGCAGCACCGGCGCCTCCAGCTCGCCCAGTTCGCCGACCTGGGTGACGCCGAGCAGCTTGCCGTAGCCGTTGCCGACCACGATCGCCGCCGGCACCCGTTCCCGGTACAGGTTGCCAGGATGCGGGACGATCGCGGTGACGCCGGTGTTGAGTTCGCGGCCGCGCACCAGGGTGGCGTGGCCGACGCCGACGCCTTCCACGTCGGTGATCGCATTGTGCGCGCCGGTCGGAAGGGTGCCGACCACGATGCCGGCGTCGCGCGCACGTGGGCGCGCCTCGTCGGAGGCGAAGGCGGGCGCGACGAACGCGGCGGCGAGCAGCAGGGCGGGCAGGAACCTCATGCCGCCGATGCTAGCCCATGTGGTCGCGGCTGCGGCCGCGGATGCCGGCGGCTCAGTCCGCGGTCACCAGCATCCGGTCGCGCTCGCGCAGCTGGGCGTAGACCGGATCGGTCTGCGGTCGCACGCCATGCCACAGGGCGAAGGCCTCGGCGGCCTGTTCGACCAGCATCCCCAAACCGTCGACCACCTCGCGGCAGCCGGCCGAGCGCGCCCAGGCGAGGAAGGGGATCGCCGCCTCGCCATAGTTCACGTCCACCGCCGCGGTGCGGCTGTTGACCAGCGACAGCGGCGCGCTGAAGCCTTCGCCGTTGCCGCGCCCGGCCGAAGTGGCGTTGACGATCAGTTCGAAATCGCCCAGGTCGCGCAGGTCCTTCCAGTAGCGCGAATGGGCGCGACCGGGTTCGCCGAGCGCATCGACCAGCGCGTCGGCACGCTCGGGGGTGCGGTTGACCACCACCAGTTCGCCGATGCCGGCGTCCAGCAGCGACGGCGCCACGCCGCGGGCGGCGCCGCCGGCACCGATCAGCAGCGTGCGGCGCGCGCGCAGGTCCAGGCCGTGGCGGCTGGTGAGGTCGCGGACAAGGCCGGCGCCGTCGGTGTTGTCGCCGAGCCAGCGCCCGTCGTCGCCGCGGGTGAGCGTGTTGCAGGCGCCGGCGCGGCGCGCGCGCTCGCTGGTCGTGGCGCTCAGGGCGAAGGCGGCTTCCTTCAGCGGCAGGGTCACGTTGCAGCCGCGCCCGCCTTCGGCCGCGAAGCGTGCCAGTGCCGCGGGGAAGTCCGCGGGCGTGGCGTCGATGGCGGTGTATTCCAGGGCGATGCCGCGCAGTTGCGCGAAAGCGGCGTGGATAAGGGGCGAGAGCGAGTGGGCGATCGGGTGGCCGAAGACGGCGTAGCGGGCGGTGGACATGACGGGTTATGGATCCTCGGTAAGGAACGCAGCCATGGAGCGATCACAGCCGGACGCGCCGGGTGTCGCCTTCACCTGCAGTCTACTCCCGCCCGCGCCGCCCGCGCCGCCGACAGCCCCGGACTTCAGCCGTCGCGCAGCCAGCGCGCCGCGTCCAGCGCGTAGTACGTGAGCACGCCGTCGGCACCGGCGCGCTTGAACGCCAGCAGCGCTTCCAGCGCGCAGGCCTTCTCGTCGAGCCAGCCGTTGGCCGAGGCGGCCTTGAGCATCGCGTACTCGCCGCTGACCTGGTAGGCGAAGGTCGGCACGCCGAACGCGTCCTTCACCCGCCGGATCACGTCCAGGTAGGGCAAGCCCGGCTTGACCATCACCATGTCCGCGCCTTCGGCGATGTCCAGTTCCACCTCGCGCAGCGCTTCGTCGGCGTTGGCCGGGTCCATCTGGTAGGTGTACTTGTTGCCCTTGCCCAGGCTGCCGGCGCTGCCGACCGCGCTGCGGAACGGGCCGTAGAACGCGCTGGCGTACTTGGCCGCGTACGACATGATCCGGGTGTTGATGAAACCGGCGGCCTCCAGCGCGTCGCGGATCGCGCCGATGCGCCCGTCCATCATGTCCGAGGGTGAGAGGATGTCGACGCCGGCGGCGGCGTGGGCCAGCGACTGCTTCACCAGCGCCTCGATGGTGTCGTCGTTGAGGATGTAGCCGCTTTCGTCGATCAGGCCGTCCTGGCCGTGGGTGGTGTAGGGGTCCAGTGCCTGGTCGCTCATCACGCCCAGTTCCGGGAAGCGCGACTTCAGCGCGCGGATCGCGCGCGGGATGATCCCGTCCTCGTCCCAGGCGATGCGGCCGTCGGCGGTCTTGGCCGACGGATCGGGCACGCCGAACAGGTCCAGCACCGGCACGCCCAGCTCCAGCGCCTGCTCGGCCACGCGCAGCAGTTCGTCGATCGACAGCCGCTCCACCCCCGGCATCGAAGGCACCGGGGCGCGGCCCTGCTCCTCGTGCACGAACACCGGGTAGATCAGGTCGTTGCTGGTGAGCACGTGCTCGCGCATCAGCCGGCGGGAGAAGTCGTCGCGGCGCATGCGCCGCAGGCGGACCTGGGGGAAGCTCATCGGGGGCTCCGGGGGAAAAAACCGGGGTCCATGATACGCCGCGATGCCGGTGGACCTGGCCGCAGCGCACACTTCCGCGCCGATGCCCCTGCCCGTATCCGTACCGGTCCTGTTAGCGGTAGATTCACCGCAGGAGGCGGATGATCCGCCGACATCGAAGCCATTCCGGGGGATCGCCATGCGCCTGCAGACCGCTGTCCTGACCGCAGTACTCCTTCTTGCCGGCTGCGCCGGTACATCCAAGGTCATGGTCGGCCAGGCCCGTCCGCCGATCGACCCGTCCCTGGTCCGGATCTACACCTCGGTACCGCCGGGCTCGCAGGAAATCGCCCAGATCGAATCCAGCAGCGCGATCGGCTTCGGCACCCAGGGCCAGACCGACGCGGCCATCGTCCGGCTGAAGAACGAGGCGGCCGCGCTCGGCGCCAACGGCGTGGTGCTCATGGGCGTGGGCACGTCAGGCTCGTCCGGTGGCGGCGTTTCGGTGGGCGGCGGCAGCTGGGGCAGCAGCTCCTACGGCGGCATCGGCATCGGCATCCCCACCCAGCAGCGCAAGGCCGTCGGCGTGGCGATCTGGGTGCCGCCGGAAGCGGTGCCGACCATGCCGGAGATGCCTGCCGCCGAGCCGGCGGCGGCCGAACCGGAGACGCCGACCCGGCCGCACTGATCGCGTCGCACCGATTGCGCAGACTGGGTCGGCCGGCCGGCACCGGCTTTCATCCGCCTTCCGGAGCGGGGAGCGGCACGCAGGCGCTGCCGTCTCGGCTTACGGCTTCAGGCAACGCTCGAAGAAATCCCCGGCCAGCCGGTAGCGGTGCAGCGCGTCCTTGCCGGACAGGCCGTGCTTGGCGCCGGGATAGGCCATCAGCTCGAACGGCTGGCCGCGCTGCTGCAGCGCGGCCATCACCGCGGTGGAGTTGGTGAACAGTACGTTGTCGTCGGCCATGCCGTGGACCAGCAGCAGCTTCGGCGCGTCCGCACCGGCCAGGCCGTCGATGTGCTGCAGCACGCGCGCGTCGCGGTAGCCGTCCGGGTTGGCGGCCGGCAGGCCCATGTAGCGCTCGGTGTAATGGGTGTCGTACAGCGCCCAGTCGCTCACCGGCGCGCCGGCCACGCCGCAGGCGTAGGCATCGGTGCGGGCCAGCAGCATCAGGGTCATGTAGCCGCCGTTGGACCAGCCGTGCACGCCGATCCGCGCCGGGTCGACCCACGGCTGCGACTTCAGCCATTGCACCCCGCGCAGCTGGTCGTCCACTTCCACCGTGCCCTGCCTGCCGTACAGTGCGCCGCCGAAATCGCGGCCACGGCGCGGCGTGCCGCGGTTGTCGATCGAGAACACAAGGTAGCCCTGCTGGGCCAGGTACTGGTTGAACAGCGCATCGCCGCCCGCGGCCCAGGTGCGGGCCACTTTCTGCGAGGCCGGGCCGCCATAGACGAAGACCACCACCGGGTACTTCTTCGCCGGATCGAAGCCCTCCGGCTTGACCAGGCTGTAGTGCAGCGGGGTGGTGCCATCGGCGGCGGGGATCGTGCCGAATTCGACCGGCCGCTGCGCATCGCGGAACTTCGCATACGGGTGGTCGGCGTCGGTCAGCTCGTTGCGCAGCAGCGTCGCCAGCTTCGTGCCGTCGTTGCGGAACAGTTCGATCTGCGGCGGCACTTCCGGTGCCGACCAGCTGTCGACGTAGACGCTGGCGTTGCGGGCGAAGCTGGCCGCGTGCATGCCCGGCGCCTGCGACAGCTTTTCCACCGCGCCGCCGGCCAGCGGCACGCGGTAGACGTGCTTTTCCAGCGGCGAGTCCTTCGTGCCGGTGAACCATACCCAGCCAGCCTGCGCATCCAGGCCCGCGACTTCGTCCACGATCCACTCGCCGGAGGTCAGCGGAGCGAACCTGATCGAAGCCGGCGTGGCCGCGTCTTCGGAGGCCAGGTACAGGTGCTGGAAGCCGCTGCGCTCGGACGACCACAGGAAGCGTCCGTCGGGCAGGAAGCGCAGGCTGTTGTGCAACGGCACCCAGGTCTTCGAGGTTTCAGTGGCCAGCACCCGCTGCACGCCGGTGGCCAGCGTGGTTTCGACCAGTTCCAGCGTCTGCTGGTCGCGCGACTGGCGCTGGAAGGTCAGCCGCTGTGGATCGCGCCAGTCGACGCGGGCCAGGTAGATGTCGCGCTCCGGGCCCAGGTCGATCCACTGCGGCTTCGCCCCGGCCTTCGGCGCGACCACGCCCAGCTGCACCAGGACGTTGCGGTCGCCGGCGGCCGGATAGCGCTGCTCGACCACGTCGGTGCGGTCGGCGTAGACCTCGTAGCGCTTCTGCACCGGCACCGGCGATTCGTCGATCCGGGCAAAAGCAATGGCGCTGTCGTCCGGCGCCCACCAGTAGCCGGTGTGGCGGTCCATTTCCTCGTCGGCGACGAACTCGGCCACGCCGTTGCCGATGGTGTCGCTGCCGTCGAAGGTGAGCTGGACCTCTTCGCCGCTGGCCAGGTCGATCGTCCACAGGTTGCGGCCGCGGATGAAGCTGGCATGGCCGCCGCGCGGGGAGATGCGCGGGTCGGTGGCGAAGCCTTCGCCGCGGGTGAGCCGGCGCACCGCGGCGGCGCCGGTACGGCCCAGGTCGTAGAAATACAGTTCGCCGCCGAGCGGGAACAGCAGCGCCTTGCCGTCCGGCGCCCACTGGTAGTCGACGATGCCCGAGTACGCGGCGATGCGCTGGCGCTCGCGGCGCGCCTTCTCCGCATCGCTCAGGGTCTCGGTGCCGGGCAGGACCACGCTGGAATCGACCAGCAGGCGGGTCTGGCCGCTGGCGATGTCGTATTCCCACAGGTCCAGGCGGTTGCGGTCGCTGTCCTTGCCACGCAGGAAGGTGACGCGGGTGCCGTCCGGGGACACCTGCGGCTTCATCAGCGTCGGGCCGGACAGCGGTGCCGGGCCGGTGATCGCTTCGAGGGTCAGCTTTTCCGCGTGCAGCGGGGCGGTGGCGAGCATGGTCATCAGCAGGACGGGGAGGGCGAAACGCATCGGGGATCGGGCCTGGTTCGATCGGTACACCGATTCTAGAGGGCGTGCGGCGGACGGGGATGGCCCATCCGGCAGGGTCGGGCGCGCGGCCAGCTCAGTCGGCGTCGTGCGCCGGCGGCGTCCACACCCAGGTGCCGATGCTCCTGCCGGGCAGGCTCGCGCGGAACGCGTGCCCGTCCTGGACGACCTCGAAGGCCTGCTCGCCCGGGGCATCGTTGCTGACCAGCAGCACCAGCGAACCGTCGTCGTTGCGGAAGGCGACGTTGTCCAGCCCGCCGGTGCGCCCGCTCGATTCGATCCGGTATGCGCCCGGGCGGACGAAGCGGCTGGCGTGGGCCAGCGCGTAGTACTCGTCGGTGCGGGTGACCGCGCCCGTGCGCGAGTCGATGGTGACCACGCCGCGGCAGGTGTCGCAGCCGCCGGCGTGGGGCCCGTTGTTTTCGTCCAGGGCCAGGTTCCAGAACAACACGCCGCGCGCACCATTGCGGACCGAGCCGATCAGGGCGCTGCGCGTCTGCAGGGCGAGGCCGCCGCTGCGCAACGGCTCCCAGTCGCCACCGGAGCATTCGGTCATGTACACGTCGCGGTCGGGGAAGGCCGCGTGCACCGGTGCCTGCGCCGAAGGATCGCCGCCGTAGCAGTGCCAGGCCACCGCATCGATGTGGCGCCCGGCGGCCGGATCGCGCAGCACCGCCAGCGGTTCCTCCGGCTTGTCCCAGTTGTGGTCCCAGTCGAACAGCAGCGGGGTGCCGCCACGCGCTTCGATCATCGGGCCGAGGTGGTCGCCGACCAGGCGCGCGCGCTGGGCGGCGTTGAGGCGCATCCCCGGATAGTCCCCAGGCTCGAAATCCGGCTCGTTCTGCACGGTCAGGGCGAAGACGGGCACGCCCTCGGCGGCCATCGCATCGACATAGCGCAGCAGGTAGCGCGAAAAGGCGTCGTAGTACTGCGGCAGCAGCCGGCCCTGGACCAGGCTGCCGTTGTCCTTCATCCACGCCGGTGCGCTCCACGGCGAGGCCATGATCTTCAGCTGCGGGTTGATCGCCAGCATCGCCCGCGCGACCGGGATCACGTCGTCGCGGTTGGGCTCCAGGCTGAAGTGGCGCAGCTCCGGGTCGGGCCGACCGTCGGGCGGATCGTCCAGGCTGTAGTGGTGGCGCGAGAAATCCGAGGCGCCGATGGTCAGGCGGGTGAAGCCCAGGCCGAGGCCGCCGTCCTCGCGGCCGAACAGCTCGCGCAGCAGCGCGTCGCGCTGGGCTTCGTCGAGCCGGTGGCGGATCAGCCAGGCGGAGGCGTCGGTCAGCGAGGCGCCGAAGCCGACCATCGACTGGTGGCGCTGGCGAGGCTCCACGACGATGCGCACGCCGCCCGCTTCGGGTGTCCCTGCGACCAGTTCGGCCGGGCCGACGGGGGCCAGCGCCAGGCGGTGGTCGGAGGTGGTCACCCAGGCCTGGACCTGGCCGGTGGCAGAGGCGCCGGCCAGGCCCGGCAGCGAGGCCAGCAACACCGCAAGGCCGATGCGGGCGGGTTCAGGGAGGCGCAGCCATTTCATGTTTGATACCGGATTCCACCCAGGATAGCGGCGATCTGCGGCCGATGCGGGATCTTCGCGCGAAAACCATCCCGCACTGCAGCAGCGGCGGCTCTTAATGATTAAGTAACTTGTTGACCAGCTTTGTTTTCGCCTGCGAGGCATGCCATTTCATTGACACATGCATTACATGGCGTTATTGACAGCGTTGTCAACCACGGTCTGGAGAGGACCATGAAGCCCCGCAATCGCACCCGCAAGTACCAACGACAGCACCTGGCGCTGGCCTGCTGCCTGGCCTTGGCATCGCCGCTGGCCAGCGCCCAGGACACCGCCACGGCGTCCGCCACGGACCAGGACCAGGTCAAGACCCTGGACGAAGTCCGGGTCACCGGCATCCGCGCTGCGATCGCCACCTCGGTGGAGACCAAGAGCGAATCGACCTCGATCGTCGAGGCGATCTCGGCCGAAGACCTGGGCAAGCTGCCCGACATCAGCATCGCCGACTCGATCTCGCGCCTGCCCGGCCTGGCCACCCAGCGCGTGGACGGCCGCGCCCAGGTGATCAACATCCGCGGCATGTCCGAACAGTTCGCAGGCACCCTGCTCAACGGTCGCGAGCAGGTCAGCACCGGCGACAGCCGCGGCGTGGAGTTCGACCAGTACCCGGCCGAGCTGATCAGCGAAGTGGTCGTGTACAAGACCGCCAACGCCGCACTGGTCGGCCAGGGCCTGTCGGGCACCGTCGACATGCGCACCGTGCGGCCGCTGGCCCTGGGCGAGCGCCGCATCGTGTTCGGCGGCAGCGCCGAGAAGAACTCGCTCGGCGACCTGACCTCCGGTGGCGACGACCAGGGCTACCGGCTCAGCGCCTCCTACGTGGACCAGTTCGCCGACGACACCTTCGGCGTGGCGGTCGGCGTGGCGCGGCTGGACTCGCCGTTCCAGGAACGCCACTACAAGTCGTGGTGGTGGGCCAACACCGACCTGTGGGGCGCGCCGCAGGGCGCCAAGCCGGCCGACGCGATCGCGCTGCAGGGCGCCGAAGGCTGGGTCAAGACCCGCGACATGACCCGCGACGGCGTCATGGCCGTGCTCGAATACAAGCCCAACGACACCTGGCACAGCGTCCTGGACATGTACTACTCGAAGTTCGAGCAGGACGAGACCATGCGCGGCACGATGTGGACCAACGACCCGTGGTGGAACAACGGCGCGGTCACCTACACCGACGCGCAGACCACCCTGCACCACGGCGTGCCGGTGGTCACCAGCGGCACGCTCAGCGGCATCCAGCCGGTGGTGCGCAATGACAACAACCTGCGCGAGGACAAACTGAGCGCGATCGGCTGGAACAACGAGTTCGCCTGGGGCCTGTACACCCTGGGCGTCGACGCCAGCTACTCCAAGGCCGAGCGCGAGCAGTCCACGCTGGAGACCTACGCTGGCCGCCTCGGCGGGCTGGACGTGGATTTCCGCGTACCGCTGTCCTCGGGCAACGGCCACTACGCGCTGCCCGACCTGTCCGATCCGTCCGCGGTGTACCTGTGGGACCCGCAGGGCTGGGGCCATGACGGGCGCATGGAGGATTCCTGGCAGGACGACGAACTGCAGTCGTTCCGCGTCGACCTCAACCGCGTGGTCGAGTCGTCCGACTTCCTGCGCAGCTACGACGTCGGCTACAACCACAGCAAGCGCACCAAGGACAAGCTGGCGCAGGTGTACTTCGCCGACCTGCCGGGGCGCACGCCGACGCTGCTCGATCCGTCGTTCCTGCTCTCGCCCACCGGGCTGGGCTTCGCCGGCATGGGCAACGTGCTCAGCTACGACCCGCGCGCGATCCTGTACCAGGTCTACGACGTCCACCTGAGCGAAAGCAACGACGACCTGCAGAAGGACTACGGTATCGAGGAGAAGATCGACACCTTCTACTTCAAGGCCAACCTGGACATGGACATCGGCCAGGTGCGCCTGCGCGGCGACGCCGGCGTGCAGTACGTGCGCACCGACCAGAGCTCCAGCGGCGTCAACATCCAGTCCGACGGCCCGGTCGCGGTGAAGTCGATGGGCGCCACCTACGGCGACATCCTGCCCAGCCTGAACCTGGTGGCCGAGTTCGGCCAGGGCTGGAACCTGCGCTTCGGCGCGGCCAGGCAGATGATGCGGCCGCGGATCAACGACATGGGCGCGTACGGCAGCGTCGGCGTGGCGGTGACCGGCGGCGTCGGCGAATGGACCGGCAGCGGCGGCAACCCGGAGCTGGAGCCGTACCGCGCCAACGCGGCCGACCTGTCGCTGGAGAAGTACTTCGGCGAGGCCAGCTACGTGGCCCTGGCGCTGTTCTACAAGGATCTGGAGTCGTACATCTACACCCAGACCGTGCCGTGGAACTTCGCCGGCTACGACTACGACGGGCCGACCCCGCCGGCGTCGGACTGGGGCACGTTCTCCACCCCGTCCAACGGCAGCGGCGGCTACATGCGTGGCGCCGAGTTCAGCACGGTGCTGGGCGGCGAGGAGTTCCACGAGGCGCTGACCGGCTTCGGCATGCTGCTCAACGCGTCCTATACCGAATCGTCGATCGATCCGGATGGCCCCGGCGGCTCGGATTCGGACACGATTCCGGGCCTGTCCAAGGTGGTGGCCAACGCGACCCTGTACTACGAGAACCACGGCTTCGCGGCGCGGGTGAGCCAGCGCTTCCGCGACCCGTACCGCGGCGAGTACAGCTACATCTTCGGCCAGCGCAGCTATCGCTACACGCTCAACGAACGCCAGGTCGACCTGCAGCTGAGCTACGACTTCCAGGAAACCAGCGCGCTGGCCGGGCTGACCCTGATGTTCCAGGTCAACAACCTCAACAACGAGCCGTTCCGCACCGAGGTCAGCGATTCCAACGGCATGGGGCTGTTCTTCCCGGAGGAGTTCACCGAGTACGGCCGCCAGTTCCTGGTGGGATTCCGCTACGCGCTGTAACGCAGGGGAGCGCGGCTCACCGGCCGCAACGCCCGGGAGATCCGTCTCCCGGGCGTTGCCGCGCAAGCCGGCCGGTGTCCGTGTCCTGCCATGTTCGAGCCGCACGAGAGCTAAGGAGTGATTACGTGAAAGCCATCCTGATGACTGCCATGGTCGCCGTGGCCGTGCCGGCATTCGCGGCCACGGGCGCGGAGCCGGGGCTGACGGTCTACACCACCGCCCAGGGCGCCAGCGCGCAGATGGTCGCCAGCCGCGTCGCGCCGCTGGCCGAGGGCCATGCGCTGACCGAGGTGGAGAATTCGATCTTCGTCGAGCCGCAGCGCCGCTTCCAAGGCCTGCTCGGCATCGGTGGCGCGATTACCGACGCCACCGCCGAGACCTTCGCCCGGCTCGACCCGGCGAAGCAGGAGGAGTTCCTGCGCGCCTACTACGACACCGACAAGGGCATCGGCTATACCCTGGCCCGCACCACGATCCACAGCTCCGACTTCAGCAGCGGCAGCTACACCTATATCGAGGAAGGCGATGCGGCGCTCAGGACCTTCTCGGTCGAGCACGACCGCAAGTACCGCATCCCGATGATCAAGCGCGCGATCGCAGCCGCCGGCGGCACGCTGCCGATGATGGCCAGCCCGTGGAGCGCGCCGGCGTTCATGAAGGACAGCAAGCGCATGCTCAAGGGCGGCAAGCTGCTGCCCGGATATGCGGCGGCCTGGGCCAACTACTACGTGAAGTTCATCGACGCCTACCAGGCCGAGGGCATCCCGATCTGGTCGATCAGCGTGCAGAACGAGCCGATGGCGACCCAGACCTGGGAGTCGATGCTGTTCACCGCCGAGGAGGAGCGCGACTTCCTCAAGAACCACCTCGGCCCGACGATCAGGGCCAGCAGCCACGCCGACACGAAGATCGTGGTCTGGGACCACAACCGCGACATGATGGCCCACCGCGCCAACGTGATCTTCGGCGACCCCGAGGCTTCGCAGTACGCCTGGGGCATGGGTTTCCACTGGTACGAGACCTGGGCCGGGTTCGATCCCATGTTCGAGAACGTGCGCCGCGTGCACGAGTCCTACCCGGACAAGGTGCTGCTGCTGACCGAGGCCACGGTGGAGAAGTTCGACTGGGCGCAGGTGCAGCGCTGGTCCAACGGCGAGCGCTACGGCACCTCGATCATCAACGACCTCAACAACGGCGCCTCGGGCTGGATCGACTGGAACATGCTGCTGGACCAGACCGGCGGCCCGAACCATGTCGGCAACTACTGCTTCTCGCCGATCCACGCCGACCTGTCCACCGGCGAGCTGGTGTACACGCCCAGCTACTGGTACATCGGCCACTTCTCGAAGTTCCTGCGCCCCGGCGCGACGCGGGTCAGCGCGGCCAGCAGCCGCAGCAACCTGCTGGCGACCGCCTTCCTCAACGATGACGGCCGGCTGGCGACGGTGGTGATGAACCCCAGCGGCAAGGAGATCACCTACAACTTCTACGTCGGCACGGCGTCAACGCGCGTCACCATCCCGGCGCACGCGATCCAGACCCTGGTGCTGTAGCACCAGCGCGGCTTTTCAGCGCCCGAACAGCTGCCTGCGCTCCTCTTCGCCCATCGGCTTGCCGGCATCCGGATTGACCTGCGCAGCCAGCGCGTAGGCCCGCTGCGTGGCCGGGCGGGCGGCGATCGCGGCGTGCCAGCGGCGCAGGTCCGGATACGGCCCAAGGTCCAGCGGCGCCTTCGTGTACGGATTGATCCACGGATAGGCCGCCATGTCGGCGATGGTGTATTCGTCGCCGGCGATGAACGTGCGGCCGGCCAGGCGCCGGTCGAGCACGCCGAGCAGGCGCTGCGCCTCGCGCGTGTAGCGCTCGATCGCGTACGGAATGGGCTCGGGCGCATACACGTTGAAATGGCCGTACTGGCCGGTCATCGGGCCCAGCCCGGCCATCTGCCACATCAGCCACTGGTTGACCTCGACCTTCCGGCGCAGGTCGGCGCCGAAGTAGCGCCCGGTCTTGTTGGCCAGGTACACCAGGATCGCGCCGGACTCGAACACGCTGATCGGCTCGCCCAGGTCGTTGGGCGCGTGGTCGATGATCGCCGGCATGCGGTTGTTCGGGGAGAAGGCGAGGAACTCCGGCTGGAACTGCTCGCCCTTGCCGATGTCCACCGGCTTGATCGTGTAGGGCAGGCCGGATTCCTCGAGGAACAGGGTGATCTTGTGGCCGTTGGGGGTGGGCCAGTAGTACAGGTCGATCATGCGGGCGCTCCGGTGGGGGCGGATGGCGCGGGGCGGAGGCCGCGCGATCCCGGGACGCCCAGTCTAGGCGCGTGGCTGCCGCCGGGGATGGATCGCTGCGTTGCGCGGCATGGACCGGCGGCGAGCGGCGCCGCAGGGCAGGGAATCCGCTTGGCAGCGCGTCGCGCGGCCGCTACCCTGCGCGCTCCCTTTTTGCATCGCACCATCATGTCCCAGCACGCGCCGCAACGCCTGAGCCCGCTGTCCACCCTGATCTTCGCCTCGCGCTGGCTGCAGCTGCCGCTGTACCTGGGCCTGATCGCGGCCCAGTGCGTCTACGTGTTCCTGTTCGGCAAGGAACTGTGGCACCTGATCCACCACGCGCCGGGCCTGCGCGAGCAGGAAATCATGCTGATCGTGCTCGGCCTGATCGACGTGGTGATGATCTCCAACCTGCTGGTGATGGTGATCGTCGGCGGCTACGAGACCTTCGTCTCGCGCCTGGGCCTGGAAGGCCACCCGGACCAGCCGGAGTGGCTCAGCCACGTCAACGCCTCGGTGCTGAAGGTGAAGCTGGCGATGGCGATCATCGGCATCTCCTCCATCCACCTGCTCAAGACCTTCATCGCCTCCGGCGCGCTGGAAGGCCTGCCGTTCTGCACCCCCGAGCAGCTGTCGGCGATCCGCGCCGCGGGCATCATCGCCAGCAACGACTGTTCGCAGCTGACCAGCCAGGGCGTGCTGTGGCAGACCATCATCCACTGCGTGTTCATCCTCTCGGCGATCGGCATCGCCTGGACCGACAAGCTGATGAGCAACGGCAGCGGCAAGCGGGGCCACGCGGCGCACTGAGCCGGGCGTGGCAGGCCCACGCGCCCGCCAACCCGTAAAATGGCGGCATGGATGTCTCCCACCTGCTCGATGACCTCAATGCCGCCCAGCGCGAGGCCGTGTCCGCCCCGCCGGGGCATTACCTGGTCCTGGCCGGCGCCGGTTCGGGCAAGACCCGGGTCCTGACTCACCGCATCGCCTGGCTGAACGAAGTGCTGGGCGTGCCCGCGCACGGGATCCTCGCGGTCACCTTCACCAACAAGGCCGCCGGCGAGATGCGCGCGCGCGCCGACCTGCAGTTGCGCCATGGTTCGCGCGGCATGTGGATCGGCACCTTCCACGGCATCGCCCACCGCCTGCTGCGCCTGCACTGGAACGAGGCGAAGCTGCCCGAGGCCTTCCAGGTGCTCGACAGCGACGACCAGCTACGCCTGGTCAAGCGCGTGGCCCAGCAGCTGGAGCTGGACGACGGCCGCTTCCCGCCGCGGCAGATCGCCTGGTGGATCAACGCGCAGAAGGACGAGGGCCGGCGCCCGCAGCACATCCAGCCCGGCGACGACCCGTGGACCGATGCGCTGCGCCGCGCCTACGCGCTGTACCAGGAGCGCTGCGACCGCGCCGGCCTGGTCGATTTCGCCGAACTGCTGCTGCGCGCGCACGAACTGCTGCGCGACAACCCGGCGCTGCTGGCGCACTACCGCACCCGCTTCCGTGAGGTGCTGGTCGACGAATTCCAGGACACCAACGCGATCCAGTACGCGTTCGTGCGCGTGCTCGCCGGCGACAGTGGCCGGGTGTTCGTGGTCGGCGACGACGACCAGGCCATCTATGGCTGGCGCGGCGCCAAGGTCGAGAACGTGCAGCAGTTCCTGCGCGATTTCCCCGGCGCGAAGACCATCCGCCTGGAGCAGAACTACCGCTCGTCCGCCAACATCCTCAACGCCGCCAACGCGGTGATCTCGCACAACCCCGACCGCATCGGCAAGCAGCTGTGGACCGACAGCGGCGAGGGCGAGCCAGTGGATGTGTACGCGGCCTACAACGAGATGGACGAGGCGCGCTTCGTGGTCGAGCGCATCCGCCAGTGGGTGCGCGACGGTGGCAGCTGGCGCGAGGCGGCGGTGCTCTATCGCAGCAACGCGCAGTCGCGCGCGCTGGAAGAGGTGCTGCTGGCCGAGCAGGTGCCGTACCGCGTGTATGGCGGCATGCGCTTCTTCGAGCGCGCCGAGATCAAGGACACCCTGGCCTACCTGCGCCTGGTCGCCAGCCGCGCCGACGACGCCGCGTTCGAGCGCACGGTGAACACGCCGGCCCGTGGCATCGGCGACCGCACCCTGGACGAGGTCCGCCGCCGTGCGCGCGAGGCCTCGGTCTCGCTGTGGCAGGCCGCCAGCGCGCTGGTCGCGGAGAACGCGCTGGCCGCGCGCGCGCGCAACGCCGTGGCCGGCTTCCTGTCACTGGTCGAGGCGCTGGACGCCGAAACCACCGACCTGGACCTGAAGGACCGCGTCGACCACGTGCTGGCGCGCTCGAACCTGCGCGGGCACTGGTCCAGCGAAGCACGCGGCCAGCTCGACGCCGAGTCGCGGCTGGAGAACCTGGACGAACTGGTCTCGGTCGCCTCGCGCTTCTCGCGCGCCGAGCTGGACGACGACCAGGAGAGCATGAGCGAGCTGGTCGCGTTCCTGTCCTACGCGGCGCTGGAGGCCGGCGAAGGCCAGGCCCAGGCCGACGAGGACGGCGTGCAGCTGATGACCCTGCATTCGGCCAAGGGCCTGGAGTTCCCGCTGGTGTTCCTGGTCGGGGTGGAGGAGGGCGTGTTCCCCAGCAGCAAGTCGCTTGAGGAAAGCGGGCGGCTGGAGGAGGAGCGGCGGCTGGCCTACGTCGGCATCACCCGCGCGCGGCAGAAGCTGGTGCTGACCTACGCCGAGAGCCGGCGCATCCACGGCATGGACATGTACGGCACGCCCTCGCGCTTCCTGCGCGAGATCCCCGGCCACCTGCTCAACGAAGTGCGGCCGCGGGTGCAGGTGGCGAGGCCGATGGCCGCGCCGCCGCGCGCGGCGCATCCGGTCCTCGAAACCCCCGCGCTGAAACTGGGCCAGGGCGTGGAACACGCCAGCTTCGGCCGCGGCGTGGTCACCGATTACGAAGGCAGCGGCGCGCACGCGCGGGTGCAGGTGAACTTCGACGATGCCGGCAGCAAGTGGCTGGTGCTGGCCTTCGCCAACCTCAGGCCGATGTAGGGGATCCGCCATTGCCCCGCGGCGCCCGCGGGTGTGCAATGGCCGGGTGCAGCCATGGAGTCCGCCATGTACGACCGCATCCTGATCGCCACCGATGGTTCCGAACTGGCCGGCAAGGGCCTGCGCCATGGCCTGGCCCTGGCTGCCGCGCTGCGCGTGCCGGTGGTGTTCCTGACCGTGACCGAACCGTGGATGCCGGCTTTCGACGACGCGCTCGCGCTGTCGGCCGACCCGGCGTTGCAGCAGGAGTACCGCGAAGGTTGCGCGCTGTCGGCGCAACGCATCCTCGAAGACGCCATCGCCCAGGCCAGCACCGCCGGCGTGGCCTGCGAGACCGTGCACGTGCCCGACGGCTTCCCGTCCGAGGCGATCGTGCAGGCGGTCGTCGAGCACGGTGCCGGCCTGGTGGTGATGGCCTCGCACGGCCGCCGCGGCCTGGGCCGGGTCCTGCTTGGCAGCCAGACCCAGGCGGTGCTGGCGAAGTCGACGGTGCCGGTCCTCGTCGTCCGCTGACACCCTTGTAGGAGCCCACTTCAGGGGGCGACCCGACGTGGCCGGTATACCACCGTGCTCAACGCACCGCTTCCGGAGAGGCTGCGTTGTAGCGCAGTGCCTTCCCACCGCCTCGGGTCGCCCCTGAAGGGAGCTCCTACAGGAAAGCCGGGCTCAGGCCGCGCCGCTGAGGTGCTCGTACAGGATCGCGGCGCCGACCGCGATCATCACCACGCCGCCGATGACCTCCGCGCGCTTGCCGGCCAGTGCGCCGAGCACGCGGCCGAGCATGATCCCGGTGGTGACCATCACCAGCGTGCACAGGCCGATCACCGCGGCCACCTGCAGGATCGGCGCGTCGAGGAAGGCCAGGCTCACGCCCACCGCCATCGCATCGATGCTGGTGCCCAGGCCGGTGGCCGCCAGGCTCCAGAAGCCGTGCCCGCGCGCGCCTTCGCCATGGTCCGCGCCGGTTTCCGGCTTCGCCCCGTTCCAGACCATGTGCAGGCCGAGCAGGCCGAGCACGCCGAACGCGATCCAGTGGTCCCAGGCGGTGATGTAGCGCGAAGCGGCGGTGCCCAGCAGCCAGCCGACCAGCGGCGTCACTGCTTCGATCACGCCGAAGATCAGGCCGGCGCGCAGTGCCTCGCCGAAGCGTGGCTTCCGCATCGCCGCGCCCTTGCCCACGGCGGCGGCGAAGGCGTCGGTGGACATGGCCAGGCCGACCAGGACCATGGAAAAGGGATTCATCGGCACTACCGGGCTGGAGGGCGGACGCGACCGGCCGGCGTCCAACCACAGACGCGCCGACAGGCCGTTGGTCTCGCCAGCGCCGTCCGGTCCGGACGGGGTATCCGCGCCACGGCCGCAACGGGCCGAGTGTGTTGACGCGGACGCTCCGCGCGGTGTGCGCGGAGCAGGCTACTCCCCAAGGGAAGGCGTGCAGGATAACACGGGGGTGCCGATCGCCCGGCCAGGCGCCGCCGCTGCGAAGCCCGTCCATGCCGATGGGCACATGCGCGTTGCGGGGCAGGGGTTAGGATCGGGTCCCGGCCGCTTCCGGGCCGCGTCCAGGAGTCACGACCATGCACTCGCACTCGCGCCGCAGGTTTCTGGCAAACACCGCCATCGCATCGGCCCTCGCCGGGCTGGGCATGATGGCCGGCAGCGGCCCCCTGTCCGCCGCCCCTGCACGTCCGGGCCCGCTGCTGACCCGGCTGGTTCCCTCCAGCGGTGAACAACTGCCGGTGATCGGCGCCGGCACCTCCGGCAGCTACGACGTGGACATCGGCTCGCCGGAATACGTCCGCTTGCAGGAAGTGGTGAAGATCTTCTTCGAGGGCGGCGGCCGCCTGATCGACACCTCGCCCAACTACGGCCGCTCCGACACGGTGGTCGGCGCGCTGCTGGCCGATGGCGGCTGGCGCGACAAGGCCTTCATCGCCACCAAGATCGCCGCCGACAGCCGCGAGGCCGCCGAGGCGCAGTGGGCCGAGTCGCTGCGCCGGCTGCGCACCGACCGGGTCGAGCTGCTGCAGGTGCACAACCTGCGCGACTGGCAACGGCAGCTGGCGTACGCACGCGAGCTCAGGCAGCAGGGGAAGACGAAATACGTCGGCGTGACCCACTACACCGACGCCGGCCTGCCCGAGCTGGAGAAGATCCTGCGCGGCGAGAAGCTGGACTTCATCCAGATCCACTATTCGGTCAATTCGCCGCGTGCCGCCGACACCGTGCTGCCGCTGGCGCAGGACAGGGGCGTGGCGGTGATCGTCAACCGCGCCTTCGACGACGGCAAGCTGTTCGCGAAAGTGAAGGACGCGCCGTTGCCGCCCTGGGCCGGCGAGGCTGGCGTGACCTCATGGGCGCAGATGTTCCTCAAGTTCGCGATCAGCCATCCGGCGGTGACCGTGGTGATCCCGGCCACCGGCAAGCCCGAGCGCCAGCGCGACCAGCTGAAGGCCGGCACCGGGCCGCTGCTGGATGCGGCGCAGCAGCAGGAACTGGTCCGCCGGTTCTCCGCCTGAACCTCGCTGAAGGGGCATTGCCCATGGGCATTCCCGCATGAGCGGCGGCCACGGTGCCGACCCGCGCCTGCCGTGGCTGTCGCGGCTGTTCGGCGTGCATCCGCACGAAGCACCGGCGGTGGGCGCGGGGCTGGCGATGTTCTTCCTGCTGTTCACCGGCTACTTCATGCTGCGGCCGGTGCGCGAGACCATGGGCGTGGCCGGCGGCGTGGACAACCTGCAGTGGCTGTTCACCGGGACTTTCGTGGCCACCGTGGCGGTGCTGCCGCTGTACGGCTGGATCGCCTCGAAGGTGTCGCGGCGGCGGATCGTGCCGTGGGTGTTCGGGGTGGTCGTGGCCAGCCTTGCGGGTTTCGCCGCCAGCCTGATGCTGCAGCCCGACGACGTCTGGGCCGGGCGCGCGTTCTACATCTGGGTCTCGGTGATCAACCTGCTGCTGATCTCGCTGGCCTGGAGCGTGCTGGCGGACGTGTTCGCCAGCAGCGAGGCCAGGCGCCTGTTCGCGCTGATCGCCGCCGGTGCCAGCGCGGGCGGGCTCGCCGGCCCGGTGCTGGCCACCGCGCTGGTGCGGCTGCTGGGCGAGGGCGGGCTGCTGCTGCTGTCGTCGCTGTTCATCGCCGCCAGCGCTGCCGCGGCGATGTGGCTGCACCGCTGGCGCGACCGGCATCCGTCCGCGCGCGCCGCACGTAGTGGCCAGGACGACGGCGCTCCTGCGCAGCGGCAGCGGCCGCTGGGCGGCAATCCGTTCGCCGGCGCGACCGCGGTGTTCCGTTCCCCCTACCTGGCGGGCATCGCATTGTTCGTGCTGCTGCTGGCCACGGTGACCACGTTCCTGTACTTCGAACAGGCGCGGATGGTCGCCGAACTGTTCCCCGAGCGGGCCCGGCAGACCCAGGTGTTCGGCCTGATCGACACCGTGGTCCAGGCCCTGGCGATCCTCGCCCAGCTGTTCATCACCGGCCGCGTCGCGCAGAAGCTGGGCGTGGGCGTGCTTCTGGTCGCGGTGCCGCTGGTGATGGCGCTGGGATTCCTGTGGCTGGCGCTGGCGCCGGTGTTCGCGGTGTTCGTGGTGGTGATGGTGGCGCGCCGCGCCGGCGAGTACGCGTTCGTGCGTCCCGGCCGGGAGATGCTCTATACGGTCGTGCCGGCCGAGGACAAGTACAAGGCGAAGAACTTCATCGACACGGTGGTGTACCGCGGCGGCGATGCGCTCAGTGCCTGGGTCAAGCGTGCGCTGGACCTGCTCGGTGAGCATCCGGCGCTGGCGATGGTGATCGGCGCGGGCGTCGCCCTGGCCTGGGCCGGCACCGGCTTCGCCCTCGGCCGCGCCCAGCGCCGCCGCGAATCGTAGAGCGGGGCTTGCCCCGCTGCTTTTACCCGCGTCTCCGGAAGCGGGGCAGCCGGGCAAGCCCGGCTCTACTCAATCCTCCGTGGCCTCCGTCTCGGCCTCCAGCTCCAGGAAGCCACCGGACTGCCGCTGCCACAGTTGCGCGTACAGCCCGCCGTGTGCCAGCAGTTGCTCGTGCGTGCCCTGTTCGACGATCCGGCCCTGGTCCATCACCACCAGCCGGTCCATCGCCGCGATCGTGGACAGGCGGTGGGCGATCGCGATTACCGTCTTGCCCTGCATCAGCCGGTACAGGTTCTCCTGGATCACCGCCTCCACTTCCGAGTCCAGCGCCGAGGTCGCCTCGTCCAGCACCAGGATCGGCGCGTTCTTCAGCAGCACGCGGGCGATGGCGATTCGCTGGCGCTGCCCGCCCGACAGCTTCACCCCGCGCTCGCCGACCTGGGCGTCGTAGCCGCGGTGCCCCTTGGCATCGACCAGTTCCTGGATGAAGCCGTCCGCATCGGCCTGGCGCGCCGCCTCGACCATCTCCGCCTCGCTGGCGCCGGGCCGGCCGTAGAGGAGGTTGTCGCGCACCGGGCGGTGCAGCAGCGAGGTGTCCTGGGTGACCACGCCGATCGAAGCGCGCAGCGAATCCTGGGTGACCGTGGCGATGTCGGTGCCGTCGATCCTGATCGCGCCGCCTTCGCGGTCGTAGAAGCGCAGCAGCAGGTTGACCAGGGTCGACTTGCCGGCGCCGGAGCGGCCGACCAGCCCGACCTTCTCGCCGGGGCGCACGTGCAGGTCCAGGCCCTCGATCACGCCGCCCTGCTTGCCGTAGTGGAAGGTGACGTGCTCGAAGCGGATGTCGCCGCGCACCGGGCCGATGTCCTTCGCGCCGGCGGCATCGTCCACCGTGGCCGGCAGCGCGATCGAGTTGATCCCGTCCTGCACCGTGCCGATGTTCTCGAACAGCGCCGACATCTCCCACATGATCCATTGCGACATGCCCATCAGCCGCAGCACGAAGGCGATGGCCACCGCGATCGCGCCGACGCTCACCGCATCGTCCATCCACAGGGTGATGCCGGTGGTCGCCACCGCGAACAGCAGCAGCATGTTCAGCGTGTCGTTGCTGACGTTGACGATGGTCGCCAGGCGCATCTGCCGGTGCACCGTGCCGAGGAACCCGTCCATCGACTCGCGCGCGTAGTCCTCCTCGCGGTGCGAATGCGAGAACAGCTTGACCGTGGCGATGTTGGTGTAGCTGTCCACGATCCGCCCGGTCATGGTCGAGCGCGCGTCGGCCTGGGCCTGGGCGACCTTGTTCAGGCGCGGGATCGCCCAGCGCAGCAGCAGCGCGTAGGCCAGCAGCCAGCCGGCGAACGGCAGCATCAGCCGCCAGTCGGCCGCGGCGGCCACCAGCAGCGCGCCGCCGAAATAGACGATGACGTAGTTGCCAACGTCCAGGATCTTGATCACCGTCTCGCGTACCGCCAGCGAGGTCTGCATCAGCTTGGTGGCGATGCGCCCGGCGAACTCGTCCTGGAAGTAGTCCATCGACTGCCGCAGCAGGTAGCGGTGCACCCGCCAGCGGATCCGCATCGGGAAATTGCCGAGCAGGGTCTGGTGGATGACCATCGCGCTGAGCAGGTTCAGGCCCGGCATCACCACCAGCACCACCAGCGCCATCAGTGCGAAGTTCCAGCCTTCCTCGGCCAGGAAGGTGGCAGGGGTATGGCTGGACAGGCGGTCGACGATCGAGCCGGTGAACGCGTACAGCGACACTTCGGTGACCGCGATGGCGGTGGTCAGCAGCGCCATCAGCAGCAGCCATGGCTCGGCGCCGCGGGTGTAGTGGCGGCAGAACGCGTACAGCGTGCGCGGCGGTTGGGAGGCGGGGACGGCCGGATATGGATCCAGCCGGGTTTCGAACCAGCGCAGCATCGGGGGCGTCCTGGGCAGGGGCACGGGACCGGCCTCCGTGCGCCGGCCCATTGTCGGTCAATCGCGGCGCGGTGGCGTGGGCGCCGCGTGGACGCGGCCGTTCAGCGGTCCAGCGGGATACCGAAGTGGAACGAGGTGATCCGCAGCCGCTCGCGCAGGTAGAACGCGTGGGCGTCGGTGCGCTGGGTGCCCGAATCCAGCTGGAGGCTGGCGCAGCCCAGGGCGCGGGCCTGGTCCTTCAGCCAGTCGAGCAGGGCCTTGCCGTGGCCGCTGCTGCGCGTGGTCGCGTCGGTGACCAGGTCGTCCACGTACAGGAAGCGGCCGTGGGCCAGCATCTCCTGCACCCGCCAGCCGGCGAAGGCCCGCGGGATCCCGCGGGCGTCGTACAGCACCGTAGCCTGCCAGCCCTCGGCCAGCTGGCGCAGCGCCTGGGCGACGAAAGCGTGCTCGTCCAGGTGCGGGCGCAGCTGCACGACCACCGGCCATGCCGCGCGCAGGGCCGCCTCGTCACCGGCCGCGCGGATGTCCGCTGCGGTGCCCCCGCTCACGGCTGCTGCCATGCCGGACTCACCACGAGAACAGTTTCCAGTAGGTCTGCGGCAGCTTGTCGGCGTCGTCGCGGTCCAGCGCGCCGTCGCCATCGCGGTCGTACAGGTAGTACGGCGCGCCGCGCACCGGGGTGATCTTGACCATGCGCAGCTGGCCGGCGACGCGGTATTCCTCGAACACGTCGCCGTTGTCCAGGGTACGCGTGGCGACCTCGGCGCCGCTGACATCCACCGGTGCGCCGGTGCTGGCGCAGCCGGCCAGGGCGAGGGTGGCGGCCAAGGCCGCGGCGAAGAGGATCGTCCTGTGCATGGCGGTTCCCTGTCGTGCGTGCCGGCATTATGCCGCGCCCGCGCCGGCATGGCGTGCCGGCGGGACCGGGCCGGGCCGTGGCCGTAGAATGCCGGCATGAAACGCCTCGTCCTGATCGACGGTTCCAGCTACCTCTACCGCGCCTTCCACGCGCTGCCGCCGCTGAGCAACACCGCCGGCGAGCCGACCGGCGCGCTGTTCGGCGTGGTCAACATGCTGCGCGCCACGCTGAAGGAAAAACCCGACCACGTCGCCTTCGTGGTCGACGCGCCCGGCAAGACCTTCCGCGACGACCTCTACCCGGCGTACAAGGCCAACCGCCCGCCGATGCCCGACGACCTGCGCGCCCAGGTGCAGCCGATGTGCGAGATCGTGCATGCGCTGGGCATCGACATCCTGCGCGTGGACGGCGTGGAGGCCGACGACGTGATCGGCACGCTGGCCGTGCAGGGCGCCGGCGAAGGAATGGAAGTGACCATCTCCACCAGCGACAAGGACTTCGCCCAGCTGGTGCGCGCGCCCGGCGTGGATGGCGGCTCGATCGCGCTGGTCAACACCATGAGCGGCAGCCGGATGGATTCGGATGCGGCGGTGATGGAGAAGTTCGGCGTGCGCGCCGGCCAGATCGTCGACCTGCTGGCGCTGATGGGCGATGCGGTCGACAACGTGCCGGGCGTGGAGAAGTGCGGCCCGAAGACCGCCGCCAAGTGGCTGGGCGAATACGGCTCGCTCGACGGCGTCATCGCCCAGGCCGGAGCGATCAAGGGCAAGATCGGCGACAACCTGCGCGCGGCGCTGGAGCGGCTGCCGCTGAACCGTGAACTGGTCACGATCAAGACCGACGTGGCGCTGGAGCAGGCGCCGTCGTCGCTGGTCCTGCGCGAGCCGCAGGTGGAGCAGCTGCGCGCGCTGTACCAGCGCTACGGCTTCAACCAGGCGCTGAAGGAACTGGAGGCCGGCGCGGTCGCCGCGGCGGGCGGCAGCGGCCCGGTGCTGGCGGTGGCCGAGAAGGAGCCGGGGCGTTCACGCGGCAGCGGTTTCGTCTCAGCCGCAACGGCGGCACCGGCCGTCGCGCTGGATCCGGCCCTGGCCGTGCCCGGCGAGTACGAAATGGTGACCACGGTGGAGCGGCTGCAGGACTGGATCGCGCGCCTGCGTGCCGCCGGCCAGTTCGCCTTCGACACCGAGACCGACAGCCTGGACGCCATGCGCGCCAACCTGGTCGGGCTGAGCTTCGCCTGCGAGCCCGGCAAGGCCGCGTACGTGCCGCTGGCCCACGACTATCCCGGCGTGCCGGCGCAGCTGGACCGCGCGCAGGCGCTGGACCTGCTGCGCCCGCTGCTCGAGGACCCTGCGGTGCGCAAGCTCGGCCAGCACGGCAAGTACGACCTGCACGTGATGCGCCGCCACGGCATCGTGCTGGCCGGCTACGCCGATGACACCCTGCTGGAGAGTTTCGTGCTCGAATCCGGCAGCGCCCGCCACGACATGGACAGCCTGGCGCGCCGCCACCTCGGCTACGAGACCACCAAGTACGAGGACGTGGCTGGCAAGGGCGCCAAACAGATCCCGTTCTCGCAGGTGGCCGTCGACGACGCCACCGGCTACGCCGCCGAGGACGCCGACATCACCCTGCGCCTGCACCGCGTGCTGGCGCCGCGGCTGGCCGCCGAGCCGGCGCTGGAGCGCGTCTACCGCGAGATCGAGATGCCGCTGGTGGCGGTGCTGGAGCGGATCGAGGCCAATGGCGTGAAGGTCGACGCGGACGAACTGCGCCGGCAGAGCGCGGACCTGTCGCGGCGCATGCTGGCCGCGCAGCAGAAGGCCACCGAGCTGGCCGGGCGCAGCTTCAACCTGGATTCGCCCAAGCAGCTGCAGGCACTGCTGTTCGACGAACTGGGCCTGCCGGCGCTGGTGAAGACGCCCAAGGGCCAGCCGTCCACCAACGAAGATGCGCTGGAGGCGATCGCCGACCAGCACGAACTGCCGCGGGTGATCCTCGAGTACCGCGGCCTGGCGAAACTGCGCAGCACCTACACCGACAAGCTGCCGGAGATGGTCAACCCGGATACCGGCCGAGTCCACACCAGCTACCACCAGGCCGGCGCGGCGACCGGGCGGCTGTCGTCCTCCGATCCGAACCTGCAGAACATCCCGATCCGCACCGACGACGGCCGCCGCATCCGCCGCGCCTTCGTCGCTCCGCCGGGCCGCAAGCTGGTGGCCTGCGACTACTCGCAGATCGAGCTGCGGATCATGGCCCACCTGTCGCAGGACCCGGGCCTGGTGCGCGCCTTCGAGTCCGGCGCGGACATCCACAAGGCCACGGCCGCCGAGGTGTTCGGGCGGTCGCTGGACGAGGTCACCGGCAACGAGCGCCGCGCCGCCAAGGCGATCAACTTCGGCCTGATGTACGGCATGGGTGCGTTCGGCCTGGCCAGGCAGCTTGGCATCGGCCGCGGCGAGGCGCAGGACTACATCGCCCTGTACTTCAGCCGCTACCCGGGCGTGCGCGACTACATGGAGCGCACCCGCGAGCAGGCCCGTGAGCAGGGCTACGTGGAGACCGTATCCGGTCGCCGCCTGTACCTGGAGTACATCCGCGCCGGCAACCAGGCCCAGCGCGCCGGCGCCGAGCGCGCGGCGATCAACGCGCCGATGCAGGGCACCGCCGCGGACATCATCAAGCGGGCGATGGTCGCGGTGGACGGCTGGCTGGCCGGGCATGCGTCGCAGGCGCTGATGATCCTGCAGGTCCACGACGAACTGGTGTTCGAGGCCGATGCGGACTTCGCTACGACTTTGGTCGAAGAGGCCGGCCGGCTGATGGCCTCGGCGGCGCAACTGAGCGTTCCGCTGGTGGTGGAAAGTGGCGTCGGCGACAACTGGGACGAGGCCCACTGACGGCCGATCAGGCACTTCCGCGGCGGCATTTTTTGTTACATCGCCGTTCCAGTGCCGGACAAATGAATCCGTGCTAAATCCAGCGGATTCTTAACCGCGTTCTTCACGATCCATCCATGTTCGGAATGGTGTCATAGCCCTCGACAGGTGCAACGCCTGTCGCGGATCTCTCCCTTCCCCTGGAGCAGATCTACACGGAACGGGGCTCCTCCCCAAGTCGCCGTTCCCGGCCCCGCCAACCTCCCCCTGGTCGGCGGGGCTTTTTTATGTCCGCGCCCCGCCGGGCTCACCGGTTCAGGCCAGCCAGTCCCGCGGCACCAGGTACTCCTGCAGTCGCGCCTCGTCGCTGCCGTGTTCAGGCTGGAAGCCGTATTCCCAGCGCACCCGCGGCGGCAGGCTCATCAGGATCGATTCGGTGCGGCCGCCGCTCTGCAGGCCGAACAGGGTGCCACGGTCGTAGACCAGGTTGAACTCGACGTAGCGGCCGCGCCGGTACAGCTGGAACTCGCGCTCGCGCTCGCCGTATGGGATATCGCGGCGGCGCTCCACGATCGGCAGGTAGGCGTCGAGGAAGCCGTCGCCGACCGCGCGCAGGTAGGCGAAGTCGCGCTCGAAGTCCTCGTGCAGGTCGTCGAAGAACAGCCCGCCCACGCCGCGGGTCTCGTTGCGGTGGCGCAGGAAGAAGTAGTCGTCGCACCAGCGCTTGTGCTCGGCGTAGCGTTCCGGGCCGAACGGCGCGCACAGCCCGGCGGCGGTGCGGTGCCAGTGGGCCACGTCCTCGTCGAACGGGTAGAACGGGGTCAGGTCGAAACCGCCGCCGAACCACCAGGCCACCGTCTCGCCATCGCGCTCGGCGCGGAAGTGGCGGACGTTGGCATGGGTGGTGGGCAGGTAGGGATTGCGCGGGTGGAACACCAGCGATACCCCCGCCGCGCGCCAGGAGGCGCCGGCCAGTTCCGGCCGCGCCGCGCTGGCCGAGGGCGGCAGGCGGCTGCCACGCACGTCGGAGAAGCCGATCCCGGCCTGTTCGAACACCGCGCCCTCGCGCAGCACCCGGGTGCGGCCGCCGCCGGCGTGGCTGGCGTTGCCGTCGGGCGTGCGCGTCCAGGCGTCCTCGGTGAAGCGGGCCTGGCCGTCGGCGGCCTCGATGGCGGCGCAGATCCGGTCCTGCAGGCCGGTCAGGTAGTCGCGTACGACGTCGAAGTTCGGTTCCATGGGGCGTGATTCTAGCCGGCGAGGCCCCGGCCCCCTTGATCGCGATCAAACCGCATCCAGGCGCGTGGCGCGGGTCCCGGAGCGCGGACAGGGGCCGCGGTGACTCAGTCCCGTGGCGGCCCGAACTGGGCGCGGACCGGCGCGGTGCACAGTTGCCAGGCGATCCAGGCGTGCACGCCGGCAATGGCCAACGCACCGCCCAGGCTGGTGACCCAGACCAGGCGCCGGCTCGACTGCAGCTGCGCGATCGCCTGCTGGCCTTCGGGCGCGAGCCGCATCGAGGCCGGGAACATCGCCAGCGCGCTGTCGAACAGCGGATCGATCCCGGCCAGCGCGGCGAAGTTGGCCAGCGCGCCGAACACCAGCAGGGCGATGAAGGCCAAGCGCGCCCATTCGCGACGCCGCAACAGGCCCCAGGCGGACGCCAGCAGCGCCAGCGACAGGCCCAGCATCGCCAGCGCCAGCACGTTCCGCCATGCGAACAGGTTGGCCAGCAGCGGCGGCACCAGCCCCTGCGCGGCCAGGTCGGCCACCAGCGCGTCCGGGATCAGCAGGCCCACCAGAAATTGCGCCAATGCCCAGGCCGAACCCAGCGCGGCCAGCACCAGCGAGATCCAGCCCAGCGAGGTGACGAAGACGGCGGCGTTCCGGTCCGGAGCGTGCATGGGTTCGGGTCCTGGCATGGCGCGGCGCGGGCGGACCGCGTGCCCGGCGGCCGGTTTCCCGGCGCCGGGCGCGGCACTCACTTCAGCCTGCGCTCGAACAGCTTCAGGATCCGCTTGTACTCGTCCAGCCACGAATCGGCACGGGTGAAGCCGTGCCGCTCCAGCGGGTAGGGCGCGATCTCCCAGTCGTCCTTGTGCAGTTCGATCAGGCGCTGGGTCAGCATCACCGAATCGCGGAAGAACACGTTGTCGTCGATCATGCCGTGGGCGATCAGCAGCTCGTCCTGCAGGCCCTGCGCGTACTCGATCGGCGAGGACTTCCTGTAGGCCTCCGGATCGAGCTCGGGCGTGTTGAGGATGTTGGACGTGTACTCGTGGTTGTACTGGGTCCAGTCCACCACCGGGCGCAGCGCGGCGCCGGCCTTGAACGTGCCCGGCGAACGGAACAGGGCCATGAAGGTCATGAAGCCGCCGTAGCTGCCGCCGTAGATGCCGGCGCGGTCGCGGTCGCCCTGGTGGTTGGCGACCACCCAGTCCAGGCCGTCCAGGTAATCCTCCAGCTCCGGGTGGCCCATCTGCCGGTAGATCGCGGTACGCCAGTCGCGGCCGTAGCCCTCGCTGCCGCGATAGTCCAGGTCCAGCACCACGTAGCCCTTCTCCACCAGCAGCTGGTGGAACATCTGCTCGCGGAAGTAGTTCGGGTAGCGCGCGGCCACGTTCTGCAGGTAGCCGGCACCGTGCACGAACATCGCCACCGGGTACTTGCGGCCCGGCTCGTAGTCCTTCGGTCCGTAGAACTTGCCCCAGACCGTGCCGGCGCCGTGCTTCGACGGCACCTGCACGTACTGCGGGCGGATCCACTCGCGCGCCTTGAACGCGGCGCTGCGGGTGTCGGTGAGCACGCGCGCCGGGCCGCCTTCGAACGGCACCACCGCCAGCTGCGGCGGCAGGTAGCTGTCCGAGTAGCGCACCAGCAGCTGGCGGCCGTCGGGCGAGAGGCTGAAGTCTTCCACGCCGTCGAGCGCGGTGACTTCGCGGACCTGGCCGTTGGCCAGGTCCAGCGCGCAGACTTCGTAGTCGCCTGGCCACTTGCGGTTGCACAGGAACAGGAAGCCGTTGCCGTTGGCGCTGGGCACCGGCGAGGACGCCTCCCATGCACCGGAGGTGCGCTGGCGCGGCTTTTCGCCGCCGGCCTGAGTGTAGAGGTGCGAGTATCCCGACTCCTCCGACAGCAGCCACAGCGTGCGGTTGTCCGGCAGCCAGCCGAAATCGTTGAAGTTCCAGTTGATCCAGGCCGGGTCGGTGAGGCGGTGGCGCGGCTGCAGCACCGCCTGTTCCAGGTCCACCGCGGCGATCCAGCGGTCCTTGTTGTCGACCGCGCGCAGCATCACCGCCACGCTGCGGCCGTCGTTGCTCCAGCGCACGGCGGGGCCGGCGCGCTCGCTGTTGACCTGCACCGGGCGCAGGCCCTTGAGCGGGTCCTTGCCGGCGGCCTTGCGCAGGCCAGCCAGCGGGTCGGTGCCGATGCCGGGCAGCGGGTCACGCTTGAGCTCGCGCACCGAGCCGGTGGCCGCATCCACCAGCCACAGCGTGTGCGGCAGCGGATCGTTGCGGCCGACGCGGGTGCGGACTTCCTCGAACTCCTCGTAGCCGGACTCGGTCACGTAGTTGGGCATCTTGCCTTCGCGGCCGGCGTCGGCGCCCTTCTCCTTCGTCACCACGAGCAGGTGGCGGCCGTCGGGCGAAAGGCTGCTGTCGACGATCTCGACCTTGTCGCCCAGGTACGCCGGGCCGGGGGCGCGGGTCGGGTCGGCCTTGCGCCAGATTTCCTCCTGCGCGCGCTGCGCCTCGCGCAGCTCGCGGTCGCGGCGCAGGGTGTCCAGGGTGCGCAGCTGCTGCTCGTGCAGCGTGTCGGCCTTGGGCGGCGCGGCCGGGTCCTTCTCGGCCTTGAGCGAAACCACCTGGGCCACGCCGGCGCCGGAGTTCCACTTGAACCCGTCGTTGCCGGCGCGCCAGATCACTCCGCCGTCGGCGGCGAAGCGCGGCTGCGACTCGGCCGCGGCGGTGCGGCTGAGCTGGGCCAGCGCGCCGGTCCCGAGGTCGCGCAGGAACACGTCGCCGTTGCGGACGAAGGCCGCGCGCCGGCGCTGTGCGTCGTAGACCGGGTCGGGCGCGTCGAGGGCGCCGCGCTCGGCGTCGGCGACCTTCTGCAGCGCGCCGCCGGCGATGGACTGGCGCCAGGTGTCGCGGATGCTGGCGCCTTCGCGCCTCAGCAGCAGCTGCGCCTCGCGGCCGTCCCAGCTCCACCAGGCGCGTTCCACCGGCGGGCCGATCCAGTCCGGGTCGGCCATCGCCTGCTCGATGGTCAGCGGCGCGGTCGGCGCCACCAGCGGTGCGGCGGTGGACGTGGCGGGCGCCGGCGCCTGGGCGGCCGCGGCCGGCGCCAGGGCAAGGGCCAGCGGCAGCAGCGACAGGGGCAGGGCGTGCAGCAACGATCGGGTCATGTCGGGCGCGAGGCAGGTATGGAGCCGGGCAGGGTAGCAGCCGGGTGGCGGCCGGCCACTGTGGAAGGTCATGCCCGGAGCAGGCGTCGCGCACGGCCTCGCAGGTCGCCGTGCGGCTTGCCTGCCTGCGCCGCCGCCGCCATGCTGGCCGCCTCGCAGGGCAGGCAACGGGCTTGCCGCAGGAACCGGTCAGTCACCCGATGTCCGCCGTCATCCAATCCCCCGGCCCGCTGCCGGAATGCTTGCCGCTGGCCGTCGGCGACCCCGGCCGGGTGCTGCTGTTCGGTGGCGGCCGCAGGCTGGGGCTCGGCGAATTCCTGGCCGAGGCCCGGGCGCTGGCGGCGACCCTGCCCGAGGCGCGCCACGTCGCGCACCTGGCCGAAGACCGGCACCGCTTCCTGCTCGGATTCTGCGCGGCCGCGCTGCGCGGCCAGGCCGCCCTGCTGCCGCCTTCCGGCGCCCCGGGCGCGGTGGCCGAGATCCTGCGTAGGCACGGCGACGGTGGCGCCTACCGGCTGGACGCGTCGTCGCCGCTGCCTTCCGGTGCGCCGGGACCGGCGCCGGACATGCCGCAGGTGGTCGCCGGCGCGCTGGCCGCGATCGGCTACACCTCCGGCAGCACCGGGCAGCCGCAGGCGCACGCCAAGACCTGGGCGGCGTTCGCCGCCGGCACCGCGCAGAACCTGGCGGCGCTGCGCGACCTGTGGGGCGATGCGCAGCCGTGGATCGTGGCCACGGTGCCGCCGCAGCACATGTACGGAATGGAGATGTCGGTGCTGCTGCCGCTGCTCGGCGGCGCGGCGGTGCACGCCGGGCGTCCGCTGCTGCCGGCCGACGTGGCGCGCGCACTGGAGGAGGCCGGCGGCGCGCGGCTGCTGGTGACCACGCCGGCACACCTGCGCGCGCTGCTGCAGTCGGGGGTGGCGCTGCCGCCGCTGGCCGGGATCGTGTCCGCCACCGCGCCGTTGCCGCGCGAACTGGCCGCCGCGGCCGAGGCGCGTTTCGGCGCCGAAGTGCGCGAGGTCTTCGGCTCGACCGAAACCTGCGTGATCGCGCGCCGCCGCCCGGCGCGGGAGACGGCGTGGACGCCATTGCCCGGCGTGCGCCTGGCGCCGCAGCCGGGCGGCACCCTGGTGCACGCGCCGCACCTGCCGGCGCCGGTCGCGCTGGCCGACCTGGTCGAAATCGAGGCCGGCGGCTGCTTCCAACTGCGCGGGCGCCAGGCCGACCTGCTCGAGATCGGCGGCAAGCGCGCCTCGCTGGGCGACATCACCCGGCGCCTGCTCGCCGGGCCCGGGGTCGAGGACGGGGTGATCGTGCAGCTGGAACCGGAGCGCGCCGGTGGCGTCGGCCGCATCGCCGCGCTGGCGGGGGCGCCGGGGCTGGCCGCCGCCGACATCGTCGCCGCGCTGCGCGCCACGGTCGATCCGGTGTTCCTGCCACGCCGGATACGCCTGCTGCCGCGCCTGCCGCGCAACGCCACCGGCAAGCTGCGCCGCGACGAGCTGCTGGCACTGCTGGCCGACGCACCCGCGCCCTAGGGATGCAAACCTGGCCCCCGCGTTCATCGGCCGTCGCGGAAGCGGCGCGTGGCGCACCCTAGAATCGCCCGGCCGCATCCCGTGGTGCCTTCCGCTGTCCCCGCCGTGTCCACGCTCACCGCCCCGCGCCCGTTCCTCCGCCCCCGCCTGCCCGCACGGGCGACGCTGGCCGCGCTGCTGCTGGCCGCCTGCGGCGGCGGCACGCGCCCGGAACCGCCGCCGGCCGTGGTCGCGCCAGCGGTCGCCGCGCCGGCGCCCGACCCGGTGCTGCCGCCGCTGCGCATCGGCCTGGCCCTGGGCGGTGGCGCGGCCAAGGGCTTCGCCCACATCGGCGTGATCAAGATGCTGGAGGCCAACGGCCTGCAGCCGGTGGTGGTGTCGGGCACCAGCGCCGGCAGCGTGGTCGGCGCGCTGTACGCCAGCGGCATGGACCCATTCAAGTTGCAGGAGCGCGCGGTGGCGCTGGACGAGGCCAGCATCCGCGACGTGCGCCTGTTCTCCGGTGGCCTGGTGCAGGGGCTGAAGCTGCAGGACTACGTCAATCAGAGCGTGGACAACCGGCCGATCGAACGCATGCGCAAGCCGTTCGCCGCGGTCGCCACGCAGCTGGAAACCGGCGAGCGCACGGTCTTCATCCGCGGCAACACCGGCCAGGCGGTGCGTGCGTCGAGCAGCGTGCCGGGCGTGTTCGAGCCGGTGACCATCGGCAGGTTCCAGTACGTGGACGGCGGCGTGGTCAGCCCGGTGCCGGTGGATGCCGCGCGCCAGCTCGGCGCCGATTTCGTCATCGCCGTGGACATCTCCAGCAAGGCCGGCGGCAAGCGCCCGGACGGCATGCTCGGCATCGTCAACCAGTCGATCGCGATCATGGGCCAGAAGCTGGGCGAGCAGGAGCTGGCGCGTGCCGACGCGGTGATCCGGCCCAAGGTGCTGGATATCGGCGGTGCCGACTTCACCCAGCGCAACCGCGCGATCCTGGAAGGCGAAAAGGCCGCGCTGGCCGCGTTGCCGCAGATCCGTGCCGCGATGCAGGAGCTGAAGGCGCAGCGGCTCGCCCAGGCGCGCGAACAGCGCGAGCAGCAGGCCCGCGCCGCCGCGCAGCGCGAGGCCGCGCTGGCGCCGGCACCGAAGCCGGAGTGCGCGGAAGAGGGCTGGAGCTGGAATCCGCTGAAGAAGAAGGACGGCTGCGCGGCGTCCAACTGACGGCTGCGGGGCGGCCGGTCAGCCCGCGGCCGGTCCGTGCACGCCGTCGATCTCCATCCGCAGTTCGCGCCGGCAGACCTGGGCGTGCAGCAGCAGGCGCGGCACCGACGGGTCCAGCTGCTCGTCCAGGCGCCGCGCGACCGTGCCGGCATCGGCCGCGTCGCGCACGTAGACCTTCAGCAGGCTGCCGGCGCCCAGCGCAGCGGGCAGCGCGGGCACGGTGCGCCGGGCGGCGTCGATCACGCCGCGGAGGTTGGCCAGGGTCTCGTCCACTTGCGCCTGCACCGAACCGGAATGCTGCGAGGCATGGCCGACGATCGCCGCGGTGCCCGACAGCAGCAGCGGCATCGCCGCGCCCGCCGGCGGCAGCATCGCCCGGGCGAAGCTGGGCGGCTGCGGGCCGTATTCGCGCGGATAGCGGTAGGCGCTGACCTGGCGCGGGTTCTCCACCGGCGTGCCCGGCACGCGCGCGGCCAGCCAGTACACCTGCAGCTGGCGGCGGCCGTCGCAGCGGCCGATCGCGGTGGCCGCCGGCAGGGTTTCCGCCGCTTGCACGCCCGAGCCCGCGGTGCGGCCGACGCAGAAGCGGCGGTAGCGCTCTTCGTCGCCTTCACCCAGGGTGATGGCGTCCATGTAGTTCCAGATGCGCAGCAGGTGCGGGGTGCTGCTGCCGGCGAGGAAGGCGCGGATGCGCGCGTAGGCCTGCGCCGTGGCCACCTCGATGCCGGCGTCCGCTTCGTCGACGGTGATCGCGCCGAACAGCAGCCGGCCGTCGCTGGCCCACGCCACGCCGTCGTCGCGGCCACTGGCCACCGGCGCGTCGCTGCGCCAGACCTCGACCAGCGGCGACGAACCGGGCAGCGGCTGCAGCGGCACCCGCAACCAGCGCGGATCGTCCAGCACCGGCGCCGCGTCGCCGAAGCCGAACACCGCCAGAACGCGCGGATCGTCCAGCTGCTGCGCCAGGGTGTCGGCCGGCGCGTACGAGAACGCCAGCGCGGGCGTGGCCGGGGCGGTGTCGAAGGGCTGCGGCCGGCTCACGGGTTGCCGCCCTGCAGTGTGTCGCCCCTGGAGCGCCCGCCGGTCCCGCCGGTGGCCGCGCCGTGAGCCGTCTCCGGGTGCGCCGCGGCGGGCGCGATCGGGGGATACGGCGGTGCGGACGGGGTCATGCGGGGGCAGCTGCGGGTCGCGGGTGGGGTGCACAAATGATAACGCGGGCTTCCCGCGCGGTTTCACCGGGCAACGACGTCATCCGGGCTTGCGCGCCGGCGGCCGATGCCGGATCGTGGCCGGCCTTGCAAGCTCCCCCCGGAACCGAACGATGCAGCAACAGACCGACGCCGAACGCGAACTGGCCCAGCTCCTGGTCGAGAGCCTGAACCTGGAAGGCGTGGCGCCGCAGGCGATCGACCCGGAAGCGCCGCTGTTCAACGACGGCCTGGGGCTGGATTCGATCGACGCGCTGGAACTGGCGCTGGCGGTGGGCAAGCGCTACGGCGTGCAGTTGCGCGCCGACGGCGAGGACAACAGCCGCATCTTCGCTTCGCTGCGCGCGCTGTCGGCGCATGTCCAGTCGCAGCGCGCCGGCTGAGGCGGGCGCCGTGGAAGACCCGGCCGGCCGCGACCGCATCGCCGCGCTGGCCCTGCCGCTGGAAGTGCTGCTGGTCGTGGCCTATCCGGTCCTGGCCCACCTGGCCGGCGCGCGGGGTGGCCCCTGGGCGGCGCTGGCACTGGCCGACCTGGCCCTGCTGTTGCTGCTGCGCCCGCTGCTGCACCGGCGCTGGTGGGCGCTGGGCGTGCTCGCGCTGCTGCTGGCGTGGCTGGCGGCAGCGGCCGGCTCGGCCTGGCTGGAGCTGCTGCTGCTGGCGCCGCCGGTGCTGTTCACCGGCTGGCTGGCGTGGTGGTTCGCGCGCAGCCTGCGCGCCGGACATGCGCCGCTGGTGGAGCGGATCGTGGTCGCGCTGTACGCGCAGGCCGGCTGGCCGGTTCCGCCGGGATTGCCCGGCTACGCCCGCCGCCTGACCGCGGCCTGGGCGGCGCTGCTGGCGTTCCTGGCCCTGGCCAACGCGCTGCTGGCGCTGTGCGCGGTGCCGGGCGGGGTGCTGCATGCATTCGGCGTCGAGCCGTGGGTGGCGGTGCCGCACGCGGCGTGGTCGTGGTTCGCCAACCTGCTCAACTACGGCGTGGTCGGCGGCTTCATGCTGGCCGAGTTCCAGTACCGCAAGCGCCGCTTCCCGCAACGGCCGTACCGCAACGCCTTCGAATTCGCGCGGCGCATGGCCGCGCTGGGCCCGGCGTTCTGGCGCGGCCTGCTGCGCTGACGCGCGCGTCCGGCCTGCGCCGTATCCTTGGCCCATGCGTTTCCGGATCCCAAGCGACGATTCCTGCCTGGACGGGCACTTCCCCGGCCGCCCGCTGGTGCCCGGGGTGGTGGTGCTGGAGCGCGTGCTCGCCGCGGTCGAGGCCGGGCACGGGCCGCTCGGCCCGCTGCGGCTGCCGCAGGTGAAATTCCTGCGGCCGCTGTTGCCGGGAGAGGAGGCCGAGGTGGTGCTGTCCGGGGCGGCGCCGTGCTGGCGCTTCGAGGTGCGCGGCCGCGAAGGCGTGCTCGCGCGCGGCGAGGTGCAGGCATCGGCAGCGGACGCAGGCGGCGATGCGCAGGTGGTGGCGCATGGCTGAAAACCGCGCGCCGTCGGAGCCGTCGTGGAAGCGGCGGCCCGAGGGCGGCACCCGCGCCTCGCTGGCGCTGATCGTCGGTATCGCCCGCCACGGCGGGCGCGGGCTGGCCCGGTTGTGCCTGTATCCGATCACGCTGTATTTCCTGGTGGTGCGCGGCCCGGAGCGGCGTGCTTCGCGGGCCTGGCTGTCGCGCGTGCACGGGCGCCGCGCGGGCAACTGGGCCGCGGCGCGCCACATCCACGCCTTCGCCGCGACCATTCTCGACCGGATCTATCTGCTCGGCGGGCAGGGCGGGCGCTTCGATATCCGCGTGCATGGCCTGGCGCCGCTGGAAGCGCTGCTCGATGCCGGCCGCGGCGCGCTGCTGTTCGGATCGCACCTGGGCAGTTTCGACGCACTGCGCACGCTGTCGCGCACGCGCCCGGGCCTGCAGGTGCGGATCGTGCTCGACCGTGCGCAGAACCCGGTGCTCACCGGGATCTTCGATTCGCTCGATCCGGCGATGGCCGGCGCGGTGATCGATGGCGGCCGGCCGGGCGTGGAGATCGCGCTGGAAATCCAGCAGGCGCTGGAGGCCGGTGCGCTGGTCGCGCTGCTGGTCGACCGCGCGCAGCCGCACGAGGACACCGCCGCGGTGCCGTTCCTCGGCCAGCCGGCGCACTTCCCGCTCACGCCGTGGAAGCTGGCCGCGGCGCTGCACGCACCGGTGCTGCTGTGCTTCGGCCTGTACCGCGGCGGCAGGCGCTACGACCTGCACTTCGAACCCTTCCTCGATCCGGCGGTCGAAGGCCCGCCACCGCCGCGCGGCGCGCGCGCCGAATGGCTGCGCGGGCAGGTGGCCGCGTACGCGCGGCGGCTGGAACACCACGCGCGGCAGGCACCGCGCAACTGGTTCAACTTCTACGATTTCTGGAGCGACAGTGGCGATGAGATCCCGTTCGAGCGCCGGTCCGCGCGCGTGGTCCCGGCTGGCGATCCTGCTGTGCGCGGTGACGGCGCCGGGACTCGCCGCGCCTGACGCCGCCGCAGCTGGCGACGCGGTGCCGGTCGACGCGGCCTGGATCCTGCAGGCGGTGGCGCGGCCGGCGCCCAGCCGCACCGGTTTCGTCGAACTGCGCGATTCGCCGATGCTCAAGCAGCCGCTGCGGCTGGAAGGCGAGTACCGGCGCGAGGCCGACGACCGCCTGGTCCGCCAGGTGCGCGTGCCCTACGCAGAGACCACGACCCTGGCCGGCGGCGAAGCGGTCGTAGAGCGCGCCGGCCGCGCGCCGCGCCGCCTCGCCCTGCGCCAGGTGCCGGAACTGGCCGCGGTGCAGGCCGGCTTCGGCGCGCTGCTGGCCGGCGACGCCGAACTGCTGCGGCAGACCTACATGCTGGAGGCCAGCGGCTCGCGCGGGCAATGGCAGTTGCGGCTGCTGCCGCGCGATCCGCGCCTGGCCGCCGCGCTGCAGCGCATCGACCTGCATGGCCGGGATGCCGAGCTGCGCTGCGTGGAGAACCATCCGGCCAAGGGTCCGCCGCAGCGCACGCTGATGGGCACCGCGGCCGAGGCCGCGGCCGGCGTGGCCGATGCCGCTGCGCTGGCCGCGCTGTGCCACGGCGACGGCACGCGATGAACGAAGGCGCGCGTCCGCGGCGCATGCGCCTGGTGCTGCTGCTGGCGTGGCTGGCGGTGCTCGCCATCGCCACGTGGGCGCTGGGCCGCGGCCTGCGCATGGAAGAGGACCTGCGCCGCTTCCTGCCCACGCCGCGCACGCCGGCACAGGTGCTGCTGGTGGACGAACTGGGCGAAGGGCCGGGTTCGCGCGTGCTGCTGCTGGCGCTGTCCGGCGCGCCGCCCGAGGCGTTGGCCACGCGATCGCAGGCGCTGCGTTCCGCGCTGGCGGCACGGCCGGAGATCGCGCTCGCCGCCAACGGCGGGCACGGCGGCATCGACGCGGTGCCCGCTCAGCTGCGTCCGTACCGTTACCTGCTGTCGCCGACCATGGACACGCAGCCGCTGGACGCCGTGTTCCTGCGCGACGAACTCGAACAGCGGATGCAGGACCTGGGCTCGCCGGCCGCGGCACTGGTCGAACCGCTGCTGCCCTCCGACCCGACCCTGGAAACCCTGCGCCTGGCCGAACGGTGGCAGCCGGCCAACGCACCGGAGCGGCGCCATGGCGTATGGTTCGACCGCGCCGGCACGCAGGCGCTGCTGCTGGTGCAGACCCATGCCGCCGGCTTCGACAGCGCCGGCCAGCAGGCGGCACTGGCGGCGATCCAGGAGGCGTTCGCGGCGACGGCGCGCGACGACGCCACCGCGGCGCGACTGGAAATCTCCGGCCCCGGTGCCTTCGCCGTGGCTATCCGCGACCGCACCGAGCGCGAGATGCGCTGGATCGGCACCGCCGACACGCTCGGCCTGCTGCTGTTGCTGGGCCTGGCCTACCGGCGCTGGAGCATGCCGCTGTTCGGCGCGCTGCCGCTGGCCAGCGGCGGGCTGGCCGGGCTCGGCGCGGTGGCGCTGCTGTTCGACGGCGTGCACGGCATCACCATCGCCTTCGGCTTCACCCTCATCGGTGTCGCCCAGGATTACCCGATCCATTTCTTCAGCCACCTGCGCCCGGGCCAGCCGCCGCGCGAGACGGTGCGCGCGTTGTGGCCGACCCTGGCGACCGGCGTGGTCGCCACCTGTATTGCCTACGCGACCTTCCTGCTCTCCGGCGTCGAAGGACTGCAGCAGCTGGCGGTGTTCACCATCGCCGGGCTGGGCGTGGCCGCCGCGACCACGCGCTGGTTGCTGCCACGCGTGGTGCTGCCGGCGCGCCGCGACCCGGCGCATTCGCCGTGGCTGGCGCGACTGTGGCGCGGCATCGAGCGGCTGCCGCGGCCGCGCCTTGCGCTGGTGGCGCTGGCGCTGGCAGCGCTGGTGGTGGCCGCCTTCGCACCCGGCGCGTTCTGGCAGAACGATCTCTCGCGGCTGACCCCGGTGCCGCCGGCGGACCTGCAGCGCGATGCGCAGCTGCGCGCCGAACTGGGCGCGCCGGACGTGCGTTATCTGCTTGCCGTGCAGGGCGCCGATGCCGAAGCGGTGCTGCGGGCCTCCGAACGCCTGGCGCCGGTGCTGCAGCGGTTGCAGTCGCAAGGCGTGCTCGACGGCTACGACCTGGCCGCGCGCTACCTGCCCAGCACCGCCACCCAGCGCGCGCGCCAGGCCGCGCTGCCGGACACGCCGCAGTTGCAGCAGGCGCTGGCCGAAGCGCTGGCCGACCTGCCGTTCCGCGACGATGCCTTCGCGCCGTTCGTCGAGGACGTGGCCACCGCACGCGCGGCGCTGCCGCTTGCCGCCGACGACCTCGCAGGCACGCCGCTGGAACTGGCGGTCTCCGGCCTGCTGCTGCGTGGCGAGGGCCACGCCACCGCGCTGGTCTCGCTCACCGGGCTGCACGATCCGGCCGCGCTGGCGGCAGCGGTCGAACCGCTGGGCACGCAACTGCTGGACCTGAAGCAGGCCTCCGAATCGCTGGTCGCGCAGTGGCGGCTGCGCGCGCTCGCCGCGCTGGCGGTGGCCGCGCTGCTGCTGGCCGGCACCGTGTGGCTGGCCCTGCGCGCGCCGCGCCGGGTGCTGCGCGTGCTCGCGCCGATGGCCGTATCCACCTTGTTGATCCTGGCGGTGCTGCGCGGCCTGGGCGTGGAACTGAACCTGTTCCACCTGGTCTCGCTGGTGCTGGCCGCCGGTCTTGGCCTGGACTACGCACTGTTCTTCGACCACGCCGGCGACGATCGCGATGGACAGCTGCGGACCCTGCACGCGGTGATCGTATGCAGCCTGACCACGCTGCTGGTGTTCAGCCTGCTGGCGCTGTCCTCGATCCCGGTGCTGCGCGCGATCGGCGGCACCGTCGCCCTGGGCGTGCTGTTCAACTTCGCCCTGGCGCTGCTGGTTGCGCGTGCGCCGGCGATGGAGCGCGGGGCGTGAGCGCGGCGGTGCTGGATCGCGCCGGCATCCTCGCCCTGGTCCCGCACCAGGGCCCGATGTGCCTGTGGGACGAAGTGCTGGAATGGGACGCGCAGCGCATCCGCCTGCGCGCGCGCAACCACACCGGTGCGGCGCATCCGCTGCGTGTCCGCGGCCGCCTGCCTGCGGTGGCGCTGTGCGAATACGGCGCCCAGGCGATGGCCGTGCACGGTGGCCTGCTGGCCTCCGCGCAGGGTGGCCGCGCGGCTGCGGGCGTGCTGGTGGCGCTGCGCGGGATCGAACTGGCGGTGGCGCGCCTGGACGACCTGTACGGCGCGCTGGACGGAGAGGCCGAGCTGCTCGCGGCCGGCGAAGCCAGCCAGCAGTACGCCTTCCGCCTCCTCCACGAAGGCCGCCTGCTCGCCCGCGGTCGCGCCACCGCGAAGCTCCTGGCGTCCCCCGAGTCCACCGCACCGCCCGTGGCTCCCCTGTAGGAGCCCACTTCAGGGCACCTCTAAAAACCCCCGTCACCCCGTATCCTGAGCACCTCGCATCGCACCGAGGTCCATACCGATGATCAGCCTGTTTGCCGGGGACGAGCGCAAGGCCAAGCGTGAGCGGCTGGGCGATCCG